>NZ_JBFAKK010000001.1:0-975191 GCF_040655735.1 Phytomonospora sp. NPDC050363
CGTCGTGGAGCGTGGCGGTGTCGAAGCGATCGGTGTCCATGATGCGAAAGTACAGCGTCCTCAGTGGCCGGTGATCTTACGGGTGCCGCAGCCCCACGATGATCACCAGGACACGCCCAGGGTCCCGACCGTCGAAATGTCCGCTGTGTCGGCACGGGCATTCTCGTGGATCGATGGATTCCCATACTGGGCCCGACCTGTCCGCGCGGACGTGCTTCTCGGAGACCGATGTGCCTTTCTCGGCTTCCCGCGAGACCTTTCACGCCGCCGGACTCGTCAACTACCGAGGACCGCTGTCCGTCCACAGTGGTCTGTCCAATTAGGACCATCGACCCACTGGGAGTTGGCTCGACGTGAGAAGAAGCATGCGACTGATCGTCGGCGGGGCGGCTGCGGCCGCCCTGCTGCTGGGTGCGGCGCCGCCGGTGGCGGCCGACCCGACGGGCGAGGCCGCCGGGCCACTCGCCGTATCCCCGCCCGCCGACGGGCGCGGCCACATCGTGACCCTGGTGACCGGCGACCGGGTCGACGTCGCCGCCGACGGGACGACGACCCTCCTCCCGGGCGAGGGCCGGGAGAAGGTCGGCCACCAGCGGTTCCGCGACGGCGACGACGTCTACGTCGTGCCCGCCGACGCCGTCGCGCCGCTGCGCGCCGGCCACCTGGACCGGCGCCTGTTCAACGTGTCGGGACTGATCCGCGACGGCTACGCCGACAGCGACGTCCTTCCGCTCATCGTCTCCGGCGGCGCGGCCTCACGGTCTGCGGCCGTCGCCGACGGCACCCGCCTGGAGAGCATCGGGGCGACCGCCTCGGTCCTGTCCGCGTCCGGTCTCGCCGGGCTCTGGAGCTCGGTGAGCGGCGCGAACGCCCGCTCGGCCGCCGACACCAGGATCCTGCTGGACGGCAGGTCGCGGGTCGTGCTCGACGCGAGCGTCCCGCAGATCGGTGGGCCCGCCGCATGGGAGGCCGGCTACGACGGAACCGGCGTGACCATCGCCGTCCTCGACTCCGGCTACGACCCGACCCACCCCGACCTGGCCGGCCGCGTGACCGTGGCCGAGAACTTCACCGAGGAGTCCGACGCCGTCGACCGGAACGGTCACGGCACGCACGTGGCCTCGATCGCGGCCGGCACCGGCGCGGCCTCGAACGGGAAGTACAAGGGCGTCGCGCCGGGCGCGAACCTGATCGTCGGCAAGGTCTGCACCCAGGACGGGTTCTGCGCCTACAGCGACATGATCGAGGGCATGGAGTGGGCCGCGGCTCAGGGCGCGACCGCGGTGAACATCAGCATCGGTGGCGCGCCCTACGACGGCAACCCGGTGGTCGAGGCGCTGGAGCGCCTCAGCGCGGACAGCGGGACGCTGTTCGTGGTGGCGGCCGGCAACAACTACGGGCCGAACAGCATCGACAGTCCCGGGGTGGCGCCCTCGGCGCTGACCGTCGGCAGCGTGACCAAGTCCGACGAGCTGTCCGACTTCTCCAGCCAGGGACCGGCCTACGACTACTCGGTCAAGCCGGACCTGGTCGCCCCGGGTAGCGCGATCACCGCTGCCCAGGCCGCCGGAACCGGGACCGAGGGCGAGTCCTACGTCGCCCACGACGGCACGTCCATGGCCACCCCGCACACCACCGGCGCGGTGGCGCTGCTCAAGCAGCGGCACCCGGACTGGACGGGCGAGCGCCTCAAGAACGCGCTCGTCGGCTCCGCCAAGGGACTCGACGCCCTCAGTCCCATGCAGGAAGGCGCGGGCCGCCTCGACGTGGCGCGCGGAATCTCCCAGGCCGTCCACGCCGACGGCTCGGTCTCCTTCGGGTTGTTCCGGTTCCCGCAGGACCAGGAGACCGCCGTCGAGGACGTCACCTACACCAACGACGGCGACGCCGACGTCACGCTCTCGGTCTCGCTGAGCGGTGGCGAGGGCTTCGCCGTCGACCGTCCACAGGTGACGGTACCGGCGGGCGGCTCGGCGACGGTGTCGGTGTCCTACGACCCCGACCCGGCGCGCGAGTACGGCGCGCACTCCGCGGAACTGGTCGCCACCGACGGGACCGCGACGGTCCGGACCGCCCTCGGCGCGGTGACCGAGGAGGAGATCTGCACGGTGGACTTCCCGTCGACCCTCGTCGAGGGAGAGACGTTCGAGTTCGCCGATGTCACCTACTGGAACCTCGACACCGGCGAGCAAAGCATCACCTGGGACTACCGGCCGGACGGGACGCCGTACGCCCGACTCACGCCCGGCCGCCATATATTCGCGGCCGTGGTCGCCAGCAGCGACGGTGAATCGCTCTTCGGGACCTTCACCGACATGGCAGCCCAGATCAGCGCGGACACCTCGATCACCGTCGACGCCGCCTCCGCCGGGGAAGTGACCACCGACATCACCTTCACCGACGGGGAAGTGCTGTCGTCCTCGTCGGCCGAGGTGCGGGTCGGGATGACCGAGGACCCGCACAGCGGTATCGGCGCGACCATGTGGTTCGGCAGCGTCTTCACGACCCGGTTGCTGCCCGGTTCCTCGGGCCTGCCCGTGCTGTTCGACCTGTGGCAGCTCTTCGAGGACGAGGGCGGCGAGTACTACCTGTCCGAGACGCGCGAGGGACCGCTGCCCGACGGTCTCGCGCTGGCTTACGAGGAGTCCGACCTCGGTGTCGTCGAGCACGTGATCGCGGCCCAGGGGCCGGGGACCACCACCGCGTACCTGGGGTCCGGGCGCAACGGAAGCGGCATCGCGCTGCCCCGGCAGGCTCCCGGAACCTACCGGATCCATTACACGCCGGGGGAGTGGAACTCCAGCGTCTCCCTGGGTGAGTTCATGTCGGACGACACCGAGGACCACGGCACGTCCCATGTGGTGGTCGCCGGAGCGACCACGACGGTTCGCTGGAACAGCGCTCCGCTCGGGACCGGGTTCACCAACGACGCGGCGGGTGTGCACCGCCGCAACGGTTTCCTCTATGTCAACCTCGGCATGTTCAGCGGCCCGGACCCGGCGATCGAGTCGTGGTCGATGAGCCCGAACAGCCGTCTCACCTTCACCGCCAACGGCGAGACCGTCCTCGACACCTCCTACTCCTACACCAACCGTTTCGAGATCCCCTCGGGACTTTCCGGCGACTTCGTCTTGACCTGCGAGATGGAGCGGGACGTCGCCTGGAGTGACATCGGCACCAAGTCCACCGTCGAGTTCTCCTACGCGCAGGACTTCGTCCCCGACGCCGCACTGGATCCCGCCGTGAGCCTCGTGCGCCTCGACGCCACGGGAGTGCGCGACGGGTACGCCAAGGCGAAGCTTCCGCAGGTCGTGTCGCTGAGCTTCGACCACAACACCGACGGGCAGCCCGCCGTCGAGACCCTGGGCATGGAGGTCTCCTACGACGACGGGAAGACCTGGAAGCGGGTCGCGGTCAGCCGCTTCGGTGAGACTGGCGTGGCGGTGCTGTTCCACCCCGCCGGGGCCACCGCCGTCTCGACTCGTCTGACCGCCGTGAACATCGACGGCGACACCACAGTGCAGACCATGATCCGTTCCTACGGCCTGAAGTAGGGCCCCGTTCCGGGGGCCCGCGACGAGAGTCGCGGGCCCCCGTTCTTTCTGGCCACTCTCGCCGCCCGGCCCGGTGTGCCGGTCTCCCCGGAGGACTTGATCGGCCGGGTCCGGGCCGGTGAGCCGCCGGAGCCTTACGCCGGGTAGAGCCCGGGGCGCCGACGCCGTCGGCGCCCCGCCGGTCAGCCCTTCGGCAGTGTGACGACGACCGTGCGCACGATCTTGTCGTGCAGTGTCTGCCGGTGGGGCTTGTCCCACAGGCACCACAGCGGGTTGAGCAGCCCGAAGGGCAGGAACACGAAGACCCAGAACGCCATGGGCCGCAAGGTCACCGCGATCCACCCGGCGGGCAGGCCGTCGTGCCGGCGCAGCACGCGCAGTCGCAGGAGCTTCTTGCCGATCGTGGCGCCGACGGTGCCGAGCAGGATCGCCTCGTAGGTGATCGGGCACGTGACGGCTACGACGATCGCGATGACCCGGGCGGTGTCCTTCACCGCGCCGGGGAGGAGCTGGTCGGTGATGAGGAATCCCGCGCTGACGGCCAGGGGGTAGAGCACGGCGACGGCGGCGATGTCGATCGCGCGTGCCGCCAGGCGCCGGCCGGGGTCGGCGAGGGCCGGGATCTGCGGCTCCCCGGGCTCGGGGATGGAGAACCGCGCTTCGGCGGGCTCTCGGGTGGTGACGTTCATGGATCTCCTGATCTCTGGGGGCGCCGACTAGGGCCAAGTGGCCGGAGGCATGTGACGTGCGAGCCGAAGCGCGCGGTGAGCGGCGAACCAGGCGTTCACCCGGTGCTGCGCCAGCAGGCCGACGATGATCGCGTCGGCCGCCATGAGGCAGGCGGCGAGCACGCCGTAGAAGGCGAGGAAGGCGCCGATGTGGTTCTCGGCCGCCGATCCGGCGGCGGTGAAGCCGACGGTGGACCCCAGCCCGTCGCAGATCGCCGAGGTCCCTGCGACGGCGAAGGCCGCCACCCGGCATTCCGAATTTCCGCGCAGTACGAAGATGCCGAGAATCCCGGCCGTGACGTGCAGCGCCGGCCCGAAGCAGCCGGTGAGGCCGAGAAGGACCGCCTCGGCGTCCTCACCGTCGGGGTCGTTGACGACGGCGACCGTGAACAGCATCAGCATGCCCACCACCCCGCTCGCGTACATGAGCATCACCGCGGTCTGCACCTGCGCCGGGCGCGGGAGCACGATCACCCGCGGCGGCGGAAGTGGTGTTCGGGAGTGCATGGATCACCGGGCGTTCTGCGGAGGCCGGGGGAGACCGGCGTGGACAGGTACGCCGCGATGGTCACCGGCCGGGCGCCCGAAACCCGCCCTGAATCCGCCCTCCCGGTCAGCCGCCTCCGCTGAGCAGGACCTCGACCCGGGCCAGGTCGGCGCTTCCCGAAGCCGCCATCAGATCCCGCGCGCGGCTCCAGGCGGTACGGGCCGCGGTCATGTCACCACGTCCCTTCTGGATGAGACCGATCGTCATCAGTACCCGGGCCTCGTCCAGGTGCTGGCCCTTGGCGCCGAGCTCGCCGAGAGCGGCTTGCGCGACCTTGTGCGCCGCGTCGAGATCTCCTATGGCGTGCAGCGTCTTGGCGAGCAGCGCGCGGGCCGGTCCGATGTGGGTTCCCGCCTTCTCGGCGATGCCGAGCGCGGCGCGCGCTCGCCGGTTGGCGTCGGCGGTGTCTCCCTTGTGGAGGGCGAGGGCGGCGCGGCCAGTTGTCACGACATAGGTGCCGTAGCCGTAAGTGCCCTTCTCCAGCGCGGCATCGGCGCGGTCGAGCCATGCGCCGGCCGCACCGGTGTCCCCGCCCTCGCGAAGTGCGATCTGGGCGAGGCCACAGGCCGACATGACGGTGAGCCGCACGTCGCCCAGGCGGTCTCCTTCGTCGAGCAGCGCGTGGAAGTAGGCGCGGGCCGTGCCGTAGGAGCCGAGTTCCCGGTGCATCGCCGCCAATCCGATCCAGATCTGCACCTCGTCGTGGTGGCGGCCCAGCTCGGTGAAGAGCCGGCCCGCCCGGGTGAGCACGTCGACGGCTTCGCGGAGTTCGCCGCGCCGGGAGTGCAGGAAGGCCAGGGTCTGGAGGATCTCGGCGCGTGAGGCGTCGTCGCCGTCGTCGGCTCGCGCCAGGGCGGCGGTGAGGTCGTCGAGGGCGCGGTCGAGATCCCCGACCTGGATGCGCGCCTGCGCCAGATTCGTCAGGCCGCGAAGCTCGGACTCGGCGTCGTCGTTGTCCTGGTCGATCGTCACGGCCCGGCGCGTCAGGTCGATGGCCGAGGGCAGGTCGTTGCGCAGGTGGTGCACCGAGGCGAGCCCGTGCAGTGCCTGGGCCTCGCCCCTGCGGTGATCATTGCGGGCGAACAGATCGAGCGCGCGCTGGTACTCGGCGAGCGCGGCTTCGGCCTCCGAGGTGCGGAAGTGGATGGCGCCGCGGGCCTGATGCATCGCCGCCAGTCCCACGTCGCTGGCGACGGCGCCCGCGGCGGCGAGGCCGATGTCGGTGACACCGCGCCACTCGGCGAGCGCGCCGGTGTCGCTCAACGGCACCCGCAGCGCGTCGGCGAGGCGCCAGGCGGCCTCCGGCCGATGGTGCTCGGCGGCGTAAGCGACGGCCGCCACGATGTTGGGCAGTTCGGCGCCCAGCCAGGCCCGCGCGACCACCGCTTCACCACGGTCGACGGCCGGGGGACGGCCTCCGCCGGCGAACACCGATCCGCCAACGGCCCTGGTCAACTCGGCGAGGTAGTAGGCGAGGAGGCGGTCGACGGCCGCGCCGCCGTCCGGATCGTCGGCGGCGTGGCGGATGCCGAAGGCCCGGACGAGGTCGTGATGGGTGAAGCGATCGGCCGCCGACTCGGCGATCAGGTTGCGGGACAGCAGGCGCTCTACAGTGGACTTCAGCGGTGCCGCAGAGCGCAGGGTCACGATGCCCAGCGCCTCGGCCGACAGGCCCGCCGGGGAGGGCACCATCGCCGACAGCCGCAGCGCTCGCCGGGACTCCTCGTCGAGCGACGCGTAGGAGCGGGCGACCGCGGCGTGGACGTCGGCGTGCGGGTCATCGGGTACGGCGAGCCTCCGCAGTGGTTCGGCGGCGATGTCGGCGGCGTAGCCGGCCACCGACTGGTGCGGCCGGTCGGCGAGGAGCGCGCCGGCGATGCGCAGGGCGAGGGGAAGGTGGCCGCAGGCGGCGGCGAGGGCCTCGGCGGCGCCCGGTTCCCCGACGAGCCGTTCGGCACCGAGCATCCCGGTGAGGATCTCGACGGCGGCGCGCGTGCCGAGCACGTCGAGGGCGAGTCGTTCGGCTTCGTCGAGGGCGACCAGTCCGCTGAGCCGTTCGCGGCTGGTCACCAGCGTGAGGCAGCCCGGCGAGTCCGGCAGTAGCGCGCGGACGCGGGCCGCGTCTCCGGCGTTGTCGAGGAGCAGCAGGGCGCGGCGGCCGGCGAGAGTCGACCGCAGGAGCGCCCGCCGTTCGTCGGTGCCGGGCGGGACGCGGTCCGGAGGCAGGCCGAGGGCGCGCAGGAGGATCGTGGTCGCGACGTCGGTGTCGAGCGGCGGTTCGGGGTCGAAGCCGCGCAGGTTGAGGTACAGACGCCCGTCGGGGAAGCGCTCGGCGGCGCGGTGCGCCCAGTGGACCGCGAGAGTGGTCTTGCCGGCCCCCGCCGGGCCGGTGACGACGATGACACGGCTCCGCTCGGCGAGCGCGTCCAGTGCGGCGAGTTCGGCGTCGCGGCCGGCGAGTAGGCGCGAGGGGGACGGGAGCGTGGAGATCGGACGGGCCTTCGCCGGTGCGGGCGCCGCGTCCAGGCTCGGCGCGGCGCCCAGGATGTCCTTGTGGAGACTGCGTGTCGCGGCCGAGGGCTCGATGCCGTACTCGTCGGCGAGGCGGGCGCGGAGGCGCCGGTAGGCCCGTAGCGCCTCCTCGGCGCGTCCGGTCCGGAAGAGGGCGAACATGAGCTGGCCGTGCGGGCGTTCGCGGGAGGGGTGGGCCCGGGTCAGCGCGGTGAGTTCGGCGATGACCTCGGCGTTGCGGCCGAGGGCGAGCATCGCCTCGATCCGGTCTTCGCGCAGGCGCGTGCGGAGCTCGTCGAGCGACGCAGCCTCGGCGCGGACGGCGGGTGTGTCGAGACCGTCGAGCGCGGGTCCGCGCCAGAGGGCGAGGGCGTTGTCCAGGGCGGTGAGGCGTGCGGTGTCGTCGGTCGCGGCGTCGATCCCGCCGATCGCCTCGTGGAGGGCCGGCAGGTCGCAGCGGGCGGCGTCGGTGTTGATGAGGTAGCCGGGGGAGCGGGTGACGATGAGCTCGCCGCCGAGACCGCGCAGGTCCCGGCGCAGTTCGGCGACCATCGTCCGCAGTCGCGGTGCCGGGTTGGCAGGGGGCTCGGTGTCCCAGATGTACTCGGAGAGCCGGCGGACACTGACGACCCGGCCGCCGTTGAGCAGGAGCCCGGCGAGGAGCAGCCGCTTTCGGTGCCCGAGGCTGACGGGCCTGCCGGCGGCGCCGACCTGGAAGGGACCGAGGAGCAGGAAGTCGTGTCTCGGGGCGGCGGCCATGGCCAACATGATGACCGGCGGGACCCGAGTCGATGTCGGGCCCCTGCCCTGCGGGGCATACGACGGGCCGCCTGTGGCATTGGCGTCCACAGTGGATCGCATGCCCCCTCGCCATGGACCGGCGACTTCCACCACACGGGAAGCCGATCATGCCTCCCCGTCTGCCCGTCGGGGCAGTCCGGCGATCGGACCCGCCCAGTACGGTGCCGGGATGGAGCGGGAGCGTGCTCACACTGCCGGAGCGCATGCGGGGACCCAGCCCGACCGTCGCCGCGCCCGCGTACCCGGCGACGTGCGCGCCGGACTCGGCCCGCACCGCACACCCCAGGGGATCCTGCGCCTCCAGTCATCGGCGGGAAACGCCGCCGTCAGCCGGCTGCTCTCGGTGCAGCGCCAGGACCCGGACGGGGCGGCGGCGTCCATGTCCTCTGCCGCGCCGGCGGCCACGGCCGAACCGCTGTCGTCTGAGGCGGCCGAGCCCACGCTCTCCTCGACCGACCGCGAGATCGACGGCCGCACCGTGGGCGAGGTCGGCGCCGACCTGCGCGGCCGCACCGGCCGCTACCTTCGGGTGCTCGACTCGTTCAAGCAGGGCGGCCTGGACACCAAGCAGCAGGAGCTCGACTGGTACGGCGAACTCGACCTCGTCGGCGAGTTCATCGACCTGTTCAACAGCGCTCCCCGCACCGACCCGGCCCGCTGGGACGCCGTCCCGGGCCAGTGGGACGAGGTCCGCACCCAGCTCGACGCCGCGCTCGCGGCGCCGATCACGGCCGAGGGGATCGGCGAGGCGGGACGTCGCAGCGAGGAGGCCTTCGCTCACTTCGACCAGGTCTTCCGGCTCGACCAGCAGCTGCGCGACGAGTTCTCGCACTACCTGCGCGGCTTCAGCCAGTCCGCCGAGGGCGTGCACACCACGGCGGTCATCGTGCGCGACGTCTCTTTCGCGGCGGCGGTGTCGATCGCGGTCGTCCTCGCCGCTCCGGCCGTCGCCGCCGGCGCCACGGTCGCCTCCGGTTACGTCGGCTTGACCGGGACCGCGGCGACCGTCGCCACGTACGGCGGCACCGCGCTGACGATGGGCGCCATGGGCGCGGGCATCGAAGGTGCCGGGCAGGCCCTTCCGGTGGCGGTCATGGAAGGCGTCGGCCTGCTCAACGACCTGGTGGTCGAGGGGCGGACCTGGAACGACGCGGCCGCCCGCTTCGACTGGGGTGCGATCGGCGACAACGGCTGGGAGGGTATGAAACGCGGCTTCGTCGACGGCCTCCTCGCCTACGCCGGCCTCGGATTCGACCGGGTGCTGGCGCGCGGCACGTCGGTCATGCTGTCGCGGATCCTCGGCCAGGCGGGCGCCGGCACGCTCGCGCAGGTGCTGCGCATGGCCCTGACCAGGGCGATCGGCGGCGGCGCGTCCGGTGCCGTCATCGGGGCGCTCGACGCCGGCATCAAGTCGGCGATCGAGGGCAAGAGCCTCGCCGAGGTCCAGGCGGCGATGGAGCAGGGCTTCATCATCGGCGGACTCGCCGGGGTCGTGCTCGGCGGCGCGGGCGGCGCCTTCGAGGGCCGCACCAAGGCGCGTCTGGCCGCCGAGATCTCCGAACTCCAGTCACTCCTGGTGTCGAATCCCGAGGAGTTCGCCCGGCGCTACCGTACCCTCGTCGAAGGTCTGACACCCGAACAGCGCCTGGCCTGGGACACCGAGATGCAGGGACGGCGCTTCGTCGACCGCGAGCACTACGGCCCGGCCGCCGACGCCTTCGACTCCGGTGCCTCGACCGTGCCGCCCGCGCACCGCTACGGCGAGCCGCACTTCCGCGACTGGCAGGAGGCCGCGGCGATGCTCGACGACCACGCCCGCACCGGCCGGCCGCTCACGCAGGCCGAGGTCGAGGCGGCACACGCCGCCGCCGCGCGCGACCTCACCAGCGAGGCCGGCAGCGTCCGCGGACCGGGCGTGGACGTGTTCGCCGGAGGCGGCCGGGGATTCCGGGGCGCGTTCAGCGCGCTGTCACCGGAGCAGATCGCCATCCTGGAGCGCAATCCGCACATCCAGCTCGCGCTGCGGGGCATGGACAACGCCTCTTTCACCGCCGAGGAGATCGCCGCCCGCATGGAGTCGGCGATCATCGCCTACCCCGAGGGCGCGCTCGTACAGAGCAAGCTCGACGACTTCTTCCGCTGGTACACCGAGGCCTCGGCGACGATGGGCCCGACCGAGTTCGCCGCCGCCGCACAGCGCGAGCTCGTCTCGATCCACCCCTTCGTGGACGGCAACGGCCGCATCACCCGCCTGGTCATGGACCACGCCCTGCAGACCCGGGGCCTGCCGCCGTCACTGCTCGACAACCCCAATCTCGACTACATGATCTCCGAGGCGGCCTGGACAGCCGAGGTCCGCCGGGGCGTCGTGGAGTCCTACCAGACCACCCTGCGCCACGTGGACCTGTTCAACGCGGCCATCCGCTCCGGCGAACTCGCCCGCGCGGGCGTCATGTGGGGCTCGATCCTCGGGCTGACCGGCCATCCCGCCGTGCTGACCCAGTGGCTGTACAACGACGATCCGGTCTGCCGCTAGCGACTCCACCCCACCCGATTCTTTAGTGCGCTAAAGCTCCTTTATGATCATCGCGTGTCCCTCACCGAACGCGAACGCGAGATCGTGGCCCTGCTGCACCGCGATCCGATGATCGGCTCGGCGGCCATCGCCGAGGCGCTCGGCACGACCAGGGCGGCGGTCAACGTCCACCTGTCCAACCTCGGCAGGAAGGGCGTCATCCTCGGGCGCGGATACGTTCTGGCGAACCGTCCCGCCGTCGTGGTGGTCGGCGGCGCGAACATGGACGTCAAGGCCCGCAGCCAACTCCGGGCCGTACCCGCGTCCAGCAACCCCGGCACGGCGAGCATCACCCCCGGGGGCGTCGGCCGCAACGTCGCCGAGAACCTCGCCCGCCTGGGCACCCGCACACACCTCGTCTCCGTCGTCGGCTCGGACAGCCTCGGTGACCAGGTCCTCGCGGCGACCTCGGCGGCCGGCGTGCACGTCGAGCACGTCCGCCGCAGCACGCGGCCCACCGGCACCTACACCGCCGTCCTCGACACCGACGGCGAACTGGTCGTCGCCGTCTCCGACATGAGCGCCACCGAGGACATCGGCATCGCCCAGGTCGCCGCCGTCCGCGACCTGATCGCCAACGCCGAACTGCTGGTCCTCGACGGCAACCTCCCCGAGGCGACACTGTCCTACGCGCTGGAACTCGCCGTCGCCGCCGACGTGCGCGCGATCCTGGAACCCGTGAGCGTCCCGAAAGCGGCCGCGCGCGCCCACCTCGTCTCGGCCGAGCGGCCGCTGTTCGCGATCACCCCGAACCGCGACGAACTGGCCGTGCTCGCCGGCCGGCCCACCGGCACCGAACGCGAAGTGCTCGACGCCACGGCGGTACTGCACGAACAAGGCGTGCGGTACGTGTGGACCCATCTCGGCGACAAGGGCTCGCTGCTCAGCGGCCCCGACGGCGCCGTCCCGATCGACGCGGTGCCCACCGAGGTCGTCGACGTCACCGGAGCCGGCGACGCGGCGCTGGCGGCCTTCGTCCACGCACTGCTCGCCGGAGAGGAAGTCGCGGCCGCGGCCGCCTACGGCCATGCCGCCGCCGCGCTGACCATCGCCGGCCCGAACACCGTTCGACCCGACCTGACCGACTGGCTCGTGAGGAGCACCCTGTGACCACGCCCCACCCGATGCTGCGCCTGACTGACGAGGTCTCCCAGGCCCTGCGCGACCGGACCCCGGTCGTGGCGCTGGAGAGCACGATCATCAGCCACGGCATGCCCTACCCGCAGAACGTCGCCATGGCCGTGGAGGTCGAGGGGATCATCCGCGAGCACGGCGCGGTGCCGGCCACGATCGCGGTGCTCGGCGGCATCCCC
The DNA here is from genome assembly GCF_040655735.1 of Phytomonospora sp. NPDC050363. NCBI lineage: Bacteria > Bacillati > Actinomycetota > Actinomycetes > Micromonosporales > Micromonosporaceae > Phytomonospora > Phytomonospora sp. NPDC050363. The sequence goes on from NZ_JBFAKK010000001.1 coordinate 12,030, forward strand.
CGCATCGGCCTCGACCGCGACGACCTGGAGCTGCTGGCGAGCCACGGCGACGTCGCCAAGGTGAGCCTGCGGGACCTGCCCTTCGTCATGGCCCGCGGCGCACACGGCGCCACCACGGTCGCCGCGACGATGCGCCTGGCGGCCCTCGCCGGAATCCGCGTCTTCGTGACCGGCGGCCTCGGCGGCGTCCACCGGGGCGCCGAGCACACCTTCGACGTGAGCGCCGACCTGACCGAGCTGGCCGCCACGGACGTGACCGTGGTCAGCGCGGGCGTCAAGAGCATCCTCGACATCGGACTGACGCTGGAGAAGCTGGAGACCCTCGGCGTGCCGGTGCTGGTGCACGGCAGCGACGAGTTCCCGTCCTTCTACTCGCGCGACAGCGGGCACCGGGCGCCCATGCGGGTGGACTCGCCCGCCGAGGTCGCCGCCGTGATGACCGCCAAATGGGGAATCGGCCTGGCCGGCGGACTCGTGGTGGCCAACCCGATTCCGGTCGCCGACGAGATCCCCGCCGACCGGATCGGCGCCATCATCTCCCGGGCGCTGGCCGACTCGGAGGCGCTGAACGTGCGGGGCAAGGACATCACGCCGTACCTGCTCGGCCGGATCGTCGAACTCACCGACGGCGCCAGCCTCACCGCCAACATCGCCCTCGTCCGGTCCAACGCGCGCCTCGGCGCGGCGATCGCCGGGGAGTACGCAGCCCGGGCCTGACGACGCCGAAGCGGGCCCGCCGGCGAGAGCGACTCATGCCCGAGCAGGATCCCGGCTCATTCCCCGCTACGATGCCGCCACCGGCCCGGCCTCACTAGCGTTTGGGGCATGGTGAACCTCCTGGAAGAAGTGGCGCTGCTCGCCTACCGCGACGACAAGGGACGCAACGCCGTCCCGTACCTGCAGTGGAGTCTGGCCGGTGCGGCCCTGCTGGAACTCGCGCTGGGCGGGCACATCGTCGTCGACGACACCGGAAGGGTCGCCGTCCGCGAACCGGGCCCGGTGGCCCGGCCCGGCGTCGACGAAGCGCTCAAGCGGCTGTCGGAGTCCAGGACACGGCACATCCCCAGCTCCTGGGTGCAGATCCTGGCCGGCGTCGACCTGCGGCTGCCGGTCCTCGAAGGCCTGGTGGAGCAGCGAATCCTGACCCACGACCGGGAGAAGGTCCTGGGGCTCATCCCGGTCAACAGGTACCGCCCCGTCGAGACCGGCGTCGAGGAAGAGGTCCGGGCGCGCCTTGAGCGGGCCTTCGACCACGCCGCCGGCGCCGACGTCCGCACCGCCGCACTCGCCGGGATCATCAGCGCCACCTTCATGGAGGGCGCGGCCCTGCCACAGCACGAGTACGGCGCGGTGAACAAGACCTTCAGGGAACTCGCCGCGGGCTTCGTGGAGATCGAGAAGTTCGTCGAAGGCGTCCAGCTCGCCGTCACCCTGTTCCGCTCCACCCCCGGATCGGCAACGGCGGTGGCCACCTCCTGACGGCGGCGGCGGCCGGTGCGGCGAGACGGGTGGATCCCGCCTCGCCGCGTCTTCGACCGCCGCTACGGCGTGTCGAAACCGAGCGCGTAGCCTCCGCTGCCGGAGTAGGCGTGGACGCGGTACCGGTAGCGGCCCGCCGTGCCGTTGTACGTCAGCGTCTCATCGGGTCGCGCCGACGTGCCCTGCGCGACGTTCGTCCAGGTGGTGCCGTTCCACTTCTGCAGGTAGATGTCGAAGTCGGTCCCGTTCGGTCCGTCCAGGCAGGCCTGGTGCGTCCCGGAGACCGTCGTCTCGAAGTAGGACCCGTCCGGCTGGTACACGCTGCCGCCCGAGGTCAGCGAGCCGGTGCGGTTCGTCTCGTAACCCGGGCACGTGCCCGGCGATCCGTTGACGATCAACTGGAACGTCGTCGTGCGGGTCACCGTCCCGGCACCCCGGATCGTCACCGGGTACGTTCCCGGCGGCGTGCTCGCCGAGGTCTGGATCGTCATCGTCGAGGACGTGCCCGTGGTGGGCTGCGCCGGTGAGAACGCGGCCGTCGCACCGGCCGGAAGACCGGTCGCCGAGAGCGTCACCGGTTGCGGCTGCCCGGCCGTCGTCTGCGTCGAGACCGTCGCCGACACCGCCGCGCCCGGATTGACCGCGGCGGACGCGGGAGCCACCGAGACCGAGAAGTCGCGGGCCGCCTGGCAGTACTCGGCCTCCTTGCCGATCGCCCGGTAGGGGCAGTCGGCGTACTCGGCCAGCGTCAGGATCGACTCCTTGTTGCGCGCGGTCTGCGCCGGGATGACCTCGTCGGGAGGGTAGAAGCCGGGGCTCGGCGAGGCCGGGTACATCTCGTAGGTGAAGGACCAGATCCGCTGGTCGCCCCACATCCAGTCGGTGGAGTCGCCGTCGGTGATGTAGAGCTCGCTGGACTGCTCCGGCGTGTACCCGTTCGTCTCGGCCATCTCGAAGCCGATCGTCTCGAACGTGTCGTACTGGTCTTGCGTCATGCCTTCCGCGGTCTCGGAGTACGTGTACCCGTAGGGCCACAGGATCAGCTCGGAGTACGAGTGGATGTCGATGTGCGCTTTGATCTGCTGCACACCGCCGACCCGGCGCGACAGCACGAAGTCGCGGAACACCTGGATCTCCGGTGACGAGAACGCCGAGGGCCCGCGGTAGGTCTCGCTGCTCGGGCTCCCGCTCGACCCGCCGCAGCAGCCCCACTTGTAGCCGAAGTTGCGGTTGAGGTCGGTGCCGACGGCCGAGGAGCCGGAGTTCGGCTGCCGGTTCTTGCGCCACGACCGGTACGAGCCGGTGGCCACGTCGTACATGCTGCCGTCGGGGTTGAGCATCGGGATGATCCAGATCTCCCGCCCGTTGACGACGTCGGTCACCCGGTTGTCGGAGCCGTAGGAGGCGGTGAACAGGTTCGCCAGGTACAGCGCCTGCTCGGTGGTGAGGTGCTCGCGGGCGTGGATGTTGGCGTTGAACAGGACCTCGGGCTCGTCCTCGTCGCTGCCGACGTTGTCGGAGATCTTCAGCGCGACGATGTCGCGGCCTTCGTAGGAGCGGCCGATGACGCGGCTGCTCGCCAGTGCCGGGTAGGCCGCGGTGATCCTGTTGATCTCGGCGAGGGTCTCGGGGTAGTCGTGGTAACCGGAGTCGGCGGGCGGGAAGCCGGAGAGGTGCGGGTCGTCCGGCGAACCGGGTGACGGCGCGGGCAGCGCCTCGACGTCGAAGCCGAGCCGCTTGATCGCGGCCGCCTCGGTGCCGGTGGCGGTGATGAAGACGGTCCCGTGCTCGATGAAGTCGATGGCCGCGCCGGTGCCGGCGATCGCGCTGGCGTCGGCCCGGGTCTCGGGTCCGACGACGCGGTACTGGGCGCTCGTCTCGGTGGCGGCGGGCTCCGCGGCCGCCGGTTCGGGCGGCATGGACATCGAGCTGGCCACGACGGCGGCCAGCGTCAGAACCGATAAGGCGAGTCGTGCTCGCATGGTGATCTCCTCGTGACGTGTGCCGGAGGGACGCGGGCCGGTTCGAGGGGTCGCGGCCGGCCCGTGCATCCGACTCCCGGGCCGTGGCCCGGGAGAGCGGTGACCCGGTGCGGTCACCGGACCCAGCTTAGGGCCGCCGAAGGCACCGGTGACATACCGAAGATCCGCTTCGATTCAGCGTCTTCCCCATCCGTGCGAGGGGGGAGGGGCCGGGCTTTCCGGAGGGCCGGTCGCCGGTCGGCCACCGGACCGGTTCTCGCTACCATTCCTGAGATTCCTTCACAGTCGACCGAGGGGCCACCATGCACGAGGACGAACTCGTAGGCGCCCGATACCGACTCGATGCCCGCATCGCCACCGGCGGTACGGGCGAGGTCTGGCGCGCCCTCGACACCCGGCTCGACCGCATCGTCGCCGTCAAGCTGCTCCACCCCGAGATGTCGGCGAGCGAGGAGTTCCGCGCGCGCTTCGAGTCCGAGGCCCGAACGCTCGCCGGTCTCGACGCCCCGTCCGTGGCCTCCGTGAGCGACCACGGCGTCGACGAGAGCGCCCACGGCGTGCGGTGCTACCTGGTGATGGAGCTGGTGGACGGCCGCTCGCTGGCCGCCGCGCTGGGGGAGGACGGCACCCTGCCCCCTGGTGAGACCGCGCGGATCGTCGCCGACGCCGCTGAGGGCCTCCAGATCGCCCACGACGCGGGAATCGTGCACGGGGGCGTCAAACCCGCCGACGTGCTGATCACCTCCGACGGCGAGGTGAAGCTCATCGACTTCGGCGCCGCGCGCGCCGTGGAGCCGGCTCGCCCGGCGGACCCGGCCGCGGTCGCCTACACCGCGCCCGAGCGCTTCAGCGACACCGATCCGACACCGGCGGCCGACATCTACGCCCTCGGCGCCGTCGCCTTCGAGTGCCTGACCGGCGCGCCGCCCTTCGCCTCCACCGACCCCCAAGCCGTCATCGCCGGCCATCTCAACCAGCCGCCGCCCGCTCTGCCCGAGGACGTTCCCGGCGTCCTCGCCGAAGCCGTCTACAAGGCGCTGCGCAAGGAAACGGCCGACCGCTGGCTGACCGCCCACTCCTTCGGCGCGGCCTGCCGCACGGGCGCCACCGAGCGCCCGAGCCCCGCCGCGACCGTGCTCATGCCCGCCGCCGAGGCATCGTCACCTGAGACCACGGTGGAGGCCGAGGCCACGACGGCCCTGGAGACGCCGCGGACGCTCGACCCCGTTGCCCGCGACGAGGGGACGAAGGTCGAGGCCGCACCCGGGTCACCGGCCGATGAGGCCGCCTCACCCCGGCGGCGGCGCCGCGTCCTCATCGCCGTCCTCGCCGTCGCGGCGGTGCTGATCGCGCTCGCCGCGGCCTTCGCGCTGCCGGCGCTCACGGGCGGCGAGTCCGAGACCGCCGGCCCGGAGCAGTCCGCCGGCGCGGCGAGCGGACCGGCCTCCTCGCCCGAAACCGCACCGTCCGAAGAGGACGACGCCCCCGGCGACGCGCCCGGTTCGGCCGACGACCGGCCGGGCGCTCCGGACACGACCGGTCCGGACCAAGTGCCGGAGTCGAGCGGGCAGGCCCCGCTGGTCGCGGTTCCCGACCTGGTGGGCCTGCCGATGTCGCAGGCTCCGGAACTGCTCGCCGCAGAGGGCTTCGAGAACCATCAGCCCGAGGCCGCGCGGCCCGACGGTCTGGCGGCCGTCTGCGAGATCTGGGAGCAGACTCCGGCGGCCGGGACCCGCGTGGCCGCCGGCACCACGATCGTCTACCGCTACATGCCCGCTCTGCTCGGCGACTGCGCGACGCGGGGGTAGCGCGTCACGGCTGGTCGAAGGTCCGGCGATAGGCGCTCGGCGTCGTGCCCGCCGGGCCGCGGAAACGGCGGCGCAGGTTGACCGCCGAGCCGAGACCGACGCGGACCGCGATCGCCTCGACGGTCGGATCGCCGGACGAGGTGCGGGGACAGGTCGAGACCCGCCCGAAGGTCGACTGCACCGGCCGTACCAATGCCACCACACGATGCATGGCCGAAAAGTACCCCACGACGTCCCAAGCGGCTCTGAACCCCGCGCTCCGGCCGAGGCAGTCTGGGACGCATGCAACCCGAGATCCTGGCCCAAGAGGGCTACACGTCGGTGACCGTCGACGAATCCCCGGTCCGCGAGCTCTTCCCCGGTATCCGGCTCCGTCCGCTGTGGTCGGGCCCGGGCGGGACCCAGGCCAATGTGCTGGAGATGGACCCGGGTTCGTCGTGGCCCCACCGCGACGTCCACGAGCCCGGACCGGAGGAGGTGTACGTCATCGCGGGCACCTTCAACGACGGTGCCCGCGATTACCCTGCCGGTACGTTCCTGCACGCCCCGGCCGGGTCGTGGCACGTGCCCGCGACCACGACCGGGTGCACACTGTTCGTCTTCTACCCCGCCGGTTAGCGCGCCCGCTGGAGCGCCTCGGCGTGCTCGGACTCGATGATCGGCAGGACGACCGACGGGCCCTTCTGGTCGAGCCACGGACTGGTGACCGGCTGGATCGCCGGGTTCAGCCAGGTCACCGTGTACTGCACCTGGAAGTTGTCGGCGGCGGCGGCGACCCATGCCGTCGTCCAGGTGTGGGCCGCCGCGTTGGTGAAGATGTACGGCGTGCCGACCTGGGCGCCGTTGTAGCGGACGCTGACGCTGACTCGTGCCACGGTCGTGGCGAAGTCGGCGTCGACGGCGACGGCGGTGTGGAAGTTGAGCGTTCCGGTGGCCTTGGCGCAGAAGCGCGGGTCCTTCATCGGGTCGGTGAAGCCGAGCGACGTGAGCGTCGGCAGCGGCCCCCGGGCGACCGGGAACCAGTTGACGTTCTGGTCGAGGTTGAAGTCGGCGTCGATGTCCTGCACCGAGTCGATCCGGAAGTTCGCCACGTCGTCGGGCGAGGTCTTCTTCAGCCGTTCGACGACCGCCTGCTCGACGAGCGTCTCGGCCTGCTGGTGCGCCCAGGTCTCGGCACTGTCGATCATCGCCTGCGTGACACCGTCGCGCGGGGTCGGCGGGTCGATGGTGACGGTGATGCTCTGGCTGGCCACGAGCGTCTCGCGGGTCGCGATGACGATGAACTTCTCGTTGCCCCAGACGCTGGCCAGGGCGTTGTAGACGTCGTTGAGGACCTTCTCGATGGCCTCGTAGCCGGACACGAGGCCCGCCCTGATCCATTCGAGCCAGTGCTCGGCGTACTGGAGGAAGTCCCAGATCAGGTTCTTGAGCTCGTCGTAGACGATGCCGGCGATGTCCCCCAGTTCCTGCACGCTCACGTCGAGGTCCAGCGAGGGCAGGTCGAAGGTGAAGTCCCCGATGGTCACCTCGCTGGCTCCCATGTGGAGCGTCGCCCGGTCGGTGCCGACGTGGAAGCTCATGCCGATCGCGATGGCGGCGTTGAGGTCGAGCGTGCCAAGGCGCACGTCGAAGAGCTTGAACTCGGGGTCGTGGATGTGCACCTCGGCGGCGAAGTCGATGGTCACCCCGGTGTCGGTGTCGACGGTCGAGTCGAAGTCGAACGACGCGCCGAGGCTCTCGTCGCCGACCTTGGCCATGAAGTGCAGCAGCAGACCGGCGCTGCTCACGTTGACGGTGGAGGCCACTTCGAGGTCGAGGAAGACCAGTCTCCCGTCGAAGTAGAAGTGGGCGGGCAGGGTCGCCGGCTGCTTGGTCACCGGGTCGATGCCCTGGACGGGGTAGGTGGACATCGAGAAGCGCGGTCCCCGGGTGCGGTCCTCGTTGCCGGTCAGCTGGAGGTAGCCGTCGAGCACGTCGACGGGATCGGTGAGCTCGACGTCGACGGCGAAGCCCTGGTTCTGCTTGACCTCCAGCTGCACCGCGAGGTGGAGCATGAAGAAGTCGAGGGTGCCGGCGACGTACACGCCGGGGTTGAAGGTGAGCCCGGCCGAGGGCGGGCCGAGCGTGATCGTGCCGCCGCCGGGCGGCATGCAGTAGTAGAACTGCGGCTCAAGGGACGCGTGCAGGGTTCCGTCCTCACCCGTGGTCACCTGGTAGTGCTTGATGACGTCCGAGGCGGGGAAGTTCGTCAGGTACCACACACCCGGCTTGTCGAGGTCCGTCGCGCCGACCACGAGGAGGGTGTTCTCGGCGGTGAACGAGTAGGACGTGGACTTGTAGGCGGCGTTGAAGGCCGCGGTGATGCCCGCGAAGTCCCGGCCGTCGAACTTGGCGGCGGCCGTCGCCGGCATCGTCACCTTCGAGGTCCCGCTGACGCCGACCTGCGCCAGGAGTTCGTCGAGCCACTCGGGGATGACGTCCTTGCCCGAGACGGCGCCGACGATGGTGTCGGCGACCTGCTTGAGGGTGACGTCGCTGATCGAGCCGGCGAACAGGCTCTTCGAGGGATCGCCGGAGTCGAAGAAGAGCGCGATCGAGCTGTCGTAGGTGGTGCCGTAGGCGTTGAGGTCGATCTGTGCGGCGAAGCCGAGACTGGGGATCAGCTCCCAGTCGATGCCGACCACGATGACCACGTTCGACAGGGTCACCGGGCCGAAGACCACCGAACCGATGAGCGAGACGCTCAGGTAGGCCGCGTTCGGTGTGAGCTCGAAGGCCACACCGGCCTTGAGGCAGTCGTTCATGTTCGGCTTGTCGCACGACACGAGCTTGTTGGCGCCGTCGGTGCCCTGCACCGACGTGGTGACGACGCCCTCCAGGTAGAAGCTCGGCTCGCCCGACTCCATGCGGGCGCCGAGGTACCCGCTCAGGGTGGTGACGTCGTTGATCCGCCCCTGCACGCCGGCCTGTGCGTAGGCGTTCTTCCGCGGGTCCATCCCGATGAAGACCAGGAGCTGGAAGGCCAGCTCGACGTCCAGGCCGAGCAGGTGCTGCACGAGGGCGAGGTTCGGCTGGCCGGCCAGGTTCAGCTTCATCTCGCCGAAGAAGTAGAACCCGGCCTTGACCGGTCCGGCGAAGGACGGGATCACCATGTCGGGGCCCGTCTCGCCTTCGAAGTCCGCCGTCGGCGGGAAGTGGAACCCGCTGTCGAGGTCACCGGAGACGAAGACGAACAGCAGCTCGGTCGCGGCGAACATCGCGTCCATGCCCGCGAGCTCCGACAGCCCGCTGAACGCGGCGATCTTGGGCGTGTCGAGTTGCAGCGCCCCGGCGAACACCCAGCCCGAGGGCTGCTTCTCGACCTGCGTGATGAGCGTGCCGAAGGACGGCTTGGCCATCATCGCGAAGGTGTAGGCGGCGCCCTTCTCGGCCCCCTGCCTCTCGACGAGGAGGCTGGTCTTCGGGAAGGTGATGTCGGGCATCCAGCCCGGCAGCGCCCAGCCCGGCCCGAGCAGCCGGTCGGCCAGCGTCTGCATGCTGACGGTGAACTCCGGTACGAGCGCGGTCACCCTGAAGTCGCCGGGCGCCTGGTAGGTGATGTCGGCGCGCAGCCCGAACAAGGTCATCGCGCCGACCATCCCGCCGCCCGGGCCGCCCTTGTAGGAGTCGTTCTCGATGTGGAAGTCGGCGTAGAGGACCTCGAAGACCTCGACCCCACCGAAGCGGAAGACCAGCGGGTTGGCGGGATCGAGGCCGGCGTACATGCCGTAGTGGTTGGCCGGCGAGGCGAACTTGAAGTCCACACCGAGGCGGTTGAACACGATGTCGGGCAGGCCGACGACCCCCGGCAGGTACTCGTCGGTCAGGTGCTTCACCGGAAGGGTGAGGTCGGTGCCGGGCGCCAGCCCCGCCTGCACCCGGTACTCGCCCGGCTTGGACGGCGTGAACGTGGCCGACGCCTGTGCCACCATCTCCACGGGCTTCTCCGTGGTCGGCAGTTCCAGTCCGCCCGAGACCGTCACCGACAGGGTGCGGTTGGTGCTGTCGAAGGGGCTGAGCACCGTGGCCGTGAACTGGACGTCGGTGACCGTGGCGAGGTCGCCGAGCGGCCAGCCCGGACCGTCCGGCGGCATGCCGATGTCCAGCGACGCCAGCATCGGCGTGAGGTCGACGGTGCTGATCCCGAGCGTCAGCCGTCGCAGCTCCAGTCCCGAACCGCTCTGGTACGGGTCGGGCAGCGACGAGTAGAGGTCGTCGGCGCCGATGAGCTCCTTGAGAGCCTGCGCGGCCTCCGAGGGAGTCGGCAGTTTCACTCCGGTGAAGTCCCCGTAGAACGTCATGAGCCCGCCGAGCTGCGGCTTGAGGATCGTGCTGATCCGCAGGCCCTTGTCCGGCCCGAGGTCGAAGCTCGTGGCCAGCATCAGTCCGGCCTGGTTGGTCGCCTCCTGCAGATCGCTGACCAGCCGGGCCTCGACACGGCCCTTGAGGATCGGGAAGTAGTCGGTGAGCACCCCGACGTAGCCCAGCCCGAGCGACATCTGCGGCAGGTCGCCGAGGATCGAGATCGGGCCGACGGCCGTCGTCGCGGCGAACGAGCCGAGCAGCGCCGTCACGCCGCGCCACGGCTCGTCCGTCGCGGCCGGCTCGACCTTGGCGTAGAAGTTCATGCCGGTGGCGAACTCGCCGTCGTCGAGGCCGGGCCAGGTGAACGGGTCGGACGCGAACACGTAGGCGGGTTGGGTGCCGGCGCTGATCGCGACGCTCTCGAAGACCGTCCCGGCCAGGGCCGGGAAGGTCTCGACGAAGCTCCACCCGGTGCCGAGGTCCATCCGCACCGCCAGCTCCGCCTGCTCGCCGGCGAGATGGAAGAGCATGGTCAGCGAGGCGCTGTCGCGGCCGGAGAACTCCGCGCAGGTTCCGGCGACGGTGACGGTCTGCGCTGTGCTGTCCACGACGGGCGGCGCGGCGCCCGTCAGGTCCCACGAGTCCAGGTCGATGACGTCGGCCAGGAGCCGGTCGATGTCGGACGACCCGTAAGGCGCGGGGTCGAAGGAGAAGGTCCGCCGGTTGGCGTCGTACTGGCCGTCGACGGCCGCTTTGAGGGCGGTGAAATCCATGATGCGTCCCCGTCCGCTTCAGTAGTTGATCGTGATGGCGATGGGCGCGTGATCGCTGACGTACAGGCGATACGCGGCGAAGGCGTCGTCGAAGCGGTCGTAGCTGCCGTCCGCCCCCGCGGTCACCTTGTCGTCGCCGACGCTGCGTGCTTCGACGTTGGCGAGCGCCGGGCGAAACGGCGCGGGCTGCCACGTGCCCTGGGCGTCGAGCCGTCCGAGGGATCCGCTGATGACGCCGAGGATTCCGGGTGCCGACACGGTGATGCCGCGCTGCGAACTGTTGCGGCGCACGAAGAAGTTGTCGGAGGTCTGCACGTAGGACTGCGAGTCGGTGGTGGCCACGATCGGCGGGCCGAGGGCGGTACGGTGCCCGTGCATGGCCTGGTCGTATTTCCCGTTCGGTCCGGCGAGGCGCCCGAAGGCCAGGGCGCCGTTGGATCCGGGCGTGCCGACGTCATCGTCGGCCGGGACGTTGAACGAGCCCATGAGCAGCGCCCCGTCGCCCACGTCGAATGCCTCGACACGGGTCAGGTTCGCCATGGCCCGGGTGATCTCGGCGCCGTTCTGCCAGGCGTCGGGCCAGGTGGGTGCGTGCAGGACCGACATCGGCATCCACTTGCCGCTGCTGCCCAGCTTGAAGAACATCGTGAACGGCGGCAGGTCGGGGGACATGCTCTCCGGCCGGGGGAAGCCGAGAAGCCCGTCCAGGGGATTGGGCGCCGGGTACTGCCATAGCCAGTACTCGTAGCCGGGCGGCTTGTAGGCGCCGGCTCGCGAGCCGTCCCAGATGATCAGGTACTGCTCGTCGCGGCCCTGCCCGAGTGGAGGGCTGGCGCTGTGGATCCACGTCGAGTGGGGGTAGTACCCGCGCAGTTCGGCCACCACCGCCTCCCCTAGGGCGTTGGCCAGACCGGAGCGCACTCCGCTGAAGCCGGCGACGGTGATGTCGCCCGCCCGAATGGCCGAGGCGACCAGGCTCGGGTAGCTCGTGCCCGCCAGGGACGCGCGCTGCTGGTCGAGACCGCCGAGATTCCAGTACATGACGTTCAGCTGTGCCATCGGTGACTCCCCCGCTCGGGCGGCGCGTAGGCCGCCGCCGTGCTCATGTGAACCTCAAGGCGACGCCGCCGTGGTCGGACATGGTGCCGGCGATGCCGGGTCCGGCGTTGAGGGTTTGCGCGTAGGCGCTGGGCGCGGGCTGGATCAGCCCGGCGGGCACCGGTCCGGCGGGGGCGATGTCGCTGTACCAGTAGTCGTAGAGGCTGCCGCTCCAGGTCGTGCCGCCCGCGACGGCTCCGGGCGGTACCGCGGCCAGGCCCGCGGAGTGCCCGTAGAGCCGGCCCTGCCGCACTGTTCCGCGCGGAGTGATCATGTTGACGTTGAAGTCGCCGCCGATGTAGCGCGCGGCGACCGCGATCGGTCCCAGGCCGCCGACCGCCGCGCCCATCTCCCTCGCCATGAAAGGCAGCTGCCCGGCGACCAGGATTCGCTGGTCGACGAGGGTGTAGAGGTTGTGCAGGAAGCCGATGGCCACGTTGGGGCCGCCGCCGGGAATGGTGACGATCACATACGCGAGCCCGCGGTAGTCGGGTGTGGCCGCCCCCAGCCCTTGTGCGTTGAGTGCGGCGAAGGTCGCGGCACGCTGATGGGTCAGCGTGACCGTCTGGCCCACGACGGTGAGGAGCAGCCGCCCGACGGTGAGGATCGGCCAGCCGGCGTTGACGGCTATGCCGACGTACTCCGGGCCGTGCGCCAGTGCCGTTCGGCCGCAGGCGACCGCGCCGCTGAGGCCGCCGGCCATGCCGAGGCTGACGGCGGACAGCGCGAGCGCCGCCGGTGCCGCGATGTTGTTGGTGATCTCGGTGAAGCCAGCCACCGCGATGGGGCCGGCCGGCGGGCCGCCGATGGCGCCGTTGATGGCCGCGAACGCGCCGCCCGGTGCCATCACTCCGTTGTAGGCGGCGTTTCGCGCGGGTGCACCGCCGCCGAAGATGCGCATGTTCTGGTGGAAGAAAGTCGCCATGGTCGGCCCCTCACCGTTCGCGGGTGGATTCGGCGGTGGTGACCGCGCGGCTGGGCGGACGGCTAAAGAGACCCATTTGTACGTCCTCTGGTAGTCGTAGGCGGCCTTGGCGTCGAAGTGGACGTGGGCCGAGACCTCGCCGAGGCGGGCCCAGACGGTGAGCTGGTAGACGACCTGGACCGTCCCCGCACCGGCGTCGCCGCCGAAGTAGGACTTGAGGAAGGCCGTCTCGGTGCGGCTGAGGTTGTCGATGCCGAAGGTCGCGATCTGGCTGCCCGACAGCGATGGCCTCGCCTGGGCGGTGCGGCTGACCATTCCGGCCTTGTCGGAGAAGTTGAGGAAGGCCATGTTGGGGTCGATGCCCTCGCCGACCACGTCGATGTAGGGCATGGTCTGGTACGCGGGTGCCGGCACGCCCTTCTGCCGCAGCGCGACGGCGACGGCGAGTACCACGTCGTCGGGAACGGCCAGGATCGTCGACACCTGCAGCAGCGCGGAGAGATAGCCGCCGCCGCTGTCGACGTACTCGGTGAGGTGGAAGCGGGGTAGCCCGTTGGAGACGGAGAAGCCCGGCTTCGGCGCCACGTAGTAGATGTTGGGGTCGTCGGCGTCCTGGAAGTAGTCCCAGACGTTGTTGGCCGCGTCGGTGTAGGACGACTGGGACGCGGCGTTGAGGACGCGTGTCATCGGGTCTCCTTCTCGATGGCCGCGGCCCGGAGTCGCCGGGCGACGGCCACGGCCGTCGAGCGCCAGACCACCGTTCCCTCGACGTCGCAGCAGATCGCCGGCGCCTCGGCGCCCGCCTCCGGGTCGGGCACGGTCGCCAGCGCCCGTGCGGCCGGTTCGAGTTCCGTCGCGCCCATCTCGACGGCGTGGCGCAGCGCGCGGAGCCATTCGCCGGGAGCGGGATAGAAGGGCGTGCGCCGCCGGTCGTGGACTCCTGCTCGCGACACGTCCCGGGCGGCGGCGTCGACCATCTCGCACGCCTCGGCGTAGCCGGGCGCCGTGCGCATCCCCGCGGCGGCTAGCAGCGCGACCACATTGGTGTTCACGCAGCAGTCGACGGGATTGGCGACCGGCGCGCCGGTCAGCCAGGTGAGGAACACGCCTTCTCGATGCCAGGGGCGGTCGAGGTGGCGGGCACCTTCGCCGACCGCCCGGTTGGGCAGCAGGTGCCGCTCGGCGACCTCGGCCAGCGCGTCGGTGCTCATGAGCCCGGCGCGGACCAGTTCGAGGTTGATGACGGCGGTGTCGTCGGCGTCGGGATAGAGCGCCGAACGCATCCAGAAGGGGTGGCCGCGATGCGGGTAGAAGGAGAACAGGTCCCGGTAGACGGGGTACCTGCTGCGCAGCAGGTAGGCCAGTGCCCGCCTTCGCGCCTCGGCGACGCCGTCGCCGGCGATCCCGTGCAGTTCCCGGACCACGAGCGCGGTCACGAAGCAGTTGCGGTCCTCGCTCTCACCCCACGGCAGCTCGACACGGGAGAGGAAGGTCCCGCCCGGCGACTGTGCGTCGGCCAGCCGTGCCGCCAGTTCCGCCGCCTCGGCGTCGCCGGCCCCGATTCCGGGTCGTTCGCTCAGTTCCACGTTCATGTCAGATCGCCTCCGGAGGTCGAAGCCCCACGTAGCTGACGGGTTCGGCGTCGTCGGTGACGGTCACTCCCAGGAGCCCGTGGTGGTTCCACGGCCCCGGATGACCTGTCGTCGGCTCGCTCATGTCGGTGTAGTAGTCCATGCAGGCACCTCGCCTCTCCCAGTGGCCGCGCAGGCGCCGGCGGATGCCGGCGTCACCACGGGCCAGGACCTCGCAGAAACTGAAGAAGGAGAACGCCGCCCCGCGACCCGAACCGGGCGCGGGAAGGCTGTAGCTGTAACCGAACAGCGGCCCCGGCAGGCGCTGCCCGAAAGGCCGTCCGAGGACGTCCTCGAAGACCGCCAGGACGGCCGGGGCCCGCGATTGGAGACCGAGCGGCGACATCAGCGCCGCCAGTTCCCACGGCCGCAGGCCATGGATCCGCGCGTACAGCTCAAGACCGCCGCCGTACGGATACCAGCCGACCATCTGCGGCTCCTGACGGCGGGCCGGCAGAACGGCCGGCCCGCCCAGACGCCGCCGGAAGTGGGCGGCGACGCGAGCCCGCGCCGCCTCCGGAACCTCCGCGTAGATCTTGTAGTCGCTGCCCGCCGGGCCGTGCCTGGCGCCCAGCCATGCCCCGTAGGTCAGCCCGCCCCTCGCCTGCCAGCGGGTCAGCCGCGCGAGCGTGCCGTCGTCGGCGGGCTCGCCGCCGACCCCGGCCAGCAGCTCGACGGCCCGCGCCAGGCGGGCGCCCGGGGGAGTGCCCCCGGGCCCCACCTCCAGCGTGTAACTGGGACCGTCCCCATTGGTCGAGAAGGTCATCTCGAAGGGGAAGCCGCCGTCGGTGAGCGGACTGAGCCGCCACCGGGCCGAGTCGCCGGCCGGCAGGAGCGGATCCAGCAGCACCGGCAAAGCGGCCTCCATGTCGCCCGCGGCCGCCGGGAAGTGCCTGCGGGACACCTCGACGGCGCGGGCGATCGACGGCGGAAGGACCGGCATCAGAAGACCTTGCCGCCCGTCGGAGTCTTCTCCGTCGCGATCGCCGGCAGGTCCAGCACCGTTCCCTGCTGCGTGCCGTGCGCGTACAGCGCACCGCTCTTGTAGACGTAGGCGGCCGTCCAGCTGAACTCCAGATCGGCGAAGCCGTAGGGCATGTTGGCGACCTTGAAGAAGACCGGATAGGCCCGCCCGTCCGGTTGCCGGGCGATCACCTGGTTCGGCGAGTCGGCCTGCACCGTCACCCTCGTCGACTGCCCCTCGGGCGTGTACGTCACCGCCGTGACGAGGACCTTCACCCCGGTCAGCTCACCTCCCTGCCACTGCACGATCGTCGGATCGGCGGTGAGGAAGAAGGTCTGCAAGTACGGCGAGAACGCGAACAGCGTCACCGTCGAGGGCGTGAACTGGTACGGCCCGACCTGCCGCTGCGTGAAGTCCGACAGCAGCAGCGTCGCGTCGACCGTCACCGGCGTGACCGCCGTGTTGGCGAACAGCTCGAAGGTCTTCATCCTCGTCTTCTTCGCCGGCGGTACGGCCTCCTGCCCTTCGGCGGCGAACTTGAGCTGGATCGGACTGCTCTGCGTCGGCCGCGGCAGTGCCTTGCTCGCCGGGATGTCGGGGAAGTACGGCGGGTTGCCGTAGTAGAAGTTGATGTCGGCCTCGGTGACCTCCAGGTCGCCCTGTTCCATCGCGACGAACACGTTGAACGACTGGGTCGCGTCGGGCGACAGCAGCCGCACCCATGGCCCGTTCTGACTCTTGGCGTCGGTCGTGTACGGGTTGGCCTTCACGTCCTTGGCGAACGTGTAGGTCACCGTGTACACGTAGTCGGTGGTGATGGGCGCCGAGAAGACGCTGGAGAAGACCGTCGTCGCCTCCGACGGCGTCAGCACCGCCGACTGGAGGAACGGCACCTGCTGCGGGACGTTGAAGGAGAAGTCGACGGTGACCTTGTCGACGATCTTGTCCTCCGCCACGAAGAACTGGGAGGCGTCGAACACGACGTTGAGCGTGCCGATGTCGGCCAGCCCGAGCGTGTAGGTCGTGGCGTCGATGTCCGCCAGCGAACCCGTGACCTGCGTGTCGTCGTCGTAGACCGCCATGTACTGCAGCGAGTACTCCCCCTGCGCGGTGTCGTCCCAGTCCGCCTCCCACGTGTAGGGCGTGTTGTCGGTGAAGGTGTGCGTCCTGGTCCCGCTCGACGACAGCGTCGGGTACGAGACGGTGACGTCGAGCCGCTTGAGCGGCTTGATGTTGGACATGAACGGATTGACCGGCTGCGCCCCGAGCGTGGCCGCCTTCTCCTTCGACGTGCCGAACAGGCACTGCGGTGTGACCTGGGCGACGAACTTTCGCTTGTCGACGGTCACCTCAAGCGACTTGCGCTGGTCGACGCTGAGTCCGAGGTCGGCGAAGGTCGGCAGCGTCGCCTGCGGGCACAGCCGCCACAGGATCGTCTCCTTCTGCTCGTAGGTCTCGCTGAACGAGGAGATCTCGCTGACCGAGAACGACTCGTGACCCCCGGCCTTCTCCTGGAGCGCCAAGGCGGCCGCGACCTCCTTCGACACGAGGTCGGTGATCACGCGCTCGCCCCACGCGGCCACCGCGTCCACCACGCTCTGCGGGAGGTTCGGGTCGACCTTGTCGACGACCACCTTCGAGGCCGCCGACTGGGTCAGCTGCTCGGTGACGTCGTAGGTCCACGACGACGAGCTCGCCCAGTGCGTGTGCTCGTGCGCCTTGACCTGGTAGTCGAAGGCGGTGGTCGCGTCGAAGGTGAGCTGTGCGGTCACCGCGGGCATCTGCGCGGGGACGATGATGTTGTACTGCACCTCGAAGGGGCCGCTGCCCTGCTGGTCGAGAGTGCTCTTGACGGTCGTCATCTGGGCCGCCGTCAGCGGGACCTGGAAGATGGCGTTGTCGCTGCCGAAGTCGGTGCCGCCCACCTGGAGGCCGGTGACGCCGCCCTCGCCGTCGGGGAGGGTCAGGTTCACCAGGGTCCCCGACTGCACCGGGATCGCCGGGAGGTAGGGGTCCTTGACGCCGAACCGGGTGGCGATGTCGGCCTTGACGGCCTGCTGGACGCCGATGGGCACGACCAGTTCGACCTCGATGACGCAGTAGCCGGAGCCGTTGAAATGGTCGGAGGTCTCGTACTCGACGATCTGGACGGCCGGCAGTCCGTCGTTCATCACCCACGACGGCTGCGGCGTGATGTAGAAGGTGGCGGCTTCGGTGGTGTCCCCGTGGTACTCCCAGCCGACACTGCCGACCGTGACGGTGCCTCGTTTCATCAAGTCCAACATGCTTTTCTCCCCGTTCGACGAGTGGATTCGGGCACGCCGAGGAGACGTCCGCCGCGCCGTGCGTCTTCACGGCGTGCGGACATGCGTCATCGACGTGGGTGGATGAGGGGTCGCGCGGCCGTTGAGGGCGGCGTCGACCACTGCGGACTGACAGCGATTGGAATGCGCCGGTGACTCGGTGCGCCGGCTGCGGCGAGATCGGCCTGGGCGTGAGCGCCGGTGCCGGTCGTCGGTAGGTCGTGTGTTCTCGAGTGGCCTGCGGGACGTTCCCGGCGAACGGCTTCGACGATCCCGCCGACCCGTGAGCCGATATCCCGTGAGGGAGCCTAGCGTCACCATTTGGCGACTGTGCGCTATTGCTCCAATCTCCAGATCCCAGTGATGCCAAGGGCTCGAAGGCGGGGGAGTGCCGAGCCTGCCGGCGGGGGCGGTCGGCGAGGGCGGCCGGAGCCGGTGAATGGCCTTCTGTGCAGGGGTTTCACTGCTCTCGATGTCTCGATGAACGGGCCGGGAGCGCGATCCCTTGCGTGCTAACGATCTTGGGTTCGACCCGGTCGGCGATCCCCGGGTGACGGATCTCTGACACTGCCGTCGTAGGGGTTGCGTCGGCGGGGCATCTGAGCGTCGGGGTCATCGGCGATGCGTTTCGTGCTGCTCTTCGCTGCCGGTTCGGTCCGCGGGACTCGGTGTCCCGACGGGGCGGATGTGAACTGCCGGCCAGGCTGCGCACTGAGCAGATATCCAGGCAGTGACAGGATTGTGGCTGTCGAGGGGGCGTCCGTCATCGGTTCGCGACGGCGATCGGCGCGAGTGGTCCACTGTGGAGCCGAGGACGGGCCGGCGTACTGCGCCGGCCCGTCCTCGGCTCCCTCGGTTCGAGGTCACATCGCGCTGTCGGCCGTGGCCTTCTCGCGGGCCGAGCGCGTGCGGAGGGTGATGACCGCGAGGACCGCGCCGGCGACCGCGATGACCGCCGCGGTGGCGAAGGCCGCGGAGAACCCCTCGGTCAGGGCCGCGACGTCGCCGAGCCGGTCGGCGCCGGCCCCGGCGGCGATCGCGGTGGCCACCGCCAGGCCGAGGGCGGAGCCGATCTGGTAGCCGGTGTTGACGATGCCGGAGGCCAGGCCGCCCTCCTCGGGGCGCGCCGAGGAGATCGCCGTCTGGAGTGACGGGACGAAGGCCAGGGACATGCCGAGGGCGGACAGGAGCGAGGCGGGCAGGACGTCGGTGGTGAAGCCGCCGTCGGGGCGGATGAAGGACAGCCACGCCAGGCCTCCGGCCAGCAGCGCCAGGCCGGTCGCGATCATGGCCTTGGCGCCGAGGCGGGCCATGAGGCGCGGGGCGAGGGCGATCATCCCGATCATGATGAGCGCCGTCATCGGCAGCAGCGCCGCTCCGGAGGGGAAAGCCGAGTACCCGAGGACCTGCTGGAGGTAGAGGTTCAGGAAGAACCACATCGGCACCCAGGCCGCGCCCAGCAGCAGCTGTGCGAGGTTCGCCGCGCCGAGGCCGGGCGCCTTGAAGATCGACAGCGGCATGAGCGGCTCGCGCTTGCGTGCCTGGACGAGGACGAAGACGGCCAGCAGCACGGCGGCGGCGATCAGCGGGCCCCAGGTCGCCGGGGCGCCCCAGCCGACCTCGGGAGCGCGGACGACGGCGAACACAGCGGCGCCGAGTCCGAGGGTCGCGGTGAGGGTGCCGACGACGTCGACCGAGCCCCGCGCGCCGGTGGTCGCGGCCGGCAGGAGCGAGGGAAGGGCGACCAGGACGAGCAGCGCGATGGGGATGTTGATGTAGAAGACCCAGGGCCAGGAGGCGTACTCGGTGATCAGTCCGCCGAGGAAGACCCCGGCGGTTCCCCCGGCGGGTGCCGCCGCGCCGTAGAAGGCGAAGGCCTTGGTGAGCTCCCTGGGCTCGGCGCCGAACAGTGTCATGAGCAAGGTCAGCGCCGACGGCGCGATCAGCGCCGCGCCGACGCCCTGCATGCCGCGTCCGGCCAGTTCTGCGGGCACGTTCCCGGCGACGCCCGCCACGAAGGAGCCGACGGCCAGGACGAACCACCCGAGGCCGAAGATCCTGCGGGCGCCGAAGAGGTCGGCGAGCCTGCCGCCGAGGAGCAGCAGGCCGCCGAAGACCACGACGTAGGCGTTGAAGACCCAGGAGAGGTTCTGCTGGGAGAAACCGAGCGCGGTCTGCATCTTCGGGAGGGCCACGCCGATGATCGAGGTGTCCATGATGACCATGAACTGGGCGAGCGCGATGAGCGCCAGGGCCCACCACCGGCGGGAGGCCGGTGCGGTGGAGGGTTGGAACATGATCAGTACTCCTTACTGGTAGGGGGTATATCGCGTCGACATCGCCCCGATTGCTCGCGGAGTCCACAAGGGCCTTGGTGGACCGTTGTGGACGTGCGAGCCATTTATACCCCAGGGGGGTACTCGGTGGCAGGATGGGGCGAGTGACGCTCGCCATACCGGTAGGGGGTATGAAGGCTCAGTCCGCGCGGCGAGAACGACGCAGCGCGAACCCGCCGAGGACAAGGCCGATCGTCCCCACCAGCAGGGCCACGTAGGCGCCGCCGCGCCCGTTGCCGGTGCCGATGCCGGAGTCGGCGGTGGCCACGACCCATCCACCGAGAGCGACGCCGAGCACCGCCGCCGCCAGGCTCACCAGAGCCCCGAGCCGCCCCTTCGCCACGCTGAAACGACTCTGCGGCCGAGTCAGGGCCAGCACGGCGACGACCACCGCGACCACGCCGAGCACCGCGCCGGCGCTCGCCCCGATCCGTCCGGCGCTCACGGTGAACACACTGGCGGCGACCGGCTCGAAGGCGAGGACCGACCCACCGGCGGTGATGACGACTCGGGCGGCTGCTGTCGAAGACATGTCGTTCTCCTCTTCCGGGCATCTCGTCGTGAGATGCGGTCATCCTGATCCTGTCGCCCGGCACGGCGCCGTTCGTCCTGCGGAGGGAGGTGATCGGGCCTGCCGCGACCACGGCGTGGGAATGCCGCCGCCGACGCAGAACACGGGGGAGTACCGCGGGTGCGGTAGCCGCTCCCTCGTCCGGCGGCAGGAGGTTCGCGCCCGTGGACCGGGCTAGTGTGCCGACATGGACAGAAGGCGGCCGGCGATCCCGGCGGGTGTCACCGACCGGCTGATCACCGCCGGTGTGGCGGCGATGCTGCTGCTCGTCGGGCTGCTCCAGGGGCACTCCGCGACCGGACTCGGCATCGTCGGTTACGCGCTCCTGGCCGTCAGCGGCTTCGCGCTCATCGCGCGGCGCCGGGCGCCGGTGGCCGTCCTGGCCGTCACAGGGCTGTGCGCGGTGGGCTATCAGGCGGTCGGTTTCGACGTTCCCGCCGTGGCATTCCTCTTCGCCGTCTACGCCGCGGTCCGGGCGGGCCACCGGCTCGTCACGGTCGTCGTGGCCGTCGTGACGCTGGCGGCGCTTCCGCTGGCGATCCTGGCCTCGCCGCACGACTGGCCGGTCGGCGAGGCCTTCGCGCAGGCCCGGGGCGCCCTGGAGATCGCGTGGATCGTCGCCGCCGCAGCGGCGGGGGAGGCGCTGCGGCAGGCCGAGCGCCGCGCCGACGAGGCCGAGCGCACCCGCGAGGAGACCGCGAGGCGCCGCGCCGACGAGGAGCGGCTGCACATCGCGCGCGAACTCCACGACTCGCTCATCCACCAGATCTCGATCATCAAGGTGCAGGCCGAAGTCGCCGTCCACGTCGCCCGCAAGCGCGGGGAGGACGTGCCCGAGGCGCTGCTGGCGATCCAGGCGGCCAGTCGGGAGGCGAACCGGGAACTGCGGGCGACCCTCGGGGCGCTGCGCGACGAGGACCTCCCGAGACAGGGCGTCGACCAGGTTCCCGGCCTGATCGAGCGCACCCGCCTGACCGGCCTCGACGCCACTCTCACGATCGGCGGCCGACGGCACGACGTGCCGGTCGCGGTGGACCGGACCGCCTACCGGATCGTGCAGGAGTCCCTGACCAACGTCGCCCGCCACGCTTCGGCCACCACCGCGTCGGTGCACATCGACTACCGCCCCGACGCCCTCGCGATCCGCGTCGACGACGACGGTGACGGCGATCCCGGCGCCGCGGTGAGACCGGGTGTCGGCCTGCTCGGCATGCGCGAGCGAGTCACGGCTCTCGGCGGGCGTCTGCGCGCCGAATCCCGTGCCGAAGGCGGCTTCACCGTCGAGGCCGAGCTGCCGGTGGAGTCGGCCGCGTGATCCGGGTGCTCCTGATCGACGACCAGCCCTTGCTGCGCAGCGGGTTCCGGGCGCTGCTGGACCTGGAGGACGACATCGAGGTCGTCGGCGAGGCCGCCGACGGCGTCGCGGGCCTGGCCCTCGTCCGTGAGCACCTGCCCGACGTCGCGCTCGTCGACATCCGGATGCCGCTGCTCGACGGGATCGAGACGACCCGCAGGATCGCCGCCGACCCTGCCCTCGGCGGCGTGCACGTCGTCATCCTCACCAACTACGGCTTCGACGAGCACGTCTTCAACGCCCTGCGCGCGGGAGCGGCCGGGTTCCTGGTCAAGGACATCGTTCCGGAGGACTTCCTGCACGCCGTTCGCGTCGCCGCCCGGGGCGACGCCCTGCTCGCGCCGTCGATCACCCGCAAGCTCATCGACCGGTACGTCACCGAGCCACCGCACTCGATCGGGGAAGCCCGCGCCGACACCCTGACCAACCGTGAGCGCGAGGCGGTGGCGCTGGTGGCGAAGGGCCTGGCCAACGACCAGATCGCCGCCCGCATGGAGATCACTCCGATGACCGCCAAGACGCACCTCAACCGGGCCATGGCGAAGTTGGGCGCCCGCGACCGCGCGCAGCTCGTCGTGCACGCCTATGAATCCGGGCTGGTGACTCCCCGGGAGCGGTGAGGATCGGGGAAGGGTGACCGGATCGGTCCTCCTCGCTCCTTATCGTGAAGGCGTGGGATCGGCCCACCAAGGAGGAGACGGCATGCGCGTCGCGATCACTACCCCGACCGGCAACGTCGGCCGGCATGTCCTGGCCGGACTCGTGCGCGCCGGGGTGCGGCCACGGGTGCTCATGCGGGATCCCGCCCGCCTCGACCCGGGCCTGGCCTCCTTCGCCGAGCCCGTCGCCGTCGACCAGGGAGATCAGGACGCCGTGGTCGAGGCGACCAAGGACGTCGACGCGCTCTACTGGGTCGATCCGCCCAGCATGGACGATGATCCCGCCGGCGCCTATGCCCGCTTCGGAGCCGTCGCGGCTCACGCGGTGGCGGCCAACGGGGTCGGGCGGGTCGTCTTCCAGAGCAGCGTCGGCGCGGAGAAGCGCTCCGGCGCCGGCGAGATCGACGGGCTGGCGCGCACGGAACGGTCGCTCGACGCGACCGGCGCGAGCGTCCTGCATCTGCGCTGCGGCTTCTTCTTCAGCAATCTCCTGCTCGAACTCGACGCCATCCGGGAGGGCACCGTCGCGGTCGTACTGCCCGTCGACCGGCCGATGGCCTGGGTGGCTCCGCGCGACATCGCCGAGGTCGCCGTCGGGCGGCTGCTCAACCCCGACTGGTCCGGCCGGGTCGTCCAGGCCGTGCACGGTCCCGCCGACCTGAGCTGGGAGAAGGCGGTGGGAGTCGTCGCCGAGGTCACCGGACTTCCCGTGCGCGCAGAGCGAATTCCCGACGAGCGGATGCGCGAGCGGCTCCGCGCCGCCGGGCTGCCGCCGGGGCAGGTCGACGGGATCATGGGCATGTCGACGGGCCTGCGCGAGGGCTTCACTCCCGAGCAGGAGCGCACGGCCCTGACCACGACGCCGACCACACTGGCCGCCTGGTGCCGAGAGGAGCTGCTGCCCGCCCTCCGATCGTGACCGAGGCGCGCCTCAGGCCGCGTGCGCGGCCCGCCGTGCGACCGCGTCGATCATCAGGCCGAGCGCGAACTCGAACTCTTCCTCGTGGTCGCAGCGGGCCAGTTGCGCGGCCACCTCGGACAGTGCCGGGTGCCCCGAGCCCTCCAGGGCGCGGCGGCGGTCGGCGATGCCGTCGGGGTCGCCGACGCCGAAGGTCGGCCCGGCCTCGACCTCGCGCAAGAGCGCGCCGACGGTCAGGGCGAGCAGCGAGCGCAGCAGGTGGACGGACTCGCCCGGCCCGAAGCCCGCGGCGCGCAGGACCGACAGGATCGCCGCGGTGGGGGCGAGTCCGGCGGCCGAGGCCACCTGTCGGGTGAGGACGAGGGCGGCGGCGCGGGGGTGTCGCAGGGTGGTGCGGCGGAAGCTGCGGGCGAAGGCCATGAGGTCGGGGCCGAGCGAGCCGGTCGGTTCGGGGATGGCGAAGCCGGCGAGAATGTGCTCGGCGACCGCGTCGAGGAGGCCGTCCTTGCCGTCGACGTGGTTGTAGAGGCTCTTGGCGTCCACGCCGAGCCGGCGGGCCACCGTCCGCATGCTGGTGTTCTCCACCCCGTCGGAGTCGATGACGGCGATGGCCGAGGCGAGGATCGCCTCCCGCGTGAGCGCGGGGGAGCCTTTCGGCGGGCGTCCCCGGGTGGGCTTGGCCGTTGCGTCCTTCGTCGGTGGGGTCACCTGTTCATCATGCCGCGCCCTTGCGAAAACCCACAACGTGGAATAAGTTCCCGGATAGAAAATCCACGCTGTGGATATCCTCGCGACGACACGACAGGGAAGCCATGAACCGCTTCGACATTCCCGGCGCCGACGTCCTGCGCGCCCGCCAGCGGCTCGTCCTCGACCACTTCCGCGACGAGGTCGTGCAGAAGTGGGACGACGTGCTGTCGACCTTTCCGCACCCGCACTACGAGATCGTCCCGACGTTAACCGTCCACGACGGGGACACCGCGGTCCGCGGTTACTACCACGACACCCGCGTCGCCTTCCCCGACCAGCATCACGAGATCATCGAGCTGAGGCACAGCGCCGACGCGGTGATCGTCGAGTTCTGGCTGCTCGGCACCCATCGCGGGCCGCTCGGCGGCATCCCGGCGACCGGCCGGCCCTTCCGGGTGCGGATGACCGGGTACTTCATCTTCGACGAGCACGAGAACCTGGTCACCGAGCGCGTCTACTTCGACAGCCTGACCATGCTCAAGCAGCTCCTCGGGCATGTCTCGATCAAGCGGCCGGGGACCTGGCTGACGGCCGTCCGCGCGCTGCGCGGCCTGGCGAGCCTCAGCGGCGAACCCGACCGTCGACTGCTGGAGACGACCGCTCCCGCCGACCTCTCGGACTGAGGGCCCGAAGGTGCGCGTCCACCATCTCAACTGCGGCACCATGCGCACGCCCGGTCTGCGGTTGGTGACCCACGTGCTGCTGCTGGAGACCGACGGCGGGCTGGTCCTCGTCGACAGCGGCATCGGGCTGGCCGACATCGCCGACCCGGCGCGCCGCGTCGGCCCGTACCGGTATGTGGCCCGCCCGGCGCTCGACCCCGCCGAGACCGCGATCCACCAGGTTCGGCGGCTGGGCCACGACCCGGCCGACGTCACCGACATCGTCGTCACGCACCTCGACTTCGACCACATCGGCGGGGCCGCCGACTTTCCCGACGCCAGGATCCACCTGACGGCGGACGAGTGGGCGGCCGCCGGCCTGCGGTGGACCCTGCTGGAACGCGGCCGATACCACCCCGCCGCCTGGGGCCACGAGCCGCGGATCGTCACCTACGACGCGGCGGGGGAGTCCTGGCGGGGGTTCGCCGCCGTGCGGCCGCTCGACGGCGTCGACGGGTCCATCGCGCTCATCCCGATGCCGGGACACACCCGCGGCCACGCCGCCGTCGTCGTCGACCTAGGTTCGCGGTGGATCCTCCAGGCCGGCGACGCCTTCTACCATCGCGGAGCCATCACCGGCCACGGCAACGGCCCCGTGCTGGGCCGTGTCCAGGAACGCGTGGTGGCGCACGACTGGAAGCGGGTGCGGGCCAACCACGCGAGTCTCGCCGAGCTGCATCGGCGAGCCGATTCGGACCTGCTCATCGTCAACGCCCACGACCCGGTCCTGCTCGACCGGGCGCGGGTCGCGGCGAACGGGCCCTAGATCGTTGATGGGAGAAAGATTCGCTGGTCAGGGCGGTATCTGTGGTCGATAGCTGTCTCTAGCGGCCTAACAGGTCGGCGTGAGGCCAATTGCGCGGCGCTGGGCACTGGAGAAGGTCCTCGGAGACCGCCGCCGGGATGCGTCTGCGCTGGTCAGAATTTCACATCAACGATCTAGAACACGCCTCGCACCCGCAAGACAAGCCCTCCCGAGGCCAACCCTCCAGC
This sequence comes from Phytomonospora sp. NPDC050363, assembly GCF_040655735.1. NCBI lineage: Bacteria > Bacillati > Actinomycetota > Actinomycetes > Micromonosporales > Micromonosporaceae > Phytomonospora > Phytomonospora sp. NPDC050363. The sequence goes on from NZ_JBFAKK010000001.1 coordinate 37,581, forward strand.
CTGACCCGGTGGTCGGGTGGAGGGCGTGGCGCCCCGTAGCGCCCACCCGTGGCCAGGTGTGATGTCCGCTGTGGTCCTGGTCTACGCGGGGTGTCTACATAGGCGTAGCGCCCTATTCGTCCCCTCGGTTTCGGGGGGTGGCGGGGATGGGTTGTGACGCAAAACCGTCAGCGCTGCCAGCCGAACGGGTGGGTTTGGGTGTGATGGGCGGGTGGGTATTTCGGTGTCGGCGGACTGGCCGCGCGCGTCGTGGCCGGCTCAAGCAGAGGGGTTTCCCGCGCGTTCTCGAGACGTACGGGGTTCGCCGCCCGCAGCGCCCGGGGACTTCGGTCGCCGGGCGCTGCTGCGTGGTCTCGGGCGCATGTCGCAAGAGGAGCGGGATGCCCGGCTGGGCTTGACCGGCCTGTCACCGCAGGAGCGCGCCGAGCGCCTCGACCAGCTGGAGCGCGAGCTGGAGGCGAAAGTAGCGGTGTCAGGGCGAAGCCGGCCAAGGCCTGCGCGGAACGGCTCGCGTAGCGCAGCGCGCTGCGCTGGCCGCGTGGCGAGCATGTCGGCGACTTCGCCCGCCAGTCGCTGCTCCTCGGCGGCCGGGGCGGCGCCGGTCGCGGCACGCGCGAGGTGTGGGGCCAGTGCCAGCACGACCGGTGAGGGGCCAGTCCCCGCGAGGGCTTCGGCGATCGGCTTCCGCTCGGCGGAGGCGCTGGTGGGGATGCGCTTGGCCAGGCCGATGTGGGTGCGCTGCTGCGGCGGGGAGACGGTCACCGTGCGGACCGCACGCCGCCGGTTCGTGGCGGGATCGCTGTTGGAGGCCAGTGGCGCGAACACACCGACCAGGATCGCGAAGACGCCGGTGATCGCCAGGGTGTGCGGCCACAGCGACGACAGCCCCAACGGTGGAGGCTTGGCAACATAGGGACTGGCGTGCCGGGAGTGCCCGGAGGTGTTCCGGGGGTGCTGGGAGGCGGGGCGTAGGCGCCCATCGCGGCCGCCTGAGCGGGAATCGCAGCGGCTTGCGGCGCAACCGAGGCTTTGCTGCCGGGGCCGGATGGTGGGGCGGCGCGGCGGCCCCTCGCGATGAGCACCCGCTGCCGGCGCGCCGGAAACACCCCCGGCCGGGTTCGCCCCGCCCGGCCCCGAGACGTTCCCGGTCTTGCACCAAGCCCAACCAGCACACCGCCACACGGTGACGCCGAAGGGCGCCGTAGGCGAGATGCGGCTACGTTCCGGCCGGACCTCGGGCCCCACGGCGCCCAGGGCGCGGGACCGGTCGCAGGAGCGCGCTGTCGACGAAGAAGCGCCTACCGGTCCCGCACGCAGGCGGAGCCAACCCCCGAAGGCCCCGGCCCTGCTGGCCTCCATATAACGCCGCACCAGCCCCGCCCGGCGGGCATTTGATCGTTTCCCGCCCCGTGTTACGCACGCGTGAAGAGGCGGTTGACACCCGCCCAGTGCACGCTGACCCTGGATCCGGCAGGCAGGACACGTGCCCGGCACGGCTCCCCGAAGTCTCCACCGGGCACGAAGACCCCGCTGGGCAGGAGGACCCCGACGCGGTCACCCGCATCGAGGCAGGCCGGGCTCCTCCAAAGCGGGCCCGGCCTGGGTTTCCAGACCGTGCCCGCAGGGTGTGGGTGAGTGGGCTGCATGCCTTCGGGCCACTGCTGGTGGGCGACGGCGTCAGTCAATTCGGTGAGCTCAGCGGAGGTGCCCGCGGTGAGGGTGCTGTTGTCGACGGTGTGGTAGTCGGCGCCTTCGACCCCGCCGGTGTTCGTCTCGCGAGTGTGGTCGACAGGTTGGTGTCTCTGCCGAAGGTGTGGGGCGACAGGTTGCTGTCGTGGGTGCCCGGTACGAGCACGATCGGGTCGGCGGCCGCTTGGAGGCGCCGGGCCGGGAGGTGTTCGTGCCGTACGTGCCGGGTCAGTAGCCCTTAGGCCGGTTCTTGCAGACGTACAGCGCCAGGTCGCCGGGCTCGAAGAACAGACCATCGGTGTCGCTGCCGACCAGCTGGAGGTAGACCAGTCTGCCCTCGGCGTCGGCAATCACATACGGGCCGGTTCCGTTGACCGCCCACACGAGGTCGCCTTGGCCGACGGTGTGACCGTCCTTGGTGCGCATTCGACTCGGCATCGTTGACAACTACCATGTCGCGGCGGCTGGCCCTGTCCGCATGCGGACAGGGCGGCTCCGAGGGGCCACGCGACACGAACTCCTGCGACATGAACCGGCTGGGCCGGCAGGCGGGCGAAGGCCGGCGATCGGCGATCGGGCGACGGCGCCTAGGGTGGCCAGCGGATCAGCCGGGCCACCGCATGATCACCGGGGCCTGTGGATCGGCCATGTCCACGAGGATGTCGGCCTGTTCCGTCGGGCGCGCCTCCTCGCGGTAGAGCCGCTGGCCCGGCAGGTACCGCTTTCGGTACCGCTCCTCCACGGCCTCCACCGAGCCGAACAGGCCGAGGTCGCGCACACGGGCACGGGCCAGCGTCACGTCCTCGTCGACGTGCAGGTAGACCGACACGTCCCAGTGGTCGCGCAGTTCTGGCCGCAGCAGGAACACGCCGTCGAACAGCAGCACCGCGCCCGGCGGCGCCGCGCGGTGCGCGGGCCGTGCGGCGCGGTCGGTGCGGTAGTCGAAGGCCGAGGGAAGGTAGCGCCCGTCGCCGCCGGGCCCGAGAGGCCGCAGCACCTCGCCGACGATCGTCTCGTTGTCGAAGGAGTCGCGGTAGTAGCCCTCCGGCGACAGCGATCCGCGCCGCCGCCGCACGTCCTGCGGCCGGTGGAAGCGGTCGACGCTGAGACGGATCACCGGCCCGATCCGCGCGAGGCGGTCGGCGAGCTCGTCGGCCAGCGTCGTCTTGCCCGCCGCGTCCGGACCGTCGACGGCGACCCGCAGTGTGTGCGGCACCTCCCTTCCCGACAGTTCCGTGACCAGGCGGTCTATGCACGTTCGGCGGTCCTCCGGCATGGGCCCATACTAGATGCCGCTCCAATACTGTATCCGAATACAGTATGGTTGCCGCATGGAAGATCCCGCGCTCGCCGCCCATCTGCACGAGCTTCGGCGTGGCAGCGTCGTCAGCGCGTGCCTGACGGTCCTGACGACGCCGGCCTACGGATACGCGCTCAGCCACCGCCTCGAAGAAGCGGGCTTCGAAGTGGAGCAGAACACCTTGTACCCGCTACTGCGGAGGCTGGAAGCCCAGGGCCTGCTGGTCAGCGCGTGGAACAACGACGAGCCCCGCCCCCGGAAGTTCTACCGGACCACCCCGGCCGGCGACCGCGTCGCGACGGCCCTGCGCGACGACCTGGACAGGATGCGGTCGGCCCTCGCCGGCCTGCGGGAGAGGAACGACGATGACCTCGACGGTTGATCGGTACCTGGAGGTCGCCGTCGCCGGTGTCCCGCCCAAGGACCGCGCCGACGCCGGCCGCGAACTGCGCGACGCCATCGAAGACGGCGTCCGCGAACGCCTCGGCGAAGAACTCGACGAGGACGAGGCGGTCGAAGCCGTCCTCGTCGAGTTCGGCGACCCGCTCCTGTTCGCCGCCCGCTACCGGGGCCGCCCGCTCGGCCTGATCTCCAGCGTCCGCTACCCCGCGTGGCGCATCCTGCTGCGACTCCTGCTCGTCATCATCGTCCCCATCATCGCCGGCGTCGCCTTCGTGTACGCCGTGGAACGCGGCGCATCCGTCGCCTCGATCGTCGGCGCCGTCGCGGGAGGAGCACTGGAGGCCGTCGTGCACGTCTCCTTCTGGACGACGCTGATCTTCGCGCTCGTCGACCGCATCGTCCCGGCACCCGCCAAGCCGGAGGTGACCTGGTCCACCGCCTACCTCCCGCAGCGTTCGAGCTCGACACGCCTCGCCCTCGGCGAAGCCATCCTGTGGGCCGCGACGGCGCTCGCGGCCATCGCGGCCATCGTCGTCCAGCACGTGGTCCTCAACGAGCCGCCGCTGTCACCGGCCCAGTGGAGCTTCTGGTGGCCCGCCGTGATCGCCGCCCTGGCACTCCAAGCCGTCCTCGCCTTCGTCGTCCACCGGCGCGGATGGTCGCCCGCCCTGCGGCTGACCGCGCTCGTCTTGGACCTCGCGGTCCTGGTGCCCCCGCTGTGGCTGCTCGCCGCCGGCCGCGCGCTGAACCGCGACGCCTTCCGGGACCTCGACCTGGGAATCGCCACACCACCCGCCGACGCGCTCACCGCGGCGCTTCTCGTCGTCCTCTCCTCACTCCTCGCCTGGCGTCTGGTCACCGCGGCCCGGTCGCTGCGCCACCTCCACCCGAAAGCGGAATCATGACCACGGCACCGGCCGCCTTCCTCATCCGAGGACTCCACAAGACCTTCGGCGAGCACACCGCCGCCGACCACGTCGACCTCACCGTCGCCCCCGGCTCCTTCTACGGACTCGTCGGACCCAACGGCGCGGGCAAGACCACCACCCTCTCCATGGCCGTCGGCCTCCAGCGCCCCGATGAGGGCAGCGCCCTCGTCCACGGGGTCGACGTGTGGCAGGAGCCGCTGCGCGCACGCGCGCTCATGGGCGTCCTCCCCGACGGGCTGGCGATGCCCGAACGGCTCACCGGGCGAGAACTGCTCACGTCCCTGGGGCAGTTGCACGGCCTCGACGTCGCCGAGTCGGCGCACCGTGCCGGCGAACTCCTCGCCGTCATGGACCTCGACGGCCCCGCCGAGCGCACGCTCATCGTCGACTACTCCACCGGCATGCGAAAGAAGATCGGCCTGGCGACCGCGCTGCTGCACGGTCCCCGCCTCCTCGTGCTCGACGAACCCTTCGAAGCCGTCGACCCGGTCTCCGCGGCCACCATCAAGCGGATTCTCCAGCGCTTCGTCGCCGGCGGCGGATCGGTGCTGATCTCCAGCCACGTCATGGCACTCGTCGAGCAGCTGTGCGACACCGTCGCGGTGATGGCCGCGGGCCGCGTCGTGGCCGAAGGGCCGCTCGACGAGGTGCGCGGTGACCGCACGCTGGAGGACACCTTCGTCGACCTGGTCGGCGTCGAGGTCGGCGGCGGGAGGGGACTGTCGTGGTTGGCGTCCTGATCGGCATGAAGCTCGCCGTGCTGCGCAACACCGCGACCGGCGGGAAGAAGGCATGGGCCGCACTCGGCGCCACGGCCGGCCTCACCCTCGCCGTCGCCACGATCGTGCTGTCCTTCCTCGACTTCGCGCACCCGCGCATGCTGATGGACCTGCTCGCGGTCACCTTCGCGCTGTGGGCCCTCGGCTGGGCGGCCGGGCCCGCCTTCACCGGCGAAGCCCCGATCGGCGGACACCATTTCCAGCGCCAGCCGATCCCGCGCCGCACGCTCACCCTCGGCCTGCTCGCCTCGGCGATGGTCGCCGTCACCACCCTGGTCACGCTGCTCGCGTTCACCGCGCTGGTCGTCTTCGCCGCCCGCCTGAGCCCGTGGGCCGTGGCCGTCGCGATCCCCGCCGCGATCCTGCTGCTCCTGCTGGTCGTGCTGGCGTCAAGGGTCGTCTCGCTGCTCTTCGCGACGCTGGCCAGCTCCCGCTTGGGTGGCGTCGTGACCGCCTCGGTCACCGCGGCCATGGTCGCGCTGGCGTCCTTCTCCTGGGTCGTCTTCATCGCCGTGTACATCCTGCTCGAACACGGTTTCCCGGCGCGGGTCTCGACGGTCCTGCGCGCGCTCCCGTCGAGTTGGGGGCTGCTGTCGGTCGAGGCCGCCTCGCGCGGCGACTGGTGGGGCGCCGCCGGGCCGCTGGCCGGGCTCGCCGTTCTCGCCGTGGCGCTGTTCGGTGTGTGGTCGCGACTCCTCGGCACGCAGCCGATCACCCGTGCGGTCGTGCGAGGCTCGTCGGCGGAGTGGGCTGCCCCCAGGGGGTGGGCGGCTCGCGGTGATCTGGGCTTGTTCTACCTCCGGGAGCTGCGCACCTGGTGGCGCGATCCTCTGCGCACCCAGAACATCACGCTGCCCGTCGTGTTCGCGCTGCTCACCGCACTGTTCCCGGTGACGCTCGACTACACCGGCTTCTTCCCCTTCGCAGGCGCGGGCGCCGCCGTCATGGGCGCGGCGACGTGCGCGAACCTCTACGGCCAGGACGGAACCGCGCTGTGGATGACGCTCACGGTCCCCGGTAAGGAGAAGGCCGACGTGCGGGCACGGCAGCTCGCCTGGTTGACGGTGTTCGGGCCCATGACGCTGGCGATGACCGTCGCCGGAGTGGTCGTGCACGGAGAGGCGGCCATGCTGCCGTGGGCACTGGCGGCGAACCTCGCCGCTCTCGGCGCAGGCGCCGGGCTGCTCGTCTGGATCGCCGTCGTCGGGCTCGTGCCCGGCCCCGATCCGCACCGGAGCAAGCACTCACCGCTCGACCACGGCGACGTCACCGGCCAGTCGTTGCTGATGTTCCTGCTGACCTCCGTCGCGATCCTCCCCGCGCTGGGCGTTGCCCTGGCGGGGCACCTGCTCGGCCAGGCGGCACTGACTTGGGCGAGCGTGCCGGTCGCCATCGTGGTCGGGGCCGCCGCCTACCTCGGATTCGGTCGCCTCGCCGCCGGGCGCCTGGCCGAGACCGGGCCCGAGCTGCTGCAGCTGATGCGCACCGGGAAGCGCCCGAACGCCGCCGCGGGGACGGTGAGGCCACCGACGGCGTTCGAGACGATGGGCGCCGGAAGCCGGCTGCGCATGTGGGGCAGCATGGCCGTGGGGATCATCGCTCTGTTCCCGCAGGGGCTCGTGCCGCTGGGGATCAAGCTCGACGGCTCGCCCGACAAGGTGTGGTTCCTCGCGCTGTACCTGCCCGAAGCGTGGCAGTGGCCGACGATCGCCGTCATGATCCTCATCGGCCTGGCGGGCTTCGGCGGCATGTTCGCGGTCTACCGCGCCGAGACGCGCAGGGTGCGGGCGGACTGACCGGCCCTACTCGCTGTGGACGATCTGGATCAGGTTGCCGCAGGTGTCGTCGAAGACGGCGGTGGTGACCGCGCCCATCTTCAGCGGCTCCTGGGTGAAGGCGACACCGAGCTCGCGCAGTCGCTCGAACTCCGCCCGCACGTCTTCGACGGCGAAGGAGGTGGCCGGGATCCCATCGGCGACGAGGGCGTCCTTGTACGGTTTCACGGCGGGATGGCCGGAGGGCTCCAGGAGCAGTTCGGTGCCGGTGGGGTCCTCCGGGGAGACGACGGTGAGCCACTTGTCCTCGCCGATGGGGACCTCGTGCTTCTTCACGAAGCCGAGGACCTCGGTATAGAAGCGCAGGGCCTCGTCCTGGTCGTCGACGAAGACGCTGGACAGGTGGATCCTCATGGGTTCTCCTCGGTGGTGCCGGGCCTGAGCCATCGGGTCATGACGCGTTCGAGCGGTTCGGTGTTCAGGTCGTGGAACTTGTAGCGGCCCTGCCGGCGGGTGCCGACCAGGCCGGCGGATTCCAGCACGGCCAGATGCTGACTGATCGCCTGGCGGGTGAGCCCGAGCTTGTGCTTGGAGACCAGTCGCGTGCAGATTTCGAAGAGCGTCTGGCCGTCCCGGTCCACCAGCTCATCGAGGATGAGCCGGCGGGTGGGGTCGGCCAGGGCCTTGAAGACGTCCTCCTCCGCCATGATCCGACGATAGGCAAGTGTTGACTTGCCTGTCAAGGTGGGGCGAGGTCGGTCGCTGGTGAGGCCTTTTTATTCGTAGTCTAGGGCGAATGCTGTTAAGTCGGGCGGAATGTGGCGGCGGTTCGCGGGCAGGGGCGAGGGGTAGTGGGCCGGGTACGGCTGGAGGATGCGGTGGAGGGCGGGTCGGTCGCGGACGGGTGGTGCTGCGGACGGTGACATGGGGAGTGAAGACTCCACGGCGAGGCATATGCGGCGGCGGTAGCTCGGCGTCCACCCGCGGTCCCGCAGCACGTCGCGGGCCCCACGCCGCTGCCGTGCCACCTGCGGTGGACCGCCGGAGGCATCGCAGCCCGGCGCGCCCCAAGGCGGCCTGCGAGGTCACGCGTACGTGCGGTGCCGCTCGGGGTGATCGGTGGAGCCATCCGCGCGCAATACCGTGCTGCTCACGGAGCCGGGCGTAGTCACTCGGGCCCGCGCAACGCCGTGCGCTCTCCGAGCCCACCCCACCCACCCCGTTCTCTGCCGCGCCCGGGGCCTCCCGCCTCCCTGTCACACCTCCCCATCCCCTCCCGCCCTACCCCCGGCCCACCCGCAGCACCCCGTCCACCCGTCGCGGCACGCCGTCGTACCCCTCGCGCAGCTCTTCCGGCAGCAGCTCCGCCGGAGCGTTCTGCCAGGTGACCGGTCGCAGGAAGCGGCGGATCGCGCTGGTGCCGACCGAGGTGTGCTGGCTGTTGGTCGCCGGCCACGGGCCGCCGTGGTGCTGCGCCCATGAGACGGCGACGCCCGTGGGCTGCCCGTCGTAGAGGATGCGGCCGGCCAGCCGTCGCAGCCGGCGATCCAGTCTCCCGGGCAGCTCGACCTCGGCCGGTCCTTTGTGGATCGTCGCGGTCAGCGACGAGGGCAGTGTCGCCAACGCCGTGAAGAGCTCGGCTTCACCGGAGTAGCGGGCGACCACCGTGAGCGGGCCGAAACATTCCTCGGTGGCCTCGGGGGGCAGGTCGGCGGCCGTCGTGGTGAGCAGCCGGGGAGTGCCGCGGAAGCCGGGTGCGTCGTCGTCGGTGGCGCCGCGGGCGGCCTCCTCGATCCCTGCGGTGGCCCCAAGGAGCCCTGCTCCCTTGCCGTAGGCGGCGGCGATGCCCTCGTTGAGCATCACCATGGGGGCTGCGGAGGTGATGGCCTCGCCCATCGCCGTCACGACCTCGTCGCCCGCATCGCCCGAAGGGACGAACACCAGTCCCGGCTTGGTACAGAACTGTCCGGCGCCCAGCGTGAACGAGGCGGCGATCTCCGCGCCGAGCCGGGCGGCCCGGTCGAGCGCGGCGCCGGCGGTCACGACGACCGGGTTCAGGCTGCTCAGCTCCCCGAAGAAGGGGATGGGATCCGGGCGGCCCTCGATGATCTTGAGCAGTGCGCGGGCCCCTCCGGTGGACCCGGTGAAGCCGACGGCGCGGATCTCGGGGTGCGCGACGAGGTCGGCGCCGGCCTGCTGACCGTGCACCAGGCCGAGGGTGCCGTCCGGGGCACCGGCCGCGGTGGCCGCGGCCGCGAGCACGTCGAAGCACAGCTGCGACGTCGCCGGGTGCGACCCGTGTGCCTTGACGACGACCGGCGCGCCGGCCGCGAGCGCCGAGGCGGTGTCGCCGCCGGGAACGGAGAAGGCGAGCGGGAAGTTGCTCGCGCCGAACACCGCGACGGGCCCGACGGGGACCAGCATGCGGCGCAGATCCGGCCGCGGCCCCATGGGCGTGTCGCCGGCGTGGTCGACGGTCGCCTCCAGGTAGCCGCCGTCGCGCAGCACCTCGGCGAACAGCCGCAGCTGGTAGCACGTGCGGGCGAGCTCGCCGGTCAGCCTGGTGGCGCCGAGCCCGGTCTCCCGGTCGGCGACGGCGACGATCCTGTCACCGGCGCCCTCCAGCGCTTCGGCGAGCGCGTCGAGCAGCGACGCCCGCCCGTCGCGGCCGAGCGCTTCCAGCGGTTCGGCGGCGCTCGCGGCGGCGCGGCAGAGGCGGTCGACCTGCTCGGGCGTCGTCTCGGGGGCTGACCGGTAATCGATCTCGGCGATCTCGCCGGTGCTCGGGTCGATGCTGGGAACGTCGGTCATGTCCTTGCCTCCTGGATGACGGCGCTGTCGACGGTCCAGGCGCGTGTCTGGTCGCTGAGGGTGATGCCGAGGCCCGGCCGGCCGGAGAGGTGGATGCGGCCGTCGCGGATCTCTAGGCGCTCCTCGAAGAGGGGATGGAGCCAGTCGAAGTGCTCCACCCAGGGTTCGCGGGGGTAGGCGACGGCGAGGTGCGCGTGAATCTCCATCGCGAAGTGCGGCGCGAGCATGAGCCCGGCGTGGTCGGCGAGCGTTGCCAGGCGCATGAACTGGGTGATGCCGCCGATGCGCGGGGCGTCGGGCTGGATGATGTCGACGGCGCCGTGCCGGATGAGTTCGTGGTGCTCGGCGACGCTGGTGAGCATCTCCCCGCTGGCGATGGCGGTGTCGAGGCTGCGGGCGAGGGCTGCGTGGCCCTCGGCGTCGTAGGCGTCGAGCGGCTCTTCGATCCAGGTCAGCGCGAACCCTTCGAGGGCTCGCCCCACGCGCTGGGCGGTGGGCCGGTCCCACTGCTGGTTGGCGTCGACCATGAGGGGGAAACCGTCGCCGAGGTGCTCGCGGACGGCCTGGACGCGGGCGAGGTCGACGGCCGGCGAGGGGTGCCCGACCTTGATCTTGATGCCGCCGATGCCGGCCTCGACCGAGGCGGTGGCGTTGTCCTTGATCTGCTCCACCGACTCGTGCAGGAACCCGCCGGAGGTGTCGTAGCAGCGCACGGACTCGCGGTGCGCGCCGAGCAGTTTGGCCAGCGGCAGTCCCGCGCGCTTGGCCTTGAGGTCCCACAGGGCCACGTCGATCGCGGCGATGGCCTGCGTGGCGGCGCCGCTGCGCCCCACCGAGGCGCCCGCCCAGACGAGTTTCGTCCACAGGCGGGCGATGTCGTTGGGGTCCTCACCAATCAGTTCGGGCGCGACCTCGCGGGCGTGCGCGAACTGCGCGGGCCCGCCGGCGCGCTTGCTGTAGCCGAAGCCGACTCCTTCGTGCCCGTCCCGGGTGCGGATCTCGGCGAAGAGGAAGGCGACCTCGGTCATCGGGCGCTGCCGTCCGGTGAGGACCTTCGCGTCGCTGATCGCCTGCTTCAGCGGCAGGGTCACCGAGGAGAGCGCGACTTCGGTGATCTCGTCGATCGTGGTCATGTCGGCGTCCTTCGCGGTTTCAGCGCACGAGGCAGGGGCGTTTGGGGTCGAAGCTCCAGCCGGGGAGCAGGTAGCTCATGGCGACGGTGTCGTCGCGGGCTCCGAGGCCGTGCTCCCGGTAGAGCCGGTGCGCCGCGTCGAGGGCGTCGCGGTCGAGTTCGACGCCGAGGCCGGGCCCGGTGGGTACGGCGATGGCCCCGTCGACGATGGGCAGCGGCCGACGGGTGAGGCGCTGCCCGTCCTGCCAGATCCAGTGCGTGTCGAGGGCGGTGATCCGGCCCGGTGCGGCGGCGCCGACGTGGGTGAACATGGCCAGCGAGATGTCGAAGTGGTTGTTGGAGTGCGAGCCCCAGGTGAGGCCGAAGTCGTGGCAGAGCTGCGCGACGCGCACCGAGCCGCGCATGGTCCAGAAGTGGGGGTCGGCGAGCGGGATGTCGACGGCGTGCGCACGCACGGCGTGGGCCATCTGACGCCAGTCGGTGGCGACCATGTTGGTCGCGGTGGGCAGGCCGGTCGCCCGCCGGAACTCGGCCATCGTCTCGCGTCCGGACAGGTCGCCCTCGGCTCCGACGGGGTCTTCGGCGTAGGCGAGCACGTCGCGCAGGTCGCGGCCGAGCGCGATGGCGTCGCGCAGGAGCCAGGCGCCGTTGGGGTCGAGGGTGATGCGGGCGCCGGGGAAGCGCGCGGCCAGGGCGCGGACGGCGGCGGCCTCCTCCTCGCCGCTGAACACGCCGCCCTTGAGTTTGAAGTCGGTGAATCCGTACCGGTCCCGGGCGGCTTCGGCCAGCGCGACGATCGCCTCGGGGGTGAGGGCGGGTTCGCGGCGCAGGCGCTCCCAGTCGTCGGCCGGATCGGTCTCGGCGATGTAGGGCAGGTCGGTGCGGTCGCGGTCGCCGACGTAGAAGAGGTAGCCGAGCACGGGGACGCTGTCGCGCTGCCGTCCTTCGCCGAGCAGTTCGGCGACGGGCACGCCGAGGTGCCGGCCGAGCAGGTCCAGCAGCGCCGACTCCAGCGCGGTGACGGCGTGCACGGTGGTGCGCTGGTCGTAGGTCTGGCGGCCGCGGCCGTGCGTGTCGAGGTCGGCGTGGGTCTCGGCGACGGCCCGCAGCAGGGTCGCGTACTCGGCGATGGACCTGCCGAGCAGGATCTCGGCGGCGGCCTCGACGGTCGCGCGGATCGCCTCGCCGCCGGGGGCCTCGCCGAGGCCGACGTTGCCCGCGCTGTCGGTGAGGATCACGACGGTGCGGGTGAAGAACGGCCCGTGCGCTCCGCTGAGGTTGAGCAGCATGCTGTCGTGGCCGGCGACGGGCACGACCTCGACGCCGGTGATGGTGGGGGTGGGCGCGCTCATGGTCCTATCCGACCTTGTCGATGAGGGCGGCGAGGGCGTTCCGCTCGGACTCGTCGAGATCGGTCAACGGCGGCCGCACGCGGCCGCCGTGGCGACCGACGGCGGTGAGGCCGGCCTTGATGATGGAGACGGCGTAGCCGCGGGAGCGGTCGCGGATGTCGAGGTAGGGGATCACGAAGTCGCGCAGCATCCCGTAGACGGCGGGGCGGTCCTGCGCGCGCACCGCCGCGTAGAAGCGCAGCGCGAACTCGGGCAGGAAGTTGTACAGCGCCGAGGAGTAGGTGCTGACGCCCAGTTGGAGCAGCGGCAGCGCGAAGGTCTCGGCGGTGGGGAGGCCGCCGATGTAGATCAGGCGGTCGCCGACCTTGGCGTACGTGCGGGTCATCCGCTCGATGTCGCCGACGCCGTCCTTGAGGCCGACCAGGTTGGGATTGCGCTCGGCGAGTTCGGCGACGGTGACGTCGTCGAAGACGGCGTTGGCGCGGCTGTAGACGATGACGCCGAGGTCGGTGGCGCCGCAGACGGCGTCGACGTGCGCGATGAGCCCGGCCTGGCTGGCCTCGGTGAGATAGGGCGGCAGCAGGAGGATCCCGGCGGCGCCGGCGTCCTGGGCGGTGCGGGCCTGGGCGGCGGCCTGGACGGTGCCGCCGGTGGCCGGGGCGACGACCGGGACGCGATCGCCGACCTCGTCGACGGCCGTGCGCACGACCGTGTCGATCTCGGCCGGGGTGAGGGAGAAGCCCTCCCCGGTCCCGCCCGCGGCGAACAGGCCCGCGATGCCGGCGCCGGCCTGCCAGGCCAGGTGCTCGCGGTATCGAGGCTCGTCGAAGGCGAGCTCGTCGTCGAAGTGGGTCACCGGGAACGACAGCAGTCCGGTCGTCAGCCGGGTGGCGAGCTCTTCAGGCGTTGTCAGCGTCACGCGGTCACCGTAAGTACTGATCACGATGCCTGTCCAAGAGTGTTTCCGCATTATTTGATACCCGGGCGGTATCGACGACTCTAGAACTCCGCCTCGTCGAGCACCGCGAGGACGCGCCGGACGGCGGGGTTGCGCGAGTCGCGCGGCCACAGCAGGTGCAGTTCGACCGGCTCGGGCACCGGTGTGTCCAGTGCCGCGTAGGAGACGCCCGGGATGCCCAGCAGCCTCGCCGAAGCGGGGACGAAGGCGAGGCCGCGCCGCGCCGAGACGAGCCAGAGCATCGTCAGCACCTGGCTGACGCTGTGCACGACGTGCTCCTGGGCGAGCGGGATCATGCTCACGACCAGGTCGTAGAAGTACCGGGCCCGCAGCGGCGAGTGGAAGATGAGCGGTTCGACGCGCAGGTCGTCGGCGCCCACCGGCCGGTCGAGGGCGGTGAAGCGGTGGCCTTCGGGGACGGCGAGCAGGAGCGCCTCGCGGTGCAGCAGGCGGGAGTCGAACAGCTCGGAGTCGAAGGGCGGACGGGCGAGGCCGAGGTCCAGGTCGTCGCTCGACATGGCCGCGGTCTGCTCGCGGGTGACCATCTCGGACAGTTCGACGCGGACGTCGGGCAGTGCCCGTTCCAGTTCGTTGAGCAGCCGGCCGAGGATTCCGTAGGTGGAGGCGGCGGTGAAACCGATGCGGATGAGTCCGCTGGAGCCGGAGGAGACCCGCCGGGCGAGGTCGGGGGCGGCCTCGGCGATGGCCAGGATCCGGCGCGCCTCGGCGAGGAAGGCCGTCCCCGCGGGCGTCAGTGAGACCCGGCGGTTGTCGCGCTCCAGCAGCCGGGCGCCCACGGCGGCCTCCAGTTTCTGGATCTGGCGGCTCAGTGGCGGCTGGGTCATCCGCAACCGGGCGGCGGCGCGCCCGAAGTGCAACTCCTCGGCGACGGCGACCAGTCCCCGCAGTTGTTCGAGCGTGTAGGCCATGCAGTGAAGGTATCAATCAATGCTTTAAGAGAGTTGGACAGGCATGACAGGCGGTCATAGGCTCGCCCAACGGTGAGGCGCCTCACACGAGACCCCATCCACGCTCCCGCCCCCGTGTTTCAGGAGAGTTTCAATGACGAAAAGGCTTCGCGTACCGCGCCGGGCACTGCTGGGCACGGGACTGTGCGCGGTCCTCGCCCTCACAGGCTGCGGTGGAAACCTCGACGACAACGGCTCCGAGTCGGCCGCCTCCTACCCCGATAAGGCGGTGACCCTCCTCGTCGGACAGGACGCCGGAGGCAGCACCGACCTCACCGCTCGCGCTCTGGCCGACCCCGCCGCGGCCGACCTCGGCCGGCCCATCACCGTCGAGAACCGGCCGGGCGCCAACGGCGCCGTCGCCGCCGGTGAGCTCGCGGGCGCCGCGGCCGACGGGTACACGGCGATGCTGTTCGTCGGTTCCCTCGCCTACATCACGCCCCTGGCCGTGTCGGAGGACCAGGCCGTCGACATCAACGACTACGAGGTCGTCACCGGGCTCTCCCAGGACGACTACGTCCTGGTCGCCAGTCCCGAGTCCGGTTTCAAGACCGTCGACGACATCGCCGCCGCCGGCCGGTCGATCAAGTACGGCACCACCGGCGTGGGCACCGGAAGCCACCTCAGCCAGGCGCTGCTGTTCGCGCAGGCCGGCGTCGACGCCACCGGCGTCCCCTTCGACGGCGGAGCCCCGACGCTGACGGCGGTCCTCGGTGGCCAGGTCGACGTCGCCTCCATCCAGCTCGGCGAGGCCGCCGCCCAGATCCAGGCCGGCAAGCTCGCCCCGATCGTCACCTTCGCCACGGAACGGCCCGCCTACCTCGCCGACACGCCGACGGCGGTGGAGGCCGGGTACAACGCGCCCGTGCAGCAGTCCCGCGCGGTCGTGGTGCCCAAGGGCACCCCGCAGGAGGTCATCGACCGGCTGCGCGCGGCCTTCCAGAAGTCCTTCGAGTCGCAGCCCTACAAGGACTTCAACACCGAGCGGATGCTCACTCCCAACGAGGTCGACGGGCCCACCCTGATCCAGCAGTGGAACACCGCGCTGTCGACCTACCGGCAGCTCGTCGAGCAGTACCAGATCGACCTGAGCGGCGAGTGATGAGCGAGCCGACCGAAGACCGGCCGGCCGTCGACGAGTTCGGCGAGCCGGACCGGCCTGCGGCCGCCGGGACGGTCACGAACCTGGTGACCGCCGCGGTCGTCCTCGCCCTCGGCGCGGCGGCCCTCGCCGGGGCGCTGAGCCTCGGCGTCGGCGAACCGGCGTCCCCGGGCGCCGGCACCTGGCCGATGCTGATCGGCGGCGCGCTCATCGCCCTCGGCGTGGTGCTCGCCCTGCGCGCCCGCCGCACCACTGACGCCGAGCGCTTCAACCGCTCGGGCCTGCTCGTCCTGATCGCCGTGGCGAGCATGGTCGGCTACGTCGCGGTCATCGGCTCCATCGGTTTCGAGATCCCCACCGCGCTGCTGGCCTTCGTCTGGTTGCGCTTCCTCGGGCGGGAACGCCTGCTCACCTCGATCATCGGCGGCCTCGCCATGGTCGCCGCGTTCTACCTGCTGTTCATCGGCGCGCTGAACGTGAGCATCCCGCACCTGTTCTAGAAGATTTGGAGGACCGTTGGGCGACCTGTCCCCGGTACTCGACGGCTTCTCCGTCGTCGTCGAACCGACGAACCTGCTGTACTGCCTCATCGGCGTCGTCATCGGCATGCTCATCGGCGTGCTCCCCGGTCTCGGCCCGGCGGCGACGATCGCCATCCTGCTGCCGCTCACCTTCGGCCTCGAACCGGTCACGTCGATCATCATGCTGGCCGGGATCTTCTACGGCGCCCAATACGGCGGCACCATCACCTCGGTGCTGCTGCGCCTGCCCGGCGAGGCGTCGTCGGTCGTCACCGTCTTCGACGGCCACGCGCTGGCCCGGCAGGGCAAGGCCGGGACGGCGCTCGGCATCGCCGCCATCGGCTCCTTCGTCGGCGGCACCCTCTCCATCCTCGCGCTGACCCTGGTGGCGCCCTTCATCGCCGGTTTCGCGCTCGACTTCGGCCCGCCCGAGTACACCGCGCTGGCCCTGCTGGGCATCCTGCTGGTGTCGACGATCAGCAGCGGCAGCAAGGTCAAGGCGCTCACCGCCGCCGGAATCGGCCTGCTCCTGGCGACCGTCGGCCGCGACGGCTTCACCGGTGCCGAGCGCTTCACCTTCGACAACCTCTCCCTGGCCGACGGGCTCGACTTCGTGCCGATCGCGATGGGTCTGTTCGGGCTCGGCGAGATCCTGCACAGCCTTGAGGAGCGCCACCGCGCCGAGAAGGCGCCCGCGCCGGTCGCCAACGTCTGGCCGAGCCGCGAGGACCTGCGCAAGTCCAGCGGCGCCATCGGCCGCGGGTCGGCCCTCGGGTTCGTCCTCGGCGTCCTCCCCGGCGGCGGCGCCGTCTTGTCCTCGTTGGCCGCCTACGCGCTGGAGAAGCGCCGCTCACGCAACCCCGAGCGCTTCGGGCGCGGCGCGATCGAGGGCGTCGCCGCGCCGGAGTCGGCGAACAACGCCGCGGCCACCTCGTCGTTCATCCCGCTGCTGTCGCTGGGCATCCCCGCCAACGCGACGATGGCCGTGATCTTCGGCGCGCTGCTCATCCAGGGCGTGACGCCCGGCCCGCAGCTGGTCACCGAGCAGCCGGAGCTGTTCTGGGGCGTGGTCAACTCGATGTACATCGGCAACGTCCTGCTGCTGATCATGAGCATTCCGCTGGTCGGACTGTTCGTGCGCATCCTGCGCGTGCGGGCGGCGATCCTCGCGCCGATCACCGTGCTGATCACCCTCGTGGGCGCCTACACGGTCAACAACAGCGTCTTCGACATCGTGCTGGTCATCGTCTTCGGCGTCCTGGGTTACCTGATGAAGAAGCTCGGCTTCGACCCCGGACCGCTCGTGCTGGCCTTCGTGCTCGGCTCCCTGCTGGAGAGTTCGCTGCGCCGTTCGCTGCTCCTCTTCGACGGCGACCCCACCGGCTTCGTCACGCGGCCGATCTCGGGCACCCTCCTCGCGCTCTTCCTCGCCGTGGCGCTGCTGCCGGCGCTCCAGGCGTGGCGCAAGCGTCGGCGGAAGGAGCGGGAGCGCGTCGAGGAGGCGGTCTGATCCTTGCCGCGCGGTCAGTTCCCGGACTCGGCCCTCGACCTTTCGAGGTCCTCCAGGAAGTTCGGCGGCCATTCGACCAGTTCGACGCGGTAGCCGTCGGGGTCGGTCAGCCACGAGGTCTTCGGCCCGTCCGGGCCCCCGGGCAGCTCCTCCGGTCCCGGTTCGAGTCCGGCGGCGGTGAGCCGGTCGAGGGTGGCCGCCAGGTCGTCGACGTCGATCGCGAAGTGCTCGAAGCCGCCCGCCTCGGACGCGCAGCGCGAAGAGGATCGTCTTCATGCCCGCCGATTCAACAGGGTGGCGAGCGCAGCCGTCAACGATCGGCGAAGCGTGCGGCCGCGCGTTCAGTTCCGCTTCGTGGGCGCCTCGTCGGCCGCCGACGGGTCGCGCGTGGCGATCCAGGAGGCGAGCACGCGCAGGGCGTCGGCGGTCGGTGAGCCCGCCGGGGCGGTGAACACGTTGAGCACGAGTCCAGGTTCGCTGGACAGCTCCATCGACTCGTAGTTGAGGTCGAGGTCCCCGACCACCGGGTGGTGCAGCCGCTTGAGGCCGCTGCGGTGGTGCTTGACGTCGCGCGACGCCCAGCGTTCGCGGAAGAGTTCACTGCGGGTCGACAGCTCCCCGACCAGGCGGATCAGGTCCGGGTCGTGGGGGTTTCGGCCCGCCTCCATGCGCAGCATCGCCGCGGAGTCCCGGGCGACCTGGTCGTAGTCGCGCCAGAACTCGCGTGCCTTGGGGTTGAGGTAGGTGAAACGGGTGGTGTTCGGCGGCCGGCGCGGGTCGTCGAACACCGGCGCGTAGAGGGCACGGCCCATGTCATTGGCGGCGATGATGTCGTGGCGGCCGTTGCGCACCCACGCCGGTGACTCGGTGATCGCGTCGAGGACCTGCTGCACGGCGGGCCCGACCTTCGCGGCCGGCTTCCCCGACCGCCTGCGCCCGTTTCCGCTCGCCTTGGCGAGGTCGTAGAGGTACTCCCGTTCCGCCTCGTTGAGCTGGAGGGTCGTGGCGATGGAGTCGAGCACGCTCTCCGAGGCCCCGGACAGGTTGCCGCGTTCGAGGCGGACGTAGTAGTCGACCGACACCCCGGCGAGCATGGCGACCTCCTCGCGCCGCAGCCCCGGCACCCGCCGGTTTCCGCCGTAGGCGGGCAGTCCCGCCTGGTCGGGCGTGATCCGGGCGCGCCGGGAGCTGAGGAACTCCCGGATCTCAGCGCGTACGTCTCCCATGCCTCAACGGTAGGCCGACCCCCGCCGGGCTGGGAGGTTCTGCCTGTACCTGGCTGCGGGCGGCGTGCGGGCGCAGGATGATCGGAGAACGCAGACGGTGAGGAGCAGACGATGCACACACGCACGCTCGGTCAAGGTCTAGAGGTGTCGGCGATCGGTCTGGGCGCCATGGGCATGTCGATGAGCTACGGGCCGAATCCCGGTGACCGCGGCGACATGATCGGTGTCCTGCGCTACGCGATCGAGAACGGGGTCACGTTCATCGACACCGCCGAGGTGTACGGGCCTTATGTGAACGAGGAGCTCGTGGGCGAGGCGGTCGCGCCTCTGCGGGGGCAGGCCGTGATCGCCACGAAGTTCGGCTGGAACATCGTCGACGGGAAGATGCGCGGCACCGATTCGCGGCCGGAGACGATCCGCCGCGTCGCCGAGGAGTCCCTGTCGAGGCTGGGCGGAGACGCGATCGACCTGTTCTACCAGCACCGCGTCGACCCGAACGTGCCCATCGAGGACGTCGCCGGCGCCGTCGGGGAACTCGTCGCCGAGGGCAAGGTACGCCACTTCGGCCTGTCCGAGGCAGGCGCCGAGACCATCCGCCGCGCCCACGCGGTCTTCCCCGTGACCGCCGTCCAGAGCGAGTACTCACTGTGGACCCGCGACCCCGAACCCGAGGTACTGCCCGCCTGCGCCGAGCTGGGCATCGGTTTCGTGCCGTTCAGCCCATTGGGCAAGGGCTTCTTCAGCGGGACCGTGGCGGCCGGTGCGAAGTTCGGCGACGACGAGATCCGCGCCCGCGTCCCGCGCTTCAGCGCGGAGAACCTCGACGCCAACCAGGCGCTCATCGAGCACGTGCGCGCGCTCGCCGAGGCGCGGGGCGCCACCCCGGCGCAGGTCGCCCTCGCCTGGCTGCTCACCCGGCACCCGTCGATCGTCCCGATCCCCGGCACCCGCCGCCGGGAGCGGGTCGACGAGAACGCCGGTGCCACCGCGGTCGGCCTGTCCGCCGACGAGGTCGCCGACCTCGAAGGCATCGTCGACCGGCTGGGCGTCGCCGGTGAGCGCTACGACGAGGCGGGCATGAAGATGGTGGGTCTGTGATCGGTGATTCCCGGACCGACGTGATCGTCGTCGGCGGCGGACCGACCGGAATGATGCTGGCCGCCGAGCTGCGGCTGAGGGGCGTCGGCGTGCTCGTGCTGGAGCGGGAGCCCGAACCGACCGAGGTCGTCCGCGCGCTGGGCATGCACGCGCGCAGCATCGAGCTGATGGACCAGCGCGGGCTCCTGGACCGGTTCCTCGCGCTCGGCAGGACGCACCCGCTCGGCGGCTTCTTCGCCGGCATCCTCAGACCGGCGCCGGAGGGTCTCGACACCACGCATCCCTACGTCCTCGGCATCCCGCAGCCCGTCACCGAGCGCCTGCTCACCGAGCACGCCCTCGCCCTCGGCGCCGAGATCCGGCGCGGCCGCGAACTCACCGGTCTCCAGCAGGACGACGAGGGAGTGGCCGCCGAGCTGGCCGACGGCACACGCTTGCGCTCGCGTTACCTTGTCGGCTGCGACGGGGGCCGCAGTACGGTCCGCAAACTGCTCGGCGTCGGTTTCCCTGGAGAGGCCAGCACCGCCGAGACGCTGCTGGGGGAGATGTCGCTGACCGCGGACGCCGAGACGATCGCCGCCGTCAACGCCGAGGTCCGCAAGACCCAGCTGCGTTTCGGTGCCGGGCATCTCGGCGAGGGGGTCTACCGCGTGGTGGTCCCCGCCGCGGGCATCGCCGAGGACCGCGCGGCGCCGCCGGACTTCGAGGAGTTCAAGCGGCGGCTGCTGGCCGTCGCGGGAACCGACCTCGGCGCGCACTCGCCGCGCTGGCTCTCCCGCTTCGGCGACGGCACCCGCCTGGCCGAGCGCTACCGGGTCGGACGGGTCCTGCTGGCCGGCGACGCCGCGCACGTGCACCCGCCGATGGGCGGGCAGGGGCTCAACCTCGGCGTCCAGGACGCGTTCAACCTGGGCTGGAAACTCGCCGCCGAGACGACCGGGCGGGCGCCGGAGGGACTGCTCGACAGCTACCACGACGAACGCCGTCGGGTCGCCGCCGACGTGCTCGACACCACCCGGGCCCAGGCGGTGCTGATCGCCACCGAGCCCGGCCCGCAGGCCGTGCGCCGCCTCATGGCGGAGCTGATGGGCTTCGACGAGGCGAACCGGTACCTGATCGAGAAGATCATCGGCGTGGCGATCCGCTACGACTTCGGCGAGGGGCACGAGCTGCTCGGCAGGCGGCTGCGCGACGTGGAGCTCAAGGGCGGGCGGCGTCTCTTCGAGCTGCTGCGCGACGGGCGAGGGCTGCTGCTCGACCGGACCGGGCGGCTGTCGGTGGCGGGCTGGGAGGACCGGGTCGGCCATGTCGCCGACGTCGGCGAGGAAGTGGACGCGCCGGCGGTGCTGCTGCGGCCGGACGGGCACGTGGCCTGGGTGGGGGAGGACCGGCTCGACCTGCGCGGTCACCTGACCCGGTGGTTCGGGGCGGCCGTCGGCTGAGCGGCGGTGGATCCGCCGGCGCCGTCCACGGCGACGCCGGCGGGAGCAGCCGTGGCTCAGGCCCGCCACACGCTCGCGCACCGTGCCATGAACCGGAAGGGGATCGCCTGCCCGTTCACCTGGTCGACGGTGCCGGCCAGGTGCAGGTCGAGCTCGGGGCAGTGGAACAGCCAGGTGCCGGTGGCGCCGGAGTGGCCGACGAAGTCGATCGGGCGCTGCCCCGGTGCCATGAGGCGGCCGACGCGGAAGAACATGGTGCCCAGCCCGTAGCGCAGGATCGGGATGTCGCGGAGCCGGTTGCGCCGCTCGGTGAGCGCGTCCAGTGTGCGCGCCCCGGCGAAGAGCTCGCCGTCGAGCAGCGCCCGCTGAAAGGCGAGCAGGTCGCCGGTGGTGCTGAACAGGTCGTTGGCCGAGTCGATCAGTGAGGGCAGCTCGACGCGCCGTCGCCCCCGGTGGAGAGGTGTCGGGGGCGCCGTCACCGGGTCGGCCGGGGCACGGCCGGGCAGCCAGGTGTGCCCCAGTCCCAGCGGGCCGAGGATCCCCTCGGTGAGCAGCTCGTGGAAGGAGCGGCCGCCGACCGTCTCGACGACGCGGATGAGCAGCTGGAACCCGGTGTCGCAGTAGCGGGCCTTCTGCCGGGCCGCGGTGAGGTCCTGCGGCGCGAAGTGCGGGCGCTGCTCCTCGCGGACGATCCGCGTCATCTCCTCGAAGTCCCAGGCGACGTCGCGTCCGGCTCGGAGGCTTTCGTGCAGGCTGGGGCCGCCCCGGCGCTTCTCGAAGTAGTCGGGCAGGCCGGAGGTGTGGCTCGCGAGGTGGCGCAGGGTGATCGCCGGGGTGCGGTCGACGCCTTCGTGGACGTGAAGGCCGGCGATCGTCTCCGCCGGCAGGTAGTCGCCGACCGGGGCGTCGAGGTCCAGGTCGCCGCGCTCGTGGGCCTGGAGGACGAGCGTGATGACGAAGCGCTTGGTGATGCTCGCGACGAAGAACGGGGTGTCGGTTCGCGTGCCTTGGTCGGCAGGCCCAGCGGCGGCCGACCAGCGTGACTTCCCGTCGCCGCTGACGACGGCGACGTTGGCGTGGTGGACACCGCGCCGCTCGACGAGCCGGCGGAGCAGTCCGGTCAGACGTGCGCCGACCTCGGCGGGAACGTGATTGTCGGGGGCTTGGTCGATGAGCATTGGCACGTGGACTCCCGGGATGAACGAATGACTCTCATAGACATGTCTACAAGACATGTCTATGAGAGTCAATGGTCTAGACTCGGCCGGTGGCCAACGTGATCCTGGGACTTCTGCTGCTCGCCCCGCAGAGCTTCTACGACCTCATCAAGGGGTTCGAGGCGGGCGTCGGCCTCTTCTACAGCGCCAGCTCGGGCAGCATCAAACGCGCGCTGGACGGCCTGCTCGCACGCGGGGCCATCGAGGTCGCCAGCGTCGAGGCGGGCGGCCGGGGCCGTAAGGTCTACCGCGCCACCGACACCGGCCGCGCGGAGTTCCAGGCCTGGATGGGCTCCGAGCCGACCGGTTCGGACTTCGAGACGGCCGCGCTCTCCCGGCTCTACTTCCTCGGTCTGCTCGACGCTGACGATCGCGTACCGGTCCTGCGCGGCATCACCGCCCGCATCGAATCCGACCTCGCCGAACTCACCGCCCTCGACGCGCGGCTCGACACCCAGGCCGTTCCCCCGGAGCACCGCGACACCGCCTTCCACCAGCGGGCCACACTCGCCTTCGGCATCGCCTCGAACCGCTTCGCGCTCGCCTGGTTCGGCGAGCACATCGAGCGAAGCGAACCCACGGACGGCTGACGGCCCCGGGCGATCGCTTCCTGACCGGGCTCGCCGGTCAGCCCGAGCGACGGGGTGGTGAGCCGACCGGTTCACGCGGCATCGGCATCCGGGCCCACCGCCGGTCTTCGCGCGCCCGCGCCGGATCCCTTCGGTGGCAGAGGAAGGCTACCCTCGGTCCACTTTCCGAGGAGGTCCCTTGCACGCGCAGGCCAGAGTCGACGGCACGACCCCACGCTCGGGCTCCCGGCCGCTCGTCGGGTCGCTCCTGCGCCTCGCGGGTCTGCTCGGGCTCGCCGCCGTCCTCGCCGCCGTGGTCGTGTTCAGCCTCTGGGCCGGCACCCTCGAAATAACCCCGGAAGAGCTGTGGGCGGTGTTCACCGGGACCGGCCGCGAGGTGCACGAACTCGTCATCTGGGAGCTTCGCGCACCCCGCGCGGGCCTCGCCGTGGCCGTGGGAGCCGCCCTCGGCGTCGCCGGCGCACTGCTCGCGGCGCTGAGCCGCAACCGCCTCGCCGACCCCGTGTTCGGCGGCGCCGGGTTCACCTCCGCCGCCTTCGTGGTCCTCGCCGTCGGAGCATTCCGGCTCACCGACTTCCACGCCTACATCTGGTTCGCCTTCCTGGGCGCCGCGCTCGCCCTGATCGTCGGCCACTTCCTCCCGGCGACCCGCGCGCCCGGCCACCCCCTCAAGCGCGCATTCGCCGCCGCCGGGGTCAGTCTCACGCTGGCCGTGGTCGTCCACATCGCCACGACACGGGCGCCCGACACCTTCGCGGGCTCGCGCATGTGGGTCTTCGGGTCCCTCAACGCCGCCACCGGCGACCGCCTCGCGGCGCTCGCCCCCTATCTGGGCGCCGGTCTCCTGTTCGCGTTCGTGCTCATGTGGCCGCTGCGGCGGATCGACGCGCCCGGCGCGACGCGCTTCGCCGGCGAAGGCGGCCGGAACACGCTCATCCGCGCGGGCGTCGCACTGACCCTCGTGATCCTCTGCGGCGCCGCCACGGCCGCGACCGGACCGATCGCCTTCCTCGGCCTGGCCGCGCCGGCCTTGGCGAGGATGCTCGTCGGCGACGACGTCCGCTGGATCGCCGCGTATTCGGCGTTTCTCGGGCCGATCCTGCTGATCGCCGCCGATCTGGCCGGGCGGACCCTCGACACGACGCGGGAACTCGAGGCGGGCCTGGTCACGGCCGTCGTCGGCGTGCCCTTGTTGATCGTCCTGGCGTGGCGGATGAGGGCCGGGCGGACCTGAGCCCGGCGGCGAGGCGGTCGGCGACCAGCTCGGCGTCCCGCCCGACCCATCCCAGCAGCGCCGAGCCGCGACTGTGCTGGAAGGACAGTCCGACGTGGAAAAGCCCGGGAACCGGGCTCACACCGAAGTCCTGCACCGGCCGGCCGTCGACCGGATCGACCGCGCCGGCGACGTCGAGCCACCCGTAGTCGGGCGCGTAGCCGGTCGCCCAGACAACGGTGTCGGGTGCCACGACCTCCCCGGCGGCGGTGTGGACCGCGCGGCCGTCGACCCCGGTGAGACGTCCCAGGACGCGCACGCCCGACCGGAGGAGGTCGCGCGGGCCTCGCCCGATCAGGGGATCGCGGGCCCGCACGCGCCTGCCGAGGCGGCCGGTGACCGGCGCGCGGACCACGCCCAGCATCTGGAGCCAGCCGAACACGTCGCGGCCGAGGACCCGCTGGGGCATCACGGGCCGAGGGCGGCCGGTCGCGAGGGCCACGTCATGGGTCGCCGACAGCTCGGCGGCGATCTGGACCCCGGAGTTGCCCGCGCCCACGACGAGGACGCTCCCGCCGGGGATCCGGCCGGGCGCGCGGTACTCGCCGGAGTGGAGCTGCCGCACCGCCGGGTCGAGCCGTTCGGCGAGCGCCGGAACGCGGGGCCGCTGGAACGGTCCGGTGGCGACCACGACGGCCTCGGCCCGGTGGGCGCGCGAGTCGGTCTCGGCCACGAACCCGCCGTTGTCGCGGTGGAGCCTTCGCACCGTGGAGCCGTGCTGGACGGCGAGACCGAAATGCCGGGCGTAGCCGGCGAGATAGTCGGCGACCTCGTCCTTGCCGGGGTAGCGGCCCGGCCTGCCTGGGAAGGGCATGCCGGGCAGAGCGCTGTGGCGCGCGGGCGTGAACAGCCGCAGTGAGTCCCAGCGGCGGCGCCAGACCTCGCCGGTCTCGGCGGCGGCGTCGAGGACGAGTGGGCGGTGTCCGCGGACGGTGAGCGCGTGTGCGGCGGCGAGGCCGGCCTGGCCACCGCCGATGACGATGATGTCGTTCATGCCTCCAGCGTCTGCGGGGGAGGGGGCGGGCGGCTTGCAGGAACCTGCTGTCCTTCCCAGACGACGCCGCGGACGAGGTCGGAGGGCGGGGACCCGAACATCGCCCGGAAGCTGTTGCCGAGGTGGGCGGAGTCGGTGAAACCGGCGGCGTGGGCGACCTGGCTCAGGGACTCGCCGGAGGCGAGCAGGCTCAGCGCCAGCCGGATCCGCTCCCAGCGGACGTGGGCGCGGAAGGGCAGGCCGAGCTGCTCGGCGAACAGGTGGGCGAGGCGGCTCTCGGACAGGTGGACGCCGCGCGCGACCTCGCCGATCCGGAGTCTGGCCGGTAGCGCGGCGGTGATGATCTCCATGGCGGCGGTGAGCGCCGGGTGCCGGTCGGCGGGTTCGGGGAGTGTCGTGCCGGTGAGCCGGCCGATGATGTCGTCGACGGTCTCGGCGAGCGGTAGGCGATCGTCGACGGTGGCGGAAACGGTGGCTGCGCGCCAGGTCGAGGGATCCCCCGAGCGGTCGGCGGTGAGCGCCCGGCCGACGGCGGAGGACGGTTCGATCAAGGCGAGGAGTCCGCGTGCCGGGGGACCGGTGATCGCGTGGAGAGCGCCGGAGGGGATGATCGCGGTACTGAACTCGTGCCCGGTGCCGTCGGCGCCTCGCAGGGTGACGGGCTCGGGGAAGGCCGCGAGCACTTGGACGACGCGGTGGGCGTGCAAGGCCGCCGGACCGATCTCGCCGTGGAAGTAGAGGCGCCCGGGAGGTAGCGCCACGCGACCCCGCCAACCGTTCACGATCGTCGGCCGGGGAAGGCGCCGCCCGGTGTTTCCCGTCCACTCGCGCCATAGGTCGACATGGGCCGATGCTATTGCCCGGGAGCGCGCGGGCCGCGCCGAGGCGCCCGACACCGCGTCCAACGGCGCCGGGGATCGTTGAGCATGAGGTGTCCTCGTGAACACGGACGGTGGGCACGGGCTGACAGGGGGAGCGCATGCCGGACACGGCGACGATCGGGCGGGGACAGGCCCTGCTGACCGAGGCCTTCCTTCGCTACGAGAAGCGGCGGGCCGACGGCAACATGGGCCTCGGCCTGCTCGCACGGTTCCCGGGCGCGACGCCCGATCCCGAGACGCTGGAGCGCGAACTGCGCAAGTCGTGGGGCGCGACCGGCTGGGAGCTGGCGTTCGACGCGCCGATGGAGGCGCCGGGCGGGCTGCGCGCGGCCGTCGCGGCGATCCTCGCCGTCCACGCGCCTTCGCGGCCGGTCCTGTCCTGCCGGCCGGTGCACGGTTACGCCGAGGAGGAGTGGGCGCTGGTCTTCACCGCCCATCACGCCCACGCCGACGGCCTGTCCATGGTGGAACTGGCGGCGCGCTGCCTCGGCTGGCAGCTGGAGCGCACCCCACCGCGGCCCTGGGCGCCGCAGGGCGAGGCGGGCCCGGCGCGCAACCTGTTCCTGGCCACGCGCGGCCTGGTACCCCTGACCCGCAGTTTCCTGCCTCCCGCGCCCGGGATCGCCGGTGCCGCGCCGACCAGCGCGGTGCGCCGTGTCGCCTGGGAAGCGGTGGAGGCCGACCGTGTGCGCGAGATCGCCCGGAACCACGGCGCGACGGTCAACGACGTGGTACTCGCCTCGGTCCTGGGCGCGGTAGGCGACTGGAGCGCCTCGCCTTGGTCGGGCGAGCGGCTGTGGACCTTCGTGCCCGTCAACGCGCGCGGCCCGCACGAGGTCGGCACCATCGGCAACCGTGCCGTCGGCCTGCGGATCGGTCTGCCGCTCGGCGAGCCCGACCCGGTGCGGAGGCTCGCGCTCATCACGGCGGCCACCGCCAAGGCGAAGCGCCGGGGCGCGGCGACGGCGGCGTGGGCGGCCGTCCAGTTGCTGCCCACAAGCCTCGCCGCGCCGCTGTTCGGGTTCGCCCTCTCCCCGCGCCAGTGCCAGCTCATCGTCAGCGACTGGGGTGAGACAGTGGCCGGCTCCCACGACGGCCGCCGGGCGACCGAGCTGCTGCCGCTGATGTTCCTCCCGCACGACCGGCCGCTCTCCGTCGGCGTCGCCACCCACGCCGGTCGCCTCTCGATCGGGTTCGTCGTGGACGGTGCCTACGGCGAGGGCGACGAGCTGTGCGGACTCTGGCGGCGGGCCCTCGACGCGTACGGGGCCGGCTGAGGTTCAGCCTTCGGCGGTGAGGGACTCGCGGGCCTCGCGGGCCAGCTTCTCGTCGTGCGGGCGGTCGAGCCGGCGCGCCGCCTCGATGGTCCGGTCGAGCAGCGCGATCGCTTCGCCGCTTCGGCCCGCGACCCGGCAGGTCTCGGCGTAGGTGTGCAGGAAGTTGATCTCCAGTTGCGCCTCGGCCAGCGGCTCCAGGAGTTCCAGGGCGCGGCGGTGGTGCTCCAGAGCCTCCTCGAACGAGCCCATCTCGCGCAGCGCGACACCGAGGTAGTTGTGGCACCACGCCTGGTTGTGCGCCAGCCGGTTCTCCTCGGCCAGTCCGAGCGCCTCGCGCAAGGTTCGCAGCGACTCCTCGGCGTCCTGCGTGGCAAGAGCCAGTCCGAGCGTGACCAGCCCGGTGATCCGCGCCGGACCGGCGGCCGTCGCGACCGACTCCCGCGCGAGGGCGACGGCTTCGGCGCGGCCCCCGAGATGCAGGGTCACCCACCCGTCGAAGGCCAGCGCCTGTGACAGCCCGCCCATGTTGCCGAGCTTCCCGAACAGCTCGCGGGCCTGCCGGAAGTGCGCCTGCGCCGCTTCGAACTCGCCGAGATCCCGGCGCGCGAAGCCCATGCGCAGTGCCAGGCCCGCGGCGAGTTCGTCGTCGGCGGCGCCCGGCTCCTCGGCCAGCTCGTAGGCGGCGATCGCCTCGGTGAGGCGGCCCGCGGCGGCCAGTGCGTAGCCGAGGTCGGCGAGCAGGGCGGTGCGCTGCCGGTGGCGCCCCAGCCGGCCGGCGGCGCCTGCGGCGGCTTCGAGCAGCCGCACCTGGTCATCGGTGCCCCGGTGCCGGAAGAACCAGACGCGGAGGGCGTCGGGGAGTTCGGCCGCCACCTCGTCGGCGCCCAGGCGCACGGCGGCGTCGAAGGAGGCTATGAGGTTGACGTACTCCAGGTCGAACCAGGCCATGGCCGCGGCGGGGTCGCCCGGCTCGGGTTCCCTGCGGTGCGGGGAGGGCAGCGTCCGGTCGTGGGCGACGGCGCGCGCGAGGTAGTGGTCGAGCACCCTGCGCAGGGCGGTGTTCGCCTGCGGCTCCTCCTCGGCGGCGAGGTCGGCGGCGTAGCGCCGGATGAGGTCGTGCAGCCGGTAGCGCCCCGGGGAGGGTTCCTCGACGAGGTGCGCGTCGGCCAGCTCCTCGAGGATCCCGGCGACGCGGCCGGCCGGCATGTCGGCGAGGGCGCCGGCGACCTCGGTGTCGAAGTCGGCGCCCGGCAGCACGCCGAGGAGCCGGAAGACGCGGCGCTGGACGGAGTCGAGCTGTTGCAGTGACATGCCGAAGGCGGAGTCGAAACGGCTGGTGTTGTCGCGGAGGCGTTCGGCCAGCACCGCCACCGTCCACCCTGGGCGGTGCCGGAGCCGGGCGCCCGCCATGCGCAGCGCCAGCGGAAGTCCGCCGCACTGGCGCAGGACCTGCCCGACCGCTTCCTCCCCACCGAGGGCGAGGCCCGCGGCACGGCCGAACAGGCTCGCCGCGTCGCCGTCGGCGAACGGCTCCAGCGAGACCGGCGGCACCCCGTCGAGGTCGACCAGTCGTGCCCGGCTGGTGATGACCACCGCCGACTTCCCGGCACCGGGCAGCAGCGGGCGGACCTGCCCGGCGTCGACGGCGTTGTCCAGTACCACGAGCACTCGTCGCCGGGAGAGTTCCGAACGCCACAGGGCCGCGCGTTCGTCGACGGCGGCCGGAAGGTGGGTGATCTCCAGGGCGTTCAGCAACCGACCGAGCGCGGCGAGCGGCTCCAGCGGCTCGTGACCCGGTGTGAAGCCGTGCAGGTCGAGGTAGAGGCCGCCGTCGGGATAGGCGGGCGCCAGCCGGTGCGCGGCGTGCACGGCGAGGCTGGTCTTGCCCACGCCGGCCATGCCGTCGACGGCGACGGCGCCCGTTGTCCGCAGCAGCTCCTCGACCTGTTCCGCCTCCGCCTCGCGGCCGGTGAAGTCGACCAGGTCGGCGGGCAGGTCGTTGCGCCGGGGAGCGGGCGCGGCACCGGCCTTGGACGCCTCGGCCCACAGCGGACGCAGCGGGCGGGGGTCGCGGCCGACGGCTTTGCACAACGCCGTGACAGCCTCCCATGTCGGCACCAGCCGGCCGGTGAGGTACCGCGACAGCGAGGAACTGCTCAGACCCGTCTGGCGGGCGAGGGCGCGCAGGCTGAGCCCGCTCAGTTCCTTGATCCGGACGAGCTGGGCCACCAGCCGCTCGTTGGGGCTCGACACCGCACCACCGTACCCGTCCCGGCCCGCGAAAACGGATCGCCGAGGCGTTCGCGCAGGTAGGTGCCCCTGCGTGTGTCCCACGGTGTCCCACGGGCAATGCGAGACGGGGCGCGTCGGTGGTCCGATGGCTCATGTCAGCAAGGACGACGACGAAGGAGAAGACGATGGCGACCGAGCGCATGCCGAACCCCGCGACCCTGGTTCCCGAGGCGATGACGGCGTTGACCGACCTCAACAAGGCGATCGCCGGGACCGGCGTCGACGGCCGGCTCCTGGCGCTGACCCACCTGCGCGCCAGCCAGATCAACGGCTGCGGGCCGTGCGTGGCCGGCGGCGCCGGCCAGGCACGACGTCACGGTGTGACCGACCGGCAGCTCGACAGCGTCGCCGCCTGGCGCGAGACGCCCTGGTTCACCGACGAGGAGCGCGCCGCCCTCGCCCTCACCGAGGCCGTGACCCGGCTCGCCGACAGCCCTGACGCGGTGCCCGACCAGGTCTGGGACGTGGCCGCCACGCACTTCGACCAGAAGGAGCTGGCCGCGCTGCTGCTCAACATCGCCGTCGCCAACGCCTACAACCGGCTCAACCTGCCGACCCGCCAGCAGGCCGGCAAGTGGTGACCCGAATGCCCGCCCGTACCGAATCCACCAGCACGAAACCGAGAGGACTCACCATGTCGAAGGACACCGCGCCCACCGAGAAGTACGACGGCTTCACCGTCGAGGAACGCGACGCGATGAAGGACCGTGCCAAGGAACTGAAGGCGGCCAAGGGCAAGGGCAAGTCGAAGGACACCGAGCCCGAGGTCCTCGCCAAGCTCGCCGAGATGCCCGGCGGCGACCGCGCCATCGGCGAGCGGCTGCACGCCGTGATCAGGGCGAACGCGCCCGAACTGGCGCCGCGACTCTGGTACGGGATGCCCGCCTACGCCAAGAACGGCAAGGTCTTGTGCCACTTCCAGCCCGCGCAGAAGTTCAAGACGCGGTACGCGACCTTGACATTCAGCGATGAGGCCGCCCTCGACGAGGGTTCGATGTGGTCGACCTCCTTCGCGCTGCCCGAGCTGACCGCCGCCGACGAGGCGCGGATCGGCGAACTGGTGAAGAAGGCCGTTGCCTGACGGCCGCGCCGCGCCGGGTGCCGGGCGTCCTCTCCCGAGCGGGAGCGGGCGCCCGCTTCGCTGCCCACAGCGCCTCGTGCAGGTCGCCGCGCCCGGCGAGCGCCCGCCCCATCCCGTCGAGCGCGTTGGCCTCGGTCAGTGGCCGGCCGGTCCGGCGGGCGATGGCGATCGCCTCCGTCAAGCGCGACGCAGCGGCATCCCATGCCTCCTCGGCGAGGTCGACGTGCGCGAGGTTGTTGAGGTCGACCCCGTGCTCGCCATCGGCCCCATGAGCCACGGAGATCGCCAGCGCGCGCTCGTGCTGGGTACGGGCCTCGGACAAGCGCCCGGCACGCCGCGCGGACGCGAACTCCTTGCGCTGGCCCGCTTCCGTCGAGGGGTATCGGGGGCGGGAACGCGCGGGCGACGTGCAGTCCGGTGTGGACGTACCAGTCGACGGCCCGCCGTACCGGCGTCAAGGGCGCGGTAGGACCAGGAGAACACCGCGCAGGTTTACCGCCCCGCCCCCGGCCGAACCCAGGACGGCGAAGCGGTCGCGCTCGGCGGCGAACTCGGCGAGCAGGCGCAGGGCGAGGGGCAGGCCGGCGCGCCGCCCGCGGGTCGGCCGCCAGACGCGCCGCTCCGACCAGCGCCGCGAGGAGCTTGTGCGCGTCGGCGTCGTCGAAGCGGTCGAGGGCGACGCGCACGGCCCCCTCGCCGACGACCAGGTCGCGCAGCGCCTCGCGGCTGGTGACCAGGACCGCCGCGTCGGCGCCCGGAGGCAGCGGCCGGACCGCGTCGCCGGTGCGGGCGTCGTCGACGATGAGCAGGATGCGCCGCCCCGACACCTCCGAGCGCCACAGCGCCGAGCGGGCCTCGGTGGAGGGCGGAACGCGCTGGGCGGGAACGCCGACGGCGCCGAGGAGGCCGCCGAGCGCGCCGCCGGGATCGACCGGCTCGCCGTCGGTGTGGCCGCGCAGGTGCATCCAGAACTGGCCGTCGGGAAACTCGTCAGCGTTGGCGTTGGCCCGCTTGCGCGCCAGGGACGTCTTGCCGATCCCCGCGGTCCCGGTCACGACCGCCGGCTTCGCCCCCTCGCCGCCGTGACCGGGACGGAGCCGGTCGAGGGGGCCGGTCTCGGTGTCGCGACCGACGAGCAGGCGCGGAGCCGCCGGGAGTTGCCTGGGGACCGGTGTGTCCTGCGCGCGAAGGCCGAGCACCGAGCGGTGGGCCGCCAGGAGCGCGGATCCGGGGTCCTCGCCGAGTTCTTCGCGCAGGATCCGCCGGGCGGTGTGGAAGGCGTCGAGCGGCGAGGTGCTCGAAGCGGAGGAGGTCGAACTCGGCGGCCGAGGTGGCCAGGCGGTAGCCGTACGGGACCGTCTCGATGCGCCGCAGTTCGGGCAGGAGCCGGCGCAGCCGGAACACGTGGAGTTGCAACGCGCCGCTCACGTCGGCGGGGCCGGGACCGTCGCCCCAGAGGTAGTCGGCGAGGCGGTCGGTGCCGACGGTGCGGCCGGTGGACAGCAGCAGGGCGGCCGGCAGTGTCCCGGCTGTAGCGAGGAGCCCAGCCGCACCGGCGTTCCGGCCCCGCTTACCTCCAGGGAGCCCAGGACGCCGAAGTGGACGCCGGGCGTTTCCGGCTCACCCATCGGCCGTGCTCCCGCCGGGACGGCACAGGCACCCGGCGCACGCGTCGGCGACGACCCTTACCGGGCGCCGTTCGTCGCCGGCGCGCCAGACCACCGCCAGGCGGCCCGGCGGGATGCCGGTGACACGGACGTAGGCGAGGTCGCCGCGAGCGTAGATCCCGGCGTTGCCGGCCGAGATGAGCGCGACGCCCAGCCCTGCCGCGACCAGTTCAAGGCATTCCTCGGCCGTCTCGGCCTCGGCGCCGATCAGGGCCGGACCATCCCGTTGAGCCGAGGCCAGCCAGAAGTCGCGCCCGCCTCCCGCCGAGGCCGGCAGTGCCACGAAGGGCTCGTCGGCGAGTTCGGCGAGCCGCAGCTCCGCGCGCCCGGCGAGCCGGTGGCCGGCGGGGAGCGCGACCAGCCGGTCCTCGGTGGACACCACGCTCCAGGTGAAGCGGCCGTCCTCCGGCAGGGGCAGCCACACGACGGCGACGTCGGCCTCACCGGTGGCGAGCCCGGCGGTGGCGTCACTCCACGGGAACTGCCGGAACCGCAGTGTCCAGCCGGGCAGCGCCTCGCGCATGGAGGCGGTCAGGGCCGGCAGGACGCCCCGGGCGACGCGGGTGTGGAAGCCGACGGTGAGCGACTTCGCCGCCGTCGCGACGGCCGTCCTGGCGCGCTCCCAGCCGTCGGTGAGGTCGCGGACGTGCGGCAGCAGGGCGCTTCCGGCGGCGGTCAGCGCGACCCGGCCGCCGGAGCGGTCGAACAGCGGGGTGCGTAACTGCTCTTCGAGGCGGCGGATCTGCTTGCTCAGCGCCGGTTGCGAGACGTAGAGGCGCGCGGCGGCGGCGGTGAAGTTGAGGTCGTCGGCGACGGCGGCGAAGTAGCGCAAGTCCCGCAGATGCACGTCCATAGCCAAAGGTTATGGCGACGGGTCTTGGACGGGTGGGGAGGGCGCGGCACAGGATGTGCGCATGAGACTGGGTGTGAACGGACTCGCCGCCAAGGCGACACTGGGACCGGCGGCGACGGTGCGGCTGGCGCGGCTGGCCGAGGAACTGGGGTACGCCTCGTGGTGGGTCGGCGATCACGTCGTTCTGCCCAGTCCGCGCACGCCGGAGTCGCCGATGGAGGCGACCGATCCGATCCTGGATCCGCTGGTGCATCTGGCGTACGTCGCGGCGGTGACCACGCGGATCGAGCTGGCCACCGGGATCGTGATCCTCCCGCAGCGCAATCCCGTCGTCCTCGCCAAGCAGGCGGCCAGTCTGGACGTGCTGTCCGGTGGGCGGCTGCTCCTCGGCGTGGGGGCCGGATACCTGGAGCCGGAGATGACGGCGGTGGGGGTGGCGATGTCCGAACGCGGTGGCCGCACCGACGAGTACATCGACGCGATGACGTCGTTGTGGACTCACGACGCGCCGGCCTTCGAGGGCCGGTACGCCTCCTTCCGTGACGTCGACGCGCATCCGCGACCGGCGCGGCCGGGCGGTCCCCGTGTCGTGATCGGCGGGCACAGCCGCGCCGCCCTGCGCCGCGCGGTGGGACGCGGGCACGGCTGGTTCGGCATGGGCGACCTCGCCGAACTGGAGCGCCTGCTCGCCGGGCTCCGCGAGGCCGCCGGCGAGGTCGAGCGCCCGGACCGGCTCGGCCGGCTGGAGGTCACCTACCTGCACTTCGGCGCGGCGGCCCTCGACCGGTCCGTCGCCGAGCGCTACGAGTCGATGGGCGTGGACCGGCTGCTCGTCTATCCGCTGCCGCTGGAGGACGTCGACGATGTCGCGGCCTTCATGGAGCGGTACGCGGGGCTGCTCCAGTAGTCCGGCGCCGGACCGCTGCGCGAACCCGTGATGGCGACTGCCGAGGTATTACGCTACCTTAGGTATCGATACTGGAGGTAGCGCAATGGGTGCAGGAAAAGTCATGAGCGAGAGCATCGCCGCCGAGCGGCCGCCGCGGCCGGATCTGGCGACCATCACCGACGAGGAGCTGGCCGCCTATCGCGACGCCGAGAACCGCTTCCGGGCCTCCGTCGAGCTTCGGGTCGTCACCGGGCATCCCGACGAGGGCGCGACCATCGACTGGCAGGAGGTCGAGCTGTCCGACCGTGCTGTCCCGGTGCGGGTCTACCGGCCGTCCTGTGCGGTGGAGGGCGCCGCGTTGCCGCTCGTGCTCCACGTGCACGGCGGCGGATTCGTGGGCACGGCGACGCAGTGCGACTGGATCAACGCCCATTTGGCGGCCCGGCTGCCGGCGGTCGTCGTCTCCGTCGAGCATCGTCTCCTCGACGCCCGGACCCCGCTGGCGGCCGCCGTCGACGATGACTGGGACGTGCTGCGGTACGCGATCGGCCACGCGGAGCGCTGGGGAGTCGACCGGGACCGCATCGCCGTCTTCGGGGAGAGCTGTGGCGCGCTGGTCAGCGCTCTCGTGACCCTGCGGGCCGGCCGGGCGGGGCCTCGTCTGCGGGCGCAGGTCCTGGTCAACCCCTGCCTCGATGTGTCCGAGACGATGTTCGACCACCCCTCGTTCACCGAGTTCGCCGAGACGCCCGCCCTCGACAGGCCCGTGCTGGACCTGTTCCACCGCTTCGCCGTTCCGGCGGGGACCGATCCGGTGCCGCTGTCGCCGCTGCGCGCCGACGACCTGGGCGGACTGCCCCCGATGCTCGTTGTCGTACCCACCGACGACCCGCTCGCCGACCACGGCCGCGCCTACGCCGAACGCCTGAAGGCCGCCGGGACACCCACGCGGCTCACCGAACACCCCGGCGCCCAGCACGCCTTCCTGAGCACACCGGGCATCGCGCCGCAGGCCGAGACCGCGAAAACGGAGATCACCGATTTCCTCCGCGAGACCCTCGCCGCCACAGCGTGATCATCGCGGGGCGAGACCCGGCATCACCCCAGAACGCGCGGCGGGCCGGGTCTCCTCCACCGCTCGACGGTGGGGCCCCGGCCCGGCGCTCGCGCGCTCAGTGCCTGCCCTTGAGCTTCGTCACCAGCCTTCGAAGCTTGTACTGGGTCTCCGGCTTCTGCAGGTAGCGCTGCGCCTTGCCCTTCGCCTGCTGACCCTTGGGACTCTGCAGGAAACGCTGAATGCGGTCGACGATCGACATCTCGAACTCCTTCGCGGGGTGGATGACTCCTGAGTACCCCGAAACACCGCGGCCTAATCCGCCCCGAGACCGACGGCACCACCGTTGCGTGCGCACAGTGATCGAACGAACTCTAAGCGTTAGTGCGTGTCGTACAGTCGGTACATGGCGCTCGACAAACCGCTCGGCCTCCTCGCCGACAACCTGCGCCTGGCCACCGTCCTGGTCGACGCCGGCGACCGCATCGTCTTCTTCGACCCCATCGCCGAGGAGATCACCGGCTACGCCGCCGCCGAGGTGATCGGGCGCGAAATGGAGACCGTCCTGCACGCCGACGGCGACGGCGGCGTCGCCACGGTCCGCCGCGCCGACGGGACCACGCGAACCGTCATGGCCCGCAACATCCCCGTCCGTCCCGCCGACGGCGCCCCCGTCCGCCTCGTGCAGTTCATCGACGTCGGCGCCGCCCGCGGAGCCGTCACCCACCTCGGCCTCCTCGATGCCTTCTTCCACCAGGCACCCGTCGGCTACGCCATCCTCGACCAGCACCTCCGCTACGTCATGGTCAACCAGACCCTCGCCGACTTCAACGAGCGCCCCATCGCCGACCACATCGGACGCAGCGTCCGCGACGTCGTCGTCTCACCCGACATCGACGCCTACGAACAGGCCCTCTTCGGCGTCCTCGAAAGCGGCGAGCCGCTCCTCAACGTCAGCATCGCGCGCTCGCCGACCACCAGCCCCGACGCGCGGGCCGTGGCCTCCGCGTCGTGGTTCCGCGTGACCGGCGGCGACGGTGAACCCCTCGGCCTGTGCGGCCTGATCGGCGACATCACCACGCAGGAGGCGCGCTCCCTGGTCGACGCGCGCGGCCGCCACCGCGCCCAGCTCCTCACCAAGGTGGGCACGCTACTGGCGATGAGCCTGGAGATGGAGGTGGTGTGCGGGAAACTCGCCGAGCTGCTCACCGCCGACTTCTGCGACCTCGCGGCCATCGACGTGTTCGCCGAGGTCGTCGGCGAGCAGACCGAGGTCGCCCCCGACGACCCGCACGTCCTCTTCCGCCTCGCCGGAGCGACGCGCCTCGACGACCCGCGCGCCGTCCGCCTCATCGGACAGCGCGGGCCCCGGCCGCTGGCCGACTCGCCGGGCCTGGCGATGGTCCTCAAGGACAACCGGGCGCGGATGTTCCCGCCCGAGGAGTCCACCGGCGCCGAAGCCCCCGAATGGATGCTCACGACCGCCCGCGAACTCGACGCCGGCTGCTACCTCGCCGTGCCGCTGCGGGCACGCGACACCACGATCGGCGCGCTGAGCTGCCTGCGGACGGGTGACCGCACCGCCTTCGACGAGGACGACATGCGCTTCGCCGAGGAGGTCGCCGCCCGCACCGCCGCGACCATCGACAACGTGCGCCTCTACCAGGAGGAGCGGCGCAAGGTCGTCGTCCTCCAGATGAGCCTGCTCCCCGGCACGCTCCCGAGCCTGCCCGAGGCCGAGCTCGCCCACCGCTACCTGCCGGGCCGGGCAGGGCAGCAGGTCGGCGGGGACTGGTACGACGCGTTCGTCCTGCCCGGGCACCGGATGGCCATGGTGATCGGCGACGTCGCCGGGCACGGTGTCGGCGCGGCGGCGACCATGGGCCGCTACCGCAGTGTCGTGCAGACCCTGGCCAGCATCGGGCTCGAACCGGGCGCGCTGCTGACCCGGCTCAACCAGATCGCCACCAGCTTCGGCGAGACCGCGATGGCCACCTGCGCCTACGTCCAGTACGACCCGTGGGACCACCGGTGCACGATCGCCTCGGCCGGCCATCTCCCGCCCATCGTCATCCGGCCCGGTGCCCGCGCCGAGGCCCTCGACGTCCGCCACGGCCCGATGCTCGGCGCCTCCGAGGACGCCCTGTACGAGACCGACATCATCGACACCCCGCCCGGGACCCGGCTGCTGCTCTACAGCGACGGCCTCGTCGAGTCGCGCACCATCTCCTTCGAGGCGGGCGTGGCGAGGCTGGCGGCACTGCCCGGCACCGGCCTGCCCCTCCCGGAGCACGCCGACCTGATCATGTCCGCCGCGCCCGGCGACAGCCGCGACGACCGCGCGCTCCTGCTCGCCGAACTGCGCGGCACGACCCGGGCGCACTGATCCCGCCGAACACACCGACGGCCCTCCGGGCGGCCCCTCGGCCGCCCGGAAGGCAAGGCGTCAGCCGCGTCGGGTGTCGATCGCCTCGATGATGCGCGGCCGCAGTTCGGCGGCGCGGATGACCGCGTCGACCGAGCCGACCTCCACCGCGCGCTGGATGTTGTGCACGCCGTCGAACTCCGCGGCGACCTCGCCGAGCTTCTCGGCCCGGACGGAGGCGCGCAGTTCGTCGAGTTCGGCGGTGAGGGTGGCCCGCTCGGTTCCCGACGCCGCCGCGACGCGTGACTCCAGGTCGCGGACGCGCGGGTCTGCGGCCGTGCGGGCGTTGACGTCGCCGGAGAAGACGACGGCCGCGGCGGGCGCGCCGCCGAGGACCGAGGCGAAGGACCCCTCCAGTGCCAGCACGGTCATGTTCGGGTTGAGCGCCTTGGAGAACACCACGAACGCGCCGCCGTGGTAGCGCGAGATCACGCAGAACACGATCGGCCCGTCGAAGTTCACGATCGCGCGACCGATCTCGGCGCCGTACTCCAGCTGGAGCTTGCGCATCGACTCGGGTGAGCCGTCGAAGCCCGAGAGGTTCGCCAGCACGACCAGCGGCCGGTTGCCGCTCGCCGCGTTGATCGCCCGCGCCGCCTTCTTCGACGAGCGGGGGAACAGCGTGCCGGCCGTGTAGGTGTCGGGCCCGTCGGTGGGGGGGAAACCGCGCCGGGGCACCGAGCGCGACTCCACGCCGAGCAGGCACACCGGCATCCCGCCGAGGTGGACGTCTTGCACCGCGACGGTCTCGGCGTCGGCCATGCCCGCCCAGCGTTCCAGCACCGGGTGGTCCTGGTCGGCCAGCGCCCGCATCACCGTGCGGATGTCGAAGGGCTTCTTACGGTCGGGGTTGGCCTCGGCGGAGAAGATCTCGCCGACGGTGCGGAAGTCGCTGCCCTCCACGTCGTGCGGGAAGTCCGAGACGTCGCGGTCGACGGGGTCGGAGGTCTCGGCCCTGCGAGGCGCGTCCTCTCCGGGGGCCACGTACGTGTGGGCGTAGTGCGCCATCACGATGTCGCGGGCGCCCAGCAGGGTCGGCGCCCAGTACTGTGCCTGGCCGTTGGGGCCCATCACCCGGTCGTAGCCGCCGATGCCGTAGTTGTCCTCGGCCGACACACCACCGGAGAAGTCGAGCGACTGCTTGCCGGTGAGGACCATCGCCGAGTCCGGCGTCATCACCAGGATTCCCTTGGTGTGCATGAGCATCGTCGCCTCGGCGTTCCAGTACGGCTGCGCGCCGACGTTGATGCCCGCGACCACGATGTTGATCTCGCCGCCGTCCTGGGTGAACTCGACGATCCGCTTGAGGGCCGCGGCCACCCAGTCCATGTTCTCGGTGCCCGACTGCATCGAGATCCGGGCACCGGCCGACAGCGCGTACCACTCCAGCGGCACGCGCATGCGCTCGGCGAGGTCGAGCGCGGCGATCACGCGCCGGCACTCGGGCTCGGACAGCGCGCCCAGCGCCTTCGTCGGGTCGCCCAGCAAGACGACACGGGTGACGCCCTCGGGGTGCCGCTCGGTCGGCGTGCTCACCACGCCGGCGACGATGGCGGCCGTGTTGCGTCCCTTGGGCCGGTCGACCGGTACGAGCGCGCCCGACTCGTCGAGGTCGTGCTCGGTGAAGTCGCCGAGCAGTCCGGTCAGCTCGTAGGGGTAGACCGCGTTGCGGCCGGCGGCACGCAGCACCTTCAGGCGGTAGTCGTCGAGCGGCTCGACGAACTCGGTCGTCGGCTCGCCGAAGGTCAGCTCGGCGTCGCGAGCGGCGTTGAAAGAGATGCGCAGGTGCATCTTGCGCAGCTCACCGGTCTGGCGATCGCGCCGGCGCGCGATGAACAGGATCTCCTCAAGGCCCGCGCCGCCGGTCGTCGGGCGCACGCGGCCGGCGATCATCCCCAGTTCCTCTCGGGTGATGTCCACCGGCGGCCACACGTAGATGACGGCCCGGTTGGTGGTGAAGCGGTTGCGCGCGGGCCGCCGAACCTGTGCCCGCCGGATCGAGTCGAGGCAGGCCGCGACGGTGTCCTCGGCGGTCGGCAGGGCGACCAGGCGGCCGTCGTGTTCGCGCAGCTCGGTGAGGTCGCGCACCTGCGCGAACGCGACGAGGCGGTCGTCGGAGGGGTTGTCCCGCGCGACGGCCTGGAACAGGTAGACCTCCTCGTCGGAGGAGCGCAGGCGCGTGAGGTCGAACTTCCCGAAGCGCTCCATCTGCATTCGCTGCGCGATGTAGGGGTGCAGGCCGCGGATCAGGCGCTCCTCGGCCATCCCGCCGTCGGAGCTGCGGAACGTGAAGTGATGGTGCATCACGGCTCCGCTGCGGCCCGCGACAGTCGTGGTGAGCCTTCGTACGCGGCTGGGCAGCGGGTGCGCCTGGACGACGTCGTTCAGCGCGGCGGCCATCGCCTCGGAGTCCTCCGGCTGGTCCTCCCACGACAGGTAGACGTCGGCGTCGATGTCGGTCTCGCCCTCGCCCAGCTCGGCCAGGCCGCGCAGGGCTCCGCCGAGGCCGTCGAAGGCGACGGCCGCGGAGGCCAGCAACGAACCGGTGCGCTCGGCGATGACGAAGGAGACGTCGCCGACCTTGACCGTCCGGACCCCGGAGAGCCCTTTGTTGCCGTAGTAGCGGCGGGTCAAGACCTCCAGCATCACCGAGTTGTCGACGTCGTCGCGGACCAGCCGCTGGCCGAGGAGCCTGACGAGGGGCTCGGTCGTACGGACCATCTCGGCGATGCGCTCGGCGCGGTCGGCGGCGTCGGGGTGGGCGTCGAGGTGCCGCAGGTGCTTGCGGACCCCGGCGTAGACCAGGGCGCGGTTGCGGCGCAGGAGCGGCTGCGCGAACCAGGAGAAGACGACACCGCGGGCGAGGTCGGCGATGACCGGGAAGCGCACCTGCGTGGCCGCCATGAGGCGCTCCAGCACGAGCCCGGCGGGCTCGCGCATCGCCTCGTCCGGCGCGGGCTCCTGCAGCCAGGAGCGCAGAACGGCCGTGACGACGGCCGCGTCGGCCGACGAGCGCTGCTGGGCGAGGAATACGCGGAAGACCGCGGCCTCGACCTCGGGCGTGCGCTCCAGATCGGTGACACCGTAATGACCGAGGGCCTTGGTCAGCTTCGTCTGGAACGCCGGCGGCAGCCCGGCGCGCTCGACGTCGAGGCTCTGGAGGTAGGTGTGGAAGTACTCGCGGGCACTGTGGACGTGGGTGTCGCTGCCGCCGTCCTCGCCCGTTGGCCGGTTGCGGCTGAGCTCGGCGAGGTCGGCGAACAGGTCGACCAGTGCCAGTTCGGCGGCCAGGGGCCGCGGACCGGCGGCGCGGCGGGCGGCCAGGTAGTCGTCGAGGACCCGGCCCTCGTCGTGCGGATCGACGTCGAAGCCGAGCAGCAGGCCGCGCAGGTCCTCGAGACCGCGCCGGACGCGTTCGGCGACCGGACGCTCGGTCGGCTCGGGCGGCAGGTCCAGCTCGACGGCGGCGACGGCGGGGGAGTCGCCGGCCTCCTCGTCGGCGAGCGGTTCGAGGCGCAGCAGGGCCGCGCCCGTCTCGACCTGGCTGCCCACGGAGACCGCGCACTCCTTGAGGCGCGCCTTGAACGGCGCGCGCAGCACCGTCTCCATCTTCATGCTCTCCAGCACCAGCACGGGTGCGCCGGCCTCGACCTCGGCGCCGACCTCCAGCGGGGTGGCGACGACCAGCGCGGGCATGGGCGAGCGCAGCACGCCGCCCTCGTCGCGGCCGACCCGGTGTGTGACGCCGTCGACCTCGACGAGGTGGGTTGCGCCGTAGGTATCGGTCAGGAGGCGGTGGCGCACGCCGTTGACGACGATCTGGCCGCTGTGGCGGTCGTGGCGGTCGAGTTCGACGTCGGCGGTGCGGATCTGCTCACCGGCCTCGATGGCGACGCGGAAGCGGTGCGCTCCGACGCGGGCGACGCGCACGCGGTAGCCGACGCCGCGCAGCTTCAGGTCGAGCGGGCGGCCGCTCTCGTGGCGCACCTGGGGGCGTCCGCCGAACGCGGTGGACAGCAGGCGCTGGCGCTCGGCCCGCTCCTCCTCCTCGTAAGCCTCGATGGCGGCGGCGGCCAGCGCGATCGCGGAGTGCCGGTGCGACACCAGGCGGCCCTCGCCGCGCACGCGGTCGATCCAGCCGGTGTCGGCGCTGCCGTCGACGACCTCGGGCTGGTCGAGCAGGTCGAGGACGAAGCTCTTGTTGGTGGCGCCGCCCTCGATGACCACGGTGGTCTCGGCCATCGCGCGGCGCAGCCGGCCGAGGGCCTCGTCGCGGTCGCGTCCGTAGGCGATGATCTTGGCGATCATGGAGTCGAAGTCGGCGGGGATGGAGTCGCCCTCACTGACACCGGTGTCGACGCGGATGCCGGGCCCGGCGGGCAGGGCGAGGCGCGCGATGCGGCCGGGGGAGGGCGCGAAGTCGCGGTCGGGGTCCTCGGCGTTCAGGCGGGCCTCGACGGCGTGGCCGCGCTCGGCCGGAGGCTCGCCTTCGAGCCGGCCGCCCGCGGCCACGTGCAGCTGGGCCTTGACGAGGTCGAAGCCGGTGGTGGACTCGGTGATGGGGTGCTCGACCTGGAGCCGGGTGTTGACCTCCAGGAAGGCGAAGAGCCGGTCGCCGGGGTGGTAGAGGAACTCGACGGTCGCGGCTCCCCGGTAGCCGACGGCCACGGCGAGGCGCTCGGCGGAGGTCTTGAGTTCCTGGGCCTGATCGGGGCGCAGGACCGGAGAGGCCGACTCCTCGATGACCTTCTGGTTGCGGCGCTGCACCGAGCAGTCGCGGACGCCCAGCGCCCACGCGGTGCCCTGGCCGTCGGCGATGACCTGCACCTCGACGTGGCGGGCTCCGGTGACCAGGCGCTCCAG
Source organism: Phytomonospora sp. NPDC050363 (assembly GCF_040655735.1). NCBI lineage: Bacteria > Bacillati > Actinomycetota > Actinomycetes > Micromonosporales > Micromonosporaceae > Phytomonospora > Phytomonospora sp. NPDC050363. Next base: position 79,931 of record NZ_JBFAKK010000001.1, read on the forward strand.
GAACACCACGCCGCTGCCGAAGGCGCGCGCGGCCTCCTGACTGGTGCGCTCGTAGGCTTCGGCGAGGTCGGCTCCGTTGGTGACGACCCGGATGCCGCGCCCGCCGCCGCCGGCGGTCGCCTTGAGCATGAGGGGGTAGCCGATCTCGGTCGCGGCCTTCAGGGCGGCGTCGAGGTTCTCGACCGCGCCACGGCTCCACGGCGCGACCGGGACGCCGACCTCCTCGGCGATGAGCTTCGCGCCGATCTTGTCGCCGAGCTTGCGCATGGCGTCGGGGCTCGGCCCGACGAAGGTGACGCCGATCCGCTCGCAGAGTTCGGCGAAGGCGGGATCCTCGGCGACGAAGCCCCAGCCGACCCACGCCGCGTCGGCGCCGGACTCCACAAGGGCGTGTTCGAGGACCTTCAGGTCGAGGTAGGGCCGCGCGGCGGCGGGGCCGAGGTCGAAGGAGAGGTCGGCCTCGCGGACGAACGTGGCCGTCCGGTCGACGTCGGTGTACAGGGCGACGGTCTCGATGCGGGCCCCGGTCTCCGCGGCTATGTCCCGCACGGCGTGGATCAGCCTCATCGCGGCCTCACCCCGGTTGACGATGGCGACGCGTTTGAACACCGAAACGAACCCTCCTGTGGACCGACAATGCGCGGGCCGCCCACGGGCGGCCCCTATCACCCTCCCGCTTGGAGCGCGGGCGGCGCTATGCCGTGCCTGAGCGATCTGCACGGCGATAGTTGTAGGAACTATACAAAGCCGCTTGGCAGGCCCAGGCAGGCCGCTCGCGCGGGCGCGCCGCACGGACTCAGGACCTTCCTCACAGCGTGCCCGACGAGGGCGCCCGGCCGATCTTGGGGTCAGCGCTCGCCGTGCCAGATGACGCGCCCGGCGAAACCGCCGCGCTCGGCCGCCTTGCCCGCGCGGATCTCTTCAAGGCCCTCGGGCGTGAGGCCGTGCAGTGCGGCGAGTGCGCGGACGACCTCGACGATGTCGGCGAGTTCCTCGGCCGCAGAGTCCTCGTCGGCCTCCAGGTACTCGGTGGTCTCCTCGCCGAGCTTGGCGCGCAGTTCGCGGCGGTACTCGCCGTCGGTGGCCACGGTGGTCACCGGGTCGAGTCCGTCGGCGCGGATGATGTCGGGGACGCGGTCGCGGACGAGTTTGCGGATCATGCGGCTCCTCGGGTCGGGCGGCCGGTTGACGGCGCGCAATAACATCCTCCCTACGCCGGTTCACGTCCGGCGGCCCGCCTCGGGGGACGGCGGTGAGTCGCGCGGCCCCCGGGCGAGTGTTGTCCACGCGGCGACACCATCGCCGCGGCAGGAGGGGAAGCATGCGAGAACGAGTCGTGAAGCTGCTCGTGTTCACCTTGGCGGCGGTGCTGGGAGCGACCGGGGTCTCGGTCGGTGTCGCCGGAACCGCGCAGGCGGAGGTCTCGGCCCCGATCCCGTTCGACTACGAGGGCAAGAACGTGCGGGTGAAGATCTACTCGCGGGATGTCGGCGACGCGGAGAACAGCCCGGTCTTCAAGTTCGGCGATCTGCTCAACCGGGCGGTCCGCTACAAGACCGCCAATCCCGCCGCCGACGTGCGGGTCACGTTCGCGATGTACACGATGAGCTCGGACGTCTACATCGGAGTCGTGCCCGGCACGGCCTCCTATGGCCACGTCCGCGACTCCGACTGGGATCCCGACAACACCGAGAAGCTGACCTACTCGATGGTGAAGGCCGCGCAGCACAAGATCGACGTGGACTTCGCCTACCAGAAGGACGCCTACAAGCCCGGCGGTCAGGACGGGGAGGTGCTCCGCTACCTCGAAAGCCACATGGACGACGCGTGCGTCGGGGACGGCGCCTGTCAGGTGCGCGACCACCTCAGCGCCCGCAAGGTCACCTGGGGCGATGAGTCCCCTCAGCAGATGCACGCCAAGTACATGACGGTGAACCACTACCTCGGCGACGACGGCGGCGACATCACCGACACGACCTACGTGTCGACGGCCAACGTCGACGACCACAGCTCCACAGGTGTTCCGGTCGGGCACGACTGGGTCCAGTCGGGGACGCTGGTCAACGGCCATCCCGGTCTGCTCGCGGCCTACAACGGCTACTTCGGCAAGATCTACGACAACGCCTACGACCAGGCGGCGTTCCACACGGCCGTGCGCGAGGCCCACGGCCGGGGCGAGCTCAACTTCGACGACGCCCACTTCAGCGCGTACTTCTTCCCGATCCCGACGGACGCGGCCGACGGCTGGGACATCGCCTTCAACCCGGTGGCGAAGTACGTCGACCTGATGCGCGAGACCGGCGGCGACCGCTACCTCAAGGTCAACGTCTACCACCTGAAAGGCGACGCCTTCGGCAAGCGGCTCCACGCCGAGCTCAAGGCGATCCACGACGCGCCGGATCCGGGACTCGAGCACTTCCGCTTCGTCGTCTACCGCAACAGTGCCGAGAAGACGTGGTCGGTCGTGAAGAACTTCGGGCAGCTGGGCACGGTCTACTACGGCGAGGACACCGCGGTGAAGAACACGCACGCGAAGAACACCCAGTTCGCCTTCAGCGGTGCCGGCGAGTACTACTGCGTCACCGGCTCCACCAACCTCAAACTCGACGAGAACGCGTCCAAGGCGAACTCCAGCCTGGTGATCAAGGAGTTCACCGTCGATCATCCGGTCTACGACGAGTTCAAGAAGATCTACGAGTACGTCACGCTCGCATAGCGAGGACGCGGGTCTCCCGGCCGCGGGGCCCGCGTACCTTTCCCGTCGATCTCCGGCCGGACCTAGGATTCGGTCATGTCGCAGAACGTCCGGGTGGTGGTCGTCGGAGCAGGCCCGGCCGGGCTGACCGCGGCGATCGGGCTGGCCCTGCGCGGCATCGAGTGCCTCGTCCTGGAGCGCAGGCCGCGCCCCTATCCTTTGCCGCGCGCGGTGCACTTCGACGACGAGGTGTTCCGCATCCTGGCCGGTCTCGGTCTCGGTGAGCGGGTCCGCGCGATCTCCCGGCCCGCCGCCGGCATGCAGCTCGTCGACACGCGGCTGCGCCCGCTGGCGGAGTTCACCCGCGACGCGGCCGGCGGCCCGCACGGCCACCCGCAGGCCAACATGTTCGACCAGCCCGAACTCGACGCCGTGCTGCGTGAGCGCCTCGGCGAGATGCCGAAGGCCGTGCTGCGCGAAGGCGCCGAGGTCACGGCGATCGAAGACGACGGCGGCCCGCTGCGGGTCCGCTACCGCGACGCCGCCACCGGCGAGGAGTCGGTCGTGCGGGCCGACGCGGTGCTCGGCTGCGACGGCGCCAACAGTCCCACCCGCGAGGTCATCGGCGCCACCATGCGCGACCTCGGCTTCGAGCAGCGCTGGCTCGTCGTCGACGCCCGCAGCCCGCGCCCCCTGGTCGCCTACGACGGGGTTCAGCAGGTCTGCGACCCCGACCGCGCCGCGACCTTCATGATGGTCACGCCGGGCAGGTACCGGTGGGAGTTTCGCCTCCCGCCGGCCGAACCGGGCGACGCGGAACTGGACGACGACGCCGTCCTCGCGCTCATCCGGCCCTGGCTCGGCGAGGTCGCCCCCGAAGAGCTCACCCTGACACGCCGGGCCTGGTACACCTTCCGGGGCGCCGTCGCCGACCGCTGGCGCGCCGGACGGGTGTTCCTCCTCGGCGACGCCGCGCACCTCACACCTCCGTTCATCGGACAGGGCATGGGCGCCGGCGTCCGCGACGCCGCCAACCTCGCCTGGAAGCTGGCTCTCGTCCTCGACGGCCTCGCCGACGACCGGCTCCTCGACACCTACCGGGCCGAGCGCCTTCCCCACGCCCGCAGGATGATCCGGCTCGCCGTCATCGTCGGCAGGATCATGACCGGCGGCAGCGCCCGCACCGCCCGACTGCGCCGGGTCGCACTGAAGCTCGCGACCCGCCTCCCCGGGATCGAGGGGAAGGTCCTCGACACCGCCTGGCCGGCCTTCCCCGCCGGACCGCTCACCGCCGGACGCGACCGGGCCGCCGGAAAACTCTGCCCGCAACCGCTGGTCCGCACACCGACGGGCGAGGCGGGGCTCGACGAGCTTCTCGGCGACGGTTTCGCGATCCTCGGCCCTCCCGGATGCCGGGCCGCCGTCGAGGCCTTCGACACCGCGACGCGCGACTACTTCGACGCCCTCGGCACGCGGGTCGTCGAACTCGGCGAGGACGCCGTGGTCGATGTGGACGGTTCCCTCGCCACGCTGCTCCATTCCCGCGCCGGCACCCTGCTGCTGCGCCCGGACCGCGTGATCGTCGCGAGCGCGGCCGGCCCGGACCTGCGCGTCTGGCGGCGGCTGCTCGAACGGGCGGGGATCTCGGGTGCCCCGAAAAGGGCGGACACGTGCTGAGCCGCTCTCCCCGGACCCGCGCGGTCGCCGGCCGCATCGACCATGCTGCCGCGGTGGGAGACCCCGGTAAGTGACGGCGGGCGCCCGAACCTCGTGAACAGTGCACAAGGCACCTGAGCGGACACATATCGTCCCTGTTCAGAGCATTGCGCAAGGTTAAACTTGACTCATTCCAAAAAATGGTTCACACTTCTGGCGTGGCCATGACCTTGGACTTCGAGCAGATGCTGCGAGAGGTCGCGTTGCGAGTCACCCGACCCCGGGTGGAGGTGCTCAGCGCCGTGCACGCGCGACCGCACGCTGATACCGACTCGATCATCGCCGCGGTTCGCACCACCCTCCCGACCGTCTCGCATCAGGCGGTCTACGACTCCCTGAACGCGATGACGGCCGTCGGCCTGGTTCGCCGCATCCAACCCTCCGGCCTCGTGGCCCGCTACGAGTCGCGAGTGGGCGACAACCACCATCACGTCGTGTGCCGGTCCTGCGGTTTGATCGCCGACGTCGACTGCAGCGTCGGCGAGGCGCCGTGCCTCATCGCCTCGGACGCCGGCGGCTTCACGATCGACGAGGCCGAGGTCGTCTATTGGGGACTGTGCTCCGACTGTTCCACCCCAGGCAACCCCTGACAAACCCCTCAGCAAGTTCTGGAAGGAAACCGATGTCCGAGAACCATGACGCCATCGTCCACGACGCCGATTCCGGCGCCGAGTCCCGCTGCCCGGTGGCGCACGGGCGCGCCCCCCACCCCGTCGAGGGCGGCGGCAACCGTGGCTGGTGGCCGAACCAGCTCAACCTGAGGATGCTGGCGAAGAACCCCGCCGTGGCCAACCCGCTCGGCGAGAAGTTCGACTACGCCGCGGCCTTCAACTCGCTCGACCTGCCCGCCGTCAAGCGGGACATCGCCGAGGTGCTGACGACCTCCCAGGACTGGTGGCCCGCCGACTTCGGCCACTACGGCCCCCTCATGATCCGCATGGCCTGGCACAGCGCCGGCACGTACCGGATCAGCGACGGCCGCGGTGGCGCAGGCGCCGGTCAGCAGCGCTTCGCGCCGCTCAACAGCTGGCCGGACAACGGCAACCTGGACAAGGCCCGCCGCCTCCTGTGGCCCGTCAAGCAGAAGTACGGTCAGAGCCTGTCCTGGGCCGACCTGATGATCCTCGCCGGAAACGTCTCCCTCGAGTCGATGGGCTTTGAGACCTTCGGCTTCGCCGGCGGACGCGAGGACGTGTGGGAGCCCGACCAGGACGTGTACTGGGGCCCGGAGACGACCTGGCTCGGCGACGCCCGCTACACCGGCGACCGCGAGCTGGAGAGCCCGCTGGCGGCGGTGCAGATGGGCCTGATCTACGTCAACCCCGAGGGCCCCAACGGCAACCCCGACCCGATCGCCGCGGCCCGCGACATCCGCGAGACCTTCCGCCGCATGGCGATGAACGACGAGGAGACCGTCGCGCTGATCGCCGGCGGCCACACCTTCGGCAAGACCCACGGCGCCGGACCCGCCGACCACGTCGGCGCCGAGCCCGAGGGCGCCTCGCTCGAAGACCAGGGCCTCGGCTGGAAGAACAGCTTCGGCACCGGCAAGGGCGGCGACGCCATCACCAGCGGCCTTGAGGGCATCTGGACCAACACCCCCATCCAGTGGGACAACAGCTTCTTCGAGATCCTCTTCGGCTACGAGTGGGAGCTGTTCCAGAGCCCGGCCGGTGCCAACCAGTGGCGCCCCAAGGACAACGCGGGCACCGGTACCGTCCCCGACGCCCACGACGCCTCGAAGACCCACGCGCCGACGATGCTCACCACCGACCTGTCGCTTCGCTTCGACCCGGTCTACGAGCAGATCTCGCGTCGCTTCCACGAGAACCCGGCCGAGTTCGCCGACGCCTTCGCCCGCGCCTGGTACAAGCTCACCCACCGCGACATGGGGCCGATCCAGCGCTACCTCGGCCCGGAGGTCCCGACCGAGGAACTGCTCTGGCAGGACCCGCTGCCGGCCGTCGACCACGAACTGATCGACGCCGCCGACATCGCCGACCTGGAGAACCGCGTCCAGGCCACCGGCCTGTCGGTCGCGCAGCTCGTCACCACCGCCTGGGCCTCGGCCTCGACCTTCCGCGGCGGCGACAAGCGCGGCGGCGCCAACGGCGCCCGCATCCGCCTTGAGCCGCAGAACGGGTGGGAGGTCAACCAGCCCGACGAGCTCGCGGTCGTGCTGCGCGCCCTCGAAGGCGTCCAGGCGGACTTCAACGCCGCCCAGACCGGCGGCAAGAAGGTCTCCCTCGCCGACCTGATCGTCCTCGCCGGGTCGCTCGCCGTGAAGTGGGCCGCCAAGAACGGCGGCCACGACGTCCAGGTGCCCTTCACCCCGGGCCGCACCGACGCGTCGCAGGAGAAGACCGACGTGGAGTCCTTCGCCGCCATGGAGCCGGCCGTCGACGGGTTCCGCAACTACCTCGGCAAGGGCCAGCGCCTGCCGGCCGAGTTCCTGCTGGTGGACAAGGCCAACCAGCTCACGCTGAGCGCGCCCGAGATGACCGTCCTCGTCGGCGGCCTGCGGGTCCTCGGCGCCAACCACCAGCAGTCGTCGCAGGGCGTGCTCACCGAGACGCCCGGCGCCCTGACCAACGACTTCTTCGTCAACCTGCTGGCCATGGGCACGGTCTGGACGGCGACGTCCGAGGACGCCTCGGCCTTCGAGGCCCGCGACGCCTCCACCGGCGAGGTCAAGTGGACCGGAAGCCGCGTCGACCTGCTCTTCGGCTCCAACTCGGAGCTGCGGGCGGTCGCCGAGGTCTACGCCGGTGACGACGCTGCGGAGAAGTTCGTCCGCGATTTCGTCGCCGCCTGGGTGAAGGTCATGGAGCTCGACCGCTACGACCTGGTCTGATAGACGAACGCCCGGGCGCACCGCGAGGTGTGCCCGGGCGTTCTCGTGTCCATGGGCGCCGGGCAGAGCGGGACTACCGGTCCCGCCGGAGCCCACGAACGAGTGAAACGGCAGGCTAGGGTGTCGAAGTGAGCGACGGTCTGAGCCCCGGAGAGGTCGCGCGCCGCCTCGGTATCGCCGTCACGACGCTGCGGACCTGGCACCAGCGCTACGGCCTGGGTCCCAGTCGCCACTCCACCGGGCAGCACCGCCGCTACGGCGACGACGACCTCGCCCGCCTGGAGACCATGCGGCGGCTCACCACCTTGGGCCTGCCCGCCGCCGCGGCGGCCCGTGTCGCGCTCGCACCGGGCTCGACGCCCGAACCCACCGCCCGCGCCGGCGGCGGGCACGCCATCAGGATGCGGTCGGCGAGCCGCGCGGCACGCGGACTGGCGGCCGCCGCGATGCGCCTCGACGTCCTCGCCATGCGGGAACTGATCGCCGGCCACCTCGTCGACCACGGCGTCGTCCGCACGTGGGACGACCTCGTGCGGCCCGTCCTCAGCGGCATCGGGACGAGGCACGCCGGCACCGGCCGCTTCGTCGAGGTCGAGCACCTGCTGTCCAGAAGCGTGAGCGAGGCGCTGGCCGCCGTCCCGCGCCCGGGCGCGGGCTCGCCGGTGCGCGTCATGCTCGCCTGCGCCGACGGCGAGATGCACAGCCTGCCCCTCGAAGCACTGGCCGCGGCACTCGCCGAGCAGGGCGTCGGCTCGCGGCTGCTGGGTGCGCGGGTCCCACCGGTCGCGTTGCTCGACGCCGTCGCCCGCACCGGCCCCATCCTCGTCGTGGTGTGGTCACACGAACCCGCGACAGCCGACCCGGAGCCCCTGACGGCGCTGGTCGAGGCCGCACCGGTGGTCGCCGTCGCCGGAACCGGCTGGTCGCCGCCACTGCCCGAGCAGGTCATCACCCTGCCGACCCTCCGCGAGGCGGTCGACCTCGCCATGCGGCTGGCCGCCGCCTGAGTCCCGGTCAGATCGCGATCACGCCGACGGCGTGCGTGGGCTGCGGCGATCCGCCGGCCGGTTCCACCGACAGGCCGATCGCGGTCGCCTCGACGATGCCGGCGACCAGCCCGGAGACGTGCGGCATCAGGCCGGCGCTGACCATGACACCGTCGACGTCGCGCCAGAGCTGATAGGCCTGGTCGGCGCTCAACCCGGGCATGCCCACGCGGGTGACGACGGCGGCGTTCCGGCTCGCGGAGGTGACCACGCTGATCGACCCGCCGTCGGCGGCCGGCGCGGTGGTGAGCACGGCGTCGTCGGCGGCGAGGACGGCCGCGACCCGGGCGGCCTCGGCGTCGCGGGCGTCGACCTGCTCGCGGAGGTCGTCGACCCGGGCCTGCCCGGTGACGTAGACGAAGGCCGAGAGCGCCAGCGCGGCGACGGCCACGATCGCCGCGGCCAGGGTGACCAGGTTCCGGCGCGGGCGCGGCACGGCCGGGGCCGGCCGGCGCGGAACGGGCCGGTCCTCGGCGGTGAGCTGAGGAGTGGCGCGGACGGCCTCCATGACCGAGGCGCGCATCGTCGCGGGCGGTTCGGCGCTGAGGCCGTCGGCCAGTCGCGCGGCGGTGCCGGACAGTTCGGCGGCCTCGGCGGCGCAGGACGAGCAGGCGCCGAGGTGGACCTCGAAGCGGGCGCGCTCGTGGTCGTCGAGCGCGTTGAGGACGTAGGCGCCCAGCAGGGTGTGGGGTTCGTCGTGGATCATCGCGCCCCCAGGCAGTCCCGCAGCCGGATGAGCCCGTCGCGCATCCGGGCCTTGATAGTAGGCAGTGCGACGGCGAGTTCGGCGGCGACCTGCGGGTAGCTCAGGCCCGAGTAGTAGGCGAGCGTGATCGACTGGCGCTGGAGCTCGGTGAGCCGGGTCAGGCAGCGGCGGACCTGCTCCCCTTCGGCCCTGATGAGGGTGGTCTCGGCGGCCTCGTCGAAGGGGACGTCGGGGGTCATGAGGGCGGCGGCCTTCGACTCGCGGTCGGTGGAGCTCTGGGCGGCGCGGACGTGGTCGACGGCGCGGCGGTGCGCCATGGTGAGGACCCACGACAGCGCCGATCCGCGCGCCGCGTCGAAGCGGGGCGCCTGGCGCCACACGTCGAGCAGGGCCTCCTGTGCGGCCTCCTCGGCCATCGCGCGGTTGCGCAGGATCCGCAGGGCGAGACCGAAGACGCGGGGGGAGACGAGTTCGTAGAGCTCGGCGAAGGCCTGCTCACTGCCGCGGCCCACCTCGGCCATGAGCTTGTCCAGGGACGGTTCGTCCGCTCGGTTCGGCGGGCGCTGCTGCTCGGGACGGGATCGTGCGGTCACGGGCGTGCTCCACGGATCTGCGACGGCGGTAGCGCCGGACGTGCCAGCGCCCCCTCACTCTACGCAGTGCGGTTCGGGCCGTGATTTCGACTCACGAATCGGCGCAATATCGATCTCCGCAGGTAGCCCGGCCGGAGTTCAGGCCTCCGGGTCGGCGCAGCGCGGGCCCGCGGGCGCGACTCGGCCGGGATCCGAAGCGCCGGTGGCGGCCTCGACGCCACGCCGCGCGCGTTCCTCCTGGCGGCCGAAGCGCATCGTCCGGGCCAGGTCGAGGGCGTGCCGGTGGAGTTCGAGCGCCTCGGCGTCGCGTCCGGCGGCCCGGCAGGTGTCGCCGAAGTCGTTGAGGAAGTGGACCGCCGCCTGGTGCTCGCCGAGCTCACCGAGCAGTGCCATCGCCTCCCGGTGGGTCGCGACGGCCTCGTCGAGCCGGCCGGCGTGGCGCAGGGCCACGGCGAGGTAGTTGAGCGCCCACGACAGGTCGTAGTCGTGGTCGTCGGCCTCGCTCAGGACACAGACCCGCCGCAGGTGCTCGATCGCCGTGGCCGGGTCGGCCGGTGCGATCGCGGCCGCGTAGGTGACCAGGGCGGCGCGGTGAGCGATGCCGTCGCCGCAGACGCCCATCGCCTCCTCGGCGAGATTCGCCGCCCGGGTCAGGTCGCCGTCCTGGTAGTGGGTCCAGGCGGCGTAGGCGCGCGCGAAGGCGAGCCCGTCGGGCTTGCCGATCGCCTCGAAGAGTTTCGCGGAGCGTTCGAGGTCGGCCAGCGCCCTCGCCGAGTCGCCGATGTTGTCGTACAGGTTCCCCCGGCGCAGCGCGAGCACGGCGGCCACGTCGGGCCGGTCGACGGTGGCGAGGAGGCGTTCGGCGGTCTCGTACTCGTCGAGGGCCTCGGTGGTGCGCCCGGTGGCGGCGCGCGCGTTGCCGAGGCCGACGCGGATCCGGGCGAGCAGTTCCCGGTCGCCGAGGCGCAGGGCCGCGGGCAGCGCCGCCTCCAGCATTCCCACCTCCTCGGCCCAGCCGCCACGCCTGGGAAAGTAGGGGCGCAGCAGCGTCGGGAGGCGCGCGGTGAAAGCGTCGGCCCCGATGGCCACCGCGCGTTTGAAAGCCGCGCGCAGGTTGGCGAACTCGCGGTCGTACCAGGCGAGCGCGGCATCGCGGTCGGCGAACGGCTGCTCGTCGTCGCCGGGCGCCTCGACGTAGAGGAAGGGCAGTCGCCGGAAGGCGGCGGTGGCCAGGCACAGGTGGTGGTCGAGGACCCGCAGTTCCGCGCGGCGGCGCGCGGCCTCGGGCTCCTCGGCCTCGACGGTCCGGGCGGCGAAGCCGCGCACCAGGTCGTGCAGGCGGAAGCGGTCGGCGGCGGGCTCCTGGACGAGGTGGATGTCGACGAGGTCTTCGAGGACGGCGGCGGTCTCGCCGACGCCGTATCCGGCGGCGGCCGCGGCGGTGGCGGCGTCGAAGTCGGGGCCCGGCAGCAGCGCGAGCCTGCGGAAGGTCTCGCGGTGCCGCTGCCCGAGTTGGCGCAGGGACATGCCGCAGGCGGTGTCGAAGTCGTCGGTCCGGCCGCGCAGCCGTTCGCCGAGGACGGCGATGGTCCAGCCGGGCCGGTGCCGCAGCCGCGCGGCGGCCAGCCTGATGGCCAGGGGCAGGTTCCCGCACAGCCGCATGACCTCGGCGACCGCCTCCGGCTCGCGGTCGTAGCGCTCGTCGTCGCCGCCCGCGCGGCGGAACAGGTCACCGGCCGCGGCGGGGCCGAGGACGTCGAGCGACACCGGCGGTACGTGGCCGAGGGCGACCAGGCGCCGGCGGCTCGTCACGATGACGGCGCTACTCCCGGCTCCGGGCAGCAGCGGCCGCACCTGCTCGGCGTCGTGGGCGTTGTCGAGGACGGACACGACTCGCCGCCGGGCCAGTTCCGAGCGCCACCGTGCCGCGAGGCGCTCGACGCTGTCGGGGATGGCGCTCGTCGGCACGTCGAGGGCGATGAGGAGGGTGCGCAGGGCGTCGGCGGGCTCGACGGGTTCCTCGCCCGGCGTGAAACCGTGCAGGTCGATGTACAGGCGGCCGTCGGGGAACCTGGGGGACAGGCGGTGGGCGGCGTGGACGGCGAGGGTCGACTTGCCGACCCCGGCCATGCCGTCGACGACCACGGCCCCCACCTCGCCGACGAGCCGCTCGACCTCGGCGAGCTCGTCTTCGCGGCCGGTGAAGTCGGCGACGTCGGAGGGCAGGTCGTTGCGCGGCGCGGGAGCCCGGCGGGCGGCGGCGGCCACCGCCGGGGACGCCCGGCGCGCCAGCTCCCACGTCGGCCGCAGGGGACGCGGATCGCGGCCGATGACCCGGCACAGCGCGACGACGGCCTCCCACGGGGGAACCGACTGCCCGGCGATGTAGCGCGACAGCGAGGACGAACTTAGCCCGGCCTCCTGCGCCAGGCCGCGCAGACTGCGTCCCGACAGGTCCCAGACCTTGCGCAGCCGGGCGGCCAGATCGGTTCCGGACGGGTGCTCCATGGGTCGCCTTCCTCGCGTCGTCCCACGGCCGGGACGTTCCGCGCGGAGGCCATCTTGCCTGATGGCGGAGTGGTGCCCATGCCGTGCCGTCACCGCCCGTGGTGGACGCCCGGGCCCGTTCGCCGACTCCCCGGTCCGATACGGCCGCCGACAGCACCCGTTACGGTCTGGACCGGCCCGGTGACTTGCCCTAACCTGAGCCGGTATCGGCCTAGGGGCAGGCCGAAGGGCGGACCTTGGGGGCGGCGATGGATTTTCGGATCCTCGGACCGGTGGAGATCGACATCGACGGGCGCCGCGCGCCCCTCACCGGCCGCAACCGGCCGGCGCTGCTGGCCGCGCTCTTACTCGACAACGGCCGGGTCGTCTCGACCGAACGGCTCATCGCGGCCCTGTGGGACCAGGACCCGCCGGCCACGGCCCGGCAGCAGACGCAGAATCTCGCCTCCGGTCTGCGCCGTGAACTCGCCGCGCTCGGCGCGCCCGACATCATCCGCGCTGCCCCGGGCGGCTACCGCTCGGCCGTCGAGCCGGACCGCCTCGACGTGACCCGCTTCGACGCCTATACGGCCACCGCGCGCGCCCAGGCAGCCGAGGGCCGCGACCAACACGCCCTCGAAACCTTCGAGCGCGCCTTCACGCTGTGGCGGGGCCCGGCACTGGCGGGCCTCGGTGGTCCTGTCTTCGAGTCCGCCGCCCGCCTCATCGAGGAGCGGCGGCTCTCGGCGAGTGAGGACCGCGTGGCGGCCCGGCTCGCGCTCGGCCACTGGCACGAGGCGATCACCGAGACCAGAGCCCTGCTCGACGAGCACCCCTACCGGCAGAAGACCGTCGCGCGGCTCATGCGCGCCCTGCACCTCGGCGGGCGGACCGCCGAGGCGCTTGCCGCCTATGAGGCCTTCCGGGTCCGTCTCGCCGACGAGCTGGGCATCGACCCGGGCGCCGAACTCCGCGAGACCCACCTCGGCCTGCTGTCGGCCGACCCGCCGGCGAGCACACGAGCGCGGGGGACTTCCGCGCCCGCTGAACTCCCGGCCGCACCGGGCGGTTTCACCGGGCGCGCCGCCGAGCTCACCGCGCTCGACACCATCGGCCGGCGCGGCCTGGTCACCGTCCTCGGCCGGCCCGGCGTCGGCAAGACCGCGCTGGCGGTGCACTGGGCCCACCGCAACAGATCGCGCTTCCCCGACGGCCAGCTCTACGTCGACCTGCGCGGATTCGACAGCGCCGAACCGGTTTCGCCGCTGAGGGTCCTGTGGCGGTTCCTTCGCGTCCTCGGCCACCGGGGCGACGCTCCCGGCGACCTCGACGACGCCGTCGCGCTTTACCGCACCCGGGTCGCCGACCGGAAAATGCTCGTCGTTCTGGACAACGCCGCCGACGCCGAACAGGTCCGCCCGCTCCTCCCGGCGGGCCCCGGCAGCCTCGCCGTCGTCACCAGCCGTGCGGGACTGTCCGGCCTGGAGGTCCGCGACGGCGCGCGGCCCCTGCGCCTCGGCCATTTCACGCGGGCCGACTCGCTCCGACTCCTGAGGCGGCTGCTCGGGGCCACCGGCCACGACGTGACCGGCCACGCCGTCCGCAGGCTCGCCGACCTGTGCGGGCACCTGCCGCTCGCCCTGCGGATCGCGGCGGCGAACCTCACCGCCGACCCCGCGCTCACTCTCCCCGCCTACCTCACCGAGCTCGAACGCGACCGCTTCGCCGGGCTCACCGTCGAAGGCGAACCCGAGACCGCCGTCGACGCCACGATCACCCTGTCCTACTCGGCTCTCGGCCAGGCCGAACGGACGCTGTTCCGCCGGCTCGGTCTGGTCGCGGCCACGGACTTCCCCGAGACGGTCGCCGCGGCCCTCGCGGGCCCGGCCGGTCGACCCGGCCTCGCACGCCTCGTCGAGGCGCACATGGTCGAACGCGGCGGCGCCGGCCGCTTCCGCCTGCACGACCTGCTGCGCCTCTACGCCGAGCGCCGGTGCGCCGCAGAGGAGCCGCCGGAGGAGCGAGACGCCGCCGTCGACCGGCTGATCGCCGTCTACGCCGACCCCGCCGGCCGAAACCCGGAAGCGGAGCGCGACAACATCGCGATGACCGCGCTGCGCCACGCCGGCCGCCCCACCGCCTGGCGGCTCCTCGAACGGCTGCGCGCCGACATCGAGCAGGGCTACGAGATCGCGGGCATGCGCGCCCTCCTCGACCGCGCGGCGGCGCGGCCGGGCGCCGAACCCCGCCGGCAGTGGACCGTGCGGTACCTGCGGGCGAAGCTCGCCTGGCTCGGCGGTGACTACCGCACCGCCATCGCCGCCGGAACGGCCGCCCTGCACGCCGCCCGGGAGGCCGGCGACCCCGAACGCGAGTTCATCGCTCTCGCCGGTCTCGGCACGTACCACCGTGTGCGCGGCGACTACGGCCTCGCCCGCATCCACGAGGAGGCGAGCCTCGTCCTCGCCCGCCACGCCGGAAACCGGGCCGAGCTCGTCGAGTGCCTGCTCAACGTCGCCAGCGGCCGGCTGAAGGCGGGCGACCCGCAGGCGGCCGCCCTCCTGCTGGCCGAGGCGGAGGCGCTCGTCGCCGATCTGAGAACGCCACTCGAACGCGGGCGCCTCCTGCGCAGGCAGGTGATGCACGACGTCATCACCGGCGACTTCGCCCTCGCCGAGCGCCGCGCCGACGAGGCCTTGGACCACTACCGGCGCCACGACTCGGCGCGCGGGAAGGCGTGGGTGCTCAAGTTCCTCGCCGAGGCCCATCGCGGCCTCGGCGCTCCCGACCGAGGCTGCGCCCGCGCACTGGAGGCCCTGCGGCTGGCGCGCGACGCCGGACTCGTCAACGCCCTCCCGGCCATCCGGCTGACCCTCGCCGACTGCCGCAACGACCTCGGCGAGCCCCACGCGGCACTCGGCCACGCCACCGAGGTGCTGGCCATGACCGAGCGGCAGAACGCCAAGGGCGGCATCGCCGAGGCGTGGCGCGTCCTCGCCGAGACGCACACCGCGCTCGGCGACTACGGCCCGGCCGTCGAGCTCGCCGGACGGGCCGTCGCCTGGCACGTCGCGGCGGGCGAGCCGTACTACCTGGCGGCGGCGCTGCGGGCAGCCGGTGCGGCCTACCGCCGCCAAGGCCTCACCGAGGAGGCGCGCGCGGCCTGGACCCGAGCGCACCGCACTTACACAGAACTGGGCGCGAAGCAGGCTTCCGCGGTGCGGGCGCTGCTCGAAGCGCCGCCCGCCGCCGCCCGTCGGGACGCGCTCGGAGAAGGCATGCGCCGGCCGCGCGGGTGCGACCTCGACGCGGACCGTTCCGCCCCAGCCGGCTGAGCCGCGCTCAGCGCGAGCGCCCCCACACGTCGAAGGGATGGCGGCCCGCCCGGAAACCGTTCGCCTCGACCATGGCCGCCGCTCGGGCGAACCCCCGCGCCAGATCGGCGGGGGAGTGGGCGTCGCTGCCGAAGGTCACCGCGTCGCCGCCCTCGTCACGCCACCAGGCCAGGATGTCGGGGTGCAGCGGCAGCGAGGTGTTGACTTCGAGAGCCCGGCCGCTGCCGGCGAGCACGCGCAGGGCGTGGCGGAACTCGTCTTCGAACGCGTGCGGGTCGAAGGGCCCGGCCTCGGCCGGCCAGGAGCGGACCGCGTAGTCGATGTGGGCCAGCACGGAGAACGCGCCGGAACTCTCGATCACGGCGGGCACCTCGGCGAGGTAGTCGCGAACGACGTCGGCCGCGCGCCTGCGCCGGTACAGCCCCGTCGGTTCGGCGAACCCGTCCTCGATGGGCAGGCAGTGCAGGGAGCCGAGCACCCGCTCGAAGTCCCCGGCGGCGAGGAGCTTTCCCGCCGCCTCGGCGTGCAGATGCGGCTCCCCGAGTTCGACGCCGGTGATGATCCGCAGGCCCGGGAACAGGTCACGGCACCGCTCGACGGACTCGAAGTAGCCCTCGACGTCGAACGGCGGCGGCGTGAGCAGCCCGTCGGGCGCGGCGATGGACGCGAGGAAGCTGTTGGCCTCCAGGTGGCGGTCGACCACCTCCCACGCCGTGAAGTCAACGTGCTCGGTGAAGGCCAGGGCAGGCAGGCCGATCTCCACCGCTCGGGCGCAGGTCCGTTCCATCGAACCGTCCCGGGCGTCCCAGGACCATTCACTGTGGACATGGCTGTCGGCGGGCAGGGCCACGATCTCGTCAGGTGGCGGCATCCCTGAAGACTAGCCAGACTCGACCGCGACCCCGCGGTCCGACGAGAAGGCGAACGATGGGCACCGAACTCCACATCGACCCGATCCGGGCCGTCGAGCACTTGTTCACCCGATGGCTGCCGCACACGCGCCTGAGCTTGATCGACGGCGAGGCGCCTGCCTCCTATGTGGAGGATTGGACGACCGCGCCGTCCCCGGAGGAGGTGTCGCGACACGGTTCCTTCCCCGCGACCTTCCCCGTCCCCGGCGGTCGGCGCCACCCGCTCACCGCCGAACGTTTCGACGTCCACGACCCCGCCGAAACGTCCACCAGCCCTCTCCACGCCTCCTGGGGAGTCCCCGACAACGGCGCGCGGCGGGCGTACGAACTGATCATCGGCGCACTGGAGACCCGACCCGGCGCACTCGACCGCCGCGGCCGGGCGCTGGCCGGCCTGCTCGCCGGATACCTGACCGCCGACGCCACGGACCTCCTGCGGATCAACGTCGCCGCCGAACCGGGCGGTCCCGCCCTCGACGGCGAACTGCATCTCCTCGCCCGCTCCGGCAAGCGCACGACCCGCCTCGCGCTCATCCCCGCGGTGGACGCCTCCCCCGTCGAGGCCGCGCCGGAGCACCGGATCGCCTGCGCCGCGACGCTGCTCGCCGAGTTCCTCCGGATCAACAACACCGACACCGTCACCTTCGACGTCGCCCTTGGAACCCACGGCGCCGACCTGGACGTCGCCGACCCCGACGCCGCCTTCCGCGCGGCCTGGACCGGCACCGACTGGGCGATCGCCGACGACGAGGACGACGGCGTCCTGCGGCCTGTCGGCACCGGCGCGCTGGAGGCCGCGCTCACCGAGTCGGAGGAGAACCTGGTCGCCGTCGCCCGCGCGCAGACCCTGCTCTGGGAGTTCGACGCCGACATGCCCGAGATCCCCGGCGACGAACTCGTCTCCCACCTCGCCCGCGACCTCCTCGAAACGATCGTCACCGAGACCACGGGATCGGCCGCGACCCCACCCGTTCTCGCCTACGCCGGGAACCTCCCCCTCGCCTCGGTCCTGGAGGGCGAGGGCGACTCCGTCCTGCTCCTCGTGGGCGCGCACCGCACCGCCCTCGTTCACATCGCCGGATAGCGCACCAGCCGAACCGGCCCGCGAGCGGCTGGGCGATCATGTCGGCATGCAACAGTCTCGCGAAGCCTGCCCCTGCGGCCTGGGCGTCCCCTACTCCGAATGCTGCGGCCGCTGGCACCGCCAAGGGCAGGAGGCGCCCACCGCCGAACTGCTCATGCGCTCGCGGTTCACCGCTTTCGCCATCGGCGACGCGCCCTACCTGCGCCGGACCTGGCACGCGTCGGGCCGGCCCGGCCGCATCGACCTCGATCCCGGAACGCGCTTCACCCGGCTCGAAATCCTCGGCACGACCGGCGGGGGCCTGTTCGACAAGGAGGGCACGGTCCACTTCCGGGCGCACTACGTCGAGGACGGGCACGCCGGGGTCGTCGAGGAGGACAGCCGCTTCGTTCGCGAGGGCGGGCGCTGGCTCTACGTCGCCGCGATCGACTGAGCGGCGGTCAGCGCACGCCCTTGATCGGCTTGACGCACAAGGCGGCGACGACGGCGGTGGCCAGCACGAGCAGGTACAGGGTGACGTAGCCGCCGAGTTCGTTGATGACGAAACCTCCGACGGCGGCGGCGAACACGTACGGGACGGTATTGGCGATCTGGATGACGCCGAGGTCCTTGCCTCGGTGCTCGGGCCGCGGCAGCACCTGCGTGACCAGGGCCTGGTCGACGGCGATGTAGGAGCCGTAGCCGATCCCTAGGATCGCAGCTCCGGCTATGGCGGCGGGCATGGTCGGGACGAAGGCGAACAGGAGACCGGCCGCGCCCTGAAGCACCGAGGCGATGACGATCATCCGTTTGCGGCGGCCGGTGCGGTCGGAGATGCGGCCCGTCGGCAGTGCGGCGGCGGTGACCGACACGGCGTAGACCACGACGAGGATCAGGGTGCCCAGGTCGGGATCGAAGCCGACCCGGTCCTTGAGGTACTGGTACAGGTAGATCTGGCCGAGGGCGTTCGACAGCTGGATCAGGAAGCGCCCCGCCCACGCCCAGGCGAAGTCCGAGTGCCGCAGCGGCGCGATGATGCCCGCAAGGACCGAGCCGACCGTCGCCTTCGGCATCCGCCCGGGAGGCAGCACGGCACCACGGGTCCGCAGCGCGAAGGGGAGTGCGAACAGCGCGAGGAGGAGGGCCATCGCCAGGTAGGCGGGGAGGATCCCGGTCAGGACCGTCGCGACCAGCGCGATCCCGATCAGCGGCCCCAGGGACTGCGCGACCCCGAACCAGGCGGACACGGTTGCCCGCTGGGCGACCGGGACCTCGTCGGGGACGGCGGCGTTCAGCGCGGCCGTCGAGGCCGACAGCCCGATCTGCGTGAAGGCCCACATCAGCACCAGGCCGGGCACCGTCTGCTGCGTGCCCTGCAGGATCAGGCCGACCGCGGCGATGACGACTCCGGCCGCCACCCAGATCTGGCGGCGTCCGCGGGAATGCGTGGTGCGGTCGGACATGACGCCGACGATGATCGGCACGACCACGCCGACCGCCGCGGCGGCGATGTTGGCCACGCTCTGCGCCCAGACCGATCCGGCGTCGTCGGCGGTGACCTCGCCGGCGTGCCGGGGGATCAGGATCTGCTGCGAGGCGTAGAAGGCGAGGAAGACGCCGAAGTTCGCCAGCGTCCAGTAGGTCACCCAGCGGCGGGGGATCGGGGCGGTCGGCTCGCCGGTCGCGGTGTCCGGAGCGCCGGGGGACGTGGGGGTGGCCGCCATGCGCGACTCCTCTGTTGCCGGCGGTCGTCCCGCCACGTGGTGCCGAAAGGATGGGGCAACGGCAGGGGCGTGTCAAGGCTTCGGCCGCACGGCCACTGGACAAGCGGTCCGCGAAGGTGTGTAGTTGCCCGAACGGATCGGCCGGCGAACTTGAGGGGGTTTCCTTGACCGGGTTTCCGCGCGACTTCGTCTGGGGCGTCTCGACCGCCGCGCAGCAGATCGAGGGCGCCGTCGACGCCGACGGCCGGACCCCCTCCATCTGGGACACCTTCGCCCATCGGCCCGGGACCATCGCCGACGGCTCCGACGCCGACGTGACCTGCGACCACTACCACCGCTGGCCGGAGGATCTGGCGCTGCTCGGTGAGCTCGGGGTCGGCGCCTACCGCTTCTCGACGTCCTGGTCGCGTGTGGTCCCCGAGGCATCCGGCAAGCCCAACGCCGCCGGCCTCGACTTCTACGAGCGGCTCACCGACGCTCTCCTGGAACGCGGTGTCGCTCCGGTGGTGAACCTGTACCACTGGGACCTGCCGCAGTGGGCGCAGGACGAGGGCGGCTGGCGCGATCGGGACACCGTCGCCCGCTACGCCGAGTACGCCGGGATCGTCGCCGGAAGGCTAGGCGACCGCGTGGCGACCTGGTCGACCTTCAACGAGCCCTTCGAGCACTGCATGCTCGGCCACGTGACGGGCGAGCACGCCCCCGGACTGACCCTGCCGCTCGACGAGGCCTTCGCGGTCGCGCACCATCTGCTGCTGGCGCACGGAAACGGCGTGCGGGTACTGCGGGAGGCGGGCGCCGCGTCGATCATGTCGATCAACAGCTACGCCCCGGCGCGGCCGGCCTCGGAGTCCGACGCCGACCGCACCGTCGCGGCGCTCTATGACGTGCTCCAGAACCGTCTGTTCACCGAGCCGCTGCTGCTGGGCGCCTATCCCGAGGAGGTCGCGCCGCTCGTCGAGCCCTTCGTGCGCGAGGGCGACCTGGAGCTCATCGCGAGCCCGGTGGACCGGTGGGGCGTGAACTACTACGCGATCAACGCCGTGCGCGCCGTCGACGGGCCGATCCCGCTGGAGGTCGTCGCGCCCGAGGGCTACCCGCGGACCGCGTTCGGCTGGGCCGTGGCGCCCGAAGGTCTGGGTGAGGTGCTGCGCGATCTCGGCGACCGCTACGGCGACGCGCTGCCGCCCCTGGTCGTCACCGAGAACGGCTGCGCCTACGACGACGTGGTCGACGAGGACGGTCGCTGCGACGACCCGGACCGGGTGCGCTATCTGTCGGGGCATCTCGACGCGGTGGCCGGCGCGATCGAGGCCGGTGCCGACGTGCGGGGCTATTTCGTGTGGTCGCTGACGGACAACTTCGAGTGGGCGGAGGGCTTCACCAAGCGCTTCGGGCTCGCCTACCTCGACTACACCACGGGGGAGCGCATCCCGAAGACCTCCTTCGGCTGGTACCGCGACAGGATCCGGGCCGCCCGCGGCGGCGAGGGCTGAGGCCGACGGGGCACCCGGTCATCTGAGGAGCCGCGATCGGGGCGCCTCCGTGCCCTCGCCGACCGATTTCGTGTGCACGACAGCCGTCGCATGGGGACAGTGTCGGTGGATAAGAATTAGTTATGTCTTTACCGGCCCGGGTCGCGAACGACACGAGCCTCGAACCGCAGCGAACCCGAGAACCCCTGGGCGAGCGGTTCGCGAGTGCCGGTCGTCAGCCGAGCGTGATGGAGTCGCCGTCGACGGTGATGGTCTCGGCGGGCAGGGGCGAGCTCGCCGGCCCGGAGAGGACGCTCCCGTCGTCGACGGAGAAGACGCTGCCGTGGCAGGCGCACTCGATGCCCGTCTCGGTGACCGAGGAGACCGTGCATCCCTGGTGGGTGCACACCGCGCTGAAGCACTTGAAGTCACCCGCCGCGGGCTGGGTGACCACGACCTTCTTGTCGGCGAAGATAGTGCCACCGCCGACCGGGACGGCGGCCGTCGTGGTCAGCGGCGTGCCCGACCCCTGATCGCCGGAGGAGCCGCTGCCGTTCGGGGCGCCGGTGGCCGGCTCGTCCGGGTCGGAGCCGCTGTACGGATCGCCTCCTCCGCAGGCGGCGAGCAGGCCGGCGGTGCCGATCGCGCCCGCCGCGCCGACGCCCTTGAGGAAGTTCCGGCGCGCCCGGTCGGGCGAGTAGTGCGTCATGAGGTCTCCCATACCGATGTCGCACCGGTGTGGCCGGTGCGGATGACGAAGTACATCGAGGCTGCCGCGAGGATCAGCAGGGCCGATTCGATGGCGATGAGCACCCACGACGGAGTCGCGCCCCCGCGCTCGCGCATGCGGGTGAGGAGCACGAAGGCCACCGTGACCACGCCCAGAGCGAGTGCGCACCAGAAGGTGAGGGTGCCGAAGTCGCGGTGCGTCAGCAGGTCGGCGGGGGCGTTGCCGGCGTAACGGGTGGCGAGGAATTCGCCGCCGGAGAGCACCGCTCCGCCGGCGGCGAGCGGCGCGACCACCGACAGGGTGACCGCGGCCCAGCCGGTGTGGTTCCGCCATCCGGGGACGAGGGCGTAGACGGCCGACAGCAGCGCCAGCAACGGCACGAGCACCACCGGCGCGTGCACCCACAAGGGGTGCGCGGGAAGCCCGAGGATCTCGGTGAACATGGCCCCCTCCGTTCGCTGATCATGAGATCAGACACGGAGGCGGACCGCAGCCGGAATCGTCCATTCGCGACTCCGCGCCGGGGGAGACGGGGCAGGCGCGAGAGTCAGCGAGAGTGCCACCGCGCCAGGAGTTCGGCCTCGCGCTCGGCGGTCAGCGCCGTCGCGGGCGCCGTGCCGACGGTGAGGACATCACGCGCGATCGACGCGACCGGCCGCACGTTGAGGCCCGCGCGCAGCGAGGCGCCCGGGTCGGCGGTGCTGCACAGGTCCTCGGCCCGATCGCCCCGCGACCACATGGGCAGCGACTCGGCGGTCACACCGGCGTCGATGAGGAATTCGTCGGCGACCCAGGTGAACTCGACCTCCGGTTCGCCGACGCCACGGCGCACGTCTTCGAGGAGGTCGGCGAAGGTGTACTCGGCCGAGCCGCCGACCAGGTGGAAGGTCCCGGCGTGGCCGGTGTCGAGACAGTCGAGGGTGAAGGCGGCGATGTCGCGCGGGTCGACGACCTGGATGGGCGCGCCCGGGGCGCCGGGCGCGAGCACCTCTCCGCCGCGCGCGATCCGGTGCGCCCAGTGGTCGAGCCTGCCGTAGGGGTCCCAAGGTCCGACGATGTACGTCGGCCGCAGGATCAGGGTGGACTCGCCGTGCCGGTCGGCGGCGTCGCGCTCGCACAGCACCTTCAGGCCGCCGTAGTTGGCCTCGGTCACCTCGGCCGGCTCGGGTCCTTCGAGCCGGTGGACACGTCCGTCCTCGGTGAAACCGGGCCCTTCGGGGTCGTAGACCGAGGACGACGAGATCAGCACGTGCCGGCCGCCCCGGCCGCCGAGCGCGTCGGCGAGGCCGCGCACCTGGCGGGGGAAGTAGGCGCAGACGTCGACGGTGGCGTCCCACTCACCGCCGGCGAGGGCGGTGGCGAGGGCCTCGGGATCGTCGCGGTCGGCGAGCAGGTGGCGGGCCTTGTCGCCGAAGACGTCGTTGCCGGTACGGCCGCGATGGAGAAGGGTGACCTCGTGTCCGGCGGCCAGCGCGGCGGCGGCGATGTGCCGTCCGACGAACCGGGTGCCGCCGATGAGCAGGATCCGCATCGCGCGATCCTATGCCCGCCGCGGGCTCACCGGGAGCGTCGCGCGGGCGGCGGCGGGGCAGCCGGCCGACTTCAGCAGCCGCCGCCACGCCGGTGACGGCTCGGCGAGGTACAGGCGGCGATCCCCGGCGTCGCCCAGTGCGGAACTCTTGACGGCCGCTCGCCGGTCGAGCGCGCGGCGCGTGCCGGCCCCTAGCCCCCCGAGCGCAGCGTCAGCAGCGCGATCTCGCTGGGCGCGAAGACCCGCAGCGGCGGTCCCCAGAACCCGGCGCCCCGGCTGGTGTAGAGCTGGGTGCGCTCGCTGTGCCGGCTGAGGCCGGCCAGCGCGGGCTGGTCGAGCAGGACCAGCAGGTGGAAGGGCCAGATCTGCCCGCCGTGGGTGTGCCCGGACAGTTGCAGGTCGACGCCGTGTGAGACCGCGTCGGTGACCTGTTTGGGCTGGTGGGCGAGCAGGAGGACCGGCAGCTCGGGGTCGGCGCCGGACAGGGCGGCGTCGATGTCGGCGCCGTGGCCGGGGCTGCCCGAGGAGCGCGCGGTGGCGTCGTCGATGCCGGCGAGCACGAGGCGGTCGCCGCCGCGCTCGATGACGGTGTGCCGGTTGTGCAGCGACTGCCAGCCGAGCTCGGTCATGTGGTCGAGCCAGCTCTGGCCGCCGCGGCCGATGTACTCGTGGTTGCCGGTGACGTACCCGCGGGCGAGCCGGGCGCGGATGTCGGCCAGCGGTGCCGCCTGCTCAAGGCGCATGGCGACGGTGCCGTCGGCGATGTCGCCGGTGTGGCAGACGATGTCGGCGTCGAGTTCGTTGACGGCGGCGGTGACCTTCCGCGACCATCCGGCGCGGTCGATGGGCCCGTAGTGGGTGTCGGTGATGAGGACGACGCGGGTGCCGTCGAGGCCGGGTCCGAGGCGGGGCACGGTGATGTCGACGCGCTTGACCCGGGGAACGCGCATGGCCTCGGCGTAGCCCCAGACGACCAGTACGGCCGAGACCGCCAGGACCGAGACGGCCATGGCGCGCCCGGCGGTCGTCGCGCCGGCGCCGCCGAGCAGCAGTGCGAAGTAGAGGACGTGGCCGATGGCGGACCAGGCGAACAGCACCCAGATGACGCCGAGGAGGGTGTCGGCGACGCGCGAGGCGAAGTCGTTTCCGCGGAAGTGCCCGCGGTACATCAGCACGGGGAAGGCGAGCAGCGCGAGTGCGGCGACGACGGTTCCGGCGGCGGTGACCGGCGCCGGCCATCCGGCGGACAGGACGATCGTCCACCAGGGAAGGCCGAACAGAAGGCCGAGTACCAGCGTGAGGGTTCCCGCGAACAGAAGGGGTCGAAGCGAACGTCGGCGTGTGGCCGGGACCGCGGTGTCGGCTGACATGAACGCCCTTTCGGAAAAAGTCTCCCCTGAGCGGTAACCGAGGCCGGGCGGGTGGCATTCCCGCCTCGGCGGTGAACGCCCCTGAGCCCCGGCCGAGGCCGGGGCTCAGGGGCGTCGGGTCACCCGTTAGCGGTGAGGAGCAGGGCCGCGATCGAGGCGCCGAAGACGATGACGTGGCGGAGGTTCTGCAGCCAGGGGAACACCCAGGCGGGGAAGGCGTTCTCGGCGGCGGTCAGGAAGGCCCTGACGTCGACGCGGGCGAGTTCGGCGTCGCCGCGCTTGGCGAAGGCCGCCTCGACCGACTTCACCGCGGTGATGTTGCTGTAGAGGATGGCGAGGTTGCCCAGCAGCACCAGCGACTGGAAGAGCCACGTGCCCGGCGCGGCCCAGGACGAGTCCAGCAGATTGAGGGCGGCCACCGCGGCCATGATCGCCGCGACGGTCACCGGGACGGCGGTCTCGTGGCCGCCGGCGTCGAAGCGGAGCTTGTTCTCACCGAGGACCTGCGGGCGGATGCCCTGGCGGGTCAGCTCGGCCTCGGCGGCGGCCTGTGCGCGCGGCCCGTAGCGGGCCCGGACCATCGGGATGCTCACGAAGGCGAGGGCGATCAGGATCTGGCAGGCGGCGATGACGATGTTCACGGCGGGCTCCTCAGGCTCTTGAACTTAGTTCAAGTGGGGGTGTGGGCAGAACTGTAGACCGGTACTTGAACTAAGTGCAAGTCAGGGTCGAACTAAGTTCAAGTGAGGCCGTAGGCTGAGCCCATGCCGAAATCGACACTCACCGCCGAGCAGATCGTGCGCACGGCCATCGAGCTGCTGGACGCCGAAGGACTCGACGGGCTCAACATGCGGGGACTGGGCAAGCGCCTCGACGCGGCGGCCACGGCGATGTACTGGCATGTCAAGAGCAAGGACAACCTGGTGCGGCTGGCCGCCGACGAGGTATGGAACGAGATCGAACTCCCCGATCTCGACGGGCTCGACTGGCGTGCGGCGGCCGTCGACATGGCCACCGGACTCCACGCGATGCTCACCCGGCACCCGTGGCTGGTTCAGGCACTGGCGGGATACCTGCACTACGGCCCCGGCAAGAGCCGGCACGACGAACACCTGCTCGCCGTCTACGAGGCCGCCGGCCTGAGCGGCGCCGAGGCCGACCGGGCGGCCGCCGCGACCTTCATGCTCGCTCTCGGCAGCGCCGTCGGCGCCTCGGCCACGATCGCGCTGAGCCGCCGAATCGGCGTGGACGGCGGCGACCCCGAGGAGCGGATGCGCGAGACCATCGCCGAGGCGAGCGCGATCGCCACGCGCTTCCCGCGACTGCGCGCCCGCTTGGAGACGGCTTCGGCCGACTACAACGCCGCCGCCGCCGACGGCAGCTTCGAGTTCGGGCTGGCGACCTTCCTCGACGGCCTTGAGCTCCGCCTGAAGGCCTAGGGCGTGTCCGGTGGATCACTGCGGGGCTGCGACGGGCTCAGCGTTCTTTGGAGCACAGGTCGCCCTGGCGGCGCCGTTTTGCGGCCCGAGTAAAACTCCGGTACCAGGACCGCAAAACGTCTGGCCAGAAGAAGAATGAGCTCCGCCTCGCACCCGCAAGACCCAGCGGACGAGCCCTAACCCAGTTCGTCGATGGCTCCGGTGAGCCAGGCGATCCAGAACGATTCCAGCTCCGTCCCGGCACGCAGCACCAGGCGCTGGAGTCGTTCGGCCTCGCTCCCGGCGCCATCGGGGAAGTCTCGCTCCTCGATCGAGCGGTACTCGGCCAGCTGCGCGCGGTGCACCGCGAGATGGCGGGCCAGCTCCTCGCGAAGTCCCCGCGACCCGACCACGGCCGCCGCGCGCATCCGCAGCATCAGCGGCTCCCGGATCGGGCGCGGGTCCTGACTCTCCCCGACCCAGTCGCGCAGCTCCGCCGTGCCCGCCGCGAGCACCTCGTACTCCTTGCGCCGCCCGCGGCTCGGCGGCTGCGGCACGGCGGCGATCAGTCCCGCCGACTCCAGCCGGCCCAGCTCGCGGTAGATCTGCTGATGGGTGGCCGGCCAGAAGTAGCCGATCGACTTGTCGAAGCGCCGCGTCAGCTCCAGCCCCGAGGACGGCTTCTCCAGCAGGGCGGTCAGGATCGCGTGCGGCAGCGACATGCGCCCAGACTAGATCGCCGCGGCCAGGCGGGTGCCCTGGTCGATGGCGCGCTTGGCGTCGAGCTCGGCGGCCACGTCGGCGCCGCCGATCAGATGCGGGCGCAGACCGCGGGCGACGAGGGCGTCGTGCAGGTCGCGGCGGGGCTCCTGGCCCGCGCACAGGATGACGTTGTCGACGGCGAGGATCCGCTTTCGCCCGTCGGCGGACAGGTGCAGGCCCTCGTCGTCGATGCGGTCGTAGACGACCCCGGCGGTCATGGTGACCCCGCGATGCCGCAGCTCGGTGCGGTGGATCCAGCCGGTCGTCTTGCCGAGACCGGCCCCGACCTTGCCTTCCTTGCGCTGGAGCAGATGCACCTCGCGAGGGCTGGGCGCACGCACCGGCGCGGTGACGCCGCCGGGGGAGCGGTGGCCGGTGTCGACGCCCCACTGCGCGAAGAAGGCCTCCGTGGTCGCGGTCGTCCCGGTGTCGGTGAGGTAGGCGGCGACGTCGAAGCCGATGCCGCCCGCGCCGATGATGGCCACCCGCTGGCCGACGTGCGCCTTGTCGCGCAGTACGTCGAGGTAGCCGAGCACGCTGGGGTGATCCACACCGGGGATCTCGGGAACCCGGGGCGTCACACCGGTGGCGATGATGATCTCGTCGTGCCCCTCGGCGGCGAGCAGGCCGGCGGTGGCGGGCGTGCCGAGCCGCACGGCGACGCCCAGGGTTTCGAGCCGGTGCCGGTAGTAGCGCAGCGTCTCGTCGAACTCCTGCTTGCCCGGGATCTCGCGCGCGACGTTGAGCTGGCCCCCGACGACCGCGGCGGCGTCGTAGAGCGTCACGGAGTGCCCGCGCTCGGCGGCGGTGACGGCCGCGGCGAGGCCGGCGGGTCCCGAGCCGACGACGGCGACGCGCTTGGCGAGCCTGGTCGGCGAGAGGACCAGCTCGGTCTCGTGGCACGCGCGCGGATTGACCAGGCACGAGGTCAGCTTGAGCGCGAAGGTGTGGTCGAGGCACGCCTGGTTGCAGCCGATGCAGGTGTTGATCGCCTCCGGCTCCCCGGAGGCCGCCTTGGCGACGAAGGCGGCGTCGGCCAGCAGCGGCCGCGCCATCGACACCAGATCGGCGTGGCCCTCGGCGAGGACGCGTTCGGCCAGCTCGGGAGTGTTGACCCGGTTGCCGGTCACCAGGGGGATCGACACCGCGCCCATCAGCTTGCGGGTGACCCACGTGTAGGCGCCGCGCGGGACGGAGGTGGCGATCGTGGGGATGCGCGCCTCGTGCCAGCCGATGCCGGTGTTGATGATGGTCGCCCCGGCTTCCTCGATCGCTTCGGCGAGCGTCACGACCTCGTCGAAGGTCGACCCGCCCGGAATGAGGTCGAGCATGGACAGGCGGTAGACGACGATGAAGTCGGCGCCGACATGCTCGCGCACCCGCCGGACGATCTCGACCGGGAAGCGCATTCGTGCGGCGTAGGAGCCTCCCCACTCGTCGGTGCGCCGGTTGGTGGGCGCGGCGATGAACTCGTTGATGAGGTAGCCCTCGGAGCCCATGATCTCGACGCCGTCGTAGCCGGCCAGCCTGGCCAGTTCGGCGCAGCGGACGAAGTCGTCGATGGTCCGCTCGACCTGCTCGCCGGTGAGTTCGTGCGGCGGGAAGGGGCTGATCGGCGCCTGGACGGGGCTGGGCGCGACCAGTTCGGGGTGGTAGGCGTAGCGGCCGAAGTGCAGGATCTGCATGGCGATCCGGCCGCCTTCGGCGTGGACGGCATCGGTGACCACGCGGTGCTCGGCGGCGGTCGCCTCGGTGGTGAGCATCGCCCCGCCGGGGTAGGGGCGGCCCTCTTCGTTGGGGGCGATGCCGCCGGTGATGATGAGGCCGACGCCGCCGCGCGCGCGTTCGGCGTAGAACGCCGCCATGCGCTCGAAGCCGCCGGGGGCCTCTTCGAGACCGGTGTGCATGGAGCCCATGACCACCCGGTTGGGCAGGGTGGTGAAGCCCAGGTCGAGGGGCCTGAGCAGGTGCGGGTAGTCGGTCATCGGTGCTCCTCGGACGTCGGCGCTGGGTCTTTCTTAGCCCAGTCCCGACCTTTTTGCAACTAGGTGCAAAAAGAATCGGCGGCCGAAAGCGTTATCGCCGCGCACGCCGGCGGTCTCCTGTCACGCCGGACCTCCCGGCGATCGACGGCCGGAGCGGAGCACCATGCCCCACCCCCACGACGCACCCCCCGAGACAAGGCCCGGACGCGGGCGCCACGCCCGGCGGGTCTCCCCGCGCCGGGCCGTGGTCGCCGGCATCGCGGCGGCGGCGACCGTGTCGCTGGGCCTCGCGG
The DNA here is from genome assembly GCF_040655735.1 of Phytomonospora sp. NPDC050363. Lineage (NCBI taxonomy): Bacteria > Bacillati > Actinomycetota > Actinomycetes > Micromonosporales > Micromonosporaceae > Phytomonospora > Phytomonospora sp. NPDC050363. The sequence goes on from NZ_JBFAKK010000001.1 coordinate 108,625, forward strand.
CGCTGTTCGGCCTCGGTGGCGACCCCGGTGAGACCGCCCGGCCCTCGGCGGCGTCCCCCTCCGGGAGCACGCCAACCGAGGCGGTGCCGGAGCCGTCGTCGGCAGCTCCCTCCTCGGAGGCGTCGACGGTCACCCCGAAGACGAAGCCGCCGGCCGAACCCGAGGACGAGGAGACCGCCGACCCCGGACCGGCTGGGCCCGCCGGAGGAGAGGCCGCGCGGTTCGCCGCCCGTGTCGCCGAGCTGGTCAACGACGAGCGCGCCGAAGCCGGCTGCGGCGCCTTGCGCGTCGACGCGAAGGTCACCTCGGCGGCGCAGGCCCACGCCGACGACATGGGCGCCCGCGACTACTTCGCCCACGACAGCCCGGAGGGACGCAGCGCCGGGGACCGCCTCGACACCGCCGGGTACGCCTGGAGCGGCTGGGGCGAGAACATCGCCAAGGGCTCCGCCGACGCCGAGCAGGTGATGCGGGGCTGGATGGACAGCCCCGGGCACCGCGCCAACATCCTCAACTGCGACTTCGACCACCTCGGCGTCGGCGTGAACCTCGACGGCGGCGGCCCGTGGTGGGTGCAGGTCTTCGGCAGCCCTCGCTGAGCCGCGCTCAGGCCGGGCGGGCCAGGTCGAGCACCCAGATCGTCCCCTGCGGACCGTCCACGGCCGCCGCGCCGGCGGCGGTGTAATCGCAGGCCAGCATGTTCTCGCGGTGGCCGGCGCTGTCCATCCAGGCGCCGGCCGCGCCGTCGGGCTCGGCCGACCCGAGGTAGAGGTTCTCCGCCCAGCCGCCCCACGTGTAGCCGGCGGCCGTGATCCGTTCGCCGGCGTCGGATCCGTCGGAGCCGGTGTGGTCGAAGAAGCCTTGTGCGGCCATGTCCTCGGCGTGCCGGCGCGCGGCCTCCCGCAGCTCGGGGTCCTCGGCGAGGGCGTCGCACCCGGCGTCGGCGCGCAGGGCGTTGATCGCCTCGATCAGCCGTGTCTCCGCGGGCGCCGGGGCCGGTGAGGTCCGGTCGGCCTCGGCGGGCGCCGGCGGGGGACTCGCCGAGACCGAGACGGACGGTGTCGCGGCCGGCGGAGCCTCCGGGGCGGGGTCCTTCGACGGCCACAGCAGCACGAGCGCGGCCACGCCCGCCAGTGTGCCAACGGCCGCCACGGGCCGCAGCCAGCCCGGCCGCGCGGGAGCCGAGGCCACCAGGGACGGGTCGACCGCCAGGTCGGCGGCGGGCACCGGGACCAGGGCCATCCCCGCGAGCAGCCGCTCGGCGGGAGCCAGCCCGTCCCGCGACCGCGAGCACGGCGAGCAGTCGCGCACGTGCCGCGCGACGCGCTTGCGCCACAGCGGCGAGGGCCGCCCGTCCCAGGTCGCCACGACGGTGGTCAGCTCACCGCAGCGCCACGTCGCCGACAGTGCCCGCACGATCTGCCGCGCGAGGTCGAGTTGGGTCTTCATGCGCTGGACCCGCACGGCGGCGTGGCCCGTGGTCAGGTCCATGGCGGCGGCCAGTTCCTCACGGGTGAGGCGGCCGGCGCTCTCCTGCCACCACAGGGCGAGCAGATCGCGGTCGTCGGCGTCGAGCCAGCGGGTCGCCTCGGCGATCTCCCGGCGCTGGGCGGACAGGCCGAGCCGCAGGATCGACAGCTCGACGAAGTCCCCGGCGGGATCGGGCGCGGCGCCGACCCGGTCGGTGGCCGGCAGCGGCGCCCGCTGGGCGTGCGACCAGCGCCGGCGGACCTCGTTCATGGCGATGGCGATGAGCCATGAGCGGAAACTCGCCGCGTCGCGCAGGCGGCCGAGCCCGTCGATGGCCTTGAGCATCGTCTCCTGCACGACGTCGTCGACGTCGGGATGGCCGTTCATCGCGCGCCCGACCACGTTGTAGACCAGCGGCAGGTACGCGGCGACCAGCCGCTCGCGGGCGCGCGGGTCGCCCGATCGCGCGGCCGTCACGGTCGCGGTGCTCGCGGTTCGATCGCTGTGTTGGTCCATGCCCCGTCCAGTCGTCGGCGTTCGCTTCGGCCATGGGAGACCTGCGGCGGACGCCGGGATAACGAAAACCTGCGGGGGCGAGGCTACTGCGGTCGGGAACGCGGGCGCGGTGTCCGTCCGCGGGGACGGCGGGCGGGCAGAGCGCCCGCCGTCCCCGGGATCCGCCGGCCCGCGCCGCCCGCCAGGAGAGGATCGGGCGACGCGAGCGGTCAGGCCGGGCCGAGCCTTCCGTCGAGGACCGACAGGATGACCGGGTTGTCCTGGTAGACCTGGTTCTTGTTGGTGGTGTGCGCGGTGTCGAACTTCTCGACGCGGACGCCCTCGATGGCGGGGCTGACGTACTTGTAGCCCCAGATCGGGATCCTCGGCAGCAACTCGTTGAAGATCGTGGCGAGCTTGCGGCACGCCTCCTTCTGGGCCTCGGCGTCGGGCGCGGTCTTCGAGGTCAGGATCAGGGCCTCGACGTCGACCGCGCCGAGGGTCGGGCTGGTCATGTTGAGGTCGAGCATCTGGCCGGGCGCCTCCTCGGTCCGGCCGTTCTCGAGCTGGAAGTTGGTGAAGCCCGATCCCCAGTAGTCGGGGTTGAAGGGGTTGCCCCAGTGGCGCACGGCGACCTCGAAGGAGCCCGAGCCCCAGATGCCCCACGGGTTGTCGGCCGGGACGTTGCTGGCCTTCGTCTCGATGCCGAAGGCCGTCCACGCCTCCTGGACCTGCGTCGCGGTCAGCTCGAAGTCGTTCCAGCCGGTGACGCCGATGATCTCGTAGGAGGCCTTCTCACCGCTCGGGAGGTGCCACGCACCGTCCTTCTTGGTCCAGCCGGCCTCGTTGAGCAGCGCCTCGGCCTTGGCCGTGTCGAAGCCGAAGACCTCGAACTTGGCGAGCTGGTCGGCGGCGAACAGCTCCTCGGAGTGCACGTCGGGCAGGCCGTTGTGGTACTTCGAGACGTAGAAGGTCTTGCCCCGGGCGATCTTGCCGACCTGCTCGAAGTCGATGGCGTAGGCCAGCGCCTTGCGGACGCGGACGTCCTTGAGCTCGGGCTTGGCCGCGTAGTTGAACATCAGCCCGGCACCGTCGTAGCCGGGCGTCTCCAGCAGGGCGAGCCCGGGGACGGCGGCGAAGGTCTCGTGCTCGGTGGGCGTGAAGGCGTTGGTGGCGTAGTCGAGTTTGCGCTCGACCAGGAACTGCGCGGCGGCCTTGTTGTCGCCCTTGTAGACCGTCACCTTGTCGAAGCGGACCTTGTCCGAGGCGAAGCCGCCGGGGTTCTTGACCAGGGTCAGCACGGTGTCGGAGCTCTGCGCGAGGTCGATCTTGAACGGGCCGCTGCACACGTAGTCGGTCGGCTTGAGCGCCAGCAGTTCGTCGTTGAACGCGACCTGCTCGTCGTCGCCGTTCTTGACGCCCTCGGCGAGCATCGCGATCGCCTTGTCGCCGAGGACCCCGTGGCTCGACTTCGCCCACACCCGCTGCTTGAGCACGGGCCGCTCGATGCCGGGGTAGGGGTTTTCGAAGGTGAGCTTGACGGTGTGGGTCTCGGGGACCTCGATGCTCTTCACGAACGGCCAGGCGTCGCCCCACGCGGGGGTGTTGAGGATCAGCGAGGCATAGGTCTGGTGGAAGTCGGCGCCGACCACGTCGGTGCCGTCGCTCCACTTGACGTTCTTGCGAACGTTGATGACCAGGACGTCGCCCTCCCACGCCGAACTCTCGATGAGCTGGTACAGCCAGGTCTTGCCGGCCCAGTCGTAGATGGCGCCGGTGGTCATGAACAGGTCGGAGTAGATCGACGACATGAGCAGCGCGCCGTTGTTGTCGGCGACGTTCATGTTCTGCGTGTCGCGGTTGAAGTCGTAGACGCCGGTGAACTCACCGCCGCTCTTCTGGCCGCCGTCGTCGTCGTCGCCCGCGGCGCAGCCGACCAGGGCGGTCCCGCCGGTCGCGGCGACCGCGGTCAGACCCATGAGTTGCAGCAGGCGACGCCTGGAGATGTCGAACTGAGAGGTCACAGCCTCTTCCTTTCTCGATACAGGGCAAGGGAGGAGATGAGAGCGAGGAACAGGCCCATGCCGAGCGTCAGCGCGGTGACGACGAACTCGGCCGTCCGGGGGTTCAAGAAGAGCAGCATCAAGGCGGGCACGACGGTCAGGAAGATCGCCATGTAGAGGCCCATGCGCGCGAGCAGGGCCGCCATCAGCCGACTCCGGCCTGCTCGTGGTCCCGTGCGACCACGTGGCAGGCCAGCCGCCGCGAGTCACCGTCGAGGACGGCCAGCGGCGGTGCGGCCGTCTCGCAGGTGTCGGCCTCGGCCAGCGGACACCTGGGGTGAAAGGTGCAGCCGCTCGGCAGGTCGGTCAGGCTCGGGATCTCCGAGCTGCGCAGGGTGACGGCCTTCTTCGCGCGGGCCAGCCGCGGGTCGGGCTCGCACACCGCCGAGATCAGCGCCTTGGTGTAGGGGTGCTGCGGATCGTTGATGATCCGCGGCGTCGGTCCCTGCTCGACGATCCTGCCGAGGTACATGACCGCGATGTCGCCGTCCCAGGCGAAGTACTTGGCCACCGCGAGATCGTGGGTGATGAACAGGAAGCCGACGTCGAGTTCGTCGCGCAGCCGCCCCAGGGTGTTGAGGAGGCTGACGCGGATGGACACGTCGAGCATCGAAGTGGACTCGTCGGCGATGAGCACCTGTGAATCCATGGCCAGTGCGCGTGCGATCGCCACGCGCTGCCGCTGGCCGCCGGACAGCTGGTGGGGGTACTTGTCCAAGTAGGACTCCGCCGGTGTCAGGTCGACTCGTTCCAGCAGCTCGGCGGCCCGCCGCCGGGCGTCGGCCCGGTCGGCGGCGCGGCCGTGCCGCCGCAGCCCCGCCGTCACCGTCGAGTAGACCGTCCGGACGGGGTTGAGCGAGGCGTAGGGGTCCTGGTGGATGTACTGGACGGCCTCCCGGAAGGTCTGCCGGCCCGCCCGGTCGAGACCGGCGATGTCGGCGCCCCGGAAACGGATGGTGCCGGCGGTCGGCTTGGTCAGCCCGGCGGCGGCGCGCGCGGTCGTCGTCTTCCCGCAACCGGACTCGCCGACCAGGCACAGCACCTTCCCGGCGCGCACGGTCAGGTCGACCCCGGCGACGGCGGGTACGTCCCCGCGCTTGGTGTGGAAGGTCTGCTCCACACCGGACAGTTCCAGCAGCGCCTCACCGGGTGACGGTTCGCGGGGATCGGGGATCTTCGGCTCAGGCACGGGCCACCACCTTGCGGGTGTACTCGATCTCCTCGGCGCGCAGGCAGGCCGCGGAGTGGCCCTCGTCGAGGGCGCGGGGCGTCAGCACGGTCAGTTCCGGGCGCGTGTCGAGGCACTCGTCGCGCGCGTATCCGCAGCGCGGATGGAAGGAGCACCCACCGGGGAGGGAGGCCAGGCTCGGCGGCGAACCGGGGATGGAGCACAGCTCGGGAAGATCGCCGACGACCGGAGGCACGGCCTTGATCAGGCCGACGGTGTAGGGATGCCGGGGTTCGTAGAAGACGTCCTCGGCCGTCCCGGTCTCGATGATCCGCCCCGCGTACATGGTGGCCACCCGGTCGGCGAGCTCCGCCGCCAGGCCGAGGTCGTGGGTTATGAAGATCATCGCGAAGCCGAGGCGTTCGCGCAGCTCGTGGAGTTGCTCGACGATGGACCGCTGGGTGAGGATGTCGAGGGCCGTGGTCGGCTCGTCGAGGACGAGCACCTGCGGTTCGAGAGCCAGCGCCAGTGCGATGAGGATGCGCTGCTTCATCCCGCCGGAAAGTTCGTGCGGGAAGCTGCGCAGCACCCGCGCGGGCTCCAGCCGCACCATCCGCAGGAGCTCTTCGGCCCGTTCGGTGATCTCGGCGCGGGTCCGGCGCCCCCGTGCCGGTTCGTGCGAGCGCAGGGTGTCGGTGAAGTGCTCGCCGATGCGCAGGACCGGGTTGAAGGAGTTCATCGCGCCCTGGAAGACCATGGCGGCCTCGTGCCAGCGGAACCTGCGCAGGTCCTCCTTGGACAGGCGCAGGATGTCGAGGGACATGCCGTCCTTGAGGCGGTAGACGATCTCGCCGGAGGAGACCTCCCCGAGCCTGGGCAGAAGCCGCAGCAGGCCGAGGCCCAGGGTGGTCTTTCCGCAGCCGGACTCGCCGACCAGGGCCATCGACTGGCCGGAGTAGAGGTCGAAGGAGACGTCGGCGGCCGCGGTGACGCTCGTTCTGCGGCCGGTCTTGTACACGATGGACAGATCCCGGACGGACAGGATCGGCGCTGCCTGTGCCATGGGGTTCCTACCTTTCCCGCAGTCTCGGGTTGAGGGCCTGCTCAAGGGATCGGGTGACGAGCACGAGGCCGACCTGGAAGAGCGCGATCATCGCCAGTGGGGCGAGCAGGAAGGGCAGCGCGCGGGGGAGCAGGTAGGCGCTGTTCTGCCAGGCCTGCTGGATCATCAGTCCCCAGTTCTCGGCCGTCGAGGGGAGCAGGCCCAGCAGGTAGAGGCCGACGATGGCGTAGATGGCGTTGGTGACGGCGATGATGAAGTTGATGAAGATGTAGCCGGCCATGTTCGGCAGGATGTCGACGAAGACGATCCGCATGGTGCCGAGGTTCTGCAGCTGCGCGGCCTCGATGAACTCGCGTTCTTTGAGGCTGAGCACCTGCGCGCGGATCGAGCGGGTGAGGAAGGGCCAGGTCAGCAGGCCGATGATGAGGCCGACCATCCACGGTGAGATGTCGCGGAAGTAGGAGGCGACGATGATCAGGATGGTGATGAACGGGATGGTCATCGTGATGTCGGTGAGCTGGAGGACGAGGTCGTCGAAGCGGCCGCGGAGGTAGCCGGCCAGTGCGCCGAGGACGACGGCGATGACGACGGTGACCACGGCCGCGAGCGCGCCGACCCACAGCGGTTCGGCGCCGCCGAGGACGAGTTTGGTGAAGGTGTCCTTGCCCTCGAAGTTGGTGCCGAGCCAGTGGGTGCCCGACATGGGCTGCCAGATGTTGTCGGCGTCGGTGGGGTTGTGGTGGTCGACGGTGAGGCGGCCGACGAACACGAAGGCGAGGATCGCCGCGACGATGCACATGCCGGTGAAGCCGCTGGGGCTGCGGGTGATGCCCTGCCACATCACCGAGAGGGTGCCGCCGGTTCCCTTGCTCATGCCCTGTCTCCCCGTGCGATTCGGTCGCCCGGTTTCGAGCCGGTCGTCGGTGCCGCTCCGTACCGCTCTTCCCGCATCACGCGGCGGCCTCCACATCGGACACGCGGACGCGCGGGTCGAGCCGTCCGTAGACGAGGTCGGCGATCCAGTTGGTCAGCACGACCACGGAGGTGCCGATGACCAGGACTCCCTGGAGGACGAAGTAGTCGCGGTTGTTGACCGACTCCAGTGACAGCAGGCCGAGGCCTTCGTAGGCGAGGACCTGTTCGACGAGGATGGCGCCGCCGATGACGGTCGCCAGGGCGATGGCGACCTGGGGGACGAGTGGCAGGACGGCGTTGCGGCCGACGTAGGTGAGCGCGATCCGTTTGTCGGTGAGGCCTCTGGCGCGGGCGACGGTGACGTAGTCGTCGCCGAGGACCTCGGTCGTGGCTGCCTTCATGACCAGCATCCAGGTGCCGACGGTGGCCAGTGTGTACGTCGTGATGGGCAGGATCCCGTGGTAGAGCGCGTCGCCGATGAACTCGGCGTTGAAGCCGGGCTGAACGCCCTGGCTGTACCGGCCGCGCATGTCGAGGAAGTCGATGACGCCGAAGACGGTGCTGCCGAGGGTGACCAGGGCGATGGCGATGAGGTAGTTGGGGATGGCGCCCATGATCGAGGCGACCAGGCTCAGGGCGTGGTCGACGCGGCTGTTGCGGCGGTAGGCCATGAGCATGCCGAGCAGGAGTCCGAGGGTGATGGCGATGGTGACGCCGGCGCCGACCGAGAACAGGGTCCAGGGCAGCACCTTCATGATCACTTCGCTGACCGGGACGCCGACCTGGGTGACGCTGGTGCCCATGTCGCCGGTGACCAGGCCGGAGAAGTACTCCCACCACTGCTCCCAGATGGGGGCGTCGGGGTCGAAGGCCAGCGACTGGATGGCCAGGGCGCGGGCCTCCACCGGGGACACTCCGCGCTGGCTGATCTGGCCGGCCAGGACGTCGACGGGGTCGCCGGGCATGGCCCGCATGAGGAAGAAGCCCGCGTTGGTCACGATGAACACGACCAGGACCGCGCGGCGCAAGCGCCGGAAGGCGTAGGCGCGCCAGACGCGGGCGAGGAGGGAGCCGGCTCGGCGCGGCCGGGACGGTGGGCTGGCCTTGACTATCAGGCCTGGGGCTAGAGCGGACAAGCGCGGACTCCTCGGGCACCAGGTGTGACGGAGATCCTCTTTTGAGTCTCTTTACAGAGGGAAGGTATCGGTGCGGGACTGGGTCAATCCAGGTTCGGAATCAAATCGTTACCTTTCTTGAATAAAAGAGTGTCCCAACGCCGGGAAGGTCGCTTTCGTACTGTCCGGTGACTCTCCGTCCGATCGCGACGGTCCGATGTGGACGCTCTGGGATCGGCTCGGCGCGGGTGATCCGGCCGCAACTCGCCGGCCGCAGGGCTCGGCGTGCTGATCCTGGCCGCGCGGCCGGTGTTCACCGCGATCACCCGGCTCGGCGTCGCCTACTTGGTCCACCTCGGCGTCCAGGCGCTGCGTTCGGCCCGGCGCGGCGCCCGTCCGGCGCCCGGCCCGGTGGCGCGACCTATGCGCGGGACGGCGATGGCGGGCCGGTGGCAGGGCTCCTGCCCGACATCACCGACCCGAAGGCGCTGGTGTTCTACGTCGCCGTGCTGCCGCCGTTGACGACCCCGCCGACGACCGCCGCCACGACCTTGGTGACCGCTTCGGGTCCGGGCGGCGGCGCCGTGCGGTCGGCGAACAGCAGGTGCCCCGCCCCGATCAGTGTGGGCGCGAGGACGGTGACGTCGGCATCGGCGCGGACGCGGCCGAGTTCGCGTTCGGCGGTCAGGTAGGCCGTGAGCGTTGCCGTCGCCTCGTTCAGGAGCGGGATGCCGGTGGGGGTCGCCTCGCGCAGTCGGGCGCGGAGTTCGTCGCGCGAGGTCACCAGCCCCACCATGGCCACCGCCACGGAGCCGAACAGCTCGGTGAGCGCGCCGGTGATGTTGCCGACGACCGAACCGGTGCCGGCGTTCTCGCGAAGGGTCGCACCACGCGCCTCGGTCCGGGCGATTCGGTCGCGCACGAGTTCGGCGAGGAACTCGTCGAAATCGGCGAAGTGCCGGTGGAGCACCCCTTTGGCGCACCCTGCCTCGGTGGTGACCGCCCTGCTGGTCAGGCCATTGGGGCCGCTGGTGAGCAGGACTCGCTCGGCGGCCTCGAACAGCTGCTCGCGAGCGTCGCGCATGGCCACTCCGGTGGGCAAGTCCGTCTCCTTCGGCCTCGTGCCACCCGTCGGCGCTCGACGAGTGGTCGATCGCTCATTTCAAGTGGGCGCATGCCCATAATATCCTCCGGGCCGGACCGTGCGAATGGCTCGACCAGATGCCCACCCACGGCACCCTCACCCGGCGCGTCCGGGCCGCTCGCCGAGCTCCTGGAAGGCATGGGGCCGCCATCGACGCGATGGGCGGCTCCCTCGCCGTGCACATGACGGTGGCCGTCACGGCGGTGCGCACCGGCCGGGCGTGATCACTCCGACCGTCGGCACAGGGCGGTACCCGCCCGACCGGCCGGCCCCGTCCACGTGCCGCCGCGAGGACAGCGCCCGCACGTCGCGCGGTCCTCGCAGGAGACCGCCCGGATCGTCAACCCCGCCTGGGGGAGCGGCGACTCACCATGGGTAGCCTGAGCACCACTTCTCTCGAGTTCGGTGGGGTTTTCCAACAGTGCGTTTCCTTCTCGCGGCGGCGGTGGCCGCGGCAGTGATCTTCAGCCAGCCTGCGGCGGCTTTCGCCCAGGACGCCCAGCCCCTCGACATCGCCATCGGGGACGGCGCCACCGAGACCATCGCCGGTGAGCGGGTCGAGTACGAACTGATCCTGCGCAACACCCAGGCCGAGCCTGTCGCTCCGCGCGTCGAGGTCGTCTTCCCCGACGGCCTCAGCGTGTCCAGTGTGGACGGAGGCGGCGAGCTCGCCGAGGATCGTGTGGTGTGGCGGCCGACGGTCGCACCGGGCGCCGAGTGGACCGTCGCGCTGCACGGAAAAGTCGCCGTCGACGTCCCCTTCGACAAGCGGATCGCGGTCACGGCCTGCGGATACTTCGACGAGGGAACCGTCGCCGCGATGTGCGCCACCGACATGAACACCGCCGTCGTCGCCCCCGTCGGCCGGGTCTGGGTCGCGTGGTTCGTCGTGCTCGGCCTGATCGCCATCGCCGTCGCCGCCGAGATCCTGCGGGTCAGGGCCGATCGTCGCGAGTCGGCGCGGCCGGTGGCCGACGAGTCCCCATTGGACACTGCCGCCCGTTAGCCTGCTGTTCATGGCCACCCGCTTACGGCGCCTGTTCTCTCTCGCGGTCGCACTCGTCGCGGCCGTCTGGTGGGGCGTGTGCCTCACCGTCGTCACGCCCGGCACCATCGCCGACCAAGAATGGGCGGGCAACAACGGCTACTGGGCTCGCGACGTCCGCCTGACGATGATCCTGCTCGTGGCGTCGGCGTTCGTGTGGGCGGTCGCCGGCGACGAGTTCCTCAGTGCCATGGGCGCGCTGGGAGCGTTGGTGTGGACGGCCGCCGACATCCTCCTCACCCGCGTCGGCGTCGACGGGCCCGTGGCCGCCGTGGCGGTGTCGGCGGTGGCCGTCGCGTGCGTCCTGGCCGCCTGGTGGGCGGCCGCCCGCAGAACCGTGCGCGCACGGCGCGGTGTCCTGCTCGTCGCCGGTTCCATCGCCGCGATCACGGCGGGGCTGATCGGCGGCCTCCAGTCGCCGACCGACGTCGAGGCCGCGCTGCGGGTCTCCGGTCTGCTCGCCGGCGTGCTCGGTTCGGCCGTCGCCCTCGGCTGCTCCACCCTGCTCGCTTCCGGTTCCCGCAGCACGCTCATCGCGGTGGGCGCCGCCGCGCTCGCGCTCACCGTGCTCATCCGGATCGCGTCGCCCGACCGGTCGGCGCTCGGCCTCGGCATGCTCCTCGCCGCGTTGTCGCTGACCGTGCTGACGGTCCGGGCGAGTGAGAGGAGCGGACCCCAAGCGTGGATCGCCTCGGCTCTCGCCTGTTTCCCGGTCGTCTTCTGCGCGGGGATGTTCGTCATCGCCGCGGGGTTCGGTCTCGCCCCGATCGGCGTCCTGCTGACCCGGTTGGAGGGGCACCCGCCGGTCAACACCGCCGACACCGACGTGCTCTACACGTCGGCCGCGATCGTCGGCGGCGTCCTCGCCGGGTCGCTCCTGCGGTGGGGAGTGTCCGCGCTCACCTCCGCATCCGCCCTCAGACCCCCACGTCGAGACTGACCCCGATCCCGGCCGGCACCCCGCCGGTCACGGTCGCCAGTTGGCTGTCGTGGCCGTCGGAGAACACCATGTCCCGGTCGAGGGAGACCCGTGCGAGGTTGCCGACACTGCGCTCGTACCCGGAGGTGGCGTACACCGTCTCGCATATCCCCCGCGGGATCGCCAGCTGCGAGGTGACGAGCTTCGTCCCCGCCCTCGTCGCCTCCGCCAGACTCTCGTAGACCTCGAAGTGCATGTGCGGCCAGCGCCCGGAGTAGCAGGCCGGGAAGATCGTGGTGAACACGACCGTGCCGCCGGCGTCGGTCTCCTGGACACCGCGCAGGTAGTTCTCGTTCTCGGCGCCCTGCGAGTACATCGAGTAGTTCCCGTCGCGGTCGCACTGCCACAGGTAGACCGCGGCCCCCTTGAGCGGCTCGGCCGTCCCGGCGTCGAGGACGTTGAGCGTCACGGTCGTGGCGATCCCCTCAGCGACGCCGGTGGCGGTACCGAAACTCGGCCGAATGTCGCCGCGGACGATCCCGCTCTCGGTCAGCGCGTTCGGCCCGTTCGAACCGTCCCCCGGGTACGGGCCGGCGGTCTCCTCGGGGATCTCGGCGACGTCGGCCCTCGCGGGCTCGCTCGCGCCGGTGCTCGCCGGAGCGCTCGGAGCCGCCGAGCCCCCCGCCGACGAGGGCGCGCAGGCCGCCACCAGGGCGAGTCCGGCCCCGCCGATCATGCCGAGGACCAGGCGCCGGTCGGCCAGGGTGCGGATGTCGACGTCGAGCCCCCGGTCGTGGTCCTCGATCTCGTGCTCGCGGGTCATGTCAGCCTCCAGGTACGCCGTCGGTGAGCGGCCCCGGCGGTCTCACCAGGTCCGATGAGCCGAGGCTAGGAGTCCTTGCTCAAGATCGGCTCGGAGTCGGGTCGGAACCGGCTGGACGTCATCGGCCGCCGCTGTCACACCCGGCCGTTAGTCTCGGTCGCATGCTTTCGGAGAGTGACTTCAGCGGCTTCACCGCCGCCAAGTTCGTCGGCGGGTCCACCGCCTCCTCGGTGATCTTCAGTCCCGGCGGGCCGGTCGACGCGCACCTGTCCGGCGTCTTCGGGGCGCGCGGACTCGAAGGCGGCGGCTACGACTGGCAGGGCGCGGTGCACGCCCTCGTGCTGGAACGCGATCCCGCCCTCGCCGAGCGCTTCCGCTTCGACTCCGAGGCCGGCATGTTCTGCGCCTACGGAGAGGACGTCGCCGCCCTGCACGCCGTCGCCGCCGTTCTTGAGGAACTCCTCGGCGACGCCGACCTGCTCGACCGCGCCCTCGCGGCCGCCGCCGAGGCCGACCTGCTCGACTGACGCGCGCAGACCGTGAATTCAGATGGCGGTCTCGCCCCGCGAGAACGCCCCCGCCGCGTCACACTTGAGCGGCGAGGCAAGGGCATCGGCACGGTTGGCCGCTCGGACGGGGTGATCGCGAACGTGGACCGGAGCGAGCGGGAGACCGCCTTCAGGCTCTTCTACCTGGCCGAGATGCCCGCCCTCGTGGCCTTCGTGTGCCGCCTCGACCTCGGCCGCTTCCCCGACGGGCTCTTCCACGCCCAGCGGGCCATGCTCGATCTCTACCACGACTGGGAGTCGGCCACCGGCGCCCGGGCGCGTCTGCGACACGCCGTCTACCGATCCTGGCCCTGGGACGGCGTCAAGTCCTCCGAGCAGGCCCTGTGGATGCTCGCGGAGAACACCGGCGGCGCATCGGCCGCCGAAGACCTCTGGGAAGCCGTGGAGACCCTCGGCGAGGCCCCTGCCGGGCTCGACGAGCTGGCCTCCTCGGTCCCCTGGGACGCCGGCGTCGAGCACTGGTCAACCGGTGACCAGCCCGCCTGGCAGCTCCTGTCCCAGCTCTCGCTCACCGAGAAGGCCGTCCTGGCACTGCCCATCGACGGGTTCACACCCACTGAGATCGCCGCCGTCCTCGACGACGACATGGACTGGACCGCGCGGGAGATCCGCGACAAGCAGCGCTCACTCGCCCGGCGGCTGGAGTCCCTGCTGCGCGACGGGGACCGCGAGGCGCCCGCCACGCCCGCCGACTTCGACCGGCTCCTCCTGGCCGAGCACCGCTCGCTCATGGCCCGCCTGGCCGGGACCCTCGATCTCGCTGCGGCTCTCGACGCCATGCTCGCCCCCGAGGCGCCGGACGGGCCGGAGCGGCGGGGAAGGCCGCTCGTGGCCGAGCTCGCCGAACTGCTCGCGGCCCTCCCGCCGATCGTGGTCCTCTCCCGCCGCCGCGAGCTGACGGATCTGCTCGGCCTCCTCGGACGCGTGCGCGAGATCTTCGCCGGCAGTGTCCCCGCGTCGGGCACCAGGCCCGTCACCGATGAGGGCGCCCTGCGCGCCACCGAGGTGGACGGGCGGCTCGGCGCGGTCAACGGCCTCCCGTGGAACCTGACCTGTCTGGAAGGCGATCACGCCCACCAGATCAAGTCGGAGCTGACCGAGGCCCGCATGTCCCTCTACCGGACCGCGACGAGCTACGACCTCCCGGTCGGCGCCGCACCGCCCGAGGCGGAGTGGGACGTGGTCCGCGCTCATCTGTCCAATGTGTACGGCGAGCTCGGCGACGACTCCCCGATGGTCCTGCTGGACGCGGCGGTCAACGACTTCTGCGGCGCCGACCTGAGCTCCGCCGACCTCGACGAGCACATTGTGCGAGGGCTCAAGGGCGTGCGGTGGTCGGGTGCCACCCGCTGGCCCGAAGGATGGGTCGGACGCTTGGCGGACCTGTCCACCATGGACGAGTCGGGCCGCCTCGAAGTGCGCCACTGAGCCTGCGTGTGAGCGTTGGAAACCACGAACTCGTGGTCGTCTGCGGCATGGGCGGCAACCGTCGGAGCGCCTGCCGCCTCACCTTCGCCGGACCCGGACTCGACGGCGTCGTGATCCACCGCGCTCGGCTCGCCGGTCCGCTCGCACCGGCCGGACGGATCTCGTGGCAGGGTCCCGGCCGGCGGTACCCGCCGGACGGATCCCCGGTTTCGGCGCCCTGAACCGCGCCGGCGTGCCAGTCTGGGAGAAGATCCGCTCGTCGAACGAGGTGATAGCCATGACCAACACCTACCGCGTGACCGAGATCGTCGGCTCGTCGACGGAGTCGGTCGACGACGCGATCCGCAGCGCCATCAGCCGCGCGTCGCAGACCCTGCGCAACCTCGACTGGTTCGAGGCGACGGAGGTCCGCGGCCACATCGAGAACGGCGAGGTGGCGCACTTCCAGGTGACCGTCAAGGTCGGATTCCGCCTTGAGGAGTCCGAGGACTGAAACGCCCGGCGGCAATGCCGCCCCAGTGATCCGCGCTCGGCACGGTCCCGTCTCCCCGGCGGGGCCGCCTTCGGCGTGCCCTTCACCGCCCCTGTGTCCACCAGCGACATCAGCGCGTAGCAGTTCGTTGACGCGACCGAAGTGCGTCTGTAACATCTGGCCAACGACATGCAATTTTCGAACAAGTCAGAGTCTGAATCCAGATGGTGTCGTGCAACTTTCGCATCATCGGAGTTTCTGGTGCTTCCTTCCGCCCCACGGGCCCATGCCGGTCCCCACAAGACAGGAATGCCATGAGATCCAAGCGCAACCGGCGGCTGCTGGCAGTCGCCGTCATAGCGAGCCTGCTGCTCCCCGTCGCACCGTTAGCGGCCGAGGCCGCCGGCGGCCCCAACGTCGCCTCCGGAAAGCCCGTCTCGGTCAGCAGCACCAACGCCCCTCACAGCGCGGGCAACCTCGTCGACGGAGACCAGGGCACCCTCTGGGAGAGCGCGCGGGGCGCCTTCCCCGCGTGGGCGACCGTCGACCTCGGCTCGGTGACGAGCATCGACCAGATCGTTCTGAGGCTCCCGGCCGGCTGGGGCACCCGCACCCAGACCCTCTCGGTGCAGGGCAGCCCGGACGGCACGGCCTACTCGACCATCCTCGCCTCCGCCGAGCACACCTTCAGCCCGTCGGCGACGATCGCCTTCCCGCCGTTCACGACCCGCTACATTCGCGTCGACGTCACCGCCAACTCCGTCTCGCCGGCCGCGCAGATCGCGGAGGTCGAGGTCAGGCGGACCTCGACGGCGAGCGCCAACCTCGCCCTCGGCAAGACCGTGACGGCCAAGAGCCACGCCGACGTCTATGTCGCCGGAAACGCCAACGACGGTCAGCAGGCCAGCTATTGGGAGAGTGCCAACAACGCGTTCCCGCAGTGGCTCCAGGTCGATCTCGGCTCCGCCGTGGCGGTCAACCAGCTCGTCTTGAAGATCCCCTCGGGCTGGGGAGCGCGCACGCAGACCCTCGCCGTGCGGGGAAGCACCAACGGGACGACCTTCACCGACATCGTCGCCTCCGCCGGCCACGTCTTCGGGCCGGCGGCCACGATCAACTTCAACGCGGCGACGGTCCGCCACGTGCGGCTGGAGATCACCGCCAACACCGGCTGGCCGGCCGGGCAGATCGCCGAGTTCGAGGTCTACGGCCCGGGTACCGGCGACACGCAGGCGCCCACGGCGCCGTCCAGCCTCGCCTACACGCAGCCGGGGAGCGGGCAGATCCGGCTGACCTGGAACGCCTCCAGCGACAACGTCGGTGTGACCGGCTACGACGTCTACGCCAACGGCACGCTGCGGACCACCGTCAACGGATCCACGCTGACCTACACCGACACGCAGCCCGCCACCGCGACGGTCGCGTACTACATTCAGGCCAAGGACGCCGCCGGGAACATCTCACCGAGCAGCAACACGGTGACCCGCAACGGAAGCGGCGGCGACACGCAGGCGCCCACGGCGCCGTCCAGCCTCGCCTACACGCAGCCGGGGAGCGGGCAGATCCGGCTGACCTGGAACGCCTCCAGCGACAACGTCGGCGTGACCGGCTATGACGTCTACGCCAACGGAAGCGTGCGGGGCAGTGTCAACGGTTCCACGCTGACCTACACCGACACGCAGCCCGCCACCGCGACGGTGGCGTACTACGTGCGGGCCAGGGACGCCGCGGGCAACGCCTCGACGAACAGCAACACGGTGACCCGTAACGGATCGGGCGGTACGGCCACCAACCTCGCGGTCGGCAGGCCGGTCACCGAGAGCGGTCACGCCCACACCTTCGTGGCGGCCAACGCCGTCGACGACAACACCGCGACCTACTGGGAGAGCGACGCCCTCCCCGGACAGCTCACCGTGCAGCTCGGCGCCAACGCGGTCCTCGACCGCGTCGTCGTCAAGCTCAGCCCGGACTCCGCCTGGGGCAGCCGGACGCAGAACATCACCGTCCTCGGCCGCGACCAGGGCTCCACGGCCTACACCACTCTCGTCGGCGCGGCGAACTACACGTTCAACCCCGCGACGGCCAACACCGTCACGATCCCGCTCACGGCGACCACCGCCGACCTGCGGCTGTCCATCTCCTCCAACACCGGTGCGCCCGGCGGCCAGGTCGCCGAACTCCAGGTCTTCGGTGTTCCCGCGCCGAACCCCGACCTGACCGTCACGGGCATCTCGGCCTCGCCGGCCTCCCCGGTGGAGAGCGACTCCATCACCCTCAGCGCCACCGTCGCCAACATCGGCGACCGGTCCTCGGGCGCCACCAACGTCAACTTCTACCTCGGCACGCAGCTCGCCGGCACCGCGAACGTCGCGGGACTCGCCGCCGGAGCCCAGACGACCGTCTCGGCCAGCATCGGCACCAAGACGGCCGGGAGTTACCAGCTGACGGCGAAGGTCGACGAGGCCGACACCGTCGTGGAGAAGAACCAGACCAACAACAACTACACCCGGCCTGCCGCACTGGTCGTCGCCCCCGTGCAGAGCTCCGACCTCGTCGCCTCGGTGGCCTGGTCGCCCGGCAACCCCACGGCCGGCAACGCGGTGGCCTTCACCGTGACCGTCCGCAACCAGGGCACGGTCAACTCGGCCGGTGGAGCGCACGGCATCACCCTCACCGTCCGCAACGAATCCGGCGCGACCGTGCGCACCCTGACCGGTTCGGTCAGCGGGGTCATCAACGCCGGCGCGAGCGCGAGCCCGGTGAACCTCGGTACCTGGACGGCCGCCAACGGCCGGTACACGATCCGGGTCGTGATCGCCGCCGACGCCAACGAGCTGCCCGTCAAGCAGGGCAACAACACTTCCGACACCTCGCTGTTCGTCGGGCGCGGCGCGAACCTGCCCTACGACATGTACGAGTCGGAGGACGGCGTCACCGGCGGCGGCGCGACCACGGTCGGCCCCAACCGGACGATCGGCGACCTCGCCGGCGAGGCCAGCGGCCGCAAGGCCGTCACCCTCAACGGCACCGGCTCCTACGTGCAGTGGACGACCAAGGCGCCGACCAACACCCTGGTCACGCGCTTCTCGATCCCCGACTCCGCAGGGGGAACGGGAACGACCAGCAACCTGAGCATCTACGTCAACGGCGTGTTCCACAAGAACATCTCCCTGACGTCGAAGTACGCCTGGCTCTACGGGGCCGAGGCCTCGCCGGGCAACTCTCCGGGCATGGGCGCTCCCCGTCACCTCTACGACGAGGCGAACATCCTGCTCGACTCGACGGTGCCGCAGGGCTCGACGATCCGCCTCCAGCGCGACAACGGGCAGAGCGTGGCCACCATCGACTTCGTCAACCTCGAACTGGTCGCACCGCGCGCCAACCCCGACCCGGCCCGGTACAAGGTCCCGGCCGGTTTCACCCACCAGGACGTCCAGAACGCCCTCGACGCCGCCCGCCAGGACACCGGTTCCCTCGGCGTCTACCTGCCGGCCGGCGTCTACAGCACCGCCACGAAGTTCACCGTGTACGGCCGGGCGATCAACGTCATCGGGGCCGGCTCCTGGTACACGCGCTTCGAGACGCCGCAGGGGCAGGAGAACACCAACGCCGGATTCGACGTGCCGACCTCGGCGAACGGTTCGAGGTTCGAGGATCTGGCCTTCTTCGGCAACTACACCTCGCGCATCGACGGCCCCGGAAAGGTGTGGGGCGAGATGATGAACAGCGAGGATCTCACCATCAACCGCGTCTGGGTCGAGCACACGATCGTCGGCTACTGGGGAGTGCACAACGACAACATCACCATCACCAACTCGCGTTTCCGGAACACCTTCGCCGACGGGATCAACTTCACCAACGACACGACGAACTCGCTGATATCCAACAACGAGGGCCGCGGCAACGGAGACGACGCCTTCGCGCTGTTCTCCGCGACCGACTCCGGCGGCTCGGTCGGCAACCACGGCAACGTCTTCGAGAACCTCTCGGCGACGGTGACCTGGCGCGCGGCGGGTCTGGCGGTGTACGGCGGTTACGACAACGTCTTCCGCAACCTCTACATCGCCGACATGCTGACCTACTCGGGCATCACCATCAGCTCACTGAACTTCGGCTATCCCTTCGTCGGCTTCGGAACGACTCCGACGCGTTTCGAGAACATCTCGCTGATCCGCGCCGGCGGGCACTTCTGGGGCAACCAGACCTTCGGCGCCATCTGGTGCTTCTCGGCGTCGAAGGAGTTCCGCGGCATCCGGATATCCGATGTGGACATCATCGACCCGACCTATTCGGGGATCATGTTCCAGACGAAGTACCCCGAGAAGATCCCGGTCACCGACACCTTGTTCACCAACGTCCGCATCTCGGGCGCGCACAAGAGCGGTGATGCCTTCGACGCCAAGTCCGGCTTCGGCATCTGGGTCAACGAGATGCCCGAGGAGGGCCAGGGGCCGGCGATCGGTTCGGCGACCTTCACCGGACTGGTGTTCTCCGACAACTTCCAGAACATCAAGAACACCACGACCACGTTCACGCTGAACATCAACTGATCCCGCCCGCCGGGTCCCTCCACCGGAGGGACCCGGCGCGCGGCCGTCAGGCGTCGGTGCGCTGCATCTCGTGCATCAACTCGACGGCACGGAACCCGAACGAGGCGTTCACGTGCCGCATCGGCGCGTTCGACCCCGCCGTCCAGGTATGGACACGGGAGCGTCCCGGATGGCCGGCCTGCAGGATCTCAAGGTTGCGGGCCTTCATGGCCGCGCCGAGCCGGTGCCCGCGATGCGCGTCGATGACCAGGGTGTCGTCCTGATAGACCTCGTCGGGGTTGTGCTCGGGCGCGTACATCAGGCTGTAGCCGGCGAAGGCGCCGTCGGCGGCCCTCGCCGCAGTGGTGATCGAGACCATTCCGGAGGCCGCCAGCCGCGACTCGCTCAGCCGCAGGCGCTCGACGTCCCACACGATCGGTTCGTGGTCGAGGGTGCCGGTGGGGACCTCGTCGCTCATGGTCGTGCGCATCAGGGCGAAGGCCTCGACGTGCTCGTCGGGGCAGGCTCTGGTCCAGCCCACGAAGGAGTAGCCGGAGTGGGAGCCGGCCGAGCGCTCCTTGATGGCGGCGAGTGCGTCGTCGGCGACCGGCAGCTCCAGGATCAGCCGGTCCTCCTGGTGCTCGGTGGTGAAGCCGAGCCGCCGCGCGAACAGCGATCCGGCGAAGCGCTCGGGGCCCTGGTCCTGCGGAATGTTGACCTCGGCGGAGTGGACCGTGCGGCCCTCCGCGGTGGCCAGGCGGTGCCCGAACTCGAAGAGAGCGGTGCCGACGCCCCGGCGCCGGTACTCGGGCGGGACGTTGACGTCCCACTCGGCGAGCCGGAGGTTCTCCTTGAGCGGCAGGGCGAGGTCGAGGGTGCCCAGGACGGTCCCGTCGGCGCCGTACGCGGCGTAGGCGGTGCGCCTCCTCGACGGGTTCGGGGTGCGCAGCGAGGTCGCGAACTCCTCGTAGGCCTGGATCAGGGGGTGGACCCGGTCGGCGGCCGCACCGGCCCGCATGGCCGTGTACCAGGCGCGCAGGGCGATCTCGTCGTGCGGATCGACTACGCGGACGTCGCTCAACCTCGCTCCTCGGCGGCGGTGCCGCGGGTGAGGCGGAAGTGCGCCATCTCCAGTCCCGGGACGGGGGAGGACGTTCCGGTGGGCGTGAAGCCCGCGCGGGTGTAGAGGGTGACGGCGGGAACGTTCGCCGCGCCCGTGGAGACCAGCACGTCGCCGTCGGTCTGCGTGGTGAGCAGGTGGTCGAGCAGTTCCCGGGCCAGGCCCTTGCGGAACCATCCCGGGTCGACGCAGAGCCGGTCGATGTCGACCTCGCCGGCATCGGTGCGCGCCCAGGCGATGAAGGCGACCGGCAGGCCGTCGGCATCGCTCGTCGCGATCCAGCGCAGCGGCTCGGCGCGCATCTCGGTCAGGGACTCCGACAGGGCGGGAATGCCGTCGAAGCCGATGATCGCGGCTTCCACCGCGTAGGAGCGCCGACCCACTTCGTGGACGGCTCGGGCGACGCGCTCGTCGCCGAGTTCGATCTCGCTGGGACGCATCGGGACACGCTAGCCCGTCACGGCGCCGAGGGCGAGCGAGTTCCGGTGCGCCCTCAGCTCTCCCGCCCGCCCCCACAGGCGGGCTCGGACTCCACGGCCGACACGAGCTTGCGCAACAGGTCGGCGAGGATCAGCCGCTCCTGCGGCGGCAGCGCCGACAGCAGCCTCAACTCGTCGTGCTCCTCGGCGCCGATGTGCTGCTCGAAGGCCCGGTGCCCGGCCTCGGTGAGCACCACACCGACCCGCCGCCGATCCCGGGTGTCGTGCGTCCGCACGATCAGCCCGGCCTCCTCCAGCGGCGCGAGCCGCGCCGAGAGGGCGCCCCTGGTGAGACCGACCAGGTCGGCGAGCTGTGAGGGACTGGTCGTGTACGGGGCGCCCAGACCGCGCAGCCGCAGCAGGATCTTGAACTGCCAGCGCAGCAGCCCGCCCTCCGCCAGCACCGCGCTGCGCGTCTGCGCGGTGTGCCGCGCGAGGATGGCAAGCCGCATGAAGATCGCCTCCTTGACCGGATCCATCCCCTCGATCTCGCGCGCCCACAAGGCGACGTGCCGGTCGACCGAGTCGGTCATCGCCGCCTCCGAAGTAGTTTTCTTGTGGATGGTTTTTGCCCTGACTACCTTCCCCAGCATGACCGAGACAGCCCTGAGAGCCCATACCGCCGTCGCCGTCGACGACCTGATCACCGCCGCCGCCGAACTTGCCAGGTCCGGCCGCTCCGAGACCGCGCTCGCCCTGCTCGACGCCGCCTCCACCGAGGCGCCCGAGCACCGGGCACGCCTCGCGCTGGCCGCGGCCGAGGCCGCGCTCGACGCGGGCTGGTTCAAGGGCTTCGACGCCGCCACCACCCGGCTCGGCGAGGCCGCCGCCGTCGCCGGCGACCTCACCGCCGACGCCCGCTGGGACCTCGACTTCCTGCGACTGCGGCACGACTACGCCCGAACGGTCCTCGGCGACGGCGGGTTCCGCCCCGGACCCGATGGCAAGGATCCCGAGGAGATGACCGGCCTGCGCGCCAGGGCCGGTGAACTGCGCGACCTCGCTCCCGACCTCCGCCGGCGCGGATGGGTTCACCACTACCTGGGCCTGATCTCCGACAACGTCTTCGGCGAGGCTGCGGCCGCCCCGGCGGACTACGAGGCGGCCCTCGCGGCGGGCGAGGAAAGCGCCGACGACCTCCTGACCAGGGAGGCCCTCCGCCACCTCGGCGACCACGCCCACACCCGGGGCGATCACGCCCTCGCCCTCGAACTGTGGCGCCGCGCGACCTTCCTCGGCGCCCGCGCCGGAAACGTCCCCGGCACCCTCTCGCAGCAGATGCTGCTCGCCGTGTCCGCGCGAGACACCGGCGACGAGGCGGGTGCGCGGGCGCTGGCCCGCGAGGTCGCGCGCTGGGCCGAAGCGCTGGGCGCGCGGCGCCTCGCCGACATGGCGAACGGGTTCCTCGGCGGGCAGGACCCGACGGCCGAACCCGAGTCCTGAGACGAGGTGCGGCGGGCCGGTGCGAGCGGCACCGGCCCGCCGCCGTCGCCTACTGTCCACGGTCATGTCCGAACCGTCGTTCCTCACCGCCACCCGCGCGTCGTACGACGCCACCGCATACGAGTACGTCGACATGATCGGCGACAGCCTCGACAGCATGCCCTTGGCCCGTGCCCTGTTCGGCGCCTTCGCCGAACTGGTGCGCACCGGGGGAGGGGGCATGGTCGCCGACGTCGGCTGCGGACCGGGTCACGTTACGGCTCTGCTGCACGGACTGGGCCTCGACGTGCTCGGTGTCGACCTGTCCCCGGAGATGATCGCCCTCGCCCGGCGCCTGCACCCGGGGCCGCGCTACGAGGTCGGCTCGATGCTCGCCCTCGACCTGCCCGACGCCTCACTGGGCGGCCTGCTCGCCTATTACTCGATCATCCACATTCCCCGGGAGCTGCGGGCCGAGGTCTTCGCCGAGTTCCGTCGTGTGCTCGCGCCGGGCGGGCAGCTCATGCTCGGTTTCCAGGTGGGGGACGACACGAACCACCGTGACGAGGTCTTCGGCAAGCCGGTGAACCTCGACTGGCACCGGCAGCGTCCCGAGGAGATCGCCGTTCTGTTGCGGGAGGCGGGATTCGAGGAACGGGCGACCGTCGTCAGCCCGCCGGAGGCCGTCGGCAAGCCGCCGCACTGCCATCTTCTGGCCTACCGGCCCGGTGCCTGACCCGTGTCAGGCCGTGGCCACCAGGCTTTCGGACTGCCCGGCCCGGCGAAGGGACTCGGCGACGAAACCGCCAGCCCGTAGCTCCTCGACGAGATCGCGCAGGAACGCCGTCGTCTCCGGGCGGCGCGTCCTGGTCGTCCCGACGGCCTGGCGGATCTCCATGAAGCGCTCGTCGATGAGCCGGAGCCCGGGACGCGCGGCGACGTAGGCGGCCATCGGCTGCCGGATGCCTGCGGCGACCTCCAGCCCGAGGTCCTCGAACACGTCGACGCCCTCCTCGTCCCGCACGATGCTCGCGTTCCGGAGGGTGCGGGTCAAGAAAAGGTCGTACGCCGAGCCCTCCTTGACGCCGACGCGCACGCCGGGACGGTCGACGTCCGCGGGAGTGGTCAGGCCGGAGTCGCGCGAGACGGCGTAGACGCCCTCGATGACCACATAGGGCGCGGTGAAGGCGACCTCGGCCTCCCGCGCGGGTTCGACGGCGAGGAAACAGATGTCGGCCAGTCCGGCGGCCATCGCCTCATAGGACTTGCGGGCGGCGTCGAAGCACAGTGTCTCCAGCGGCACCGCCAGCCGCGCGGCGATCTCGCCCGCGATGTCGACGGTGATCCCGCTCGGGTCCTGCGGGGTGCCGCCGGCCAGAACCGGGTTGCCCAGGTTGATCGAGGCGCGCAGGACTCCTGTCGGGGCAAGGTCGGCGGCGATGGCGGGAGTGGCTGTGATCATGGCGGTGAGGCTAGCCGAACCCGCATTCCCGTCGAGTCGGCGTCGGCCGCGTCGCCTCCGGCATAGGGTCGATGCGATACCCACGAAAGGCAGGACCGATGACCGTACGCGCGACCTGGAACGACGCCGTCCTCGCCGAGTCCGACGACACCGTCGTCGTGGAAGGCAACCATTACTTCCCGGCGAACGCGATCAAGCGGGAGCTGTTCAGCGAGACCTCCACGCACACCGAGTGCCCGTGGAAGGGAACCGCCTCGTACTACACGATCACGGTCGACGGCGAGGAGAACACCGACGCCGCCTGGTTCTACCCCGAACCCAAGGCCGAGGCAGGCAATATCAAGAACCACGTCGCCTTCTGGAAGGGCGTCGAGGTCACCGAGGGCTGACGGTCCGACGGTGCGTCCCGCGGTGAAAGACCCGCGGGCGCACCGTCCGTTCGGCGCGTGTTCACCGCCCGCCCGGTCCATGACCAAAGCCGCATCCACCAACGAAGCGGACCCGGCCCGGGCCGATCCGGGCCGGCTCCCAGCGATCGTTCATCCGGCACGCATCCGGGCTTAAGCCTGGTGGGTCACCGTATGGGCATGAAGGGCTATGTCGCACCCGCGCCGGACGACCACGTTACCGAGGCACTGACTGCCACGAGGGCGCTCCTGCGGACCGGCGTCGGCGCCGTCCAGCGCATGTCGCGCCGACGGCTCCGGCTGGCCGGCCCGGCCGTCGGCGGCGCCCTCACCGAAGGCTTCTACGGCTTCCACGCCACCGGCGTCTCGACCGCCGGCATCGTCGCGAGCGGCCGGGAACTGCTCTCCTCGCTCGAACCCGAGATGCGGGCGCGGACCCTGTCGGACGTACCGTGCGAGGCCTGGCCGCGCTGGAGCCGGGCGAGCGCGCACCACCGCACCGGGCTCGCCGTCCCCGACATCGGCCCGGCCGCCAGGCGCTCGGCCCTGGAGCTGATCGACACCGCCATGTCGCCCGCGGTCCTGGGCGAGACCTCCGAGATCGACCGCCTGTACCGACTGGCCACCTGGAGCCTCGACGACACCGGCCTCGACTACGGCCGGGTCATGGTCGTCGGCGCCCCTTCCCCGTCGAGTCCCTGGGGCTGGCAGGTACGCGGGCGGCAGCTGACGGTGAGCTGCTTCGTCCACGGAGACCAGCTGATCCTCATCCCCGTGTCCGCCCGTCTCGCCGCCTCGCACGAGGGCGGCCTCGCCACCACCGGGACGCTCAGCCGGCTCGCGGCCTGATCCGCATCAACCGGACGGTGGACGCGGGTCCACCGCCGGCGCCGTCTGCGGATCGACCGGCCGGTCGATGGAACCGCCGCACCGCGCCCAGAGGATGGGGGAAACCCCGATCCCCAGGAGCGCCACATGCCGCCGTCCACAAGCGACACCCTGCCCAGACCCATCGCCGACGCCGAACGCTCACTGGCGCCCGACCTCGGCCGGGGCCTGATGCTCGCGCTTGTTGCGCTGGCCAACTCGGTCATCTATCTCTACGACCGCCCCTACGGGCCCCGCCAGCACATCGTCGAGCACGACACGCTCGACCGCGTGGTCGCCTTCCTCAACACCGTGCTCGTCGAGATCCGCGGCTACCCCCTGTTCGCGGCCCTGTTCGCCTACGGCATCGTGCGCGCCCACATCCGCCACCGCTCACGCGGACTCGACGACCTCGCCGCCCGCCGGCTCCTGCGCCGGCGCGGCCGCTGGCTCATCGTCTTCGGCGCAGCCCACGCCGTGCTCCTCTTCTCCGGCGACGTCCTCGGCCTTTACGGGCTCCTCGGCATGGTCCTGCTGGCGATGCTCAAGGTCGGCGACCGCGCCCTCCTGATCACCGGTGCCGCCTGGCTCGCCGTGTGCGGACTGGTGCAGGGACTCGTCTACAGCGACTCCGGACCCAACACCGAACGGACCTTCTTCTGGTCCTTCGCCGTCGACGACGTCCCCCTCGCCATAGCACTGCGCGCCGTCGAGTGGATCTTCACACCCCTCGGCCTCGCGGGCGTGTTCAGCGCGGCCCTCGCCGGCATGTGGGCAGCCCGCCGCGACATCCTCGGCGCCCCGCGGGAGCACCGCGGACTCCTGCGCCGGGTCGCGTTCACCGGCATCACGGTCTCGACCGCCGGCGGCGTGCCCATGGGCCTGATGGTGGCCGGCGTGTGGACCGAGACGGGCTTCCTCACCGACTACCTCGCCTCCGCGCTGCACGTCATCACCGGCGTCGCCGGCGGCCTGGGCTACGCCGCCCTCATCGGCCTCGCCGCCATCCGCCTCGGAACCCGGCGCGGACCCGTCGCCACCGCGCTCGCCGCGTGCGGGCAGCGCTCGCTCACCTGCTACCTGCTCCAGTCGGTCGCCTTCGCGGCCCTGTTCGCCCCCTACACACTCGGTCTCGGCGCACGACTCGGCTCGGCGGCGACGGCGGGCGTGGCCATCGCGGTGTGGCTCCTGACCGTCGCCATCGCCGAGGCGATGCGCCGCACCGGCCATCGCGGTCCAGCCGAGACCCTGCTCCGCCGACTCAGCTACCCGAAGCCCTGAGAGACTTCCGACCGTGACGGTGACCGTTGAGCAGACCGGCCGGCGCGAGCACGCCTGGAACCGGGCCTGGGCCCTCATCGCCCTGGCCCTGCTCATCCCGACCGCGATCATCGGCCTGTTCCAGGCCGCCGGCCAGGCAGAACGCGGCACCGTCCTCGCGCTCGCGGCGGGCCTGGCGGCCTGGCACGGCTGGTGGATCCTGCGGCACCCGCAATGGTGGGAGCGGGCCGTGATGCCGATGCTCGCCTACTTCACCGGCGTGGTGGGCTTTCTGTGGATCCTGGTCGGCCACGACCCGATCTTCCTCATCGCCGTCCTCGGCTACTTCCCCATGGCATTCGTGGCCCTTCCCGGTGCCTGGTCGTACCCGGGCGTGGCCGCCCTCGCCCTGCTCACGGCCCACAGCGATCCCGCGAGCCTCCTTCGCGGCGAACTACCGGCCCAGGGCTGGACCACCGTCGCGGTCACCGCCCTGGCCGGTGGCGGCGTGGGCGCCATGATCCGCGCCGTCGAACGCGAGGCGATCCGCCGCCGCGAGGCCAACACCGCCCTCACCGCGGCCAACGCCGAGCTCGTCGCCCTCGCCGCCGAGAACGCCGAGCTCCAGGCCCGGCTCGTCGCGCAGGCCCGGCGTGCGGGCGTCGCCGCCGAGCGGGCCCGGATCGCCCGCGACATCCACGACACGGTGGCTCAGGGCCTCATCGGGATCGTCACCCAACTGGAGACCGCCGAGGCGCAGTCCGCCGCCGGCGACCCCGCGCGCCACCGGCTGGCGACGGCCCGGGACCTCGCCCGCGACAGCCTCGGCGAGGTGCGCCGCTGCGTCGAGGCCCTGCGGCCCGGCCCGCTCGACGGCGCCGACCTCACCGAGGCGATCGAGCGCGAAGTCGAGCTGTGGCGCCACCGGCACGACATCCCCGCGACCCTCACCGTCACCGGCACGCCCCGCCCGCTGCCGCCCGAGGTCGAGGAGGCGATCCTGCGCGCCTGCCAGGAAGCCCTGGCCAACGTCGCCCGCCATGCCCGGGCCGGTCTCGCCGGCGTCACACTGTCGTACATGGAGGACATGGTGGTCGCCGACGTCCGGGATGACGGGGACGGCTTCGATCCCGGCGGCACCGGCGGCTTCGGACTCGTGGCAATGCGCCAGCGGGTCGACGCCCTCGGCGGGAACGTCCACGTCGAATCCGCCCTGGGCACGGGCACCGCCGTCAGCGTCGACATCCCGCTGAAAGGCCCGGCCTCATGACTCCGCTGCGACTGCTCATCGTCGACGACCATCCCGTGGTCCGCGACGGCCTGCGCGGAATGCTCGCCACCCAGCCCGACTTCGACGTGATCGGCGAAGCCGGCTCGGGACGTGAGGCGCTCACCCTGCTGGCCGGCACGCGGGCCGACGTCGTCCTCACCGACCTGCGGATGCCCGAACCGTCCGGCGCCGCCTTCATCCGCGAACTCGCCGAGCACCATTCCCACCTGCGGATCCTCGTGCTGACCACCTACGACAGCGACGACGACGTGCTCCCCGCCATCGAGGCCGGAGCCGTCGGGTACCTGCTGAAGGACACCCCGCGCGAAGCCCTCTTCACGGCCGTCCGAGCCGCCGCGCGAGGGGAGAGCACCCTGTCACCGGCGGTCGCGACGAGGCTCCTGCACCGGCTGCGGACCCCGGCGGCGCCCTCCGTCCTCAGCGCCCGCGAGCTGGAGGTGCTGCGCCTGGTCGCCGGGGGCGGCTCGAACAAGGCCACCGCCGCGGCGCTGTTCATCAGCGAGGCGACCGTCAAGACCCACCTGCTGCACATCTACGCCAAACTCGGCGTCGGCGACCGGGCCGCGGCGGTATCGGCCGGCTACGCGCGCGGCCTGCTCACGATCCCGCCGGAGGCGCCTCAGGGCCCGTAATAGGTCAAGATGATCCCGCCGGGCAGATCCGCGCGGGCGACGGGCTCGGTGCCCTGGCCGTCGACGGTGCAGCGGACCAGCTCGTCACCGCCTAGCTCGACGACCACCGCCTCGGGAGCGACCCAGGTGACCGGATCGTCGTCGGCGCCGCAGCCCGCGCGCACGACCCAGGGCCGCGCCTGCGGAACATCGTCGACGCCGAGGAAGCCGCTGCCGCCCAGCGCGAGCCAGCGGCCGTCGGGCGACATCGGCCCGAACCCCCGCTCGTAGCTCCAGCAGGCGAGGCTCCCGGTCACATCGGGATCGGCGATCGGACTGCGCAGCGTCTGGCAGTCCTCGCCGGCCTCCCCGTCGGTGCCCACGCGCGTGGTCAGCAAAAGGTTCTCGGCGGTCACACCGAGCACCCTCCCCGGCTCGTCGACCCACGGCGACGAAGGCGTGCCCTCGGCGAACGGACTCCAGTTCGTCCAGACGTTGTGACCGGAGTCCGTGGCGGTCACGATCACGTCCTCGCCCGCCCAGACCAGCGGGCGCTCGCCGTCCTCGGTGACCTCGCGCGGGGTCTCCCACTCGATGCCGGCGGGGGTGAGCGTCACGACCTCGATGGTCTTCTGGTCCGGGGCGAGCCAGGCGATGTGCGACCCGTCGCGGGAGATCGCGTACTCCATCACCTCGCCCTCGGCGACGACGACGCTGGCGCCTCCGCTGTAGAGGACGCGGGAGTCGTTGTCGCCGTTGAGGAACCAGCCGGCCGGGATCTTCGCTCCCCGGCTCCAGTACCCGCCGGTGTCCGGCATCGGGTAGACGCGGCCGTCGGCGGTGTGGAGCGCGTCGCCGCCGAGCACGTCGGCGCCCAGGGAGGCGAAAGTGCCGGGTTCGGGAGGGGGAGCCTCGGCCACGGGCGCGGGGGAGGCCGTCTGGTGCAGGCCGACGTAGGTCACCGGCGCCAGCACGGCGAGCGCGGCGATGACCGGTACGACGGTCATGCGGAAGGCGCGGCGACGGCGGTCGGCGCCGCGGATGGCGGTGTCGGCGTCGAGGTAGAAGTGCGCCTCGGAGGCGGTGTCGGCGAGATCGTCTCGCAGTTCTCTCACAGCACCGGCTCCATCAGGTGGTCTGGGGTGGGCAGGGTTCTCCGCAGGCGTGCCAGGCCGTTCGAGGTGTGCCGCTTGACCGTTCCGGGGGTCACGCCGAGGGTAACCGCGATGTCCTTCTCGGACATGTCCTCGAAGTAGCGCAGGACGATGACGGCGCGCTGCTTCGGTGGCAGACCGGCCAGCGCCGCGCGTACGGCGAGGCGGTCGGTGACCGGCCCGGCGGTGTCCTCGACCGTCGCGGTGGGCGGCGGGGAGGCGACCGGGTATTCGTGGCGGCCGCGCCGTCGCCACCAGGACACGTGGTGGTTGACCATGATCTTGCGGACGTAGCCTTCGGGGTTGCCGTCCTTGATCCGGTGCCAATGCCGGGCGGCCTTGGTCAGCGCCTCCTGGGCGAGATCCTGCGCACCGGCGTGTTCGCCGCACAGCAGGAAGGCGGTACGCGAGAGGGCCGCTCCACGGGCGGCGACGAACTCGCGGAAGCCTTCGTACCGGTCCATCGGCGCACCTCCTCCACCTCTAAACCCGCCAGAGGCGTGTGAGGTTGACCGAATCGCCGGAAAAATCGCTGCGTCGTAGCGGCGTCACCCCGCGTCGACGAGCGGGGCGACGGTGTCGACGCGGTTGGTCCAGACCAGACCGGTGAAGCCCTCGGGGACGCGGTCGAGGTCGGCGGCGGTGTCGAAGCCCTCGGAGAAGCCACCGGAGCCCGCGACGAGCGCGATCGTGGTGCCCACCGAGCCCATCCGCTCGGCGAAACGCTCGGTCCAGCCCCACAGCCAGGGGGCATGGCCTTCGGGGATGTGCAGCTGGGTGTTGGCGCAGGTGTCGGGGACCACGCCGGTCCAGCTCATGGCCTCGTAGGCGAGCAGGCAGTCGGTGATGGTCTCCTTCGACATGACGCGCAGGTCGGGAAGCAGGCCGCGGATCGCCGCGATGGGGGCGTCGCCGCCGTAGACGGCGAGTTCGGCGCGGCGATCGGCGGCGAGCGTCGCGAGGTGGGCGGCGAGCGCCTGCCCTTCGGCCGCGTCGTCGCTCTTGATGTTGACCAGCAGGGACCTGCCGGGGAAGGTGTCGAGGACCTCCGTGAGCGTGGGCATGAGGCCGATTCCCTTGCCGCGGAAGGGGAAGGTGGCTCCGCCGTCGGCGGTGTAGCCGTGGCCGACGTCGAGGAGCCGCAGCTCGTCCATGGTGTGGTCGCGGGTGGTGCCGGTGCCGTCGGTCCGGCAGTCGAGTTCCCAGTCGTGGAAGACGGCGAACTGGCCGTCGGCGGTCCAGTGCACGTCGAACTCGACCTGGTCGGCGCCGGCGTCGAAGGCGGCGCGGATCCCGGCGACGGTGTTCTCCAGGTAACCGTGCACGGGCGGGTCGATCAGCTGCGCCGTGCAGTCCTGCGGGCCGACCGCCGACTCGTCGAAG
Organism: Phytomonospora sp. NPDC050363; assembly: GCF_040655735.1. Lineage (NCBI taxonomy): Bacteria > Bacillati > Actinomycetota > Actinomycetes > Micromonosporales > Micromonosporaceae > Phytomonospora > Phytomonospora sp. NPDC050363. The sequence continues at coordinate 139,299 of NZ_JBFAKK010000001.1, forward strand.
GTCTGCGCCATCCCTCGATGGGCGAGTACGCCGGGGTCCTCGGTGGGCTCGCCGGCGAACAGGTTGGTGTTGTTGGCGAACATGAAGGCGGCCAGGACGACGACGATCAGCGCGGGGACGCGGTAGCGCCTCTTCCTCCAGCGCGGGCGGTGTCCGGCGGTCGCTGCGGGCTGCGGCATCGGGGCAGTCTGCCACGCCGACCGGGAGTCGCGATCATCCGTCCGTTGTGGCCCTGGTGCTCAGTCCGCGATGCTCCAGTAGTCTCGCGGCGGCATCCGCAGCCACAGGTCCGGCGCGACGAGCGCGCGGTCGTCGACGGGCCTGAGCCCGGCGTACGCGCAGGAGTACGCCAGGGCCTCCCCGGAGTAGAGGAAGGTCCGCAGGATCTCCTCGGCGGAGTCCTCGGCGTCCGACCAGCCTCCGCCGGGGTGGCCGTCCCATTCCACGACGGCACCGTTGTGGAATGAGCTGCCCTGGTTCCCGCTCTTGGGATTGGCGTAGAGGGAGTAGCAGACGGTGCCGGCCGACAGCAGCCGTGAGACGACCGGCATCGAGGCGCCGTAGGCCCAGCTCTGGCCCACCACGCAGCCGCCCGGTACGTCGGTGGCACCGACGACGAGCAGGGCGTCCTCGCCGTCGGAGGACCAGGCCTCCTCGACCATCCGCTCGGGATCGGCGGGCTCGAAGACCGTCGCGCCGAGTCGGCGCACCGCCTCGGCGGCGTCGATCCCCTTGACGCAGGCGACGCTGTATCCGTCGTAGTCGATGTCGTCGAAGGCCGCGATGACGATCCGCGAGGCGGCGGCCTCGTCGGCCTCCTGCGGTGACAGCCCCGGCGTCCCGGACGGCGGTGCGAACAGGCCGGGCGTGTCCCCGGCCAGGTTGAGGCGACCGGGGGACCAGCCCGCCATCATCGGGCGCCACGGGTCGGCGCCCGCCTCGGCGAGGAAGCGCGCGTTATCGGCCTTTCGCGCCTGCACGGCGATCCAGAGTGCCGTGCGGCCGTCGTACACCGCGTCGATGTCGGCGACGCGGGGAGCCAGCTCGGCGAGGACCTCGGGCGTCCCCCACTCGGCGGCCTGGTGCAACGGGCGGCCCCGGCCCGCGACGAGGACGTCGGGGTCCGCGCCCGCGGACAGGAGGGACCGCACCAGGGCGGGTTCGGACCAGCCCGTGCCAGCGATCGACGACCAGCCGTGTTCCTCGGAGTCCATGCCACTCCTCTGTCCGGCGTGAGACGCACAGCGTAGGGGAGCGGTGGGACATCGCCTCTGTCCACTGTGCACCGCAGCGTCCAATTCCTTCGACTCCGCCGGCGAAGGGGACCACAATCCGGGCATGACAGTTCCCCTTCCCGTCCTGTGGCTCACCGGGCCCGCGGGCGTCGGCAAGACCACGGCCGCCTGGCGGATCCACACCGAACTGGGGCGAGAGGGGGTCCCCGCCGCCTTCGTCGACATCGATCAGCTCGGTATGTGCTATCCCGCGAGGGACGAAGATCCCGACCGGCACCTTCTCAAGGCCGCCAACCTCGCCGCCGTTCTCCGCGGCCACCGCGCGGCGGGCGCGCGCTGCGTCGTCGTGTCGGGGGTCGTCGACTCGGCCGAGGGCGTCGACGAAGGCCTCCTGCCCGGTGCCGCCTTGACGATGTACCGGCTCCGGGCCGGCACCGAGGCTCTCGTCGAGCGGTTCACCGGCCGCGAGGGTGCCGCCGAGGAGGTCGTGGCGCAGGTGCTGCGCGAGGCCGCCGCACTCGACGCCTCGGGCATCGGGTACCACGTCCTCGACACCACCGGGCTGTCCGCCGACGAGGTCGTCCGCCGGGTCCGCGACGACATCGGCGACTGGCCGGGCGAACTCGGCGCGGCCGGGCCCGTGCCGCCGGCGCCCACTGCCGGCGCAGACGGGCCGATCCTGTGGGTGAGCGGCGTGACGGGCGTCGGGAAGTCGACCGTCGGCTTCGGCCTCTATCTCAAGGCGCTGGCGTGTGGGCCGGCGGCCTATGTGGACGTCGACCAGCTCGGCCTGTCCGGCACCGTCGCCGACGACGAGGACGCGCACCGGCTGAAGGCCGCCAACCTCGCCGCGGTGTGGCGCAACCATCGCGCGGCCGGCGCGCGATCCCTCACCGTCGTCGGGCAGATGGGCGACGAGAGCACCCGCGGGGTCTACCGGGAAGCCTTGCCGGAGGCCGATCTCACCGTCTGCCGCCTGCACGCCGACCGCACCCGCCTCACCGAACGGATCCTCGCGCGCGGCCGCGGCGAAGGCTGGCCGCAGCCGGGCGATCCCCTGGTCGGCAGGGAACCCGCTTACCTGCGCGAACTCGCGTCACGGGCCTCGGCCGAGGCCGAGGCGCTGGAACGCGCCGGCTTCGGCGACCTGAGCGCCGACACCTCCGGGCGCACCGCCGCCGAGGTCGCCGAGATCGTCGCGTCGGAGGCGGGCTGGCCGAGGTCCGAGTGAGCCCGGGCCCGCGCGGCCGGCTGGTGCCGCCAGTCGACGGCGTAGGACGGATCGCGGCCGTCGGCGACCCGGGCGTGGCGCGGCAGTTTGCGGATCACCGCCGTTGCCGATGTACGGAGGCGAGGGTTTCCTGGTCGTCCACCCGCTGTGCGGTCATGATCCGAGCTTCGCACTGGGGCCGTACCCTGCTCGGCATGGGCGAGGAGCGTTTCGAGCGCGGCTGGCGGGGGCGGCTGAGCGGACGGCACGTGCTGCTCGGCGCGGGACGGGTGGACGCCGTGGACTGGTTCTTCCGCGCCGACGGCGAGTCCTGGGGATGTCAGGTGGCCGGCCGCGACGCCGTTCGCGGAGTCGGCGGAACAGGGGCCGCGAGTTCTTTCGCCGAGGCGTGGCCGCTCATCGACGAGGCGTTGCGCGTCTTCCTCGCCGGTGAGATGCCGGTCCTCGGGCCACCGAACAAGGCGCCGCTGACGCGCCACCCCTACCCCGGCGAACCCGGCCCCACCCTGCCAAAGGGCGCGGTGCGCGCCGACCCCTCCCGCCAGAACAGCGGCATGTGGCCGCAACATCAATACTATGTGGACAGTCACCACACGTGTGTCCAGTGCGGCATCCCCTTTGTGCTGTCGGCGAAGGAGCAGCGCCACTGGTACGAGGACCTGGGGCTGTCCTTCGACATCCGCCCCGTCCGCTGCACCCGCTGCCGCCGTGAACAGCGAGCCGTCAAGCGCCTCCACGCCGCCGTCGGCACCACCCGCGCGGCCGTGCGCGAACGCGGCGCCGACGCCGTCGCCCACCTCGAACTGGCCGCCGCCGTCGTCCGCCTCCATGCAGACCAGGCCGAAGGCGACCTGGCCGAGGCCGTCGCCGAAGCCCGCAAGGCCATCGCCCTCAACCCCTCCCTCCACGTCGCCCACTACTGGAAGGGCCGAGCCCACGAACTCGCCGGCCGGCCCACCCGCGCCGCCGAGGACTACCGCGCCTTCGTGAGCGCGGTCAGCGGCCGCCCGGGATGGGGACGCAAGCTGATCGAGGACGCCTACCGGCGTCTCAAGGCCCTGGGGGAGTGAGCGCAGGCGAAGGTCAGCCGGGGAGGCTGCGGACGGAGTCGCGCAGGACGGTGAGCCGGTTGTCCCGGCGCCGGCTCTCGTGCACGATCCACCGCTTCCCCTCGGCGGCGATCCCCTCCAGAACGTGCAGAGTGTTGTCGACGCCGGTGGCGTCGCGCGTGGCGGCGGAGGCCTCGGGGGAGTCTCCGTCGGTGCCAGCGCTCGCTTCGGTGACGTGCACGCCGAGGGAGTTGCCGTCGACGAGGGTGAGCTCGAAGGTCCGCTCGTCGCCGGTCTCGGCGACCTGCACTGACGAGACCGCGTCGAAGCGGTAGTTCGTGCGCCGTCGACCGACGAACGCGCCTGCCGCGAAGTCGAGTTCGGTGGACACCTGACGAACGCCATCGGTGGTGAGCAGGAAGAGGAGCAGCCGATATCGGGAGTAGCGCCACGGTCCATTTCGGACCCGGGCGCGTTGGTAGTGCCCGGCCGGGGCTTCGAGCATGGCGTGGGCGATCACGTCGCTGGGGGCAAGCCGGTAGTGCCGGAGCGCGTCGTCAATCAGCAGCCGCCGGTCGCAGTCGAGCCAGGCGGCCATCTCCGCGTCCGTCGGCGTGTCGGCGAGTTTCGCCCGCCAGCGGTCGAAAGCGGCCCGGCGGTCGGCGAATTCCCCTTGAGCCTCCTCGCTTTCAGTGGCGGAACGGCGGCGTTCGACCGTGATGGTGAGCCATCCCGCCGCCGCTGCCCACGCGCCGCCCACGGCGAGGACCATAGCGGAGGCCCCTCCGAGAGGCGCGGCCGTCAAGGCGCCGAAGACCGCCCACAGGCCAGCGGCCGCCAGCGTGGTGACCGCGAGAAGGAACGTGGCCTTCACCGTCGGCGGAGTGGAGTACCGGCGGCGGTAGTCGAACAGCGTCCTGGCCGTCCAGCGCCGCTGCACATCGGTGATCAGGTAGCGGACGAGCCAGGCGATCGGCTTGGGGCCGGTCCGGGCTTCCCTGTACAGCTCGGTGACCTCCTCCCGCAGCGCGCGGCCGAACCCGGCGGTGTCGGCCAGCCACTCCTCGCGAGTGGCGCCGCGAGGCACGTATTTGGCGAAGTAGTGCCCGAACATCTTGTCGACGCCGTTGGTGAAGCCGCCAGCCGGACCACGCGGCCGGGGTACGGCAGGAGGGAGATACCGCATGTCCTTTAGCCTCAGCATCTCGTTGCGGAAGCACCACTCGCCACCGCTGTTCGCGCAAACGCAGGCAGCGAGCACCGCCGCCACGTAGGCACCGATCGCGGAGATCCGCGGCTGAAGCAGGAGCAGATACCCCAGATATCCGATGGCGGCGGCGAGACCCGCGGTACCGAAGTAAGCCCGCAGCCAATCCTTCGCCGCGATCGCCGGCGGCCGCACGCTCTTGAGGTGCGGCCCGCGAGGATTGGGCTGGAAGAACTTCCAGACCCGGTCGGCCCGCTTCCGCGCCATCCGGCCCGATCTCGCCTGCTCGGCGGCCCGTACCCACAGCATGTCCTGGAGTGGCCCGGCCAGGAACAGACTGAGATGCCGCAGGATCCTGTTCCGTTGGAGCCTCCCGAGGCCGTCGAACTCCTTGACGACGAGTTCGAGTTCGCCGTCGGGTGCGTCCAGCGAGTCGAGCACGCGTCCGAGGAGCCGCAGTCCGTCTGTCCACTCGTCGGGCTCCTGTACAAAGAACCAGGAAGCCGAGTCGCGCAGGCGTGCGATGTCGGCGTCGGAGAACTCACGCCGGGTTCTGCCGCTCAGATGTGCCAGAAACCAGTGGAAGCCCGCCTCACCGCTGCGGTGGCCGTCCATGACGGCGTCGACGATGAGCTCCTTGGCCTTGGTCGGCATTCCCCCTCCCAGGTACCTGACCCCGGCTCGGAACCGCTCCGCCGGTGAGGCGCCGGGGGAGACCTGGTAGACGGTCACGTCGCCGTGCACGGCCTCGGCCTGCACGGCGACGTTCGCCGAGTCCCGGGCGATGTTGGCGGAGGCGGGTTCGGTGATGGTCATGACATGCCTTGTGCCGTGACGATGGCGGCGGTGACCAGGGCGGCCGGCTCGGCGAGGTCGGCGATCAGGCCGCGGAGGCGTTTGAGGGCGAGGAGCAGGCCGCGCCCGGCGGCACCGGCCGCCGGGTCCAAGGCCGCGTCGACCTTGGCCAGCTCCTCCTCGGCGGCCGCGCAGGTGTCCTCGTCCAGCGTTCCTGCCCGCCGCGCCTCTGCGAGGGCTATGCGGAGGCCCGCGACCTGCCCGGGGAGTCCGACTGGGCGCTCGGCCTCGCGCTCGGGGGCGATCCGCACGCCGCCGTTGATCTGCCCCGCCTGCACGCCGACGCGAGCGTTGTCCCTGGCGATGTTCTGCCTGCTTCCGACCATCGCGGTCTCCTTCGCCTCTATGTTCACCTTGCTGATGCGTGTGGTGCGGGCGTCGGCCAGTTCCCGCGCCAGCGCGATGGCGAACGCCGCCGCGTTGGCGGCGGCCTTCGGCTGCCACCGCTTTCCGTCCGTCCTCGTCTTGGTGCCGTCGGCCCGGTCGCTGGCTCCCCGCACGACGACCATGGGAAGCGACTTGTTCAAGTGGGCGGCCTGCGCGATTCCGGCGGCCTCCATCTCGACGGCGAGGGCGTCGTTGTAGTGCTCGCGCAGCCAACGGGCCTCGGATGATGTCGCCGAGTCGAGGACGATCTCGCCGGCCGCGATCGGTCCGAAGTGGACCACGGGAGACTTTCCGCGAGCGGTCAGGCTGTCGCTCCAGGCGCCGACGCGGGCGACGCGGCGGGCGAGCTGATCGGCGCCGTGGGCGGTCTCCCAGGACCGGGGGCGCGACTTGAGACCGTCGTCCTGGCTCGTTCCGCCGTGGTAGCCGTAGACATGGGTGGCCACGACCACGTCCCCGAGCGCGACGGACGATCGCAGCGCTCCGGCCACTCCGGTGAAGATCATGGCCGTCGGCCTGAAGGTCTCCGCGGCTCGCTCGGCCAGGACGGCGGCGTGGTGGTTTCCTTTGCCGACAAGGGCGAGAGCCACCCGCGTCCGGCTGCCGCGGACTCTTCCGACCTCGAAGATCGTATCGGCGTCGTGCGTTCGGTCCGTGAGTTCTTCTAAATGCTCGCGAACGGCGAGGTATTCAAGATCCAGCGCCGTCAGGATCACGATGAGTTCGTCCTTCATGACACGCAGCCTAGCTTAATGTCAATCTGACAGGAAGTCTGCGGCAAAAAACATGGCCGATCGCCCCGTGTGCGGCCCTCTTGGCTCCCCCCGTCGCAACCCGCACCTTGCCGCCGTCCACGAACGGGTGACCCCCGTTCGCTGAAGCCCACCGTCACGAACCACGCCATCACCACCCGGTCCGGGCACTCGTCGCCGCCCACGGCACGAAAAAGGCCCCGCCGAAGGCGAGGCCACCACTTTCCTCTCACTCCACCATGGACGCGCGGCGCGTCCCGCCCGCTACCGTCCCGCCACGCGAACCGAGCCCGCCACCATCAGGCCGGAATCGTCGCCTCGCCGCGCCGGACCGCGTAGGGATCCACGCCGATCTGCCGGAGGCCGGTGTCGGCGTCCCGGCGCGCGGAGCAGGGCCATTCCTCGCGGCAGCCTTCGCGGCAGACGCGATAGGGGGAGATCACCTGCTCGTGAGCGTCCCACGCGGCCCACATGGCTCTGATGTCCTCGTTGCTCACGATGCCACCCTTTCGGCCCGGCGTCGCGCCTTGTCGCGAAGTGTCTGAGCCGCCATTTGATATGGCCCGCAAGGGAATGCGCGGCCGCAGTCGGCACAAATTCCGGTGCCCACGGGCTCCCCGTGCTCTTCGGAGTAGGCCGTCCTCTCGCTGTGCGCGTCATGGATGGCCTGCCAGGAGATCTCCAGAGCGGCCATGTCACGCCTCTTTCCGGTACGCGGGAACGACACCGTCGCCGGCGTTCGCCTCGAACTCCTGGAAAAGATGACCACCCCGGGAGAGTGGGGCGGCACCCCCTGTCCGCGACTCCACCGTCGCGGACCGACTCGAGTCCCACCAGACTCGCCGCCCCACTCCAATGGGGACACCACCCCGACGCATCCCGACTCCCCACTCTCGACAGTCGATCTGGAGGGACGGCCCCCGTGCGGTCCGGGGGAGGGTCAGCGAACGAAGACCGTCCCTATGCCTGGCCACATCAGGCCCCGAAAGGCCTGGCGCGTACGCGATCGGGAACGTCCGGATGCCCCGCCGCGCTGTCTCCACCTACGGTGCCGGTGCATGTGTACGTTATCACATTCATTGTCGGATGCATTGGCTCGTCGCATCTGCACGTGCATTTGGTCGTGCAAACGGGAGTGCATGCGCGTAGGGTGTCTTGGCGAGGCCGCCCGACGGCCGGCGACGGTAACCGATCTACCCCGCCGGACATGGAGACGGCCGCCGGAAATCTCGTCCTCAATGGACGGGTGGGAAGGGAGATCCCCCATGAACGAGTCACGCAACGGAATCCCCGCGGGAGAACTGCCCGGCACGGTCGTCTGGCAGAAGAGCCGCCGCTCCAACTCGCAGGGCAACTGCGTCGAGCTGGCCGCGCTACCCGACGGAGCCGTCGCGGTCCGCAACTCCCGTGACCCCGAGGGTCCCGCGCTCGTTTACACGCGTGACGAGATCGTCGCCTTCATCGGCGGTGCGCGCGACGGCGACTTCGATAACCTGATCTAGTAGCCAGGCGCGCAACCGGAGCGGCCGAACACCGTCGCATTTCTCACCAACCGGGTCGCTCCGGTTACGCTGTTACCAAGCCTGGGGGTGCGTCCCCACGCGCAGTGCCAAGTCGTAGCGAAGGTTCGGAGGTGGAGGACGGATGACGGCGCCTTCATCCGGCTCCGGAGCCACCAGCGGTCCCACCGCACTGCGGATGCTGCTGGGCGGACACCTGCGCAGACTCCGTGAAGCCGAAGGGATCTCGCGCGCCGACGCCGGCTGGGAGATCCGCTCGTCGGAATCGAAGATCAGCCGCCTCGAACTCGGCCGGGTGAGCTTCAAGGAACGCGACGTCGACGACCTGCTGACCCTCTACGGGGTCGACGACGCCGAAGAGCGCGCCCGCCTGCTCGCGCTCGCCAGGGAGGCCAACGCTCCCGGCTGGTGGCACCGCTTCGGCGACGTGCTGCCCAGTTGGTTCCAGTCCTACATGGGACTGGAGGCCACCGCCTCGCTGATCCGCGCCTACGAGGTCCAGTTCATTCCCGGTCTGCTCCAGACCAGGTCCTACGCCGAGGCCGTGGTGAAGCTCGGCCACGACGTCGGCGGCCAGCGCGAGGTGGAGCGCCGGGTCGACCTGCGCATGGACCGGCACAACATCCTGCGGCGCCCGAACGCCCCTCGACTGTGGACGGTGCTCGACGAGTCGGCGCTGCGGCGGCCGATCGGCGGCAAGGAGGTCATGCGGGAGCAGCTTGAGGCGCTCATCAAGTACAGCGAGCACCCGAACGTGATCCTGCAGATCATCCGCTTCGACTCCGGCGGGCACGCCGCCGAGGGCGGAGCCTTCACGATGCTCCGCTTCGCCGACCCCGAACTGCCCGACGTCGTCTACCTCGAACAGCTCACCAGCGCGCTGTACCTGGACAAGCGCGAGGACGTCGACCAGTACGCCGCGGCGATGGAGCGCCTGTGCGTGCAGGCCGACACGCCCGCGGCGACGCCGCGCATCCTCGACGAGATCATCGACGAGCTGTACTCCTGACCACTGTGGACACCGTCCACGCCCGTGGAGACGAAGACCGGCGCGCGACCTTCGGGTCGCGCGCCGGTGTCGTGTCGTGGGTCAGGCGTCCTTGCGCGCGATGCCCGCCATCAGGATCCGCTGGTACGGCTCGAGATCCTCGGCCGCGGGCACGGGGCCCTCGGGGTCCTCGGGGAACCAGCGCGCCAGGAAGTCGATGCCCGGGGGGAGGATCTCCATGCCCAGGAAGTGTTCCTTGATCCGTTCCGGCGTACGGATCCATCCGTTGTTCAGGCTGTCGAGCCCGGCCTGCTCCATGGCCTTCTGCAGGGGTTCGCCGGTGTCGACGAAGTCGGTGATGAAGAGGTAGCTGCCCGGGACCATGGCGTCCATGAGCGTGCGCACCCACTCGTCGGGGCGCTCGTCGTCGTGGAAGTGCATGTGCAGGCCGACGACCATCAGCGCGATGGGACGATCGAAGTCCAGTACCCGCCGGACTTCGGCGTCGGCGAGGATGCTCTCGGGCTCGCGGAGGTCCGCGGTGATCACGCTCGTCGAGTCGTTGGTGGCCAGCAGGGCGCGGCCGTGCGCGAGGACGATGGGGTCGTTGTCGACGTAGACGACCTTGGCGCTCGGATTGATGTCCTGCGCGGCCTCGTGGGTGTTCTTCGCGGTGGGCAGGCCGCTGCCGACGTCGAGGAACTGGTCGATCCCGGCTTTGCGGACGAGGTAGCTGACGCCTTTGACGAGCGCGTCTCGGTTGTCCCGGGCGCAGCGGCCGGCGTCGGGAACGTACTTGAGGTAGATATCGGCGCCCGCGCGGTCCGCCTCGAAGTTGTCCTTGCCACCGAGTAGGGCGTCGTACACGCGCGCGATGGTCGGCTTCGAGATGTCGAAGGCCGGCTTGGACTCGGGACCTGCGCTGGAGGTCGCCCCATCGGTTGTGGTCATGGCGAGTCCTTTGCGTCTTGGGAGCGGTTGACTGTGCTTATCGTACGACTCCTCATGTCCGGGGAAGCAACCCTATCTACGGGGTTGTCCGTAGGGTCGGAGTTGATCTAGATGATGCCCGGGAATCCGACCTGGTCACCACCGAGATCGCGGTGCGTGCGCGCGGCCCGACGAAGGGTGTGCGCGGCATCCTTGGGGGACAGGGAATCCAGCATCGTCCACAATGGAAGAACTTCGTCCCGGCAACCGCCTGGCAACCCGGGCTCGACGACGGCGACGCCCTCCTGGTGTCCGATGTGGAATGGTCGCGCTGCGTCGTGATGGCGGCTTCGACCACGTCGTGATCGGTTCGGGCTTCTGCGCCCTCGCGTTCGCCGAGCGGTTGCTGACGGCCCGGCCGCACGCGCGGATCCGCATCCTCGAACGAGGCCAATCCCTTCTCCCCGACCACTTCCAGAACCTGCCGCGCCCCGATGCGGGGACGCCCGGCGGGCTCGCCGAGATCTTCCTCTGGAGGCCGGACCGGGCGCCGGGGGCGGTGATCGGCCGGCAGAGCGGGACCCCTGCCCGTCCTCGGCGGCCGGTCGGTCATGTGGAGCGCCTGGTGCCCGCGCCCGATCGTCGAGGAGATGCGCGACTGTGTCACAGCCCGTCCGGCGGCGAAGCTCCGACGCCTATGGCGTCGACGTGTCTTCAGTGCCATCGAGGAGGGCGGTGATTTCGGTGTGCGGTCGCACCCTCGCAGCACCTTCGGATACTCGGCGCCCCGCAGGTCAGACGCTTTCCCACCAACCCTGGCCGTCCGGGTACCGCCACCAGTAGAAGACCGTCGCGTCCGGCTGCGATGGCGCCAGTCTGACCCCATCCGGCTCGAACCGGTCCCGAACGAGATCAATCGGCCGCCACGCCGGCTCCAGGGGCTCATCCGCGCGCGGCGGACGCACCTTGACCACGAAGTGCTCTTCCATCGCCCCGAACCTCGCGACGTTCTTCTGGGACTCGATCAATGGCGGCATGTTGGCGCCACCGGGATAGCCGGGCCAACGCAGCTGAACTCCATCGTCCTCCCAGAAACACACCTCGCAGATGGCGTGCGAGCCCGGAGGCGAGTCCATCGTCAGGTGGCCACAGCACACACACGGGAACTTCACCGGCATGCCAACGATCTTCCCGCAAGCTCCCACCAGTGCCTAGCGCGACCGCCTCGCCGCCGACTACCCGAACGCCGCCCCCGCCGGTCCGCGTCATTCCCTCGCGCCGCCGGACCCGGCGAACCCGGTCTCGTAGGCCATCACCACGGCCTGCACCCGGTCGCGCAACCCGAGCTTGCCCAGGATGCGCGCCACGTGGGTCTTCACCGTCGCCTCCGACAGGTGCAGCGCGGCGGCCAGTTCGGCGTTGCTCATGCCCTTGGCCAGCAGCCGCAGCACCTCCAGCTCGCGAGGAGTGAGCGTGGACAGGTCCCGGTGGACCGCCGAGGCCTCGGCGTCGCGGCGCGCGAAGCGCTCCACCAGCCGGCGTGTGATCGTCGGCGCGAGCAGCGCGTCCCCCGCGCGGACCAGGCGTACGGCCGCCACCAGCTGCTCCGGTGTGACGTCCTTGAGGAGGAACCCGCTGGCTCCCGCCGCGAGCGCCGCGTACACGTAGTGGTCGAGGTCGAAGGTGGTCAGCATGATCACGCGCGGCTCGTGGCCGCCGCCGAGGATCCGGCGGGTCGCCTCCAGCCCGTCCATCTCGGGCATCCGGATGTCCATCAGGACCACGTCGGGCAGGGTGCGGCGGACGGCCTCGACGGCCTGGGCGCCGTCGGCGGCCTCGGCGACGACGTCGATCCCGTCGGCCGACAGGATCATCTTGAACCCGGTGCGGACGAGGGCCTGGTCGTCGGCGACGACGACCCTCAGGGTTTCGGTCACAGCGACTCCAGTGGAATGCGTGCGGCGACCCGGTAGCCGCCGCTCGGGAGGGGCCCGGTCTCGAGCGTCCCACCGTAGAGGGTGAGCCGTTCGCGCAGCCCGATAAGGCCGCGGCCGTTGCCGGTGGCGGCAGCCTCCGACGGAGTCCCGCCGGTGTCGGTGATCTCCACGGCGATCTCGGCCGGGCGGTAGGAGACGGAGACCCGGATCGGGGCGCCGCCGGAGTGCTTGACGGAGTTGGTGAGCGCCTCCTGCACGACGCGGTAGGCCGCCAGGTCGACGCCGGAGGGCAGTTCCCGGGCCTCGCCGTCGACGGTGACCGAGACGCTCACGCCGGTGTCGCGGACGCCGTCGACGAGTTCACCGAGGCGTCCCAGCCCCGGCTGCGGGCTCAGCTCGCCGTCGGGGTCGGAGTCGGTGGTCAGCAGCCCCATGACGTGCCGCAGCTCGGTCATCGCCGCGCGTCCGCCCGCCTCGACGGCGAGGAGCGCCTCACGGGCCTGGTCGGGGGAGGCGTCCATGACCTTGCGGGCCGCACCGGCCTGGATCACCATCATGCTGACGTTGTGCGTGACCACGTCGTGGAGTTCACGGGCGATGCGCGAGCGCTCGTGTTCGGTGGCACGGCGGACCGCCTCACCGCGTTCTCGTTCGAGGGCGACCACCCGGGCGTTGCCGTCCTGGGTGCGCTGCTTCCAGGTGCGCAGGCCGTTGGCGGCGACGGTGATCGGGACCAGGACGAGGATCGGGACGTACTCCGACGGCACGGTCGGCAGCGTGGAGCCGGTGAGCGATCCGGCGGCCAGGAACATCACCGGCATGCTCAGGATCGTCGCGAGCCGGTAAGGGCTGTAGGCGGCGGCGCTGTACGCGGCGATCACGCATGCGTAGAAGGTCAGGCGGGGCGCCGTCTCGGGGGTCAGCGCGGCCGCGACGATGACGACCCACAGCACCGCGAGCGGGTAGCGCCGGCGCAGCACGAGCGGGAGCGAGGCGAGCAGCGTGAGGACCGCCGCGACGAAGATGCCGAAGTCGCCGGCCGGGGCGGGATCGAAGTGCGGCGGCCAGCTCGCGAACGGGTCGCCGGGCTCGGGCGGTTCGAACGGTTCGGGCGGCAGCGGTCCCTCGGGCCCATCGGGGCCGGAGGGCTCATAGGGGGCCTGCCCGGCCGGTTCGTACGGGTCGATCGGTCCGTGTCGCCCGTCGATGTTGCCTTCGAGCGCGTAGATCATCACCATGACCAGCACGACTGCCGCGAGCAGCGTGTCGAAGGCCCAGTTGAGCACGGACGGGCGTGGCAGCGGGCCCGAGGTGCGGCCCAGGGGGCGCGCCCACCTCGGCCAGCGCTCCACGGGCGGAAGCCTTTTCACCTGGATCATCCTCACCGACGGGCGGCCCGGACGCATCGGCCGGGTGGGCGACCGGCCGCGCGCCCGGCGACTACACCGAAAGGATGACGCCCGGCCGTTTCACTCCCGCGAGCTAGGGAAGATGCCTCGCCGTGCCGACGCGCGGAGCACGCGCACGGCCATAACTTCACCGGGTCAGCACGGAGACGACGAAGGAGAACCCATGACCAGCCCGGTGATCGAACTGCGCGACGTCGGCCGCGCCTACGACGAAGGGCCCCCGGCCCTTCAGGCGGCATCGGTGACCGTGCGGGCGGGCGAGGCGGTGGCGATCCTCGGCCCCTCGGGCAGCGGGAAGTCGACGCTGCTGAACCTGATCGCCGGCCTCGACCGCCCCGACTCGGGAACCGTCACGGTCAACGGCGTCCGCGTCGACCGGCTCGGTGAGGCCGGCGCCGCGCGCTACCGGCGCGAGTCGATCGGGATGGTGTTCCAGTTCTTCAACCTCCTCGACGACCTCACCGTCGCCGACAACGTCATGCTCCCGGCCCAGCTCGCCGGGATGCCGCGAGCGGCTGCCCGCCGCCGCGCCGGCGACCTGCTCGAGACGCTCGGCATCGCCCGCCACGCCCGTGCCTACCCCGGGCGCCTGTCCGGTGGGCAGCGCCAGCGCGTCGCGGTCGCGCGGGCCCTGATGAACCGCCCGCCGCTGCTCCTCGCCGACGAGCCCACCGGCGCCCTCGACCAGGCCGCCGGCGAGGACGTGGCACGCCTGCTGCGCGACCTCAACGACGAGGGCCAGACCGTCGTCGTGGTCACCCACGACCTCCGGCTCGCCGAGTCGTGCACCTCGCGGACGATCGAGCTCGTCGACGGGCGCGTCGTCGCCGACGTGGCGGCCGCCCGATGAGCGCCGTCGGACGCGTGATGCGCGTGGGAGTCTCCCGGCGCCGCACGCAGACGATCGTGATCGGTCTCGCCACGCTCATGGCCGTGACCGCCTCCGTCCTCGGCGGCGGACTCATCGTGGTCTCCGGCGCGCCCTTCGACGACGCCTTCACCGCCCAGAACGGCGCCCACCTCGCCGCCGCCTTCGACCCCGCCGTCGTCGCACCCGACGACCTGGCCGCCTCCGCGCGAGCCGAGGGCGTCACCGCGACCGCCGGGCCGTTTCCCGTGGTCACCGTCGTGTCCGAGGAGAACGGCAGGCCCAACCCGCCCCTCACCTTCGCCGGTCGCGACGACCCCGACTCGGCCGTCGACGCCGTCACCCTCATCGAGGGCGAATGGCCCGACGCGCCCGGCGAACTCGCGCTCGCCGCCGGTGACGTATTCCTCCCGCTGGGCGAGCGCCTCGACTTCCCCGCCCTGCCCGGAAGCCCGACGCTCACCGTCGTCGGCCACGCCCGCTCGTCGACCGACACCGCCGAGGGCTGGGTCACCGAGGACCAGGCGAACACGCTGAAAGGCACCGGAGCTCCCGACGGCCAGCAGATGTTCTACCGCTTCGCCTCCGCGGGCACCGCGACCGCCATGGAGACCGCCACCGCGTCCGTCGCGGCGACCCTGCCCGCCGACGCGATGACCGGTTCCCGCTCATGGCTCGACGTGCGGCGGCTCGTCGAGCGCGAGACGGCCGTCTACGTCCCCTTCCTCATGGCCTTCGGCGTCCTCGGCCTGGTCATGTCCGTGCTGATCGTCGGCAACGTCGTCGCCGGCGCGGTCGGCTCGGGGACCCGGCGCATCGGAGTCCTCAAGGCCATCGGATTCACCCCGGCGCAGGTCGTGCGAGCCCACGTCGGCCAGGCCCTCATTCCCGCGGCCGCCGGAACCGTCCTCGGCGTGCTCACCGGCCACCTCCTCGCCGTCCCGATCCTCGCCGAGACCAGCGACGCCTACGGAGCCGGCGCACTCACCGTCCCCCTCTGGATCGACGCCGTGGTCGTGGCGGGCGTGCTCGGCCTCGTCGCCGCGACGGCCCTGGCCGCCGCGTGGCGGGCCGGACGACTCCGCACCGTCGACGCGCTCGCCGTCGGGCGCACGCCGTCTGCCGAACGGGGTCGCGCCGCCGCCCGGATCGCCGGCGGGCTGCCGTTGCCGCGGGCGCTCACACTCGGCCTGGCCCGGCCCTTCGCCCGCCCGGTGCGCACCCTCGCGATGGTCGCCGCGATCGTCTTCGGCGCCACCGCCGTCTCCTTCGCCGTCGGCCTGTCGTCCTCGCTCGACGTCATCCTCAGCGCCCGCGACCACGACGTCGCCGACGTGACCGTTCGGCCGGAGCCTCCGTCGACGGGGCCCGGCGGCCGGCCCGACGGCCCGCCGCCCGACCTGCCCGACGACACCTCGGCGATCACCGCCGCGATCGACGCCCAACCGGGTACGAAGGCCTTTTACGTCGTCCGGGAGGCTCCCGCGGTGGTCGCCGGGACCACCGAGGACACCGAGCTGATCGCCTTCGCCGGTGACGCGAGCTGGGGCGGGTACACGATGATCGACGGCGACTGGATCGGCGGACCCGGCGAGGCCGTCGTGCCCACCGGCTTCCTGCGGACCACAGGTGCCGAGATCGGCGACATGATCACCGTCACCGTTGAGGGCGGGCGGACGACGCTGCGCATCGTCGGCGAGATCTTCGACCTCAAGAACGACGGCATGAAGGTCTACACGGACGGCGCAGGGCTCACACTGCCCATGAAGAACGCGAGCGTCGCCGTCGCCGTCGAGCCCGGCACCGACCTGGCCGCCTACACCGCGGAGCTCGGCCGGGCGCTGAAGCCGCTCGGTGCCGGCGCCGAGGAGTTCCAGGAGGGCGGCAGCGAGATGATCACCATCCTCAACTCGCTCACCGCCGCCCTCACCCTCCTGCTCGTCGCCGTCGCCGGTCTCGGCGTCCTCAACGGCGTCCTCCTCGACACCCGCGAACGCGTCCGTGACATGGGCGTCCAGAAAGCCCTCGGCATGACGCCCGGTCAGACGATCAGCGGAGTGCTCACCTCGGTGACCCTCGTCGGGATCGTCGGCGGCCTCCTCGGGGTGCCCGCCGGCATGGCCCTCCACAACGCGGTCGTGCCCGCCATGGGCGACTCCACCGGTATCCGCCTCCCGCAGGCCGCACTGGAGGTCTTCACCCCGTCGGCCGTCGCCGCGCTCGGTCTGGGCGGACTGGCGATCGCCCTCGCCGGAGCCATGCTGCCCGCCCTGTGGGCCGCGCGGACCCGCACCACCACGGCCCTGCGCACCGAGTGACCACGCGCGGCGGCGCGGTCCACGGGGCCGCGCCGCCGCCCGCCGCACCGCCCTCCGGACGCCGCCGATAAACTCGCCACCGCAAGGCGCCGACGGGGACACGCACCGCCGCACGCAGTCACGAGAGACCCGGGGACGGTGGAAGCCCGGGGACGTGCGCGACGGGTGCATCACCCCTGAGCCGCCGGAGGAAGGGCCCTGCCGGGCCTGGTAGAACCGGCCGCGAAGACATTGAGAGGGCCGCGCCGAGCGCGGCCAAGAAGGGTGGTACCGCGGGGCGCGAGCCTCGTCCCTTCGCCGCGACCGAACGATCGTGTGTGCGACGGAGGAGACCATGTACCGCCCCATCAACGCCCGAGTGGACCTGCCCGGACTCGAACACGAGATCCTGGACTTCTGGCGCGAGAACGAGACCTTCGACCGCAGTCTTGAGCGCTCGGCGGGCAACCCCGAATGGGTCTTCTACGAAGGCCCGCCGACCGCCAACGGCATGCCCGGCGCCCACCACATCGAGGCCCGCGTCTTCAAGGACGTCTTCCCCCGCTACAAGACCATGAAGGGCTTCCACGTAGCCCGCAAGGCAGGCTGGGACTGTCACGGCCTCCCCGTCGAACTCGCCGTCGAGAAGGAACTCGGCTTCACCGGCAAGCAGGACATCGAGCGCTACGGCATCGCCGAGTTCAACGCCAGGTGCCGCGAGTCGGTCACCCGCCACACCGACGCCTTCACGCGCCTCACCGAGCGCATGGGCTACTGGGTCGACATGGACAGCGCCTACCGCACCATGGACAGCACCTACATCGAGTCGGTGTGGTGGTCGCTGAAGCAGATCTTCGACAAGGGCCTGCTCGTCCAGGACTTCCGCGTCGCCCCCTGGTGCCCCCGTGACGAGACCGGCCTCTCCGACCACGAACTCGCCCAGGGCTACGAGACGGTCGTCGACCCCTCGGTCTACGTGCGCTTCCCCCTCACCTCCGGGCCGCTCGCCGGCCGCGCGGCCCTCCTGGTCTGGACGACGACCCCCTGGACGCTCGTCTCCAACGTCGCCGTCGCCGCCCACCCCGACGTCACCTACGTCGCCGCCACGAACGGCGAAGAGGTCCTGGTCGTCGCCGAGCCCCTGCTCGCCAAGGCCCTCGGTGAGGAGTGGACCGCCACCGGCGAGTCCTTCACCGGCAAGGAGATGGAGCGCTGGTCCTACCGGCGCCCCCTCGACCTCGTCGAGGTCGAAGACGCCCACTTCGTCGTCAACGCCGACTACGTCACCACCGAGGACGGCACCGGCCTCGTCCACCAGGCACCCGCCTTCGGCGCCGACGACCTCGCGACCTGCCGCGCCTACGGCCTTCCCATGGTCAACCCCGTCCGCCCCGACGGCACCTTCGAGCCCGACGTGCCGCTCGTCGGCGGGGTGTTCTTCAAAGACGCCGACGCGACGCTCGTCGCCGAGCTCGAGACCCGCGGCCTGATGTTCCGCCACACCCCCTACGAGCACTCCTACCCGCACTGCTGGCGCTGCCACACCGCGCTGATCTACTACGCCCAGCCCTCCTGGTACATCCGCACCACCGCCGTCAAGGACGCCCTCCTCCGCGAGAACGAGGCGACCAACTGGCACCCGGAGACCGTCAAGCACGGCCGCTACGGCGACTGGCTCAACAACAACATCGACTGGGCCCTGTCCCGCAGCCGCTACTGGGGCACGCCCCTGCCGATCTGGCGCTGCGAGCAGGACCACCTCACCTGCGTCGGCTCGCTGGCCGAACTCGGCGAACACACCGGCACCGACCTCTCCGGGCTCGACCCGCACCGCCCCTTCATCGACGAGGTCGTCTTCGCCTGTCACTGCGGCGAGACCGCCACGCGCGTCCCCGAGGTCATCGACGCCTGGTACGACTCCGGCTCGATGCCCTTCGCCCAGTACGGCTACCCGCACCAGAACGCCGAGCTGTTCGCCCAGCGCTACCCGGCCCAGTTCATCTCCGAGGCCATCGACCAGACGCGCGGCTGGTTCTACACGCTCATGGCGATCGGCACGCTCGTCTTCGACAAGTCCTCCTACGAGAACGTCGTCTGCCTCGGCCACATCCTGGCCGAGGACGGCCGCAAGATGTCCAAGCACCTGGGCAACATCATCGAGCCGATGGGGCTGATGGAGCAGCACGGCGCCGACGCCGTCCGCTGGTTCATGGCCGCCGTGGGCTCTCCGTGGTCGGCGCGGCGCGTCGGGCACACCGCGATCCAGGAGGTCGTGCGCAAGAACCTGCTGACCTACTGGAACACCGTCGCCTTCCAGTCGCTCTACGCCCGCACGGCAGGCTGGTCGCCCTCGGCGGCCGATCCCGCCCCCGCCGAGCGGCCCGTCCTCGACCGCTGGCTGCTCTCCGAGCTCAACATCCTGGTCGCCGACGTCGACGCGGCCATGGACGCCTTCGACACGCAGCGCGCCGGGAAGCTGCTCGCCGACTTCATCGACGACCTGTCCAACTGGTACGTCCGCCGCGGACGCCGGCGCTTCTGGCGCGGCGACGCCGCCGCGCTGGCCACGCTGCACGAGACGATCACGACCGTGACGCTGCTGATGGCCCCGCTGACGCCCTTCGTCACCGAGCGCGTCTGGCAGGACCTGGTCACCCCGGTGACGCCGGAGGCGGCGGGGTCGGTGCACCTCACCGACTACCCCGAGTCCGACGCCGCGCTCGTCGACCGCTCGCTGAGCACGCGGATGGCGCTGGTGCGGCGCCTGGTCGAGCTGGGCCGCGCGGCACGCGCCGACGCGGTCGTCAAGACCCGCCAGCCGCTGTCGCGGGTGCTCGTCTCGGCCCCCGGGGCCGCCGAGCTGGACGCCGAGATGCTGGAGCTGCTCGCCGAGGAGCTCAACGTCGTGACGGTCGAGTCGCTCCAGGCGGCGGGGGACTCGCTGGTCGACACGACCGCGAAGGCGAACTTCCGCACCCTGGGCCGGCGCTTCGGCAAGGCGGTACAGCAGGTCGCCGCGGCGATCGCCGCCGCCGACGCCGCCGCGCTCAGCGCCGCGCTGAAGGAGTCGGGCGAGGCGACGGTCCTCGTCGACGGCGAACCGGTGACCGTCGGCGTCGAGGACGTCTTCATCACCGAGACGCCGCAGGAGGGCTGGGCGGTGGCCGGGGACTCCGGCGCGACCGTCGCGCTCGACCTGCACATCACGCCCGAGTTGCGGCGCGCCGGCATCGCGCGCGAGGTCATCCGGCAGGTGCAGGAGGCCCGCAAGTCGAGCGGTCTCGAGGTCGTCGACCGGATCACGCTGCGCTACGTCTCGGCCGACGCCGAGACCGGCGCGGCGGTCGCCGAGCACGCGGCGCTGATCGCCGACGAGGTCCTGGCCACCGACCTCGCGGCCGGTGAACCCGGCTGGGCGGAGGCCTCCGCGCACGAAGACGAGGCGCTCGGGCTCACGTTCTGGCTGACCAAGGCCTGACGGCGGGGGAGGGCGCGGCGGACCGCCGCGCCCTCCTTCGGCTCAGCCGAGGCCGGTGACCTCGCCGTTCCCGCCGTCGAAGACGACGTCGGAGCAGGAGTAGAAGTTCTCGGTGCTGTCCGAGCGCACCCAGTGGACGAAGATGACGTGGTTTCCGGTCTTGCCCGCCGGAAGCGCGGCGTCCCAGTAGTAGTAGCCCATTCCGCCCGGGCCGCTCGACTGCGGCGGGTCGGTGACGCTCCCGAAGGCCTCCAGGTCGTCCCAGGCGAGCGGCTGCTCGGGGTCCCAGCCGTTCTTGGTGATGTACATGTGGAAGGCCCCGGGATGGGCGGCCCAGTTGGAGTGCCGCCACTCGATGGTCGCGCCGCTGGTCAGGTGCGTGGTCGGCCAGTCGGTGCGGGCCATGTTGTAGGCGGCGTACTTGGTGGTTCCGCCGGCGCAGATCTCACCGTCGGGGATGAAGCCGACGGTCCGGCCCGCACCGTCGGAGCGAAGGACGCCGAACCAGTCGTAGAGCGGCTGGGTGCCGCCCTGGTCGACGGCGTCGGCGCAGGCGGGGTTGGTCGGAATGATCTGACCGGTGTCGGTCAGGCCGTCGAGGTAGCAGAGGTAGGTTCGCGCGCCCGGGAACACGGTCGAGCCGTGCGTCTCGGCGCGGGGCGGGGCGACCAGGATCGCCGCCGCCGCGATCAGCGCGCCCAGCAGGACGAGCGCCGTTCGGGTACGGGTGATGGTCTGTCTTGCCATGAGCAGCTCCAGTGCCGGGTGCGGCCGGCCGGCCGCACGATGCGGAGCGCTCCCACTGGGGCGAATCGTACCGAGAGTCCACTTAGGACGTCAAGAGCCGCGAATGGGGCGATCACGGTGGCGCCGGACGTGGCAGGGCCGCCGCCCCTCGCGGAAGGCGGCGGCCCCGTGTTCGGTCAGGCCTCGTAGACCTCGATCGTCTCGCCGGCACCGTAGAAGATGTTCTCCCACGGGACCGCGATGATCCGGCCGGCGGTGGGCGCGGCGATGTAGAGCCGGCTCCCGTCGCCGTTGAGGTGACCCGTGCCGAGCGTCTCTCCGCCGGCGATGCCGTACCGGCCGGGCCGGACCCAGGCCGCACCGGTGAGCTGGAGGCTGAACACGTGGATCGCGTCCGAGGAGCCGATCTGGCCGTCGGTGACCTCGCCGTCGCTGCCCACGGTGTGCACGACGGTGCCGTACACATTGGTTACCGCGTCGACCGAGGAACCGAAGCGGTCACCGGTCTCGGCGACGCCCGGCACGCCGGCGGAGTTCTGGTTCACCGACATGTTCTGCAGCAGGTTCGGGTGAAGGTCCCCGTAGGGGTCTTCCAGGTGGAAGGCGTGCATGCCCCCGGCACGGGCGACCGAGCCGATGGACTCGTCGGGGACGCCGACGGTGACGCTGTAGTCGGAGCTCTCGCCGCCTTCTCCGGAGGCGAGCGCGACCGACATCCCGAAGTGGTCGCCGGTCTCGGGCACGCCGCTGACGCCGGCCTTGCCCTGGTCGAGGTCGGCGACCTTCTGCGGTTTCGGCCAGTCGGTGTTGGGCGTGTCCTCGCGGCGGACGGTCATGATCTGGACCAGACCGGCGCCGGCGACCGAGCCGATGGACTCGTAGGGGACGCCGACGACCAGGACGTCGCGCAGGATCGCCACCGACCAGCCGAAGCGGTCGCCGTTCTCCTGCTTCCCGGGGATGCCCGGGCTGTCCTGGTGGACGACGCGCACGCGCTCGTTGCCGATCAGGGTGACCGACCCGGAGTTCGTGGCGTTGTGGTCCTCACCGGGGGACCCGATGGCAAGGGTCCCGTAGCGGAATCCGCCGCCGGGCTCGCCGCCGGACAGCGACCAGCCGAACTGGTCGCCGGCCTCGGCCGTGCCCGGAACGCCGCCGGAGTCCTGGTTGTAGGTGTAGCCGCCGAGGACGAGGCCGTCGGGTCCGCCCTGGAAGACGAAGACCTGGCCGGCCGCGGCGGCGGTGCCGACCGATTCGCCGGGCGCGCCGACGACGAGGTTCGGATAGTTGTCGTAGGGGGAGTACCAGACGGTCACGGCCTTGCCGAACAGGTCGCCGGCCTCCGCCTCGTCGGGTACGTCCGTGCTGTCCTGGGTGATGACGACGCTGCCCGCGCCACCGCCGTAGATCACCTGGACGGCGCCGGCCTTGGCTCGGCCGTTGACGGCGGTGTCCGGCAGGCCGGTGACTACGTCGGCATAGCCGTCCTGGTTGAAGTCCGCACCCGCGGCGATGGGCGGCTGGTCGGCCGCTGCCGCGGGTCTGTGCGCTGAGGCCGCCGGAGTCGCCACCAGGGTGGTGGCGATGAGACCGGCGGCGGTGAGTGTGGTGAGACCACGCATGACGTCTCCCCGTGTCGTGGCGGTGTTTTGTCAACCTGATCACGTCCGGAGGGGTACCCGGGTTGCATTCGACATGTACGGGGAGTGTCGTCGAGGTTTCTCGCGGTGTCCGTCCATGCGGGACTGAGGCGAAGGCGATGGGACCGTTGCGGGTGCGACACGGCGGCGAGTCCCTCATGGACGTCGCCCACCGCGCGGGCGTCCCATGTGTCCGTGTCCGCGGGCGCGGCGGTCCTGCGCTCAGCCGCGCGTCGGAGCCGCGAGCACCACTTCGCGCAGGTTGCCCATCGCCGCCGCGTGCGCCCCGAGCAGGACCGGGTCGCCGGTGACGGCGGTGGTCTCGACGCGGGTGCGGTATGTGGTGCGGTGGAGGGCCACGGCGACGGCGTCGCGCAGCGCGGGGCCACCGGCGCGCCCGGCCTCGCCCGCGAGGACGACCAGGGCCGGGTCGACCACGGCGATCGCGGCGGTGAGCGCCACGATGATCCGACCGGCGAGCTCGGCGAGGAACGCGCCGTCACCGGTGGCGCCGGAGACGGCCCCGGCGGCGTCGTCGGCGTGGTGCCCGAACTCGGCGGCCAGGGCGGTGATGGCGGGCCCGCCGATGAGGTCCTGGAGGTCGCCGGTGCTCGCGTTCGGCGGGCCGATCGGCAGGTAGCCGATCTCGCCGGCGGCCCCGGTGGCGCCGTGCAGGAGCGTGCCCCCGAGTTCGATGCCGAGCCCGACGCCCCGATTGCCCAGCCACAGCAGTGCGAAGCCCTCGTCGCCGGTCTCGCCGTGCTCGCGTTCGGCGAGGGCGGCGAGGTTGACGTCGTTGCCGACCGCGACGGGCGCGCCGAGCAGCGACGACAGGCCGGCGGCCAGGCCGGGGCGGCCGAAGCCGGGGACGTCGATGTTGCCGACGGTGTCGGTGTGCCGGTCGTAGGCGCCCGGCACGGCGAGCTGGACGCAGTTCAGGGCCCCGGTGGCGAGCCCGGCCTCGGCGCAGGCGGCGGACACGGCGCCGGCCAGCGGCGCGGTCACGTCTTCGTCGGTGAAGGCGACGGTGTTGCTCGTGCGGGCGCGGGTGAGTCCGGTGAGGTCGACGATCTCGATGTCGAGCCGGTCGGGCTCCCCGACGGCGACGGCCGCGGCGTAGGCGGCGTCCGGGTTGACCGCGTAGCGGTCGGCGCGGGGACCGAGGCCGCCGTGCGTGCGCCCGGCGACGCCGACCAGGCCGGCGTCCTCCAGGCGGCGGATGACCTCCGAGGCGGTCGGCTTCGACAGTCCGGTGAGGGTGACCAGGTCGCCGCGGGTGAGCGTGCCGCGTTCGAGCAGGTGCCCGAGCGCGGCACGCTCGTTGAGCGTGCGCAGCAGGCGCGACGAGCCGGCCGGGCGGGGTGCGGTCATCGCGCGCCGCCGCCCGGGTGTCGCTCCGCTGTGGACGGTGTCATCGGCCGGAGCGTATCCGGTCGCGGATCCAGACGCCGGCCGGCTTCAGCGGTGAGGTGCCCGCGTAGGGCCCGCCCGGGCAGGTGCCGGTCTTGAAGGCGGCGCCGGAGCGGAAGTCGTCGGAGAAGTTCCAGCTCACCCAGCTGATCTTCTTGGCGGCCATCATGTCGATGTAGCGCTGCGCCATGGTGAAGTCGTTGGCGCCGTCGCCGGTGTACTCCTGGGTGCCGAACTCGGTCACGAACATCGGGATCCGGTCGGCGGCGCGCGAGAGGGTGTTGAGGTACTCGTCGCGGTGGGACTTGGCGTAGAAGTGGAAGGTGTACATGATGTTGCTCGCGTTGACCGGGTTGTTGATCACCTCGGTCTCACTGGCGCCGTCGGAGACTCCGAGCGAGGACCAGGCACGGGTGCCGAGCAGGACGACGGCGTTGGGGTCCTGCGCGCGGATCACCGGGATGATCTGCTCGTGGTAGCTCTTGATCCGCGACCAGGTGACGCCGCTCGGCTCGTTGGCGACCTCGTAGAGGAGGTTCGTCTTGGCCTTGTGGCGCTGGGCGATCTCGGTGAAGAAGGTCTTGGCGCGGGCGAGGTTGTAGTGCGGGTCGCCGGGGTCGAGCATGTGCCAGTCGACGACGATGTAGAGGCCGCGCGCGGTCGCCTGCTCGATGAGCGAATGGACCAGGTCGGTGTAGTACCGGGGGTTCGTCTCGTAGCCGTCCTCCTGGATGTACATCGACAGGCGGACGACGTCGGCCGTCCAGTCGTAGGCCAGCGCGTCGAGGGATCCGCCGTTGACGCACTGTTTGTACCACTGGAGTCCGTGCGTGCTCATACCGCGAAGCTGCACCTGCTGGCCCGAGGAGCCGCAGAGGCGGACACCGCAGACTTTCAGCCGGCCCCACTTGGCGGCGGGGGTGATCTCCCGCGCGTCGACGCCGGATGCGGGCGCGCCGGCCGGTTCGGGCGCCGCGGCGGCGCCGGGCGCGCCGGTCAGTAAGAGCGCTGCGGAGATGAGGGCGACGAGCGCGTGCCGAACGCGCGAGGCCCTGCGGGAACGGTCCATGGCTGCTCCTTCCACTGTGGGCGGTCGCGCCCACAATAGACAGTTAATCTAACTAACTTCGGTCAGGCTACTGATGGTCACAGGCCGGGTCAAGAGGGTCGAGGAAGGTCATTTCGGTCGAGGCGGCGCCGGCGTTCGCCTTACACTCGTCGCCATG
This sequence comes from Phytomonospora sp. NPDC050363, assembly GCF_040655735.1. NCBI lineage: Bacteria > Bacillati > Actinomycetota > Actinomycetes > Micromonosporales > Micromonosporaceae > Phytomonospora > Phytomonospora sp. NPDC050363. The sequence goes on from NZ_JBFAKK010000001.1 coordinate 164,465, forward strand.
CCGTCGCCGTCCCAGCTCCATGGACCCGCGCCCACCGACCGTGCGGGCTGGCAGCGGTCGGCGCTCGCGCTCATCGCCCCGGCGACGGCGACGGCCGCGCTCGGCCCGGCGTACACGCCGGTCACCATGTCCAATCACGACGCCGGGGCGAACTGGTTCGAGCTGGTCACCCGGCCGCTGTGGGGACTGGCGCCCCTGACCGCCGGAGGCGGTGCCGCCGACCGGCAGTGGGACGAGGTCAACGGCGCCCTCTCCCGTGCCTTCGACCCGCGAGACCCGTCCTACCTCGGCGAACCCGTCGCGCGCGACCAGCGGCTCGTCGAGGCCGGTGCTCTCGGCTACGCCCTCGCCCTGGCGCCCGAGAAGCTCTGGGACCCCCTCGACGGCGCCGGGCGCGACCGGCTCGCGGCCTGGCTGCGGGCGGCCTACGCCGGCGAGGTCGTCGACTCGAACTGGCGCTTCTTCCCGGTCCTGGTCGGCCTCGGCATGGACCGCCTCGGCCTCGACCGCGACCGTGCGGTGCAGGAGCGCCATCTGGCGCGGCTGGCCTCCTTCTCCCTGCCCGGCGGCTGGTACGAGGACGGGCCCGGCGGCCGGGTCGACTTCTACAACCCCTTCGCCTTCCACTGGTACGGCCTGACGCTGCACGCCCTGACCGGCGACGACCGCTTCACCGGCGCGGCGGCCGGCTTCGCGGAGGACTTCGAGCACTGGTTCGCCGACGACGGCGCGGCCGTCCCCTATGGACGAAGCCTCGGCTACCGCTTCGCGCAGGGCGCCTTCTGGAGCGCCCTCGCCGCGGCGGGTGTACCGACCGCGCTGGGCTGGGACAGGGTGCGGCACCTCGCCCAGCAGCACCTCGACTGGTGGTGGCGGCGGCCGATCCTGGCCGCCGACGGCGCCCTTACCATCGGTTACGCCTACCCCAACGGGGCGGTCGTCGAGCAGTACGTCGCGGCCGGATCGCCGTACTGGGGCCTGAAGCACATGGCCGCGCTGTCCACCGGACCCGGTCATCCCTTCTGGACGGCCGAGCCGCGCCCGCGCGACGAGAACGCGATCCGGATCAGCGAGCAGCCCTCGGCGCGCGCCGTCCTGACCCGCGACGGCGACGGCGACGTCGTGCGGCTCAACGCCCAGCACTGGCACGACTGGACCCGCAACGGCGCGGCCACCTACGCCAAGTTCGCCTACTCCTCGCTGGCCGCCTTCAGCGTCTCCACGCCCGGACGGGGGCTGGACTTCGCCGCCGCCGACGGAATGCTCGCCCTCAGCGACGACGGGCGGCGCTGGCGAGTGCGTGAGGACGTCGACGAGTGGTCCACCGCCGAGGGGACCGTCTTCGCCCGCTGGTCGCCGTGGCCAGACGTCACCGTCGACACCTGGCTGCTCGCCGCCGCGCCATGGCACCTGCGGATCCATCGGGTCCGCACCGCGCGGGCGCTCCACACCGCCGAAGGCGGCTTCTGCGCGCCCTGGCCCGAAGCGGGCGACCCGCCAGGCGCCACCGGACCGGGCCGCGCCTCGGCCACCGCCGGGGGAGTCCACAGCGAACTCCTCGACCTGGCCGCCGGTTCCGCACACGTTCGAACATCCCTGATCGTCCACCCGATGGCCGGAACCCACCTGCTCTGGCCGCGCACGGTCCTGCCCACGCTGACCTGCGACATCGAGCCGGGCGCGCATCACCTCGCCTGCGCCGTGCGCGTGGCCCGCTCGGCGGGCACCGCCGCATCCTCCGACGGCGAGCTCGAAACGCTCCGCGTCCGCGCGCTGGAGATCATCGCCGGCACGTCGGCCGAGGACTGAGATCTCACCGTCCGCAGTGGATCGGCCACGAGCAACGGGGTTTTGTCGAAAACTTATTCTTAGGCCTTGACGAAGCCCGTCACCGGGGTTAACACTCTCTTCACCTCATGAGGCACCACAAGCGAACACGCGTGGAACGACCTCGACGCGACGGACCCCGGCCCGCGTGCGCCGAGACCCGCGCACCCCCGATCCCCCCAGCCTTCGCATTCCCTAGAGGAGTTGAGAAGCAATGAGGCTCTCACATCAACGCTTAAACCGCCGCCGCCTGCTCGCGCTCGGCGGACTGGCCGCCGTCGGCGCCGCCACCACCGCCTGCGGAAGCAACACCGGCCGCGACGGCGGCGACCCGAACAAGGTCGACCTCTCCCAGTGGTACCACCAGTACGGCGAGGCGGGCACCCAGGACGCCGCCACCCGCTACGCCACCGAGTATCCCGACGCCAACGTGAGCATCCAGTGGATCCCCGGCGACTACGACGCCAAACTCGCCAGCGGCCTGCTCTCCGAAGACGGGCCCGACGTCTTCGAGTCCCACTTCAACTCGCAGATGGCCACCTCCGGCCAGGTCGTCCCGCTCGACGACATCATGGCCGACTTCAAGAGCGACTTCAGCGAGATCGACCTCTTCGAGAACACCTGGGACGGCAAGGTCTACGGCGTCAAGATGATCGACGACCCGCAGCTGTTCTACTACCGCAAGAGCATGCTCACCGAGGCCGGGCTCGCCGTGCCCACCACCTTCGACGAACTCATCGCCGCCGCCGACGCCCTCACCGGCAAGACCGTCAAGGGCCTCTACCTCGGCAACACCGCCGGCGCCGGCGTCCTCAACCGCCCACTGCTGTGGAGCGCCGGACAGGACCTCCTCACCGCCGACAACAAGATCGGCTTCGGCGGCGAGACCACCATCGCCGCGCTCGCCAAGTTCCGCACCCTCCACGAGAACGGCTCGCTGCTGCTCGGCGCGCCCACCGACTGGTGGGACTCGGCCGCCTTCACGCAGGGCCTGTGCGCCATGCAGTGGTGCGGCATGTGGCACATGCCCCTCATCCAGGAGGCCCTGGGCGACGACTTCGGCGTCTTCCCCATGCCCCCGGTGTTCGCCCCCGCCGACGGCGGCCGTCCCTCGATCGTCAACGGCGGCTGGTCGACCTTCGTCAGCGCCAAGTCCAAGAACGTCGAGGCGGCCAAGGCCTTCGTGAAGTGGCTCTGGCTGGAGCAGGTCGCCCACCAGGAGGACTGGGCCCTGTCCTACGGCTTCCACATCCCGCCCCGCAAGTCCCTGGCAGCCAAGGCCACCAAGCTCCAGAGCGGCACCGCCGCCGAAACCGTGGCGCTGTCGCAGCAGTACGGCATCGGTGCCAACCCCGCCTGGACCACCACCATGAACACCGCCCTGAACGACCTGGTCACCAAGGTCGTCCGCGAAGGCGCCGACGCGACGGCCGAGCTGGCCACCGCGACCGGGAAGATCGACGACGAACTGGCCAAGGCGGGCGGGTAGCGGCCATGGTCTCCACCGCGCTCAAGGCCGAGGCCGGGCGCCCGGGAACGCCGGATCGGCCGCGGCCGATCCGGCGCCGGCCCGTCCGCGGCCGCACCCTCGCGTTCTGGCTCTTCGTCGGCCCTTTCCTGGCGGGCCTGGTCTTCTTCACCTTCGTCCCGATCGGCTGGAGCCTGTGGCTGAGCTTCTTCGAGGCGCAGAACACCGTCACGCCGACCGAGTTCGTCGGGCTGCGCAACTACACCGAGATGCTCGCCGACCCCGAGTTCCGGCGCAGCATGCTCACCTTCACCGTCTTCGCCGCGTTCATCATCCCGGTGACCACGGCGCTGTCCCTGGCGCTGGCGCTGCTGGTCAACCGCGTCCGCTTCATGCAGGCGTTCTTCCGCTCGGCGTTCTTCATCCCGGCGGCCTGCTCCTACGTGGTCGCGTGCATGATCTGGCGACTGTCGATCTTCAACGGTGTGCGCTTCGGTCTGGCCAACACCCTCCTGCTGCACTTCGACCTCGACACGGTCGCCTGGCTCCAGACCACCGACCCGCCGCTCTACTGGCTGGTGCTCATCACCGTCCGGCTGTGGCTCCAGCTCGGCTTCTACATGATCCTGTTCCTGGCCGCCAGGCAGCGGATCCCCGGCCAGCTCTATGAGGCCGCCTACCTCGACGGCGCCTCCCCGGGCTGGCAGACCTTCCGCCACGTCACGCTGCCCGCGCTGCGGGCCACGACGGTCGCCGTCGTCCTGCTCAACCTCATCGCGGCCTACCAGGCATTCGACGAGTTCTACAACCTCATGGGCAACACCGCCATCGTGCGCCCGCCGCTGATCTACCTCTACAACACCGCCCTGGGCGCCGAGCAGGACTTCGGCCGGGGCAGCGCCGGGGCGCTGATCCTCTCCGGCCTCATCGTCATCGTCACGCTGCTCCAGGGGAAGTTCCTGCGGCTCGGGAAGAGAGAGGACTAGCGCCATGGCAGGTGCAGTGATGCCGACCGGCGCCAGGCGGCCGCGTCGGCGGCCGGCCGAGAGCGGGCCGGTGGGCCACCGGCACGGAGTGCGCGCACGGGTCGTCACCGTCGCCGTATACGGCGTCCTCGGCGTTTCGGCGATCCTCTTCCTGATCCCCTACTACCTGCTGATCCGCAACGGCCTGTCGACCGACGCCGAGATCACCTCGCCGGAGTGGACCTTCTTCCCGACCGACCTGCGCTGGGAGAACGTCACCGAGTTGTTCGCCGACACCGAGACGCACTTCGCCTCCAGTCTGCTCAACTCGGTGCTGGTCGCCGTCCTCCAGACGACCGGGGTGCTGCTCATCTGCTCGCTGGCCGGCTACGGGCTGGCGAGGATCCCCTACCGGCACGCCAACAAGATCTTCTACGCCGTCGTGGTCAGTCTGATGATCCCCGGCGCGGTCACCTTCGTGCCGAGCTTCCTCATGGTGTCGACCATGGGCTGGGTCTCCGACCTGCGCGGCCTGATCATCCCCGGCCTGTTCAGCGGCTTCACGACCTTCCTGTTCCGGCAGTACTTCCTGGACTTCCCCCGGGAACTGGAGGAGGCCGCGCGCGTCGACGGGCTGGGCTACTGGGGCGCTTACTGGCGGATCGTGTTCCCGAACTCGCTGAACTTCTTCGCCGCGATCGCCGCGATCACCTTCCTGCACGGCTGGAACGCCTTCCTGTGGCCCCTGGTGATCGGGCAGAGCAACGAGTCGTGGACCGTGCAGGTGGCGCTGTCGAGCCTGCTGACCGCGCAGACCATCCGCATCCACGAGCTGTTCATCGGCGCGGCGATCTCGATCCTGCCGCTGGTCCTGGTCTTCCTGTTCCTGCAGCGCTACCTCGTGCAGGGCGTCACCCAGAGCGGGATCAAGGGCTGAGGCCGACGGCGGACAGGGAGGACACATGGCGCGCACGACCACGATGGACATCCGCAGCTCCAGCCGCTTCGAGGTGCTGCGGGCGGTCTACGCCGGCCGGGCCGCGACTCGCCAGGCCGTCGCCGCGGCCGGCCAGGTCAGTTTCGCCACCGTCTCCAACGTCGTCGCCGAACTGCTCGCCGCGGGCGTCCTGGTCGAGGAGTCCTACGACTCGGCGACCGGCGGGCGCCCGCGGGCCCGCCTCGCCGTCAACGCCCGACGCGGCCTGCTCGCCGGCGTCGACCTGTCCGAGACGCACGTCGACGTCGAGGTCTTCGACCTGGCACTGCGGCCGGTCGGGCACCGTCGAAGACCGCTCGACCTCGGCACGGCGGGGACCGGGGAGCTGGTCGCCGAGATCGCCCGCGCGCTGGACGGTCTCGGCGACCGGCCGCCGCTCGGTGTCGGCGTCAGCCTGGCCGCACACGTGAGCACCGGCAGGGGAACGGCGCTGTTCGAGGGCGTCGGTCCCGTGGCCGTCGCCGACCTGCGCGACGGCCTCGTCGAGGCCCTGGAGGTGCCGGTCCTCACCGACAACCCCCTTAAGGCCGCGGCGATCGCCGAACTGTGGTTCGGTGGCGGCGACGGCTCCCACACTCTTGCGGCGGTCACCCTCGGCACCGGCGTGGGCGCGGGGATCACCGTCCGGGGCACGCTGATCCGCGGCGCCACCGACAGCGCCGGGGAGTGGGGCCACACGACCCTGATCCTCGACGGCGAGCGGTGCCGCTGCGGTGCGCGCGGTTGCGTCGAGGCCTACCTGGGCGCGCCGGCGATCCTCCGCGACTGGCTCGCCCGCGAAGGCCCACCGGAAACGTCGGCGCCGGAACTCACCGCCGGGATCGACGCCCTGGCGGCCGCCCGCGTGGCCGGCGAGCCCGCCGCGGTGCGGGCCGTCGCGCGTGCCGGACGCCACCTCGGAGCGGGACTGGCCAATCTCGTCAACATGATCAACCCCGATACGATCATGCTCGGCGGATGGGTGCTCGACCGGCTCGGCGCGTGGTTGCTCCCCGCCGCCGAAGCCGAGGCCGCCCGCCGCGCCCTGCGCCGGCCCTTCGAGGCCGTGCGCATCCGGCGCAGCTCGATCGGCGCGCGTCGCACCCGCCTCGGCATGGCGACCTTCGCCCTGGAGGCCTTCCTCAGCCAGGCCGGGCTGCCCAGCCGCCAGCGTCTGACGAACCCCGCCGATCACAGCGCCGTGACCCGGCCACGACCCTGACCTCATCGTCAAAGGAGCGACTCGCCTTGTCGTACCACCAGGAGATCTCCTCCGGCACCGGCGGTCTCCCGCCGCGTGCCCACCTCACCTCCGACGCACCGGTCCTCGACCTCTCGGGAACCTGGCGGTTCCGGCTGTCGGGGACCGCCGCCGCGCCCGAGGACTTCGCCGAACCCGCCTTCGACGACTCCGCCTGGGAAGCGCTGCCGGTGCCGTCCCACTGGCCGCTGCACGGGCACGGCGCCCCGATTTACACCAACACGCGCTTCCCGATCCCCGTCGACCCTCCCCACGTCCCCACCGACAACCCCACCGGTGACCATCGTCGCTCCTTCGACCTGCCGGCCGACTGGCCCGGCGGCCCGGCCGTGCTGCGCTTCGAGGGCATCGAGTCCTGCGGCCGGATCTGGCTCAACGGCACCGAACTCGGCATCACCTTCGGCAGCCGCCTGCCGGTCGAATTCCCCGTCGGCGAACTCCTCCGCGAGAGCGGCAACGTCCTCGCCGTGCGCGTCCACCAGTGGTCGGCGGCGACCTACGTCGAAGACCAGGACATGTGGTGGCTGCCGGGGATCTTCCGCGAGGTGACCCTGCGCTCGCGCCCCACCGGGGGACTCGACGACGTCCGGGTCCGCGCGGACTTCGACCACGCCACGGGTCTGGGCACGCTGCTCGTCGAGACGGACGTGCCGGCCACCGTCGACTGCCCCGAGCTCGGGCTGGCCGGCGCGCCGACCGGCGAACCGGTGACCGTTTCGGTCGAGCCGTGGACGGCGGAGACGCCGCGTCTCTACCAGGTCGCCGTGTCCACCGCGAGCGAGCGCGTCGAGCTCAAGGCCGGGTTCCGGACGGTCGCGATCACCGGCGGCGTCCTGACCGTCAACGGCCGCCGGATCCTGCTGCGCGGAGTGAACCGGCACGAGTTCGACCCCGACCGGGGCCGCGCGCTCACCGAGGAGACGATGCGCCTCGACCTCGACCTGATGAAGCGGCACAACGTCAACGCCGTCCGTACCAGCCACTACCCGCCGCACCCGCGCTTCCTGGAACTCTGCGACGAGTACGGGTTCTGGGTCGTCGACGAGTGCGACTTCGAGACGCACGGCTTCGAGGAGAACGGCTGGCGACGCAATCCCACCGACGACCCCGCCTGGCGCGAACCGCTCGTCGACCGTGCCCGGCGCATGGTCGCCCGCGACCGCAACCACCCGTCGGTGATCATGTGGAGCCTCGGCAACGAGTGCGGCGTCGGCGACAACATCGGTCACATGGCCGAGGCCGTCCGGGCCCTCGACGGGTCCCGGCCGCTGCACTACGAAGGCGACCGGACGAGCCGCCACACCGACGTCTACAGCCGCATGTACGCCGACCACGCCGAGGTCGAGCGGATCGGCCTGGGCACCGAGGACCGGCTGGACGATCCGGGGCTGGACGCCCGCCGGCGGGCGATGCCGTTCATCCTCTGCGAGTACGGGCACGCCATGGGCAACGGGCCCGGCGGCCTGTCGGAGTACCAGCGGCTCTTCGAGCGCTTCGAGCGCTGCCAGGGCGGCTTCATCTGGGAGTGGATCGATCACGGCATCCGCACCCGCACCGCCGACGGCCGCGAGTTCTTCGGCTACGGCGGTGACTTCGGCGAGGAGCTGCACGACGGGAACTTCGTCTGCGACGGGCTGCTGTTCCCCGACCGGACGCCCTCGCCGGGCCTGGTCGAGTACAAGAAGGTCATCGAGCCGGTCCGGATCACCGACGGTGGCGGGGGATCGGTGCTGGTCGCCAACGGCCACGACTTCGCCGACCTGTCCCACCTGGCCTTCGTCTGGACGCACGAGGTCGACGGCGAGGAGATCGCATCGGGGACCTTGACCTGTCCCACCGTCGCGGCGGGCGAGCGGGTCGGCTTGCCGATGCCCGTGGTGGCCGCCCCCGCCACGGGCGAGGCGTGGTGGACCGTTCGTGCGGTCCTAGCCAAGGACACCGAGTGGGCGCCCGCCGGCCACGAGGTCGCGTGGGGGCAGTGGCCGGCCCGCCCGGCCGTGCGCGCGTCCCCTGCCGTCGTGGCCACAGCAGTCGAGCCGGCCACCGGCGGGCACCGGCTCGGTACCGCCGCCTTCGGAGAGAACGGCGACCTCACCGCGTTCGCGGGCCTCGCTGTGGTGCCGCCCAGGCTCGACCTGTGGCGAGCGCCCACCGACAATGACGACGACGGGTGGGGCATCCGGCTGGCGAAACGCTGGCGGCACAACGGACTGCATCGCGTCGGCCACCGGCTCGTCGGCGTCGACGCCGAGTCCTCCGCCCTGGTCGTGCGCACCCGCGTCGCGCCTGCCGCCGTCGACTTCGGTCTGCTCACCACCTATCGGTGGAGCGCCGAGGGCGACCGGCTCCGTCTCGACGTGACGGTCGATCCCGACGGGGACTGGCCGGTTCCGCTGCCGCGTCTGGGAATCAGGCTCGGCCTGCCCGGCGCGCTCACCGCCGTCGAATGGTTCGGCGGCGGTCCCGGTGAGGCATACGCCGACAGCCGCGCCGCCGCCCGGGTCGCACGGCACACCGCCACGATCGACGAGCTCCAGACCCCGTACGTCTACCCGCAGGAGAACGGGGCGCGCATCGACGTGCGGCACCTCATCCTGCGCGACGGCGACGGGCGAGGGCTGCGCGTCGACGGTGATCCCGCGTTCATGTTCAGCGCCCGCCGCTGGACCTCCGAGGAACTGGCCGCGGCCCGCCACCCCACCGACCTGGTGCCCGGCGAGCACGTGTGGCTCAACCTCGACCACGCCCAGCAGGGTCTCGGCAGCAACTCCTGCGGCCCGGCCGTGCTGCCGCGGCACGTCCTCGAAGCCGGTCCGGCCGCGTTCGGTCTGGTCTTCTCACCGGTCGGCTGAGCGAGGCGGGTCCGGGGCGCGGCGCCGCGCCCCGGACCCGCTCATTCGCCGTGGTACCAGCCGGTCGGGTAGTGGGTCGACTGGACCCGCGCCCAGACTGAGGGGTCGCAGCGGCCCCGGCGCCTGTCGAGGCCGCCGTCGTCGACGGTGTAGACCTCGTTCAGGTAGAGGTAGCTGTTGCGGTCGCGCCTGCGGTCCCAGCCGCGGGTGTTGAGGATCTCCAGGTACCGGTTGTCGCCGGACTTGTCCTGGCCGGTGCTCTTGAGGACCTCGATCTGGTTCCAGTAGGTGCGGATCACCAGCGCCGGGCGCCATTTCCCGTCGCCGGGCATGTCGTGGTGGGGGACCCAGACCTGCCAGATGTCGCCCGGCGCCGGTCGTTTGCGCCAGGAGGAGTCCGGTGGCGCGTTCCCGAACGAGGCCGCCCAGCGCTGCCGTTCCCGGTCCCGCTCGGCCTGTTTGCGGGAGTTGAGGTTGACCAGCGTGACGATGACGCCGACGACCGCGATGACCAGCAGACAGCAGAAGCCGAGGAGGAATAAGCCGCCGGCGTCGGAGGTACCTGTGTCCATCGTCGGATTATGCCCTTGGCGTGCGAAGCCGTACCGAGCGCCGGTGCCGGCGAGTCCGACGAGCCGGCCGGCGCATCACGTCCACCTCACTGGGAGACGCCCGAGATCACCGCGCTGATCGCCGCGACCGCCGACCACGCCGTGGGCGAGTTCGACCGGTGGGAAGGTCGACGACTCGGCCGCCGACACCACCGCCCAGTGGAGCACCGGTCATATAACGGAACCGTTAGAACAACCGCTTTACTATCCTCGCGGCCGATCATAGGCTCCCTTGGTGAAACGAACCTCCCGCGACATCAGGCTCGCCAACACCTTCGAGATCCTCCAGCACATCGCCGCGTCCTCGCCGGTCTCCCGGCAGGTCCTGGCGGGCGAGACGGGTCTGAGCGTGGCCACCGTCTCCACGTTGGTCGGTGAGCTCGTCGCGCTCGGCGTCGTGCGGGAGGTCGGCTTCGAGGAGTCCGGCGGCGGGCGCCCGCGAGGACTGGTGGCCGTCGACTCCGGGGGCGGCGCCCTCGTGGGCGTCGACATCGCCGAGACCTATGTGCACGTCGAGGTCTACGACCTCGGCCTGCAGGTGCTGGCGACCGCAGAGGAGGAGCTTCGCGCTGACGAGAACACCCCCGCGCAGGTCATCGCGCACATCGTTTCCACGATCACCGGCGCCGCCGGGTCCGGCGGACCGCGACTGCTCGGCGTCGGCGTCAGTGTTCCCGGCCAGGTCGACCGCGAGGGCGGCGTCTCGGTCTTCGCCCCCAACTTCAACTGGCACGACATCCCGCTGCGCGAGGAGCTGGCCACCGCGCTGCGCGCCGAGGGCGTCGACCTGCCGATCTACCTCGACAACCCGCTCAAGGCCGCCACGGTCGCCGAACTGTGGTTCGGTGCGGGCCGCAAGCGCCGCGACGTGGCGGTCGTCAACCTCGGCACCGGCGTGGGCGCGGGTCTCGCCCTCGGCGGAGAGCTCCACAGGGGAGTGACCAACAGCGCCGGCGAATGGGGCCACACCACCCTCGTCCTCGACGGCAGGCTCTGCCGCTGCGGCGCCCATGGTTGCGTCGAGGCCTACATCGGAGCGCCCGGCATCATGCGGCAGCTGCGCGAGACGGGCCCGGACTCGCTCCTTCTGGCCGGCGACGACCAGACCGCGACCATCGAGGCGATCGCCGCCGCGCACGCCGACGGCGACCCGGTGGCGATCGCGGTCGTCGCCGAGACCGGCCGCTACCTCGCCGCCGCCCTCGCCGGGCTGGTCAACCTCATCAACCCCGAGGTCATCGTCCTCGGCGGCTGGGTCACCGACCGCATCGGCGAGGCGCTGCTCGCCGAGTGCCGCGCCGCGCTGCCCCGCTACGCGCTGCGCCTGCCGCTGGAGCACGTCGAGATCGCCGTCGGCAAGCTCGCGCTGAACACGGTGAGCCTCGGCGCGGCGACCTTCGCGCTGGAGGGCTTCCTCGGCGCGGTCGGCACGACCAGCGCGCCGGTCAAGGCCCGCACGGCCCGGCCGGCGCGCCGGGACTGAGCGGGCCACGCAGGCCGGGCGCCTGGTCACAGGGACGCGCGGGTGAACTGCTGGTTGGCCGAACCGTTGCACGGGTACTGCTTGAACTGCGCGTTCTCGGCCGTCGATGAGTTCGGCAGGTCGACGCACTTGCCGGAATGCCGCGCCACCAGTGAGATGTAGCCGCCCGAGGCGCGCAGCGTGAACTGCTGGTTGTGCCCGCTGCCGCAGGAGTACTGGAGCACCCCCGCGCCGTCGGCGGTGCTCGCCCCGTTCACGTCGAGGCATTTGGCGGAGTTGCGGGCGACGATCTGCACGTACCCGCCGCTGACGGTCTGGATCCGCCACTGCTGGTTGGTGCCGCCGTTGCAGCCGTACTGGACGACGGGCGCGCTGTCGGCCGAGGACTGGTTGGAGACGTCGAGGCACTTGCCCGAGTGCCGCGCCGTGAGCCGGTCGTGGCCCGAACCGGTCGCGGTGAGCGCGCCCGTCGCGGTGTCGACGGTGATCTCGCGGGCGTTGCCCAGGGTCATGCTCGTCGAGCCGGGGAAGCCGATCGGCAGCCACACGTAGCGGGAGTCGTTGACCGGGCCGCCCCAGGCACCGGCCCAGCGGTCGCCGAGGTAGAGGTAGGACGTCGTCTGGGAGCCCTGGACGGGGAGGACGTAGGTCGGCTGGGAGCCGTGGGTGAGCGGGTCGCCGACGTTCTGCCAGCCGCTCCAGGCGCCGGTGATGCTGGTGGCGGTGGCGTACTTCGCCTGGTTGGGCGACCAGCCGGTGGCGCCGGAGGTGAGCATGAAGTACACGCCGTTGCGCTTGAACAGGGCCGGCGCCTCGCGATGGTCGCCGTCCCAGGCCCGGACCAGCGCGGCGACGCCGGTGTAGTCGGCGGTGAGCCGGTAGACGTGCAGGTCGTAGTTCTCGTCGGCGGCCGAGACCATGTACCCGGCGCCGTCGGTGTCCACATAGGCCGTGATGTCGCGGGACATGTGGCCGAGGGGCCGGAAGCTGCCCCGGTAGGAGTAGGCGCCGTCCACCGTGGACGACACGGCGACCGCCGCGCGGGCCTCGCCGTAGTCGCGCCCGTTCTCCTTGTGCATCCACATCACGAACTGGCCGGTGCTCGCGTTGTAGATCACCTTGGGCCGCTCGATGTTGGCGACCTGGAGTTCGGCGTGACTGGCCTGCGTGAGGACGTGGCCGCGGAACTGCCAGGACCTCAGGTCGGTCGAGCGGTAGGCCGACACGTAGCGGAAGGTCCCGTCGGCGTTGCGGTTCTCGCCGAAGAGGTAGAAGTAGGAGCCGACCTTGAGGACTCCGCCGCCGTGGGCGTGGAGGAGCGCGCCGGAGGTGTCGGTGAACTGGGTGCCGACGGGAATGGTGACGGGCGCGGCGGCCGCGGGCGTCGAGGGGAGTAAGGAGGCGGCCAGCGCCGCCACGCATACCAGGGCCGTGCGCAGCGCCCTGGGGATCTTCGCTGCGGGTTTCATGCCGGTGAAGCTATCGTTTCCGGGCGGGGTTTGTAAACGCCTTCGTAAAACGATCAAAAAATGTCGGGGAGCGCCAGGTTTGGACCTTGACGCTGAGGTCGCGGTCGCAGGGCGGCGGGGACCGCTGCTTGGCCTACGCCTCGGCGAAGGCCGCGATCGACGTGAACGCCGGGCCACCCTAGCCGGTCGGACGCCTCGCGAAAAGGCTGCCGGCGCCGGAGTGACCATCCGCCACGCGCACGGGCACCCGGGTTCGCCGGGTGCCCGTGCGATCCCGCCCCGGGATCAGTGGCCGCCGAGTTCCGGCAGGGCCGCGAACGACGGCTCCACCACCGCGCTGCGCGCCGCGTGCGTCGCCCAGCGGCGTGCGCGCGACAGCGGGTGGTCGGGGAACTGGGCGTCCCAGCCCGGTTCGTCGCCGCGGTGGAAGGGCAGCTTCGTGCGCAGCTCGGGGTCGTAGGGGTGCGGCCGGGTCCAGTCGGCGGGGGTCCCCAGGCGCATGAACAGCATGGACTCGCGGACGCCGGTCGTGCCGCGCTCGGGGGCCTGGTAGATCAGCTGCGCGTAGGCCGGCGACTTGGTCAGCGTGAAGATCGCCAGGAAGACCTGCCCATGGGCGGCGTTCGGCATCGGCACCTTCACGAGCTGATACACCGCCCGGGCACCGCCGAACGGGACCAGGTCCGCCTCGATGAGGCAGCCGGCGTCGGCGAACATGCGCGCGAAGCCCTTGCGGAGGGCGGCGAGGCCGGACATCCACGACGCGTCGAAGGGCGGGCCGTCGTTGACCTGGAGGCTGACGGCGTCGCCGGAGGCGGAGTCGACCCAGGTCCGCCCGTTCTCGTGCGGCCGGAGGCCGCTGGTGTCGAAGACGATGGGCATCGCCGGGCGGTGCTGCTGGGCGGGCATGGGACCTCCAAAAAGGGGAGAGGGGATCAGGTGGAACTCCGCCCTCACGCGCATCCGCCTCCCCTCGACCGTGAACCGTGCCGTCAGGCTAGGAGCGCGCGAGGGGGAGGGGTCCCGGCCTGCTCTCGATAGCCTTGAGCTCGTCCGCGTCGAGGAAGAAGGGCGAGAACGTGGTGAAGGACTTCCTGCCGCAGGTGCTGTCGCCGTCCACCCGCAGGCTCGCCGACGGGGTCCCGTCGGCCCCGCCGGGCACGATCTTCGCGCTCGCCGACGCCGGCGGGTACGCCGTGCCGCTGCGGAAGTTCACGCTGCACTTCGGTCGCGGACGCGATGACGTACATGTGCCGATCGGTGTCAACGACCCCTCCGTGAGCCGTCTGCACGGGGTGCTCAGCTGCGACGGGAGCGAGTGGTGGATCCGCAACACGGGCCGGCTGCCGATCGAGATCCCGGGCGCGCCGATGCTGCTGTCGGGCCACGAGGCGCTGATCAGCCCGGGGTACACGCCGATGCTGATCGCCTCGCGGCGCAGGCCCTCGCACCTGCTGGAGATCCACGTGGTCGGCTCGGGACCCACCGATTCCAGCGAGGACCCGCACGTCGAGACCCGCCCGCCCGACGTGTACGACCTGAGCCTGGTCGAGCGCATGGTGGTGACCGCTCTGGCGCAGCGCTACCTCCGGCAGGAGCCGCATCCGCAGCCGGTGTCGTGGCGCCAGGTCGCCGACGACCTCAACCGGCTTCCCGACGGGCGGACGTGGACCCCGAAGTCGGCCGAGCACAAGGTCGGCGGAGTCCGCGAGCGGCTGGCCTCCGGCCGTGACCCGATCCCCGGGATCCTGCGCGAGGAGGTCGGCGAACCGGTCGGCAACGTCCTCAACCACAACCTGATCCAGGCGCTGCTGCGCACCGCGACGCTGATCCCGGAGGACCTGGCGCTGCTCGGCGACGAGATCTAGCCGCCCAAAGCGCTTCCGACGGGGCTCGCGCACGCCGCCAGCGAGATCACCGTGGCCACGGCGAAGCCCGCGGCGGCGAAGGGGAAGCGGCCGCGCAGTGCGATGCCCAGGCCTGAAGCGGAACCGCCGACGGCGACCACGGCGGCCGATACGGCGAGCACTTCGATCTCCCGGTGCATCCCGCCGGTCTGGAGGGCGTTGACGAACACCGCGACGTAGACCAGACCGAGAAGCAGCAGCGACCCCAGCCAGGCCGGAGTGAAGATCCGCAGCGTTCGCGCGGCGCGCTCGCGACGGTCGTCGACGGCGCCGTCGGGGGGCGGCTCCATGGCGGCTCCTCTCTCCGGGGCCGCAAGCATGCCAGGCGTCCGCCCGTGGCGCCGGCGGCCGGCCCGACTGAAGTCGCTTTCGTTGGGTCGATCAACCAACTAAAGACGCGAAAACCTTGACAGGTCGGCGACCGCGTCCCTAGCGTCAGAACGACCGTGCGCCTGAATCGTTTCATCCCGCCGGGACGACGACCGAGGAGACCGAACATGACCGCCCGACGAACCATCAGATCAACCGCGGCCGCCTTAGCCGCGCTCGCCTTGACCGTCACGGGCCTCGTCGCCTGCGGCGACGACTCCGGCGAGACCACGATCCGCTTCTCCTGGTGGGGCAACGCCGACCGGGCCGCGGTCACCCAGCAGGCGATCGACCTCTTCGAGAGCCGCAACCCCGGCATCACCGTCGAACCCGACTTCTCGGAGTTCGCCGACTACTGGCAGAAGATGTCCACCCAGGCCGCCGGCGGGGGTCTGCCCGACGTGCTCCAGATGGACTACTCCTACCTGCGGCAGTACGCCGACCGCGGCCTTCTGCTCGATCTGGGCACACAGTCGGCGCAGATCGCCACCGACGCCTTCCGTCCGGGCCTGCTCGACACGGGAGTCGTCGACGGCAAGCGCGCCGGGATTCCCATGAGCGCCAACACGCTGGGCATGTTCTACCGTCCCGACGTCTTCGAGCAGGCCGGTGTCGAGCCGCCGAAGGCGGGCTGGACCTGGGACGACTACCACCGGCTCATCGGCGAGGTCTCGCGCGCCGAGGTCGCCGAGGGCATGACCGGCGGCGGGGACTACACCTCGCAGTACCACTTCATGGAGCTCTGGCTGAGGCAGAGCGGCGGATCCTTCTACACACCCGACGGCGCGTTCGCCTTCGGTCCGGAAGTCTTGAAGCAGTGGTGGACGAGGACCGAGCAACTGCGCGCGGAGAAGCTGGTGGTCTCGCCCGAGACCGCCACCCAGATAGACCCGAAGGGCGCGATCTCCTCGAACGTCGCGGCCACCGAGATCTCCTGGGACAACTTCATGGCCCGCTACATCGGCGAGGGCCCCGACGGCGAGTACGCCCTGGCACCGGTGCCCAGCGACGATCCGGCGGTGTCGGGCCAGTACCTCAAGCCCTCGATGCTGCTGAGCGTCTTCTCCGGCACCGAGGAGGCCGAGGCCGCCGCGAAACTGGTGAACTTCCTGGTCAACGACGCCGAGGCGGCCAAGATCCTGGGCGTCGGGCGCGGCATCCCCGCCACGACGACGGCGTTGTCGGCCGTCACGCTCAGCGAGACCGACCAGAAGGTCGTCGAGTACGAGGAGTCGATCGCCGCGCTGATCTCCCCGCCGCCGCCCCCGCCACCGGCGGGCGCGGGCAGCGTCGAGCAGACCTTCCGCACGATCCACGAGGCGCTCTCCTTCGGGGAGATAACCGTCGACGAGGCCGTCGAGCGCTTCTTCGCCGAGGCGCAGCAGGCGCTCGACGCGGCGAAGTAGGCGCTCGTGGCGGCAGCGCGCACGGCCGGCCGGCCCCGGCGGACCCGCGGGTCCAAAGGGGACGGTCCGGTCGCCTACCTGTTCATGACGCCGTGGCTGATCGGGATGGCCGGCCTGACCCTCGGCCCCATGCTCGCCTCGCTGTACCTGTCCTTCACCGACTACAACCTGTTCACCGCGCCGGAGTGGGTCGGCCTCGACAACTACCGGCAGATGCTCGCCGACGACCAGTTCCGCCAGGCCTCGAAGGTCACCGGCGTCTACGTCCTGCTCGCCACGCCGCTCAAGCTCGGCGCCGCGCTGGCCGTGGCGATGATGCTGGTGCAGCGGCGGCGTGGCATAGGCCTGTACCGCTCGGCGTTCTACGCGCCCTCGCTGATCGGCGCCAGCGTCGGCGTGGCGATCGTGTGGCGGGCGCTGTTCTCCGACGGCGGCGTCCAGGACTCCGCGCTCGGCGCGGTCGGCCTCGACACCGGCGGCTGGATCGGCAATCCCGACTACTCGCTGCTCATGCTGGTGCTGCTGGCGATCTGGCAGTTCGGCGCGCCGATGGTCATCTTCATGGCGGGGCTCATGCAGGTCCCCACCGAGCTGTACGAGGCGGCCGAGGTGGACGGAGCCGGGCCCTGGCGGCGCTTCCGGCGCATCACCGTCCCGATGATCTCGCCGGTCATCTTCTTCAACCTGCTGCTGGAGACCATCCACGCCTTCCAGGTCTTCGCCTCGGCCTACGTCATCTCCACCGGAGACGGCCGCCCCGCCGGTTCGACGCTGCTGTACACACTGCACCTCTACCGGCGGGCCTTCACCGACTTCCGGATGGGCTACGCCTCGGCGATGGCGTGGACGCTGCTGGTCGTCGTCGGGCTCATCACCGTGCTGATGTTCCGCGTTTCGCGGACCCGAGTGCACTACGCCGGAGAGGACGACCGCTGATGGCCACCCGCTCTTCCGGGCCGCGCCGCGGCCTCGGCGCCGTCGCCTGGCACCTGTCCATGCTCGCCGGCCTCGCGCTGGTCCTCTACCCGCTGCTGTGGCTGGTCGCGTCCTCGCTGAAGCCCTCCGGCGAGATCGTCGGCGACCTGGAACTGATCCCGGAGTCCCCGACCGCCGCCAACTACGGCTCGGCGATGGAAGGGATCGGCCGCGTACCCGCCTGGACCTTCTTCCTCAACTCGCTCGTCCTGTCCAGCGGCGCCGTCGTCGGGATGCTCCTGTCGTGCACGATCACCGCCTACGCCCTGGGGCGCATGCGTTTTCGGGGGAGGGGCGTGATGTTCGCGGCGATGATCGCGACGCTGCTCCTGCCCTTCCACGTCATGCTCATCCCGCAGTACATCGTCTTCCAGCGCCTCGACCTCGTCGACACCTACATCCCGCTGCTGATCGGCAAGTTCCTCGCCGCCGACGCGTTCTTCGTGTTCCTGTTCGTCCAGTTCCTGCGCGGAATACCCCGCGAACTCGACCAGGCCGCCCGCATCGACGGAGCCGGGCACTGGCGGACCTTCTGGAACGTGCTGCTGCCGCTGATGCGACCGGCGCTGATCACCGGCTCGATCTTCACCTTCATCTGGACCTGGAACGACTTCCTCGGCCCGCTGATCTACCTCAACAGCCCCGACCAGTACCCCCTCCCGCTCGCCTTGAAGCTCTACATCGACCAGCAGGAGTTCTCCGACTACGGCGCCATGATCGCGATGTCGGTGCTGTCGCTGGTGCCCGTCGGCCTGTTCTTCCTGGCGTTCCAGCGATTCCTGGTCGGCGGCATCGCCACCTCCGGGATCAAGGGGTGAGCGCTCCGGCGGTGAAGGCCGCCGCCCGGTTCGCGCTGCTCGCGGAGTGCGCACTGACCGGCCTCTGGGTCGCGCTGACGGCCTGGCCGGTGGTGACCGCCCCGGCGGCCTTCGCGGCCGGATGCGCCCACCTGCGGCGGCACCTCGACGGCTACCGGTGCGGCGTGCGCGAGTACGCGTCCGACTTCGCGTCGAGCCTGCGCGGGTCCTGGGCCCACGGGCTGGCGGCGCTGGCCGCGCTCGGTCTGCTCGCGGTCGACGCGGTCGCCGTCCGCAGCGGACTCCCCGGCGGGACACCGGTCCTCGCCGGGCTGGCGGCCCTCACCGCCGCGACGGCGGTGGTCGGCCTGCGCGCCTCGGCCGACTGGCGTCCGGGGGCGCGGTGGAGCGAGCTTCTGCGGGACGCGCGGTCGGCGGCGCTCGCCGACGCGGGCGGCTCGGGCCTGCTCCTGGGCGGGCTGCTCGTCGTCGCGGTGGTGACCTGGCAGCTTCCGCCGCTTCTGGTACCGGCCGTGGGGTGCCTGGTGGGCGCGGCGGTGGCGGTGGAGCGTCGCAGGGAGGGTTAGCGCCTGTTCCCTGTCGCTTCCCTGCGATGCGGGCAGTCCACAACCGCATCGGGCAGTACGTGCAGCCCGACGGTCCCGTCCTGACCGGACATGACGCCCAGCACAGCGTGAGGCTGGAATCCTCACGGGCTTCGAGCGTTGGCGTACCTGCCTGCGCCGCCGGCCGCCGCGAAGGGCTCCGGGTCGGCGAGGGTGACCGGGTGCTCGCCGAGATCGGCGTCCGCGCCACCGGAGACATTTGACAGCACCCTGTCAAAATGACAGGATACTGTCATGAGTACCGAGACCGTTCACCTCGCCCTGTACGACGACCTCGCCGACTGGGAGGCCGCCCACGCCGTCGCCGCCCTCAACTCCGGCTTCGCCCACCGCGAACCCGGCCGCTTCCGCGTGCGCACGGTCGGCGCCACCCTCGAACCGGTGACCACCGCCGGCGGGGTCCGCATGCTTCCCGACGAGCTCCTCGCCGACCTCGCCCCCGCCGACAGCGCGATGTTGATCCTCCCCGGCGCGGGCACCTGGGCCGAGGGCAACGACGCCTTCGGCGGCAAGGCCCGTGAGTTCCTCGCCGCCGGCGTACCGGTCGCCGCGATCTGCGGAGCCACGGCGGGTCTCGCCCGCGCGGGTCTGCTCGACGACCGCGACCACACCAGCAGCGCGCCCCAGTTCCTCGACGGCACCGGGTACGCCGGCGCCGACCGCTACCGTGACCTTCCGGCCGTCACCGACGGCGACCTCATCACCGCGAGCCCGGTCGCGCCGGTGGAGTTCGCGCGCGAGATCCTGACCCGGCTCGACGTCTTCGACGCCGGCGCCCTCGACGCCTGGTACCGCCTCTACGGGCGGCAGGAAGCCTCCGCCTTCTTCGAGCTCGCCGCCGCGGACGCCCGGTGAGCGGCGCCGGCGAGCCGACGGCCGGCGCGCTCATGGGCGCGACCGCGATCGCCGCGTTCCGCCTCAACGGGCAGTTCCTCGCCCTCGCCGAGACCCTTGCCCGCCCGGCCGGGCTGACGGCGGCCTGGTGGCAGGTCCTCGGCGCGGTGCTGGACGAGCCCCTTCCCGTCGCCGGCATCGCGCGGGCCATGGGCATCAGCCGGCAGAGCGTCCAGCGCGTCGCCGACCTGCTGGCCGACAAGGGAATGGCGGAGTACCGGCCCAACCCCGCGCACAGCCGGGCGAAGCTGCTGGCGCCGACCCCGGACGGGCTCGCCGCCGTTCGCCGCATCGCCCCGGCACAACTCGCGGTGGCCGAGCGGCTCGTCGCCGGGCTCGGCCCCGGCGGACTCGAACGCGCCCTCGAAGCCCTCGGCACGCTCTCCCGGGCATTGGAGGAGATCGATGGCGAGTGAGTTCACGCCCTTCCGGATCGCCGTGCCGGAAAGCGAACTCGCCGACCTGCGCGACCGCCTCGCCCGCACCCGCCTCGGCGCGGAAGCACCGGCGCCCGACGGGTCGGCCGCCTACGCAGAACGGCTCCTCCGACATTGGCGCGACGGCTACGACTGGCGCCGGTGGGAGCGCGCGCTCAACGCCCACCCGCAGTACACGACCGTGATCGACGGCCAGACCGTCCACTTCGCACACGTGCGCTCCGCGCTGCCCGGCGCCTTCCCTCTCATCCTCACCCACGGCTGGCCGGGCACCTTCGCCGAATACCTCGACATCATCGAGCCGCTCACGACAAGCAGCCCCGCCTTCGACCTCGTGATCCCCTCGCTGCCCGGCTTCGGCTTCTCCCGGCCGAGCTCCGGCGGCTGGAACCGCCACCGTACGGCGGCGGCCTGGGCCGAACTCATGCGGCGCCTGGGATACCGCCGTTACGGGGCCGTCGGCAACGATCTCGGCACCGCCGTCGCCCTCGAACTCGGCCGCGCCGATCCCGCGCACGTCGTCGGCAGCCACGTCACCCAGATCTTCTCCACGCCCGGCCCGGACCCCGCCGAAGCGTCCGGACTCGGCGAGGAGGACTCCCGCCGCCTCGCCGCCCTCGGCGACCACCTGCGCCACCGGGGCGCCTACCTGGCGCTGCACTCCACGCAACCGTGGGTTCTCGCACCGGCGCTCACCGACTCCCCGGCGGCCCTGCTCACCTGGCACGCGCAGCTGTACGGCGACTCCGTCGACGACGACCTCGCCCTCACCAACATCGCGATCCACTGGCACACCGCGACCGGAGGCTCGGCCGTCCGCTTCTACTACGAGGACGCCGTCGCCGCGCACCCCGCCGAGCCGACACGGCATCCCGTCGGGCTCGCCGAGTTCGGCGGCGACGTCTTCGCCACCATCGCGCGCTTCGCCCACCGCGACCACGCCGCGATCGTGTCCTGGAGCCACCACGAGGGCGGCGGACACTACGCCGCGCACCAGTCGACCGTCGCCTTCACCGACGACGTCCGCGCCTTTTTCGAGGGGCTTCGGGAGCCCTAACCGGCCACTGGGCTCATCCAGGTGTGGATCCGGTCGTCCACGAAGACCGAGGCCACCACCACGAGCCGTCCGCCGACTACACCGCAGGCGACCTGCTGGAGTCCGAAGGCGTTGTCGATGTCGCTCAGGTCGTACTCGGCCAGAGTCTCGCCGGCGGTGTCCCACACGCGCACGACGTCGTCGGCGCCGGAGACCACGACCGTCCGGTCGTTCCACTGCACCGCGTCCAAGTGGGTCAGCGCGGCGCTGTGGCCCTGGAAGTCGCCGAGGCGCGCACCGGTGGCGCTGTTCCACAGCTCCGGCGTGGCGTTCCCGTCGACGGTGACCAGCGTGGGCTGCTCGCCGCCGCCGACGCCCACGAGCGCGCTCATCGGATCGCGATGCCGGTCGCCCCCCGCGACGGGCTTGAGGCCGGTGACCGAGTCGCCGTCGGGCATGGCGAGCACGTCGACCCGGAAGCGCTCGTCGGCGTCGAGCCCGGCGAGGACCACCACCGGTTCGCCGCCGACCTCGGCGACGGCCAGGTCGTTGGCGTTGATCGGGGCGTCCCAGTCGGCGACGGCTTTTCCGGTCGCCAGGTTCCACACCCCGACGTTCGTCTCCGGCTCCCCGTCGATGTTCGTACCCCCGGAAACGCCGACCACGACCGGCTTGCCGTCCATCTTGCCGGTGGCGATGTAGCTGGGCGAGCCGATCTGCTCGGCCGTCGCGATCTTGCGCACCACCTTCCCGTCGGCGGGGTTCCACACGAAGATCTCGTCGTTCATGAACCCGTAGGAGGCCACCACCGGACCGCCGTCCTTGCCTTCCCCGACGGCCAGGCCCTCCACCATCCCGCCGTGCTCATCGAAGGAGGTGATCTCGACCCCGGTCGAGGCGTCCCACACCTGAATGGTCTCGTCCTTGGATCCCGACACCACGACCGCGCGGCCGTCGAGGTCGGCGACCGCGAGGTGTTCCACCAGCCACGTGTGCCCGGTGTAGACGGTGGTCGGGTCGGCGCTGTCACCGAGCGATCCGTCGCCGGCGGCGCCGCCGGGCAGGCCGTTGTAGACGTAGTAGGCGATCCCGACTGCCGAGAGCAGCACCAGGGTCAGCGCGATCGACCCGAAGGTGCGCAGCACGGCCTTCGCGCGTCCGCGCTCGCGCTCCGGAAGCGGCGGCGGCACGTTCGTCCAGGCGGGGGCCGGGGTCTCGACCTGCCGCGTGAGCGGCGGCGGAAACACCGGCGCGTAGACCGGCGACGCGTGAACCTGCCCCGACGGCGGCGGATACACCTGCCCCATCGGCGGCGAATGGACGGCCGGTGTGGCGCTCGCCGTCGCCGAGGTGTCCAGGAGCGCGCCGTGCGCGACCACCTGCTCGATCTGGTCGATCACCGTCGGGGGAGTGCCCAGCTCGCGGTGCAGCATCGTGGCCACCAACGGCATCCGGCTCGATCCGCCGACCAGGAACACGCCCGCGATCGCCTCGCGCGGCGCGCCCGAGACTCGGATGACGGCCTGGACGACCCGGACCGCCCGCGCCAGCATCGGCGCGGTGATCTCCTCCAGCTCACCGCGCGTCAGGTGCACGTCGGTGTCGAACAGCGGGAGGAACAGATCGGCGCTGGTGTGCCGGGAGAGGCGCTCCTTGGCCAGCCGCACGTCCTCGGCGAAGGTGCGCCGGTACCGCGCCTCGGCCGCCGAAGCGGGGTTCAGCAGCCGATGCCACAACTCCGGACGCCCCACCCGCGACCGTAGGTGGCCGACGATCGCCTCGTCGACGTCCACACCGCCGAGGTCGTCGAGACCGTCGACGGCCAGCACCTCGAAACCCTCGGCGGTCCGACGCACCACCGACGCGTCGAAGGTCCCGCCGCCGAAGTCGTGCACGACCACCGCCGACCCCAACGGCACCTCATGCTGGAGATGCCGCGCGAAGTACGTCGCCGCGGCGACCGGTTCGGGCACCAGCCGGGGCTCCGGGAAGCCCGCCTGCCGGGCCGCGTCGGCCAGCACCAGCCGCCGCGCCGGACCCCACGCGGCCGGGTAGGTCAGGCTCACCGCCGGCGGCAGCGCGCCGGTCACCTCGACGCATTCGCGGCGCACCCGGCCGAGCACGGCGGCGAAGAGCTCGCCGACGGGCAGTTCGCGCTCGCCGAGCAGGACGGTCCCGTCGTCGATGCGGCGCTTGGGGTTCGGCTCGAAGCGGGAAGGGTCCCGGCGGGCGGAGTCGAGGGCGTCGCGGCCGACGAGCAGCGTGCCCTCGGCCGGCGCGAACACCGCCGACGGAAGCAGGGGGGACGAGTCGAACATCAGCGGTTCGACGCGGCCGTCGAAGCGGCGCAGCATCGCGACGGTGTGCGAGGTGCCGAAGTCGACGCCGAGTCCGGCGGACTGAGGGGAGGGGAGCACGCGCGGAGTGTATCGGCCGGATCCGACAACGTCCGCGCCGCGTGGATGCCCTTTTCGGGCAAGGGATCCCGCCTCACCCGGGCTCTAGACCGATCGGTCGCCGAGCCGGCCGGTCCACGCCTCGACCGTCGCCGGGAGCCAGCCCGGAGCCCCGTCGAGATCGCCGTCGGGCTGCGGCAGCAGACCCTGTGCGGCAAGAGCCGACACGGTCGCGGGGTCCACGCCGATACGGGCGGCGAGGGCGTCGTGTCCGTACACGGCGGGAAGGGTGACCTGGACGCGTTTCGGGCCACTGGGAACGAGTGCCGCCCGCCCGCCGGTGGCGGCCGCGATGTCCTGGGCGTCCATCCCGAAACGGTCCATCGCCGAGGCGTGGGCGTCAAGAGCCGCCAGAGCCCTCCGGAAGGCCGTCGAACCGGGTGCGGTGGCGTCCAGGGCCGCGCGCAACCGCGAGGCCTTCTCGGCGAAGCGGGTGTGGAGGCGCCCGAAGGCCGATTCCCAGGCCGATCTCGCCGCCCGTTCCGAACGCTCGCCGTCGACGACGGCCGCGGCCGCGGAGCGGATCTCGTCGAGTCCGGGCTCACCGGGTCCTTCGACGCGCACGGTCGCGTCCGGAAGGCCCGCCCAGCGCGTGTGGCGAGTGTGGTCGCCGTGGACCGGACGGCTCACCGTCCATCCCACCGCGGACGCCCCCGCGTCGCCGTCCAGCTCGCACAAAGCCGTGAGCCGCCTGCGCCGGCGGATGTCCACCCGCACACCGTCCGCGCTGACCACCGAGGTGTCATCCTGCCCGATCTCCATCCAGGAACCCTAGGACGTATGGTCGCGGACATGCGTGATGTGCGGGTCATCCTCATCGGCGGGACGTCGAACGTCGGCAAGTCGACGGTCGCGCGGGCCCTCGCCGCCGAACTCGGCTTCGAGTACCGCTCCACCGACGGCATGGCCCGCCATCCCGGGCGCCCGTGGCATACACCGGAGTGGCGGGTGCCGCCGCATGTCGCCGAGCACTACCGCACCCTCACCCCCGAAGAACTGACCGACGCCGTCTTCGAGCACTACGAGCGCCTGTGGCCGCGCGTGGCCGAGCTCGCCGAAACCAACGCCGCCGACGGCCCGGGCCTCGTCCTCGAAGGCTCGGGCGTCCTCCCCGGCCGTGTCGCCGAGCTGACCGACCCGCGCGTCGCCGCGGTGTGGATCACCGCCGACGAGGACCTCATCCGCGCGCGCGTCCACGACGCCTCCGGACACGCGGCGGCCACCGAGGACGAACGCCTCCAGGTGGCGAAGTTCCTCGCCCGCACCACCCTCTACCAGTCCCGGATGCTCAAGACCGTCGACGCCCTCGGACTCGACCGCCTCCACGCCGGCGACCGCACGCCCGCCCAGCTCACCGAGGCCGTGCTCGCCGCCGTCGCCGAACAGGAGTCTCCGGGACGTTCCCGGGCATCACGGGCCTGACCGGCCGAGATTGTCGGAGTGCGGGTCTAACGTGGTCGGGTCAGCGGCCCACACGAGCAAGGGAAGACCATGACCACCCTGGACAACAGGCCCAACACCGCCCTGCTCGTCATCGACGTGCAGAACGGCGTCGTCGAAGGCGCGCACGAGCGCGACGCCGTCGTCGCCAACATCGCCCTCGTCGTCGACAAGGCCCGCGCCGGCGGCGTCCCCGTCGTCTGGGTCCAGCACTCCTCCGAGAAGCACCTCCCCATCGGGAGCGAGGGCTGGGGGATCGTCCCCGAACTGGTCCCGGGCGAGGCCGAGCCCGTGGTCGCCAAGACCTACGCCGACTCCTTCGAGGAGACCACCCTCGAAGAGGTGCTCGCCGGCCTGGGCGCGGGGCGCCTGGTGGTGACCGGCGCGCAGACCGACGAGTGCATCCGCTCGACCCTGCACGGAGCCGTTGTGCGCGGCTACGACGCGACCCTGGTCAGCGACGCCCACACCACCGAGGACCAGAGCGAATGGGGCGCGCCGACACCCGACATGGTCATCGCGCACACCAACCTCTACTGGAGTTACCACACCGCGCCGGGCCGCACGGCCGGCACGGTGGAGTCGGCGAAGGTCGACTTCTCCTAGAAGCCGCGACACGGCCCGGGCCCACACAACCCGCCGCGAAGGTGTGTGGGCCCGGCCCATGGGAGCGGACCCGGCCTGCCCATAGATTCGCGAGCATGAGCAGCCCGCGCAGGCAAGCGCCCACTTTGGACGGACGTACCGCGCTGGTCACCGGCGGCGGCGGCGGGATCGGGCGCGCCTGCGCGCTGCGGCTCGCCGAGGACGGGGCCAGGGTCGTCGTGGTCGACGTCGACGCCGAGTCGGCCGCCGCCGTCGCCGCCGAGACCGGCGGGGAGTCCGTGGTCGCCGACCTCGGCGATCCCGGCGCATGGGAGAGCCGACTCCCCGAGCGGGTCGACATCATCGTCAACAACGCCGGCGTCCAGCACGTCTCACCGATCGAGGACTTCCCACCGGAGGTGTTCGCTCGTATCCTGCGGCTCATGGTCGAAGCCCCGTTCCGTCTCGTACGCCAAGCCCTGCCGGGCATGTACGAGCGCGGCTGGGGCCGCGTGGTCAACGTGTCCTCGGTGCACGGCCGCCGCGCCTCCCCCTACAAGTCGGCCTACGTGGCCGCCAAGCACGCCCTCGAAGGCCTGTCGAAGGTGATCGCACTCGAAGGCGCCGGGCACGGGGTCACCTCGAACTGCGTCAACCCCGGATACGTGCGCACGCCCCTGGTGGAGAAACAGATCGCCGCCCAGGCCGCCGCACACGGGATCAGCGCCGACCGCGTCGTCGCCGAGATCATGCTCGCGCCCTCGGCGATCAAGCGCCTCGTGGAACCCGAGGAGGTCGCCGAGGCCGTCGCCTACCTCTGCGCACCCTCGGCGTCGTTCATCACCGGCGCCTCGCTGATGATCGACGGCGGCTGGACCGCGCATTGAGCCCTTCCCCCGACGCCTCGGCCTACCTCGACCTCCTCGCCCGCGACGCCTCGGCCGTCGAGTTCGAGGGCCCGGTGCTGGCCGCCCGCGCCGCCGGCGCCTCCGCCGAGTCCCTGGACGCCCTGGAACGCGCCAAACTGGTGGCCCTGCGCGTCCGCGCGGCACTCGCCCGCCGCGCTCGCCGGGGCGCCGAGCTGTCCGCGCTGTTCCAAACCGCCGGCGACCTCGCCGAGCTGCGCGACCTCGACGCCGTACTCGACGCGATCGTCAGCCGCGCCCGACAGCTGCTGGGCACCGACGTCGCCTACATGACGCTCTACGACGAGGACCGCGACGACAACTACATGCGCGTGACCGACGGTTCCGCCTCGGCCGACTTCCAGAAGCTTCGGCTGCCGATGGGCGCCGGCCTCGGCGGCCTGGTCGCCCAGAACGCCAGCCCGTACGCGACCGCCGACTACTTCGCCGACGAGCGCTTCGACCATCTGCGCTTCATCAACGACGCCGTCCGGGAGGAGGGCCTGGTCGCCATTCTCGGCGTGCCCCTGCGGCTCGGCAGCCGCGTCATCGGCGTGCTCTTCGCCGCCGACCGCAGCGCGCGGCCCTTCGTGCAGGAGGAGGTGGCGCTGCTCGGATCCTTCGCCGCGCACGCCGCCGTCGCCATCGACAACGCCCGCCTGCTGGAGGGGACCCGCGCCGCCCTTGACGAGCTCAGCGCGGCCAACGAGGTCGTGCGCGCCCACAGCAACGCCGTCGAGCGGGCCGCGCTCGCCCACGACCGGATGATGGACCTGGTCCTGCGCGGCGGCGGAGTCGCCGACGTGGCCGCGATGGTCACCGAGGTCCTCGGCGGGTCCCTGCTGGTCCTCGATTCGGCCGACCGCCCGCTGGCGTCCGTCGGCGCGGTCGGGGACTTGGAGTCGGGCGTCTTCGAGACCGCCGGCACCGCCCGCGCGCTCGGCCGCAGCGTCCGCCGCGGCGACCTCACGATCGCCTCGGTCGACGTGGGCGCCGAGACCCTGTGCACGCTGGTGCTGCGCACCGGCGCCGACGTCGTCGACACCGACCAGCGGATCCTGGAGCGCGCGGCGCTGGTGACCGCCCTGCTATTGCTGGAGCGGCGCAGCGTCGCACAGGCCGAGGACCGCTTCCGCGGTGAACTGCTCGACGACCTGATCTCCCGCGAGATCACCGATCCCGGTCATCTGCGCGAGCGGGGGCGCCGTCTCGGCGTCGACCTCGACCGGCCGCACGTGCTGGTCGTCGCCCGCCACGACGGGCCGCGCGAACGGGTCGGTTTCTGGGCCTCCGCGCAGGCGACCGCAGAGCACGGCCTGGCCACCGCCGGCAGCACCCAGGTCGCACTCCTGCTGCCCGGCGAGGACCCGGGCGCGACCGCCCGCCGCGTCGCCGCCGACCTGTCCAACGCGCTGGGTCGCCCCGCCACGGCCGGGGCCTGCGGACCGGTGGCCGCCCTGACGGGGATCGCCGCCGCCCACCGCGAGGCCCAGCGTTGCGCGGACACGCTGGTGGCCCTCGGCCGGACCGGTCACGGCGCCGGTGCCGCCGACCTCGGCTTCGTCGGCCTGCTGATCGGCGACCACCGCGACGTCGACGCCTTCCTCGACGGCACGATCGGCCCGATCGTCGCCTACGACGCCAAGCGCGGCACCGAACTGGTCGCCACCGTCGGCGTCTACTTCGGACACGGCGGCTCGCCGGCCCGGACCGCGCAGACCCTGCACATACACGTCAACACCGTCGCGCAGCGCCTCGAACGCGTGGGGCGCCTGCTCGGGGAGGACTGGCAGAATCCGGAGCGCGCGCTGGAGATCCAGCTCGCGCTCCGGCTGCACCGGCTACGGCGCCCCTGACGGCACGGGGTCTTCCTTCTCAGCGGCCGGCTCGGCGGCCTTCGCCCGCCGTTCGTCGCGTCGCGCGAGCAGGTCCACGACGGTGCCCCACAGGCCGCGCCGGAAGAGCAGCACGATCACGATGAGGACGCCGCCGGTGACCAGCTCGATCCCGTCGAAGCCCGCGGTGGACAGGAAGTCGTTGAGCTGCACCATGATCAGCGACCCGAGGCCCGGACCCCACAGCGTGCCGATCCCGCCGAGTACCACCATGATCACGACCTTGCCCGAGGTCGTCCAGTTCACCTCCTGGAGAGAGGCGAAGCCGTGCGAGATGGCGTAGAGCCCGCCCGCCAGACCCGACAGGCCCGCCGAGAGGACGAAGGCGAGCAGCTTGTACCGGTCGACGGGATATCCCAGTGCCCGCGCACGGGCCGGGTTGTCGCGGATGGCGACCAGGACCCGCCCGAACGGCGAGCGCACGATCCGCCACGCGGCGAGCAGGCCGAGCAGGATGACGGGGAGGCCGTAGTAGTAGAAGAAGAAGGGGTCGGACAGGTCGGCGCCGAACAGCTCGCGGGGAATGCCCTGCAGCCCGTTCTCTCCGCCGGTGAGGCCGCGCCACTGGTTGGCCAGGAAGTAGACCATCTGCGCGAAGGCGAGGGTGACCATCGCGAAGTAGATGCCGGTGCGGCGGACCGAGAGGAACCCGATCGGCACCGCGAGGGCCGCGGAGGTGACGGCGGCGCCGAGGACGGCGACCGGGAACGGCACTCCGTAGTGGACGGCGAGCAGCCCCGCGGTGTAGGCGGCGGTGCCCCAGAATGCGGCGTGGCCGAAGGACAGCAGCCCGGTGAAGCCGAGCAGGACGTCGAGGGCGACGGCGAACAGCGCCCAGCACAAGACGTCCATGGCCACCGGCGGGTAGATGAGCCAGGGCAGGGCCACGACGGTGACCAGCCCGGCGGCGAGCAGGAGGGGGCGGCGGGCGAGACGGGTCCAGATCACGTGAAGGCCTCCTCGCGGCCGAAGAGTCCGGCGGGGCGCCACAGCAGGACCGCGGCCATCAGGATGAACACGATCGTCTGGGACAGGGTCGGCACGTAGAGGTTGGCCAGTGCCGTGATCAGGCCGATGGCGAAGCCCGCGGTGACCGATCCGAAGATGGAGCCGAGCCCGCCGATGACGACGACGGCGAAGACGGTGATGATCAGGTCGCCGCCCATGAGGGGGTTGACCGCGCGCATGGGCGCGGCCAGGACCCCGGCGAAGCCGGCCAGGGCGACGCCGAAGCCGAACATCGGCGCCACGTAGCGGCCGACGTCGATGCCAAGGGCGCGGGTCAGGTCGGGGCGCTCGGTGGCGGCGCGGACGATCACGCCGACCCGGGTCCGTGACAGCACCAGCCACACCGCGAGGCACACGATCACCGAGATGCCCAGGACCATGACCTGGTAGGCCGGGTAGGTGAACAGGCCGAAGTCGACGGTCGCGCTCACCGGGGAGGGGTAAGGCCGCGACTGGACGCCGTACTCGCGGCGCACGAGGTCCTGGAGCACCAGCGCGAGGCCGAAGGTGAGCAGGAAGTTGTACAGCGGGTCGAGCGCCGACAGGCGGCGGATGAGCAGCCGCTCGACGAGGGCGCCGAACAGGCCGAGGAGCAGCGGGACCGCGGCCAGCGCGATCCAGTAGTTCACGCCGAACTCCGACAGCAGCAGGTAGGCCCCGAAGGCGCCGAGCATGTAGAACGCGCCGTGGGCGAAGTTGACCACGCCGAGCATCCCGAAGATCACCGCGAGGCCGAGGGCGAGCATCGCCAGGAACGAGCCGCTGACGAGGCCGTTGAAGATGTGTTGCACCGTCACTCCTTCGGGCCCGGGACCCGTCCGCCGTGGACGGGCCCCGGGCGTGCGTCAGAACTTGCAGCCGCTGTCGGCGACCGGCCGGAAGGCCTCGGCGGCGGGGATCGTCTCGACGATCTCCTCGTAGTCCCACTCCTCGGTGACCTGGTCAGGGGACTTGACCTCGGCGAGGTAGGAGTCGTGGATCATCCGGTGGTCCTCGGCGCGGACCTGCCCGTTGGTGGCGAACACGTCGTTGAAGGCGTAGCCCTCCAGGGACTTGACGACCTCGTCGGATCCGTCGGTCCCGGCGCGCTGCACCGCTTCGAGGTACTGGAGGGCGGCGGAGTAGTTGCCGGCGTGCGCGAAGCTCGGGCGGGTTCCGGTCTTGGCGGTGAAGCGGTCGGCCCAGGCGCGGTTGTCGGGGTCGGCGTTCCAGTACCAGGCGTCGGTGAACGTGGTCCCGGCGAAGGCCTCCACCCCCAGGGAGTGGATGTCGGTGATGAACATCAGCCCGACCGAGAGGTCGACGCCCTTCTCCCGCAGCCCGAACTCGTTGTACTGCTTGACGAGGTTGACCAGGTCGCCGCCGGCGTGCATGGTGCCGAGCACCGAGGGCTTCGGCGACATCTCGGGGGCCTTGAGCAGGAAGGTCGAGAAGTCGTCGTTGGGGAACGGCGTCGGGTCGGCGGCGAGGACCTGCCCGCCGCCGTTCTGGATCGCCGTCGTGAAGCTCTTCTGCATGTCCTGGCCGAAGGCGTAGTCGGGGTAGACGATGTACCAGTCCTTCGCCCCGGCGGCGGTGACGCTGGTGCCCGTGCCGTTGGCGAGCATGTAGGTGTCGTAGGCCCAGTGGAACGTGTACTTGTCGCACTTGGCGCCGGTCAGCTCGGTGGTCGCGGCGGTGACGTTGATGTGCAGCTTCTTCTTCGCGGCGGCCTGTCCGGCGACGGCGAGCGCGGCGCTGGAGGTCGGCACGTCGAGGATGACGTCGGCCTTCTGCCGGTCGTAGAGCTCCTGCGCCTTGGTGTTGGCCACGTCGGGCTTGTTCTGGTGGTCGGCGGTGACGACTTCGATGTTCGAGCTGACGGCGTCCTCGCCGTACTTGGCCTTGAAGTCCTCGACGGCCATCTCCACGGCCGTGACCGAGTTCTTGCCCGACAGTTCGGAGTAGACGCCGGACTGGTCGTTGAGCACGCCGAGGACGATCTTGTCGTCGCTGATCTTGCCGCCGCCGCCACCGGGTCCGCCGCCGCAGGCCGCGACGGTCGTGGTGAGCGCGGCGGCGAGGGCGACGGCGGACAGCACGCGCCACTCTCTGATGTTGCGGGGCATGGGGTCTCCTAATCAGATGCCGAGGTAGTCGAGGAGTTCGTGTTCGCGGGAGCGGACCTGGTCGTTGTCGAGGCGCTCGACGATCCGGCCTTCGGCCAGCAGGTGGTGCCGGTCGGCGACGGTCGCGGCGAAGTGCACGTTCTGCTCGATGAGCAGGACCGTGACGCCGGCGGCCTTGACCTCGCGGATGATCTCGCCGATGCGCGACACGAGCAGCGGGGACAGGCCCTCCGTCGGCTCGTCGCACAGCAGCAGCCGGGCGCCCATGCGCAGGACGCGGGCGATCGCGAGCATCTGCTGCTCGCCGCCGGACAGCCGAGTGCCGGGGGAGCCGCGGCGGTCGGCGAGGTTGGGGAAGGTCTCGTAGATCCGTGCCAGCGGCCAGGGGCCGGGGCCGACGGCCTTGGGGAGGGTGAGGTGTTCGTGGACGGTGAGGGTGGCGAACATGCCGCGGTCGTCGGGGACGTAGCCGAGGCCGCGCCGCGCCCGCTGGTGCGGTGCGAGGCGGTCGAGCGGGGTCCCGTCGAGGGTGATCGTCCCGGTGGCCTTGGGGTGCAGGCCCATCAGCGCGCGCAGCAATGTGGACTTGCCCGCGCCGTTGCGGCCGACGATGGTGACGACCTCGCCGGCGGCGACGTCGAGGGACACCTCGCTCAGAGCCCGGGCCTGTCCGTACCAGGCCGACAGGCCGTCAACGCTCAACATCGGCGTCTCCCAGGTAGGCGGCCACGACGCGCGGGTCGCGGCGGATCTCGGCGTAGGGGCCTTCGGCGAGGACCTGCCCGTGACGCAGCACGGTGACGGTGTCGGCGAGGGCGCCGACGACGTTCATGTTGTGCTCGACGAGGATCACCGTCCGTCCCGAGCGGACCCGCGCGACCAGTTCGACGGTCCGCTCGACGTCCTCGGCGCCCATTCCGGCCGTCGGCTCGTCGAGGAGCAGGATGCGCGGTTCGAGGGCGAGCGCGAGGGCCAGTTCGAGGGCCCGGCGCCGGCCGTAGGAGAGGGTGTCGCTGGTGGTCTCGGCGAGCGCGGCGAGGCCGACCTCGTCGAGGAGTTCCATGGCCCGGCCGGCGAAGCGGCGCAGGGTCTTCTCGGAGCGCCAGAAGCGCCAGCCGATGGACGTGCCGGCGGCGAGGGCGAGTTCGACGTGCTCGCGGGCGGTGAGTTTGGCGAAGAGGTTGGTGATCTGGAAGGAGCGGGCCAGGCCGAGGCGGGCGACCTTGTCGGGCGGCAGACCGGTGATGTCGCGGTCGCCCACAACGACGGCTCCCGAGGTGGGGCGGTGGAAGCCGGTGAGTAAATGGAACAGGGTGGTCTTGCCGGCGCCGTTGGGGCCGACCAGGGCGTGCACGCTGCCTTCGGCCACGTCCAGGTCGACGCCGTCGACGGCGCGGAAGCCGCCGAAGGCCTTGACCAGCCCGCGGGTGGTGAGTATCGACGCCACCGGCTCGGCTCCTTTGCGCTGGGTGACGGTGGGACCGTGGGGAGCGGTCCACTGCTGCCGTGTGGGTGAACGCTAGGGGAGCGGCGGGGCGGGAGCCATGGCGTGCGGCCACACAAAAGCCGGGGAATGGGGATGGTGCGGGCACATGGGGGCAGCGAGTGCGCGGGTCGAAGGCGTACGGGTCCGGCGCGGCGCTCGGGTGGAGGGCATTAACGAAGCCCGGCTCAGTCGGTCGGCATTTCTGCCTCGCGATCGGGTCGGGCTTCACTACTTAATGTAGTACAGATTTCACTTTCTGTCAAGGTAGAGTTTCCGCGGGCTCGGTCCGCGCGTGGTCGCACCCCCGGGGGATGATCGCCCGATGACCTTCACCGTCCGTCCCCTGCGCGACCGTGACGAGCTGCGGCGCGTCCTCGCGACGACCCTCGACCGACTGGGCCCCGGCTTCGACTTTCGCCTCGTCGGCACCGGTGCCGCCCTTCTCCAGGGCGTCGGTCTGGCCGCGGGCGATATCGACATGCTCGTCACCGAGCGGGCCGACGTCGACCGCCTCGCCGCCGCCCTGTCGGACTACGCGTGCCTCCAGGCGCCGGTGTGGCTCCCCGAGGCGCGGCAGTACTTCGCGTCCTACGCCGTCGACGGCGTCGAGGTCAGCATCAGCACCGTCGAATGGGACCCGCCCGAGTCCGACACCTTCGAGTGCGTCGGCGCCGGGCCCTGGCGGCACCACGTCCGCGTCGACTGCGGCGGTCACGCCGTCGCGGCGGTCGCCTTGGAACTGCGGCTGGTGGCCGAGATCGTCCGCGACCGCCCCGACCGCCTGGAAGCCATCGTCGCGCACATGCGCGCCCACGGCGCCGACCTGGACCTGGCCGCCCGCGCCCTCACCGACGGCGGCGTGCCGCCGGAGCGGCGCGAGGAGGTGCTGAGGGCGTTGCGGGGGTGAGGGACGGGCGCCGACGGGTAGGGAAGGGCGGGAACGGCGTGGCGGTCTCCAGGGCGTCTACCGCCCCGCCGAGGAGTCCGCCGCCGCCCCCACCTCACCCCCACGGCCACCAATCCCACCCACCCCCACCCCCACCCCCACCCCCACCCCCACCCCCACCGAGCCGTTTCGCCCACATAGGACCCCCGGTCTGCATAGACTCCTTCCGCGTACGCGCGATGGAGGGGGACCGGCATGCCGAAAGGCCGGACTGTGGGGGTGCTGGCGCTCGCGGTCCTCGCGGCGGGGGCCGTGTGGCTGGGGACATCGGCCTTCGCGTCGGAGAGCGAGTGCACGGTCAACGGTGAGGAGGTCTCCGGCACGCTGATCGAGGGCACCGACGGCGACGACCTCGTCGACTGCCCCGAGGGCATCGGTCCCGACGTCACCGTCAGCACGGGCGCCGGGGAGGACACGGTGACCGCGACGGGCGTGGCTGGTCGCGGTGAGCCGGGCACGGCGGCCAACCAGGGGACCATCGAGACCGGCGACGGGGCCGACACGGTGACGCTCACCGGCGCGGCCCGCCGCACCGAGTCGCTGCGGCGCGAACTTCTCAACTCCCAGGCCAACTCCGGGACCGTCGACACCGGCGACGGCGAGGACACCGTCACCCTCACCGGCGGCTCGGGCGGCCGGCCGGGCGCCGGCGGCACCGGTTTCGCCGGCAACACCGGCACCGTCCTCGCAGGTCCGGGGGACGACCACGTCGACGTGATCGGCGGCGCCGGATCGAGCGGCGGCGACGGCAACGCGGGCACCCTCGACGGCGGCGACGGCGCCGACGTCATTCGCGCCAAGGGCGTGGGCGCCTACCCCGACGGGCTCGACGGCGACGGGGGCATGGGGAACACCGGCCTCATGGACGGTGGACCGGGCCCCGACCGCCTCGTCGCCACCGGCGGGGACGGCCACAGTGGCGGCGACGGCAACGCCGTCCCCGGTGACGACAGCGAGCGGCGCGCGGTGATACACGGCGGCGACGGCGACGACGTCGTCATCGCCGTCGGCGGCAACCCGCGCATGGACGTCGGCCGCTCCGGCAACGGGACCGGTGAGTTCGGCGAACTTCACGGCGACGCCGGCGACGACTCCATCGAGGCCGCGCCGGGCATCGGCGGACGCCGGGGCGAGGGCAACGCCGACGGCGTCTTCGGCGGCCCGGGAACCGACGCCTGCGAGGTCGACGACAACGGCGGGACGCTCGACGGCTGCGAGTAGCGGGCGCTCAGCGGCCCGCCGCGACCTCGGCGCCGGCGAGCGTCGACCGGGCCTCGGCCAGCTTCGCGGTGAACACTCCCGGCTCGGCTTCCTCGGCCACACCGAGCAACTCGACGGCGCGCGCGGCCAGTTCGACCGCCCGTTCCGGGTCGGAGGCGGTGGCCAGCTCGGCGGCCGTTCGGAGGGTCTCGGCGAGGGCCGGCCGATGCACGGCGGGGAACTCCCGGGCCAGCTCCTCGAAGTGCTCCAGCGCCTCGGCGCAGGCGTCGCGGGCCTCGCCGTCGCGGCCGTTCTCGGTCAGGCGCCGCGCGTGTTCGCGCAGGGTCTCGCCGAGTTCGTCGCGCAGGCCGGGACCCTCGCCGCAGGCTCCCCGCATCAGTGCGAGGCCGCGCTCCGACAGGGCCAGCGCCGCTGCGGGATCCCC
The DNA here is from genome assembly GCF_040655735.1 of Phytomonospora sp. NPDC050363. NCBI lineage: Bacteria > Bacillati > Actinomycetota > Actinomycetes > Micromonosporales > Micromonosporaceae > Phytomonospora > Phytomonospora sp. NPDC050363. The sequence goes on from NZ_JBFAKK010000001.1 coordinate 200,298, forward strand.
GCCGGCGGCCACCGACCACAACGCGCGATGCCGGTGGGACCACGCGATGTCGGTGGCCCCGCCGAGCCCTTCCCAGAGCACCAGCGCCTCCTCCGACAGTGCGATCGCCGACCGGTGGTCACCGAGTTCGGCGACGCACGCGGCATGCCCGTCGAGCGCGTGCGCGAGGTCGCGGTGGCTTTCGGGATCGTCCAGCTCCCGCGCCAGCGCGAGGCAGGCGGCGGAGGCGTCGCGGGCGGCGCCGTGCCGGGCGGCCAGCGAAAGGACCCACGCCTGGACGGAGAGCACGTCGCGCAGCAGCGGCGCGTGCTCGGCCCGGTCCTCACCGGCGAGACGCTCGGCGATGACCAGGGCCGCGTCGACTGCGGGAATCGCGCCCAGCCGGTCACCGACTCCCACGCGATGGCGGGCCAGGCCCTCCCCGCGGCTCGCCAGCTCCGGCAGGAGCTCGGTCCGGCCGTCGTCGACGAGCCGCCGAGTGCGGTCGACGGCCTCCGCTGCCCGTTCGGCGCCGCGCTCGCGGTTCCCCACCCGCGCCTGGAATCCGGCCTGCCAGTACGTGGAGGCGGCCAGCTGCTCCGCCCATTGCTCCGGGTCGAGCTCGCACGCCCGGTACCAGGTCCCCATGGCGTCCTCGGCCACCGTGCCGGCCTCCGCAAGACGGCCGGCGAGCCGCAGCGAATAGGCGTGGAACTGCTGCGCCCAGGCCAGTTCGTCGAGTTGGGCGGCGGGATCGTGCCCGGCGAGTTCCCGCCGGTCGGCCACCCACTTCCCGGCGATGTCGACGGCCTCGGCGGCGCGGCCCGCGCGGTCGAGGCGCCGGGCGTGGTTCTCCCGATCCGCTGCCAGCGCGGGAAGCCACAGCCCGCGATCGGCGGCGACGAGCCCGGCCCTCAACTCCACGACGCGGGCGGCGCTGTCCACGGCGTCGTCGAAGCGGCCGAGCCTGTCGAGGTAGACGATCCGGTTGCGCAGCGCCCTCGCGAGCAACTCGACACTGCCCGGATGGCCGTGGGCGGCGAGTTCCTCCAGCATTTCGACGGCGCGCCCGGTGTGGGCCAGCGCCTCGGCGAACTCGCCGAGCGTGTCGAGCAGGTGGCCGTGGTTGAGCAGCGAGATCGCGAGCAGCTCCCGGAAGGGCGCCTGCCCGCCGGCGGCCAGCTCCTCGCGCATCCCGAGGACGCGCAGGGACGGTGCGACCGCCTCGGCGGAGCGGCCCGCGTCGACCAGCCGGTTGGCGTGGTTGGCGATCGAGGTGCTCAGGGAGCGCGGATCGACGACCTCCCCGGCCGCGAGTTCTTCGAACATCGCCAGCGCGGCCGCGGAGTGCGCGACGGCCTCGTCGTGGCGGCCCAGATCGGAGAAGCGGCCGGCGTGGTTGTCAAGGGAGGCCGCGGCGGCGGGGAGGTGGAGGTGCCGGTCGGCGGCCAGGAGCCGGGTGCAGATCTCCTGCGCCCGTTCGGAGAAGGTCAATGCCTCCTCATGCCTTCCGAGGCCGGCCAGCGCGACCGCGTGCCTGTCGAGGCAGGAGGCGAACTGCGCCAGCCCGCGCGGGCGCAGATCGCCGGCGTGGCCGTCGAAGGCGGCGACAGCTTTGGCGGTGTAGTCGAGGGCTTCCCGGGGGCGTCCGTCGTCGCCCAGGCAGATCGCGTGGTTGGCGTAGACGAGCGAGGCCTCGACGGGATCGCGCCCGGCGAGTCCGCTTTCGAGGCCCACGGCGGCCTCCGAGGCCGCGAGCATCTCGGCGACCGGGCGGCCCAGCCGCTGGACGATGCCGAGGCGGTTCGTCCAGGCGTCGATCAGGTCCGGGACACGCCGCTCGCCGAGTTCGCCGGCCAGCTCGGCCGCCAGGTCGACGGCGCGGTTCGACCAGGCGAGCGAGTCCTCGTCCCGCAGGTCGCCCAGCAGGCCACCGAGGGCCCGGTAGGCGTCGGCGAGGTCGCGCCGGTGGTCGCCGCCGTCGAGGCCCTCGTAGATCGCGATCGTCTCGCGGCAGTGGTCGATCGCCTCGGTGTGCCGCCGCAGCGACGCGAGGGCGGCCTGGCGGACGAAGAGCGCGTTGGCCAGCGACGGCGAGCGGAGGGGATCGTCCTCGACGAGTTCGCGCAGCGTCGCCACCGACTCCGCCGTACTGGCGAGCGATTCGGCGTAGCGGGACAGGTGATTGAGCGCGATCGCGCGGTTGGTGAGCGCTTCGGCGTGTCGTGCGCGCAGCTCGCCCGCACGGTCGGCACGTGCTTCGCCGAGGGCCTCGGCCCAGGTGGCCAGTTCGCGGTCGGACCAGGCCAGCGCGTCGCGGTGGCGCCCGGCGTGGACGAGCCGGGCGACCAGGGAACCGAGGGCCTCGGCGAGATGGATCTTCGTGGCGTCGGTGTTCTCGACGGCGCCCTCGGCGACCTCGACGGCTCGCATCGAGGCGTCGACGGCCTCCTCGTCGCGGCCGAGCGCGTGCAGCCGCTCGGCGAGGACGCTCAGCGCCGCGCTGTAGCGGACGAAGGACCGGTGCGGTCCGGCGACCTCCTTCCACACGGCCACGGCCCGCTCGGCGGCGGCCCGGGCGCCCTCGTGGTCGCGCAGGTCGGCGAGCAGCCGTGAATGCAGCCCGAGATCCTGGGCGAGGGCGGGCACGGCGTGCAGTTCCTCGCGGACCGCGACGGCCCGCGCCGAGGGCGTACGCGCCGCGTCGAGTTCGCCGAGCGCGCGCAGCCGGTCGGCGTGGTTGCGCAGTGCCGTGGCCAACCTCTCGCGAGGCCCCTGCGCGGAGCCGTCGGCGGCGCGCTCGCAGATGTCGATGACGCGCTCGGACGCCGCGACGGCCGCGTGCGGCAGGCCCGCCCGGGTGAGCAGCGCGGCGTGCCGTTCGAAGGCCGCGGCGGCCTTGCGCAGGTCGACTACGGGATCAGCGGCCAGCAGTGGTTCGTACCAGTGCAGCAGCCGCTGCGAGTGGCGCAGCGCCTCGTCGACGCGGTCGAGGAAGCGCAGGATGCCGACGTGGCAGCTCAGCAGCTCCTGCAGCGAGGAGAGTTCGGCGGCCGACCGCGGGGGAGTCCACCGCGACAGCGACTCCAGCGCGCGTGCCGAGAAAGCGGCCGCGACGGTCGAGCCGGACTTCTCCTGGAGCGCCTCGGTGGCCCGGCGCAGCCAGCGCACGACACCGGCCGGCGGCGCCGGACCCCGTTCGGCGAGGTCGAGGCAGAGTTCCAGCAACTCCTCAGACCACTCCGTCAGCCGCCGGTCCAGCTCGGCGCCGTGCGCCGGATCGTCCTCGTCCGTCTCGTCGAAGACCTCGACCGCGGTCTCGATCAGCTCCACCAGCGCCTCGGCCAGTTCCGGCCGCACCAGATCGGGGTCGGGGCCCGACAGCGCGCGGTACTGGTCGACCAGGTGCGACTGCACCTCGGCCGTCGTCTCCAGTTGGTAGCGCTCACGGCTCCACGTCATCAACCGCGACAGCAACTCCAGCCGCGCCGACGGATCCGGTTCGGCCAGCGTGCCGCGCAGCGCGGCCCGGTAGAGCGCGAGCGCCACCGCGAACATCGCGCCGCCGTCGTCGGCGGGAAACCCCGGCAGGTAAGCGGCGGCACGGTCGAGCTCGCCGAAGCCCGCGCAGCGGCCGAGCGCGGCGGCGAGGGTCTCCGCGGGGCCGTCGTCACCCTCGGACACGCGGGCCCAGACGGCGTCGGCGAGCAGCACGCCGAGCCGCGCGGCCGTGAAGTCGGCGAGCGCGGCGTCGTCGGCGCCTCCCAGGAGGCCGCCGAGGCGGGTGAACAGGTCGTCGGTTTCCATGTCCTGCCGGGGTTGCGTCGAGGTCCGGGCGTGTCCATGCGAACGCTACGTCGTGGTCGCCACCGGGGCACGTGAGAACAGAGCGGGCGGGCCGCCGAAGCGCCCCGCCCGCCGTCGCGAGAGGCGCCGTCAGTCGGCCGAGCCGACGGGCACGACGCACATCTCCCAGCGCTTGCCCCTCTTGCCGTTGCTCTCGTTGACGGCCTCGCCCTCGGGGTAGCCCTCACAGGTGCCGAGGTCGTAGTCGTAGCTGCCGCGGGCGGTGGCCACGACCTCGTACACGGCGGCCGGGTCGGAGCACTCGACGATGCTCCATCCGGTGAAGGTCTCGTCGAGGTTCTTCAGGCAGTCCCCGCGTTCGGGATTCCCGCCGTGGACGAAGAAGAAATAGCCGAACAGGCCGCCCACGAGGACCAGTGTGAAGCCGATCCTCAGGCCCCAGCGCGGGCCGCGACGGCGAGGCGCGGGCGGCGGGTACTGCGGCGGAGGGTAGCCGTAACCCTGCTGCGGGGGCGGGTAGCCGCCCTGCTGGGGATACTGCTGCGGGTACTGCTGTGGTGGGTAAGTCACGTCGTCCTGCTCAAAGTCCAGGGGATTCGGCGGCATCGCACGCTCGCTGCGCACGCGACGCCGATCAGCTTGAGGGAAGTCTCACCGACGGCCCCGCTCCCGGCCGTCCCGACGGCCCACGGCGGCACGATCCCGGGAGACGGCCGGTGGCCTCGGGCCCGGCAACGCTAGAACCCGTTGTCGACGCCTTCGCAGGGTGGCCAGGACTCGTTGTAGAAGAAGGTGATGACGGCGTCGACCTCGATGAGCGTTCCCGGCGCGGGGGACTGTTCGAGGACCACGCAGGTCTCGTCCTGCCAGGTGCCGCCCGGCTCGGACTTGGAGTTGCGGAAGCCGAGCGCGAGCAGTTCCCCGGCGACCTGCTCGGTCGGCACGCCCGTCAGGTCGGGGACTTTTTCCAGCTTGGGACCGTCCTCCCCGCCGGGATCGCCGTTCCCATCCCCATCCCCGTTCCCGTCGCCGTCTCCGCCGTCCGTCGGATCGGGCCGGCCTCCGGTGTCGTCGGCGGCGGGCTTCTCGTCGGCCGACGGCGAATCGGACACCGGCGGATCGGATCGCGGCGGCTGTCCGCTCGACTGCTCCGACACCGGCGAGCCGCTGCCGGCCAGCGCGCCGCCGTCCCCGCCGGGACCCTCGTCCTTCGCCCACGTCAGCCACAGCAGAGCGGTGGCGAACAGGACGACGACCGTGAGCACCGCCAGCGCCGGGACGAGCGCCCGGCGCGACCCGCTTACGCGAACGGGCTCGTCGTCGGGCAGCTCGGTGGTGTCGACCTCCTCGGGCTCGGGTTCGGGCACCCGGCCGACCACCGCGACGGCGGCGAGCGGAGCCGAGTCCGGGGCGGTGGAGGCGATCGCCGCGCGGCAGGCCTCGGCGAACGCGCGGGCGCTCGCCCACCGCTCGCCGGGTTCCTTGCGCAGCGCGGTCATGACCGCGTTCGACACCGCCGGGGGTACCGAGGCGGTGAAGGGCGCGGGAGTCTGGTGCAGGTGACCGTGCAGGATCGCCGGGGCCTTGTCGGAGACGAAGGGCGGTGCGCCCGTGAGGCACTCGTACGCGACGATGCCCAGGGAGTAGACGTCGGCCGCGGGGGCCGGGTCCTCGTCGGCGAGCTGCTCCGGGGCGGTGTAGGTGAGGGTCCCGATGACCATGCCGGTCTCGGTGAGTCCGGCCTCACCCAGGGCGCGGGCGATGCCGAAGTCGATGAGCTTGACCCGGCCCTCGTCGGTGATGAGGATGTTGGCCGGTTTGACGTCGCGGTGGACGATCCCGGCGCGGTGTGCGGCGTGCAGTCCCTCGGCGGCCTCGGCGATCACGCTCATCGCCGCGGCCGGCGCAAGCGGGCCGCGAGCGCGCAGGACGTCGGCGAGGGACTCGCCCTCGACGAGTTCCATGACCAGGTAGGACCTGGGGCCGTCGGGGGTCTCGTCCTCGCCGTAGTCGTGGATCATGGCCACGGCGGGTGTGTTGAGGGCGGCGACGAGCATCGCCTCGGCGGTGAAGCGATCCCGGAACCGCTCGTTGTCCGACAGCAGCGGGTGGAGGAGTTTGACCGCGACCCGGCGGCCCAGCCGCGTGTCGGTGGCACGCCAGACCTCGCCCATGCCGCCCGAGCCGAGACGGCTCTCCAGGCGGTAACGCCCGCCTACCGTGTCCCCGCCAGGCACCCCGATGTCCCCTCACTGCCGGTGTGGAGTCTTCCTCCTGCGGCACGGGCGCCGCGAGTGCTCCGAGTGGTCCGGCCACGGGCGGCGGAGCGCGGAGGAGAACAAGTCCCTGGAGCCGATCTCCAGGCTAGCGGCCGGTTTCGAGGGCTGTCAACGCGGACGCCGCCGACCCGGTCGCACGCCCGCGACCTGGTGTTCCATGCCTTCAGCGTCGCCGGGCTCGGATGCGTTCGACCGCGCCGAGCCGCGACCGTTCACTGTCGACGATCTCGAAGCCGGCGTCCGCCAGTTGCGGCAGTGGCCGGTGGTGGAAGTGCTCGCCGGCGAGGGGGACGCTGACCCGGTCGACGAGCCACTGCACGGCCCTCAGCGGCCAGAAGGTGCTCGACACGTGGTCGAGGAGCAGCAGGCTGCCGCCCGGCCGCAGCACCCGGGCCATCTCGGACAGCGCGCGGGCCGTGTCGGGGATCGAGCAGAGGGCGAAGGTGCACACGACGGTGTCGAAGGATCCGCCCGCGAAGGGCAGGGCCAGCGCGTCACCCTGGCACAGCGCGACCGGGCTCGCGAGCGCGTCGGCCCGCGCACGCGCCTGGGCGAGCATGGCCGGACTGAAGTCGAGCCCGGTGAGCGAGACCCCGGCCGTGTAGTACGGCAGGTTCAGGCCCGTGCCGACCGCGACCTCCAGGACCCGGCCTTCGGCCGCACCGCAGACCAGTGGACGGTGCTCGCCGAGCAGACGGCGCTCGAAGCGGCCCATCTGCCGGTCGAAGGTCTCCGACTGCCGGTCCCAGAGGCGGCGCAGGCGGGCGGGATCGGGTCCGGTCGGCATGGTGCTCCCTTCGGTCGTCGCTTCAGGGTCGCAGAAGCGGCGGCCCCGCGACGGCGTTCCCGGGCGCCGCTGTGAGGATGGCCTGTCACATCCGGGGCCCCTCGCGGGTCGAGTCACCGAAGCCCGTGGAGAGGAAGCGACGTGACCGGCGAGAGCGCATGGCTGACCGAGCGTTTCGAGGAGCACCGGCCGCGTCTGCGCGCGGTCGCCCACCGGATGCTGGGTTCGGTGGGGGAGTCCGACGACGCGCTGCGGGAGGCCCGGCTGCGGCTGGGGCGGGCCGGGCCCGGCGGCGTCGAGGATCTGCCGGCCTGGCTGACGACCGTCGTCGCCCGCGTCTGCCTGAGCATGCTCCGCGCCCGCCGGGCCCACCCCACGGAAGGTGTCGACGGCGGCACGACGCGGTCGGCGGCCGATTCCGCCGACGACGATGCCGGGCAGGAGACGCTGATGGCCGACTCGGTCGGCCTGGCACTCCTCGTCGTCCTCGACACCTTGACGCCCGCCGAGCGTCTCGCCTACGTGCTGCACGACATGTTCGCCGTGCCCTTCGACGAGATCGGACGGATGCTCGACGGCGACGCCGAGGCGGCCCGGCGGCTCGCGAGCCGTGCCCGGCGCCGGGTCCGGGGCGGCGCACCGGCGCCCGACCCGGACCTCCTCGGCCAGCGCCGCGTCGTCGACGCCTTCCTCGCCGCTTCACGCGACGGCGACCTCGAAGCCCTCGTCGCCGTCCTCGACCACGACGTCGTACTGCGCGCCGACGCGGGCGCCAATCCCATGGGGAAGCCGGTCGTGCTGCGTGGCCGGCACGAGGTCGCCGAAGGCGCCAACGCCGCGGCCGGTCGCGCCCGCTTCAGCCAGCCCGCGCTGGTCAACGGCGGCGTCGGCCTGGTCATGGCGCCGCAGGGCAGGATCTTCGTGGTCCTCGGCTTCGCCATCGCCGACGAGCGGATCACCGGCATCGACGTCATCGCCGACCCCGGCCGGCTGCGCGAACTGGACCTGGCGGTGCTGGACATGTGACGCTCGGTCGTCCACAGTGGAGGAGCGGGGGAACCAGCGCAGTTCGTGGAAGGCAGGTCCCCATGGCACCGACCGCCCCCTACCGCCGCACGCCCAAAGGCCGCGACGTCCGCGCCGTCTTCGCCGACATCGACACCTTCGATCCCGCGCGCTTCGTCGCCCACCTCACCGAGGACGCCGAGTTCCGCTTCGCCAACGCTCCCGTGGTCAAGGGCCGCGAGGCGATCGGCGAGGCCGTCGCGGCGTTCTTCGCCACCATCGACGGACTCACCCACCACGTGCACCACGTGTGGGAGGTCGGCGACACCTCCATCGCCCAGACAGACGTGGAGTACCGCCGCAAGGACGGGCGGACGGTGATCGTGCCCAACGCCGACATCCTCGTCTTCGAGGGCGAACTCGCCCGCGACTGGCGGATCTACATCGACCTGGCACCGCTGTACGCCGAGGTGACCTAGCCTCGGCGCGTTTCCTCCGGCGCTTCGGCGAGGGAGCAGTGGTCGAGCCCGCACGGGTTATCCGCTGCACCCCGCGCGGGCGCGGTGATCATGTCCCTGTAGTGGCCGGCGACGAGTTGAGGAGCGGCGCCCCGGTCAGTCCCCGCAGGCGGCGTCGACCAGCACGCGGGCGGCGTCCTTGGCGGCGAGCGCGATGGCGGGCTCGGCGTGCAGGACTCCGGCCGACAGGGTGCCGTCGATGAGGACGCCGAGCTGCCGGGCGAGGCGCTCGGGGTCGGCGGCGTGGGCGCGGCGTGCGATGTCGGTGATCCAGGCGGCGACGACGCGCTTGTGCTCGACGCCGCGCGCGTGGACCTCCCCGGCGGGGTCGGCCTCGGCGGCCGCGTTGATGAAGGCGCAGCCGTGATGGTCGCCGCGGCCCGCGGCCTCCGTGAGGGCGTCGAAGAGGCCGACGAGCTGGCCGCGGGGATCACCCCCGGCGGCGCGGGCGGCGGATCGCAGGCGCGCGAACCAGTCCCGGTCGACCGCGTCAAGGTAGGCGAGCACGAGGTCGTCCTTGCGGGGGAAGTACTTGTAGAGGGTGGCCTTGCAGGTTCCGGCCTCGGCGATGACGGTGTCGACGCCGACACCGCGCGGGCCGTGCGCGTAGAACAACCGCACGGCGGTCTCCAGGATCCGCTCCTTCGTCCGACCGTGCTCGGGCATGCGCCCACCTCTCCTCTGCGGAGACCCAGTCTACAGAGCGACCTGTCTTCCTCAGATCGCCGAGCTACCAAGGGATCACGTGACGATCCCGACAGATCGTGGGCCGAACTGTAGACAGATCTGTCTGCTAGCTTGAGTTTCGGCTCGGAGCCCCGGGCCGCCGGCGACGAAGCGGATGGAGTCCGATACCTGTGAGCAGCCTTCCCACCACCATGCGAGCCCTGCGGCAGCCCTCCCTGACCGGCCCGCGGGATTTGCGGCTGGTCACCGATGAGCCCGTGCCCGCGCCGGGAGCCGGCGAGGTCCTGATCCGAGTCGGCGCGGCGGGCGTCAACTTCGCCGACACCATGCAGACCCGCGGCACCTACGGCGGCGGCCCGCAAGCGCCCTACCGGGCCGGCTTCGAGGGCGCCGGCGAGATCGTCGCCCTCGGCGCCGACGTGACCGGCGTCGAGGTCGGCGACCACGTCATCGGTGCCGGCCATGGCGCCTTCGCCGAGTACATGACCCTGCCCGCCGCCGGTGCCGCGCCCGTCCCGGCGGGCTGGACCGATGAGCAGGCACTCGGCCTCGTCCTCAACTGGGCCACCGCCCTCGCCGCCCTCAGGCCCCTCGGCCGCCTCACCGCCGGTGAACACGTCCTCGTCCACGCCGCCGCCGGAGGCGTCGGGCAGGCCGCCGTGCTCATGGCCAAGCACTATGGCGCGACCGTCATCGCCACCGCGTCGGCGGGCAAGCACGACACCGTGCGCGAACTCGGCGCCGATCACGTCATCGACTACCGAAGCGCCGACGTCACCGCCGAGGTCCTCCGCCTGACCGAGGGCCGCGGCGCCGACCTCGTCCTGGAATCGGTCGGCGGGGACACCTTCGCCGTCAGCCTCGCCTCCACCCGGCGGGTCACCGGCCGCGTCGTCGTATTCGGCATGGCCGCCGGCGAGGCCTCGATCAGCAACCACGACCTCACCTTCACCCACCAGATCCACGTCATCGGCCTGCACATCGGCACCCTCATCGCCGCCGCGCCGGAGATCTACGCCGAGATCACCGCCGAACTGGCCGCCCTCCAGGCCGCGGGGGTCTACCGGCCCGGCACGCCGACGGTCTACGAGCTCGCCGACGGCGCGAAGGCGCTCATCGACCTGGAGTCGGGCTCGACGGTCGGCAAACTCGCCATCCGCCCCTGACGGACGCGAAGCGGGGCGGACCGGTCTCGGCCCGCCCAGCTGTCACGTCACCGGATCAGAGGGTCTGTCCCTGCTTGCCGACGATTCCCGCGGCGAGCCGCACGGTGGCCCACTGGAGCTCGTCCTTCTCGATGTGGATCGCACCGTCCGGGCCCTCGTACTCGTGATCGGCGACGGCGACCGAGCGGTAGCCGACGTAGGCGTGCGTTTCGGGGTCGAGCAGCAGCTGGTCGAAGCGCCAGCCGTCCTGGACCCGCCCGGCCGCGATGACCTCTCGCCCGTCGATCTCCACGGTCTCCTCCGACACCTTGGCGCCGGGGACCAGGCCCGCTGCCCTCCACAGCGCCGCGGTCACGTCGGGCGGGAGAAGGTGGGAGTCGAGGATGACGGAGATCCGGGTGAACACGGCGGCGTCGAGATCCTCCTCGGCATCCGGTCCGGTGGCGGGCGCTTCCTCCCGGCCGTCGGCCGGCGACTCGACGTCCTCGCGCAGCACCGCCAGCAGTTCGGCCGGATCGGTCGGCAGCGCGCACAGCCAGGGGTACTCGTTGTCCTGCTCCCAGGTGTCGAGCTCGCCGATCTCCTCGTTGAACGAGGCCATCTTCGTGCCGTCGGCGCTGAGCCACAGTTCCGTCGTCACGTCCGGCAGCTGTCCCTTGGACTCGGCGATCGCCCCGACGGCGAGGCTCTGCTGCTTGACGTAGATCCACTGGTCGTCCGTCGGCGCCGTGTAAGGACTCTGCAGCGCGTATGCGGCGGCCAGTTCGAAGGCGTTTCCGCCGGTCGCCGGCTGACCCGTGTGCGGGCCGGCCGTGTCACCGACGGTCCCGGGAGCGTCCTGGCCGGTGGTGGTCACGACCACGCCGACCGCGACCGCGGCGACGGCGGCCAGCGCGGCGGCGGTCAGGAGCAGCCGGCGTCTCGGTGCCCGGCGTGGAGCCGCCGGCGTCGCGGAACGGTCTTGCTCGATGTGGTTCATCACGAACTCCTGGAGTCGACTCCGGCTCTCGCTCGGCAGGTCCCGTCCCGCCGGTTTCGGCAGCAGCCGGGCCAACTCGTCGTGTTCGTTCGAGGTGGGCTTGTTCGGGGTGTCGTTCATCGGGTGATCTCCTGAGCGAGCCGGACCGCTGTTTCGCGGTCACCCTTTACCTGTCCGCGAACTCGCGCGGGTTCCCGTTCCTCGTCGACGGCTTCCAGTTTTCCGGCCGCGACGAGCTTCGCGAGTCTCTTGCGGGCTCGCGACAGCCGGGAGCGGATCGTGCCGACCGGGACGTCGAGCGCCTCGGCCGCCTCGGCGTAGTCGAGGCCCGACCACACGCACAGTGCCAGCACCTCCCGCTCGGGCTTGCGCAGTGCGGTCATGGCGGCCTTCACCCGGGCGAGCCGTTCCCTGTCGTCGACGCGATCGGCGACCTCGTCGGCCACGTCGGGCAGCGGCTCCGTGCGCGGCATTCGCGCGACGGCACCGTCGTAGCGCCGGGCCGCGCGGCGGGTGTTGCGGGCCACGTTGGTCGCGATCCCGAGCAGCCACGGCCTCAGCGACCCGGCCCCGGGGCTCACATCGAGCCGTTCGCGCAGCCGCCACGCCTCCAGGAAGGTCAGCGAGGCGACGTCCTCGGCCGCCGACCAGTCGCCGGTGAGCCGGAAGCCGTGGTTGTAGACCGCGCGAACGTACTCACCGAACAGTTCTGCGAACGCGTCCGGATCGCCGGCGCGGACGCGGGCACGCGAAATCATCTTCACATCCGGTGACTGTCCGCCCAGGGCCCCCGGTTCCCGCTTCCGGCGGACTTTCTCGCCGCGAACCTACCCCGCAACGCCGGCGGGGCCGTCGGCCGTCTCCGCCGGCGGCCCCGCCTCCTACCCGTCAGCAGCGCCCGAGGTCCTCCCAGACCCCGGTCCAGCCCGGTTCCGAGCCTTGCGTCCACCAGCGCGCCCGCCACAGATGCGCGCCGTCACCCGACGGCGGGCCCGACGGATTCCCGTTGGCGCTGCGCTCGTGGACCACCAGCGAAGCGCCCTGGTAGACCCCGCCGAAGGTCCACTGGGGAGCGTCGTCGCAGTCGGTCGGCTGTCCCGTCGGCGACGGTGTCGGCGACGTGGTCGCCGTCGGGGTCGGGGACGGTCCGGTGCAGGGGCCGCCGGCGTCGACGGTGTCCACGAACGATGTGCCCGCCTGCCGGTAGGCGGCCGCGCGGGCGGTCGCCTGGCTCGGCGAGAGCACGTCGTTGTCGGTGTAGAGGACCCAGTCGACCTGCTCGACGTAGGTGCTCAGCGAGCCGGTGTGCCCGGCGGTGTCGATGAACCACAGGTTGAAGTTGATCGTCATCGTCTGGCGCGGGAAGTACTTCCCGGAGTGGTCGCCCAGCAGGACGCCGTCGATGTAGTACTTCACGTGCCCGCCGGAGACCTGCGCGACCAGGTCGTGCCAGCCGTTGAAGCTCTGCCGCTGCGAGGAGTGCACGTTGTCGGCGAACCACGGATCGGCCCGGTAGGTGTACCAGCTCGTCTGGTAATTGATCGGGCCCTGCTCGCCCCAGCCGCCGTTGGGCAGGTACTCGGTGAAGTCCAGTTCGCTGTAGGTCGGGTCGAGATCGCCGTTGAGCGGACTGATCGAGAAGAAGGTCTGGACGATGTGGTCGCCGTCGGCGCCGCCGGTCGGGGCGTCGCTGAAACGGATCCGGCTGGCGTAGGTGCCCTCCAGATACCGCTTCCGGCTCGTGTACAGCTCCGCCTGGCGGGTTCCCGCGCCGGTGCCGTCGGTGCTCGCCGTCAGCTGCATGATGCCGCTGGACGGGAAGGTGATGCTCGACGGCGACCAGGTGGCTCCCGGGACGCCCGGACCGCCCGGGTAGGACCGGGGGACCCAGCCGTGGGCCGCGAGCGCGGGATCGCTCGACGAGGTGTAGGCGAAGTCGTCGAAGAGCGCGCCGCAGTCGGCGGCGGCGACGGCCTCGTCGGCCGCCGCGGTGGTGATGGCGGCGCCGGTGAGCGCGGTGGCGAGTAAGACGGTGGCGAGACTGAAGACGGTCGATCTCTTGGCGCGTAAGGGTGACATGGGGAGTCCTCACGGTCGGGACGGTCGGGCCGCGCCGGTGCGGCCCGCGGTTCGGGGGAGGGTCAGGGCCGTTGTTCGCGGTTGCGAGGGCGGCCGCCGGGTTCGGGGAGTCGGTGCGCGGCCACGGCCCGGACGGTGACTTCGAGGGCCTCGGCGGTGCGTTCGTAGGTGCGCTGGGCGACGGCGACGTAGATCAGGTCGAGGACGAGCAGCTGGGAGTGCAGCGCCGACAGCGCGGCCAGCCGGAAGGTCGTCTCGTGGACCGAGGTGGTGAGGACGACGTCGGCGACCTCGGCCAGCGGTGAGCGGCCGAAGGAGGTCACCGCGACGGTGAGCGCGCCGTGGTCGCCGGCCTCGGAGAGGGTCTCGATGACCTCGCGGGTGCGGCCGGAGTGGGACAGTCCGATGGAGACGTCGCCGGGGCCGAGGAGGGCGGCGTTGGTGAGGGCGCTGTGCGAGTCGGGGCGAAACCACACCGGCACGCGGATGCGTTCGAGGCGGAAGGCCATCTCCCGCCCGGCGGTGCCGCTGCTGCCCATGCCGAACAGTTCGACGCGGCCGGCCGTGGCCACGGCTTCGGCGACCCGATCGATGCCGTCGGTGTCGAGACCGGCGGCGGTCGCCTGGATCGCGCGGGTGTCGGCGGCGGCGATGACGCCGAGGACCTGGTCGAGGTCGTCGCCGGGGGCGATGTCGGCGCTGATGTCGGTCTGCCAGCGGGCCTGCTCGGCGCGGCCGGTCTCGGTGGCGATCGCGACCCGGAGTTTGGCGTAGCCGGCGTAGCCGAGGATGCGGCTGAAGCGGGTGACGGTCGCCGTGGAGGTGCCGGCCAGTTCGGCGAGGTCGACGATGCCGGCGCCTGCGGCGGTCTCGGGATCGGCGGTGATCAGGCCGGCGATCCTTGCCATGGCCTCGGGCATCGTCGGCCCTTCGATGCGCAGCCGTCCGAGGAGGCCGCCTCCGTCACCTGCCATCGCGGGTATTCCTTTCATAGAAGACCCGAGGTAATGAAAATAAGTTACATCCTTAAAGGAAGCTGGTCAATGACCCGCGCACGTGCTTCGATCTCGGCATGGAACTGGTCCTCGGCGTCGACGCCGGCGGCACCGCCACCCGCGCGGTCGCCGCGACACTGTCCGGAGAGGTGGTCGGGCGTGGAGACGCCGGGCCGGGAAACCCCATCGCGGTGGGAAACCACGCCGCCGCCGACGCGCTCGCCGAAGCCGTCGGTGCCGCCCTGAGCGGCCACGACGCCGGCGCCGTCCTCGCCGGGGCCCTCGGCCTCGCCGGATCGAGCCGCCTTGAGGACCCCGAGGCCGCCGCCGTCTACGCCGCCCGCTGGCAGGGCCTCGGTCTGGCCTGTCCCATGCGGACCTACCCCGACGTGATCACCGCCTTCACCGCCGCCACCCCCGCCCCGACCGGCAGTGTGCTTATCGCGGGCACCGGCGCGGTCGCCGCCCGGGTCGAATCGTGGCGCGTCGCGGGTGTGGCCGACGGCCTCGGCTGGTTACTGGGCGACGAGGGCTCCGGCTTCTGGCTCGGTCTGCGAGCCGTTCGCTCCGCCGCCCGAATGTGGACACAAGCGTCCTTCACGTCCTGTCCGCGGCCGCTTCCCGCACTGGTGGGCCTCGTCGCCCGCCACGCCCGCGCCTGCGATGTCGACACGCTCGTCGACTGGGCGCACCAGGTTCCGCGCGGCCGGATCGCCGCACTGGCACCCCTCGTCTGCGCCGCCGCCGATGACGGCGACCCCGACTGCGCGCGCCTCGCCGACGAGGCCGCCGCGAGTCTTTTGGCGACACTCGGCCGGCTCGACGCCGTCGCCGGGCCGGTCGTCCTGTCCGGCGGACTGCTCATGACCGAGACCGCCGTCCGCGTCCGTGTCGTCGACGCCCTGCGCGCCGGCGGCATCACGACCCTGACCGCCCGCGACGCGGCCATCGGCGCCACCTGGCTCGCCGCCCGCGCCGGCGGCGGGCTCGACGACGCGAGGTCCACCGCGCTGCACGCTCGACTTCTGGCGGCGGCGGGCCCCGGCGGGCTCGCCGGTAAGCCCGCTTGAAGAGAACCGTAAGAGGCGCCTGGCAATGTTCCGGGTGTCAGCAGCGACCACCACCGCTCAATACGGGAGACCTCCGATGCGCAAGCTCACCAACCTGACCTTCATCACCCTCGACGGCGTCATCGAGAACCCGATGTGGTCGATGCCCTATCACGACGCCGACTTCGTCGCCGCGCAGACCGAGGCCGCCGACGCGCTCCTCATGGGCCGCGCGACCTACGACGGCTTCGCAGCGTCCTGGCCGGGCCGTGACGAGACCGACCCGGCGACCGGCGCGGCCTACTTCAACAACGTCAAGAAGTACGTCGCCTCGACGACCCTGACCGACCCGGAGTGGAACAACACCGAAGTACTCCAGGGCGACCTTGTCGAGGCCGTCAAGGCGCTGAAGGCCACCGAGGGCGGCAACATCCTCCAGTTCGGCTTCGGCACGGTCACCACCGCGCTGATCGAGGCCGGACTCGTCGACGAGGTCCACCTCTGGATCCACCCGATCATCGTCGGCGGCGACAGCGTCTCGGCGCCGCTGAAGGACTTCAAGGCCACCTTCGAGCTGATCGACACCAAGATCAACCCGACCGGGCTGATCATCGCCAGCTACCGGCCGACGGCCGCCGAGTAGGCCGTCCCGCTCAGACCTGGGCCCGCGCCTTCGCCGGGCCCAGTTCGGCGCCCTCGGCAAGCAGCGCCTCGAAACGCTCGCGGCCCAGCGCGGCGACGAGACGTCCGGTCACCCGGTCGATCTCGTCGAGCTCGGCCGGCGCCGCCGGGGTCTCCAGCTCCGCCCGGCCCGCGGCGGCCGCGCCCAGCAGCCTCGCGGCGACCTCGGGCGATTCGACCGCCGAGGCCATTCCCTCCAGCGTCCCGAGCGCGTCGCGCGAGCCGAACCCCAAAGCCTCCGCCGCCTCGTAGGCCTCGACCTGCACCGCCAGTGCCCCGGCCCGGTCGCCGGACTGCTCGACGGCATAGCCCAGTTCCACCAGGACCATCGTCAGGTACAGCGCCGACTCCGGATCGGCGCGGCCGCGATCGGCCAGCCGGGTCAGGTGCGTCCTCGCGACGTCGAGCTTCCCTTCCCGGCGGGCGGCGATGCCGAGGCCCAGCTCGGCGAAGACCACCGCGGTGGGCGCGCCTTGTTCCACGGCGAGGCGATAGGCGCGCTCGCCGAGTTCGCGGCCGAGCGCGTAGTCGCGGTTCTGCACCGCGATCCAGGCCAGCCAGGACAGCGTGCCGCCCACCTCGGGCCACAGCGACAACTCCTCGGCCCAGCGCAGCCCTTCGCGGTGCAGCTCGGCGGCACGGTCGAGGTCGCCCTTCATCTCGGCGAGTCCGCCGACCCAGTTGTTCGCCTGGAGCCAGCCCCAGCGGTCCCCGAGCTCCTCGAACAGCGCGGAACTGCGGCCGGCGATCTCCTCCAGCAGGGGGAGATCGCCGGCGGCGTGCGCGATCATGGCGCGCGAGGCGAGCACGGCCGCCTCGACCCACGGATCGTCGGTGCCGGTGGGGAACAGCCGCGCCGACAGGGCGAGGTCACCGTGGTCGAGGACGACGTGGGCGGCGAACCACACCGCGCGGTCGTCGGCGGCAGAGGCGATCGCGGCCTCCACTTTCTCGACCACCAGCGGCTCACCTTGCAGCAGCGCGAATCCCAGCCGCCACACGGCCGCGCGGGCCTCCTCGGCGGGCCCGCCGTACGCCGAGAGCGCCCTGCGCGCCTCGGTGAGCCGGCCGCGCAGGTACCAGTACCAGGTCAAGGCCAGGGCCAGGCGCAGGCCGCCGCCGTGGTCGAGCGCCGAACGGAGGTTGGCGGTCTCGGTGTCGAGACGTGCGAGCCATTCGCGCTGGCCGGAGGAGCGCAACCGCGGGTCGGCGTCCTCGGCGAAGCCGGTGAAGTACTCGGCGTGCCGGGCGCGCACCCCTTCGGCGTCGTCGAGGCGGCCGAGACAGAACGCGGCGACCGACTCCAGCAGCCGGTAGCGCGGGCCGGCGGGGCCCTCGTCCATGACCACCAGTGAGCGGTCGACGAGCCGTGCAAGGGTGTCGAGATCGGCGTCGCACACCCGCTCGGCGGCCTCGGGGCCGGCTCCGTCGCCGAACACCGCGAGCCGCGCGAGGACCGCGCGGTCGGGTTCGTCGAGCAGGTCCCAGCTCCACTCGATGACGGCCGTGAGGGTTCGCTGTCGAGGCGGGACGTCGCGCTGGCGGGTGGCCAGCAGCTCGAAGCGGTCGTCGAGGCGGTCCACGACGCCCTGCACACCGAGCGAGCGCACTCGCGTCGCGGCCAGTTCCAGCGCGAGCGGCAGGCCGTCGAGGCGGCGGCAAAGCTTGGCGACGGCCGGCGCGTTCTTCTCGTCGAGCAGGAAACCGCGCTGTCGCGCGGCCGCGCGGGCGGCGAACAACCGCGCGGCGGACGAGCGCCGGACCGCGTCGAGGTCGCCGTCCCCGGGCGGCACGGCCAGCGGTGGAACCTCCCAGAGAACCTCGCCGGCCAGGCCCAGGGCCTCGCGGCTGGTGGCCAGCACGGTCACCCCGGGCGCGTCCCGCAGTAGCCGCGCGACCAGCTCGGCGACGGGCTCGACGACGTGCTCGCAGTTGTCGAGCACGAGCAGCGATCGCTGTTCCCGCAACGCAGCCGAGAGGCGGTCGGCGGGCGACAGCGCCACGCCCGCGGCGTCGTGCAGGCCCAGCGCGCCGAGCACCTGGTCGGCGACCCGCTCGTCACCGGCCGGCAGCGGCGCCAGCTCGACGAGGTGGGTGCCGTCGGGGAAGTTCTGCTCACGCGCGGCCTCCGTGGCCAGCCGCGTCTTGCCGACCCCGCCCGGCCCGATCAGCGTGACCAGTCGCTGCCCGGGGAGCAGCCCGCGCAGCTCCGTCAGGGCCTCCGCCCGCCCGACCAGTTCATCGAGGCGAGCGGGAAGGCTGTTCCGGACCAGCGCCGCCCTCGGAGGCGCGTTCAGCCCCGAGTCCTGTTCGAGGATCTTGCGGTGCAGCGCCACCAGTTCGGGACCCGGGTCGAGCCCGAGTTCGTCGGCCAGCCGCTCCCGCAGGTCGGCATAGCTCTCCAGCGCCTCGGCCTGCCGGCCCGACGCGTACAGCGCCCGCAAGTGCAGTGCCCGCAGCCCTTCCCGCAGCGGATGCCGCGACACCAGGTCGGCCAGCTCGGCGGCGACCAGGTCGTGCTCCCCGCGCGTGAGCCGCGCACCGGCGAGCCGCTCGTGGACCCCGAGGCGCTGCTCGGCGAGGCGGGCCGCCTCGGCGCGCGCGAACTCCTCGTCGGCGAAGTCGGCGTAGGGCTCGCCGCGCCACAGGGCCAGCGCCGCGCTCAGACGGTCGACGTCGGCGGCCCCGGCGAGCTCGGTGAAGCGCTCGGCGTCCACCGACGCGGCGCGCAGCAGATAACCCGGCGGGCGCGACTCGACGAGGTCTCGCGCGCCCGGCTCGGCGTCGTTGAGCGCCTTACGCAGCTGCGAGACCCGGACCTGGAGCGCTCCGCCGGGATTGGCCGGCGCGTCCTCACCCCACAGGTCGTCGATCAGCCGGTCGGCGGACACGACCCGGTTGCGGTTGGCCAGCAGGTCGGCCAGGAGCATGCGGACCTTCACGCCGGGAACGACGACCGGATCCCCGGCGTCGGTGGTGGCGACGACCGGACCGAGCACCCCGAATTGCACGACGGCGACCCCTTCGACGGTAAGGCGAGCTGAAGCCGATCGTAAGCGGCGCCGCGCATCGTGTGGCCATGGACATCTACCACGAAGAACACGGCATCGGCGAAGGCCGCCCGCTCGTCCTGATTCACGGTGCCTTGTCGGGAATCGACTCCTCCTTCGGTGCGATCCTGCCCCTCCTGGCCAAGAACCGCCGCGTCATCGCCGTCGAACTCCAGGCGCACGGACGCACCCCCGACACCGACCGCCCCTTCACCATCGAGCACTTCGCCGCCGATGTCCTCGAACTCCTCGACCGCCTGGACGTCGAACGCGCCGACCTGCTCGGCTGGAGCATGGGCGCGTCGGTCGCGCTGCGCATCGGCACCGACCACGCCCACCGCGTCGGGCGCCTCGTACTCGCCTCAGTGAGCTTCGAACTCGCCGGCGCCCACCCGGGACTCCTCGACGGCATCCAGGACCTCCAGCCCGAGCACCTGCACGGCTCGGAGTTCCACGAGGAGTACCTTCGCGCCGCACCCGACCCGTCCGGCTGGGCCGGCCTGGTGAACAAGATGAAGGTGCTCGACGCCGCTCTGCCCGAATGGACCCGCGAGCAGATCAGCGCGATCACCGCGCCCACGATGATCGTGCTCGCCGACTCCGACATGGTGACCCCCGAGCATGCCGTGGAGATGTTCCGGCTGCTCGGCGGCGGGGTCGTCGGTGATCTGGTGGGGCTGCCGGACAGCCGCCTCGCGGTACTTCCGGGGACGATGCACACCACCGTGCCGCACCGCGCGGACTGGCTGGCGCCCATGGTCGACGAGTTCCTCGACGAGGGGTAGCGCGGCGCCGGCGCGCGGGCCCGGGCTTAGGCTGGGTCCGTCAACGGTCACCGCACACCCGTGGAGCTCACCGTGCCATCGACCCGGATCGATCCCCTTGTCAGTGACGCGCTCGATCGCACCGGTGACAGTCCGCTGTTCACCTACATCGACGCGGCCAACGGAGAACGCACCGAGCTGACCGCCGCCGCCTTCGGTTCCTGGGTCGCGCGGACGGCGGGACTGCTCCGGGACGGCTGCGGACTCGGTGCCGGTGACCGCCTGGCCACCTTGCTGCCGGCGCACTGGCAGACGGCGGCGGTGCTGCTCGGCGCGTGGTCGCTGGGCGTCCAGGTCTCCCACCGTCCTTGGGCGACGGCGGGCCTGCCGGCCGGCCCCGGCCAGGATGAGCCGGTCGACGCGGTGTTCGTCTCACGCAAGCGGATCGGTGGATGGCTGGAGACGGTGCCCGAGGCGCGGCACCGCTTCGCGCTCGGCCTGGAGCCGGGCGGAGCGCCCATGGCGGAGGTGCCGGAGGGCTACCTCGACTTCGTCGCCGAGATCGGCCGCAGCCGGCAGGATGCGCCCGACTACGACATGATCCGGGGCGGGGACGCCGCGACTCCCGACGGCACGAGCTACCGCCAATGGAGCGACCTGGCCCGGGGAGTGGCCGACGCGCGCGGCATCACCCCCGGCGACCGGATCCTGGTCGACGTCGCGGTCAACGAGGAGCCCTCGCTGTGGCTGCTGGCGCCGATGATGGCCGGAGCGTCGATCGTGCTGGCGGCCGGGGTCACCCCCGGCGACCTGGACTCCGTCGTCGCCGCCGAGGGCGTCACGCACGTCCTCTAGGGCGTGTCACCCACCGGGCACGCCCTGGCGGCGCGCACGCTTGCGGTAGCCGTCGAGCACGTCCTGGCGCAAGAGGTGGCCGAAGCCGGCCGCCTCAATGCGCAGCCCGAACCTCGCTTCGTCGAGGCCCATCGAGGCAGCGGCGTCGGCGAGGTTCCAGTCGGCGTCGGCGAGAAGGTCGAGCAGGTGGCCGCGCCGGGTCTGGGCCTCTGAGAGGCGGAAGGTCTTGAGGTAGACCGCGCGGCCCTTCTCGTCGGTGATCACCTCGCCGAGGTGGTTGTTCAGCTTCGGGCGAAACGGCGGCATGAGCCGCGAAAGCGTGAAGCGGTCCAGCCGGTACACGTGCTCGGCGCGGTAGTCGACGCCGAGCAGGCCGCCGGCCATGGTCTCGTCGTGGAACGCCGCCCACGCGCGCTCCTGCTCATCGGCGGCCGCGCGCAGGCCGGCGAGCGAGGTGATCCCGCCTTCGGGGACACGCGCACGGAAGTCGGGAACGGCCGCGGCGAAGTTCGTGTAGTGGTGGATCAGGTCGCCGTAGAGGTCCAGCAGCAGGCTGGAGTGCAGGGCGCGGTAGTCCTGAGGGTGCGGGACGGCGAAGGCCGAGGCCAGGGCGTCGGCGACGTAGACGAGCACTCCGCACTGTCCGGGGTGGATCTCGAAGACGCGCAGGGCGTCGGAGAGTCCGGTGACCTCGGCTCCGGCGTAGGCCTGCTCGGCGCGCGGGGAGAGGCCGCGGTCGATCGCCCGGCGCGACCACTGCTCCCACAGAATGAGCGGTCCCCGGAAATGCAGTGACAGGTAGCCGTCCAGCGCCAGGTGCAGGGGCAGGAAGCGCAGGCGGCCGTGGCCGTCGCGACGGGCCATGCGACGGTGGAATCGCAGCGGCAGCACCTCGGCCGGTGTCTCGTCCTCGTCCGTGCTCAAGTGCGTCCCGTATGCAGCCGCGGGCGAGCCGTCGCGGGTCCAGGTCGCGACGAAGCCGTGCGGGATGTAGGAGATGTACGCCCGCTTGGCGCCCGTGGCGACCACACCGGCCGCGCCGGCGTAGAGCCGCTGGTGCAGCCGCAGGTCCTCGACCGGTTCGTCGCGGACGAGCGGGACCAGCCGCACACCGCCCCACACCTGGGAAGGGCCCGTGCTCAGGCCGGTCAGGTCGAGTCCGGTCATCGCATGCTCCCCGGGCCGGCGAGCATGCGCGCGGCCCGCTCGGCGAGGTAGGCGGTCAGTTCGGCCAGGCCGGTGCCGCCTTCGGCGAAGCGGGCCAGCTCGACCAGCGCCGGCAGGTCCTCGGCGTCGCGGACACCAGCGGTCGGGACGCTCGGCGACAGGCGGCGGACGTCGAAGCCGGCGGCGTCGTAGACCGGGTTCAGGTGCACCACTCGGGTGCGGTGGTGCGGATCCAGGCGCGTGCGCCAGATCCGCAGCACCTCGGCCGCCAGCCCGGCGGGAGCGTTGTCCCAGCCGTCCGAGACGATCACCAGCCGCTGCGGCCCGTGTTCGAGGGCGTCGAGGATCCGGCGGCCGAGCGGCGTCGTGCCGTACGGGTGGACCAGCAGCGCGTCTTCGCGACCGGAGGTCCACAGCGGTGTGTACTTCACGGCGAGTGCTTCCAGCAGGTGGTGCGCCGCGAGCGCGACGGCGAGCGGGCGGCGGCGTTTCTCCCCGGAGCCGTAGGAGGAGAAGCTGTCGTCGAGCACCGCGGCGACTTCACCCCACGTTCCGGCGCGCTCTCCCGCGACGCGCAGCGCGGCGGCCCGCAGCGCGCAGGTGAGTTCGGTCCGCCGGCCGGCGCGGTCGTCGAGGGACAGCGACAGCACGTAGGCCGCGAGCCGGGTGAGCGGCATGGCGGAGAGGTCGGGCGCCGGGATCGGTGCCCCGCTGCGCACGGCGGTCTCCCGCATGCGCTGGCCCTCCGCGCGGGTCATGCGCGGCGCGATGCGCTCCAGGAACACCTTCCGGGGCACGCGGTGCTTTGCGGCGAAGCCCTCGGCGACCGTGTAGGGCAGTTCGTAGAGCGCCGCCTGCTCGTAGTGGGCGCGGCGCCAGGCGTCCAGCAGCGGCGTGGAGTAGCGGCCCCTGCCGCCGGGGGAGAACAGGAACGTGCCCACTTCGGGGTCGCGCGGCGGGAGGTGGGCGTGCCGCAGCGTCGCCTTGAGGCCCGCGCGGTACTTGACGGCGTCAAAGGCGGGGTCGGGGCGCGCGGCGAGCCAGTCGCGCATGATCCGGCGGGTGCGGCGGTTGTTGACCTTGTCGGCGCGCAGCCGGCGGAAGAGCCGGTACACGCGCTGGGGCGGCAGCGTGGCCAGACGCCGGGCGATCAGCGGGCCTTCGGCGCGCCGCTGCTCGGGGGTGGCCTCGGCGCCGGTGGCGAGCAGGCGGTGGACGATCATCGCGGCGTTGTGGTCGTTGACGCCGAGCGCGAGGACACCGGAGTACAGCTCCCGGTAGTTGCCGAGCATGTAGGAGTGCAGGAAGTCCAGTGACAGGCGCTGCCGGCCGGCTTCGGCGTGGAACTCCCGCTGCCCGGTCGCGGTGAGGGCGGCGTTGACGAACAGCAGGACGTCCTCGGCGGCGACGAGGTCGGCGGCGGTCTCCATGGGCACCCGTTCGGTTCGATGCGGAAAGGCCGGCCGGGGAATGGGGGCGCGAACTGCGAAGCACTTCAGCTCAAGGAGGTCTCGGAAGTCGCGCCGGAGTCCCGCGGCCGGCATCGGGACCGTAGCAGGACGGCGCTGTGCGGTGCCCGGTGGTTTTCGCCCGGCCCCACAGTGGACGGGCCGAGGGCGCCGCCCGCCGAAGCGGGCGGCGCCCTCCTTCCTCAGATCAGCGCGTAGGCGCGCAGGATCGTCTGGACCGTGCGGTTGCCCGCGTCGTCCCAGACCTCGATGCGCAACGCGACGAAGCCGTTGGTGGCCGACAAGCGGGGGTGTTCGACCTCCACTTCGTGGCTGCCGCGGCGGCCGAGGTCGACTTCCGCCTCCGTCCACGTGGCACCGTCGTCGTAGGACACCGAGACCGTCGCACCGCTGATCCTCGCGTCACCGGTGTAGCCGGTGGCCCGCGAGGTGAGCAGGTCGAACTCCAGGTCGCGACCGGCGCGAGCCTGGTTGTGGAGGTCCAGCGGCAGGTCGTAGCCGGTCAGGATGATCGGCAGGACACCGCAGTCGACGCCTGGAGCGAAACGCTCGCACTCGGCCGACTCGACGCCCGACGGATCGGCCGACCGGAACGACCAGGCCGTGCTCGTGGACGTGCCGTGAGTGCTGCCCGGCCCCTGCGCCCTGGTCATGTCGTACTCGACGCGGTAGTCGGCGGTGCCCGGTGTCATCACCTCCCCGTCGGTGACGAGCACACCGTTGCGGAAGATCCGCCCGGCGGCGGCCGCGACCCCCATGTCGCCGTAATGCGAGGGGTCGGAGTCTCCCCAAGGTGTGACGGCGAACGCCCACGCCGTGTCCGTGCGGCAGAACCCGCACGGCACCGGCGAGACACCGGGGTGCACCGGACCACCGAACCAGTCCTGCTCATGCCGTTCACCGGGCCGGTAGGAGTTCATCCCGCCGTACATGCGGATCCCGGGCTGGCCCGAGTACACCGTCTGCTGGTAGGTCATGTCAGGCGCGTACACGTACTCCTCGCGTACCGACGGTGCCAGCAGGTAGGCCGCCGTCCGGTAGGAGGTCCGCTGGAACGAGTGCCACGAGCCGGTGTGCTCCCACGCCAGGCGCGACGAGCCATCGGAGTGGTAGGAGTTCTCCACCACCGCGAACTTCCGCTTCGGCGCTGTGTACTCCGGCCTCGCCGGAAGTGAGTCGCCCACCCAGGCCGCGGGGACCAGGTAGGTGAAGCGGCTCTCCGAGCGCGTCGCGAGTTCGACGGTCACCGTCCCCTTCGCCATGCGCGCGAGCAGGGCACGCCCCGACTCATAGGTCGCGGCCATCGCCGGAATGCCGGGCCCGGTGTAGATGAAGCTCGGTCCGGCGTCGGGCCGCACGAACAGGACGGCGGCGGCGCCCTTCGCCGCGGCCAGGGTCATCAGCGGCCCGACCCAGCCGGTGCTCGCCGTGACGACCGCCAGGCGGTCCTTGACGTCCTTGCCCGCGTAGGCCTCCTCCGACCCGTCGCCGACCGCCACCGCCGTGAGCTTGCGCTTTCCGTCGGTGCGGGTGCCGAGCAGGGGGATCTGCAGGTCGAGGCGCTCGCCGCCGCGTCCGGCCACCTTGCCGGTGAGCAGCGGGTCGGCGAAGCCCCGGTCGTTGAAGAACTGGATGGAACCCGTCTCGGCGCGGCCCGGGCCGCGCACGACGCCTTCGACGACGTCGTCGTCGGAGAGCACGCCGAAGGAGCCGATCGCCACGCTCCCGTCACCGCGGTCGCGGACCACGGCGGTCGCCGTCCACGACAGGTCCAAGTCGCGCTTCTCGCCGCTCACACCGGTCTCGATGTCCACGGCGTCGCGCGCGTCCATGGTCAGCGACACGGGTGCGTCGACGACGACCTCGGGCGCGCTGTAGTAATCGACGGCCACGTCGGTCCAGCTCGCGATCTCGAGAGTGTTCAGCACCGCTTGGACGGCGTAGCGGCCCTTGGGCACCGAGGCGACATAGGTGTCACCCGTGCCCAGGCCGACGCCGACGGAGCCACTGGTGTAGACCGTGCCGCCGGTCGCCAGGTCGAAGACCTGCACGGTCAGGATGGCCGGGGCGTCCCCGAAACGGTCGATGCCCTTCAGCGAGATCTCGACCTCCGGCGGCTTTCGGACGTAGCCGACCGAGGTCGTCAGGGAGACGTCGGCGCCGGTGGCGGTCAGGTAGCCGTCGTGTGCGCCCAGCGCGCCCGTCATCGGGTCAACGGTGATCGTCACGTCGGCGCTCCCGCCGGCGGGGACGGTGAGCGTGTTCGCCGACAGGCTCACCTCGCCTGCACCCGGGATGGTGTCGCGGTCGAGAGCCAGAGCCAGGTCGAGGACGGCGTCGGCGGTGCCGATGTTGGTGTAGGTCACCGTCCGGGTGACCGGCGGTGTGCCGCCCTCCTTGGGCGTCAGCGTGCCGAAGTCGGCCGTCGCCGAGGCGAACACCGACGCGGCGGTGCCGGCAGTCAGGTCGACCCGGCCGGCACCCTGCTCATAGACGGTGTAGCCGGCGTGGTTCTTCGCGGTGCTGACCAGGGCGTTCTTGAGCTGCGCGGGAGTGAGCCCCGGGTGCAGCTGCTTCATGATCGCCGCCGCGCCCGCGACGTGCGGGGTGGCCATCGAGGTGCCGTTGAGCGAGGAGTAGTACTCGTCGACCGGCGTGCCGAGGCTCGTTCCCTTCGCGCGCGCGGCGATGATGCCGACGCCGGGCGCGGTGATCTCGGGCTTCAGCCCGTTGTCGCCGACGCGCGGCCCGCGGCTGGAGAAGCTCGCCAGACCGTCGGACTTGTCGACGGCGCCGACGGTCAGCGCGCTGTCGGCGGTGCCGGGGGAGCCGATCGTGGTGCCCCGCGGACCTGAGTTGCCCGCGGCGATGACGAACAGCGAGCCGTACTCGGTGGTGAGGGTGTCCACCGCGTCGGACATGATGTCGTCGGGGGTCGAGGTGTCACCGCCGAGGCTCATGCTGATGACGTCGGCGCCCTGCTGGGCGGCCCACTCCATGCCTGCGATGATCCAGGACGCCTGACCCGACCCGCCGTTGTCGAGGACCTTGCCGACGAGCAGTTCGGCGCCGGGGGCGACGCCCTTGCGCAGGCCCTGCGAGCCGTCACCGGAGCCGGCGATGGTGGCCGCGACATGCGTGCCGTGGCCTTGCCCGTCGGTGGTCTCCTCACCGGGGACGAAACTCTCCGACAGCGCGATGCGTCCGGCGAGGTCGGGGTGGGTGGCGTCGGCGCCGGTGTCGAGGACGGCGACCTTCACGCCCGTCCCGTCGTGACCGGCGGCCCAAGCGCCGGGGGCGCCGATCTGCGGGACGCTGTCTTCGAGGGCGACCTCGACGCGAGTGTCCAGCCAGACCTTGCCGACCGTGCGCGCGGCGAGCGTCCGCCGTCCTCCGCCGGTGCCCAGCGAGGCGAAGAACTCGGCGGTCGTGGCCTTGTCGACGCTCAGGCCGGCGGCGTTGAGCGCGGAGAGGGGGAGCGCTCCGCCGCTGGCGGGCAGGGACTCGGCGCGCTCGGCGAGGGTGGCGACCGAACCGCCGCTGTACTCGACGATGACCGGCAGCGTGCCGCGCGAGGCGTCGTCGTAGCCGGCCGCGGCGATCGCGGTGACGTTGAACAGCTCGGCGTCGAGGACACCCGAGCCGACCCCGGCCAAGGCGGCGCGCGGGTACACGTAGACGTCGCCGTCAGGGGCGGTCAGCGTCTGGAACGGAGCGGTGTTGCCGGGAGCCGGGGTGGCGTCGACCGAGGTCTTGCCGTCGAGAGTGGACACACTCACCGTGTCACCGGTGATCAGCGTGACGGTCGCGCTGAACGGAGTCGGCACCGCGGCGGGGATGGCCGTGGCCGGTGAGGCGGTGGCGGGCGAGGGGATCGCGGACAGGACGGCGAACGCGGTCGCGGCGGCCGCTGCTCCAGCGGCGAACCGGCGCGGGTTCCGTCTTCGGCTTGTGCGCATCGGGGATCCTTTCGGGCAGAGGTGATCAAGTCGAGATCCTGCCGACCCCGCCGAGCCCGATCAATGCCCTCGACTGGCCTCCATGCGCCAGTGGCGCAAGTGGGTCAGGCGCCGTCCCCGCCCGCTGCGGCCGGGATGTCGGTGCGCCGCAGCCCGTCGGCGCGCCAGGGCGCCGTCAGCCAGCCCAGCTGAGCCGCCTGCCAGCCCAGCTGCATCCGGGTCACCGCGCCGGCGCGGTCCATCAGGGCGCGGACCCGGCGCACGACCGTCCGCCGGGCCACGCCGAGCTGCCGGCAGATGGCGTCGTCGGTCAATCCGGACAGCAGCAGCGTCAGCAGCCGCTGATCCTCGACGGACAGGCCCGCCGGGTCGCTCCCGCCGGTCGCCGACTCCAGCGGCAGCGCGCACATCCACAGCATCTCGAAGAAGGAGGCGAACGCGTCCAGTAGCGGCGAACGGTGGATCAGCAGTGCGCCACCGTTGCGCTCGGGCAACTCCTTGAACAGTGGGAAGAGCCCGTACTCGCCGTCGACGACGGCGAACTTCGTGGCGATGTGATCGAGGACCCGCGCCTGCTCCCCGGCGGCGACGTAGGCGCGGGCACGCTCGTAGCCCCCGCTCATCTCCAGGCCACGCCGGCAGTACACGGTCCGGTAGGCCACGTGGGAGGCCAGCCGCTCGATCTGGGTCGGATTGGGAGGCGCCTCCCCAGCGGTGTACGGCGGCGCGTCGACGATGAGCACCTCGACGCGCGCCCGACTCTGGATCTGCGCGAAGCGATGCGTCACCGCGTGGCCCGGTAGCAGCTCGACGTACTCGTCGACGGCGGTGCGGGGCAGCCCGGACCGGTAGGCCTCCGCCAACCGCGCCAGCTCGGCCCGCGCCCGGTTCAGCTCGGCGTGCCGGCGGATGAGCAGAGCCTCACCGGCCAGGTCGGGTGGCGCGGCGACAACGATGTCCGGCTCCTCGAAATCCAGCATCCCGCGCTCGCAGAGGGACGCCACGGCGGCGCGGATCCGCCTCTCGGGCAGGCCGGAGAGCCCGCCGAGGACGGTCAAGGTGAGGACGCGGTGGGCGGCGGCCGTGGCGTAGATCCGCGCTTCGTCGGGGGCGAGGCCGAGCGATTCGAGTGGCACGGCGCCAGTGTGCCGGAAGCAGAACCACGGTCGAGGTGATGTGGATCACTGAGCCGCCCGAGATGCGCTCGTCCGCAAGAGATCCGGACCGCCCCTCGGGTTCACCCCCTACGCGCCCGGTCAACGAGCTCGCGGATCAGACCGGCGACCTCCTCCGGCGTGAAATCCAGCGTGTGCTCGCCGACGGTGATCTCGAACGCGCTCGCGCGAGGGTCCGTCGAGGAGCGTACTGCGCCGTACAACCGCACGCCGGTGTCGGCCGGGAGCGCTTCGCCGGCCTTCTCGACGGCCGCCTTCGGTGCGGGCAGGTGCACGTGGAACAGGGGTGTCCGGGGAGGGTCGGGGAAGGCGTAGGCGACTCCGTCGGCGTTGACCGCCGCCGCGAGGGCGATCGCGTGGGCCCGGAACTCCGCATCCGGGGCAGGAGGCGGTCGAGGCCCGCGAGTCCGGCGAGCGCGAGCTGCCAGGCGTTGCGGATTTCGCCGCCGAGGCGCTGCCGCCAGACCGAGGCCTGCGCCATCGCGTCCTCCTTGCCGGCCGGCACCGCTCCGCGCACCCCGAGCAGGGACTTGTGGAGGGAGACGCAGACGGTGTCGAAGAGCCCGGCGATTTCATCGAAGGGCCGCTCGTAGAGGGCCTGGGCCTCGAAGACGCGGGCGCCGTCGAGGTGCGCCGCCGCGGCGGCGGCCCGCACGGCGGTGACCTGTTCGCACAGCTCGGCCCACTCGGGCAGGAGGACGCCGAGGTCGTGTCGCGGGAGTTCCCAGACGACGGCGGCGACGGGCTCGCCGATCGCGGCGAGGTCGGCCAGGGTCATCTGCTGGTTGCGGTCGCCGGCGCGTAGCAGCCGCAGGCCGTGGACGGCGCTGTAGCCCTGCTCCTTCCACGCGTCGATGTGGGAGTGGGGGTGGGCGGCGAAGGTGCGGCGGCCGGTGCGCTCGGCGTGCACGCGCAGCGCGGTCTGCTGCGCCATGGTGCCCGAGGGGAAGAAGAGCGCGGCTGGTTCGCCGAGGAGGGCGGCGACGCGGGTATCGCGGGGGAGTGGAGGTGGAGGGACCGTCGGACGGTGGAAGCCCTCACCCGTCGATGCTTCAATTGCAAGTAGCTTGCGATAAGCCCTGTCCGGCTACCGTCCACCCCGGGAGGTGGCGGCGCGAAAGAATCTTGGCGGGGCTGTCCTTTCGGCGGCGGCCCGTTCGTTGTGATGGTGTGCGGCGCCCCTGCCGCCGAGACGACATTGGAGCAGAGTCGTGAAGTACATGCTGATGATCATGGCGAACGCGATCGACGAACAGGGCGGCGCCGCCGGGTGCACCGTTGAGGACTGGATGGCCTATGACAAGGAGGTTCAGGACGCCGGGATCATGGTCTCCGGGGAGTCCCTCGCCGACCTGGTCACCGCGACGACCGTGCGGGTCGCCGCCGACGGCGCCCGCACCGTCACCGACGGCCCCTACGCCGAGACCCGCGAGGTGCTCGGTGGGTTCTACGTCATCGACGTCCCGGATCTCGACGCCGCCCTCGACTGGGCCGCGCGCTGTCCGGGCGCCCGGGACGGTTCCATCGTGGTGCGCCCGATCGCCGACTTCGGAGGCTGAGCGAGGTGGACGAGCGGCCCGGGACTCCGATCGCGTCGGTGGAGGCCGTGTTCCGTGAGGAGCGCGGCCGGCTGCTGGCGGCCCTGGTCCGCCGTTTCGGCGACCTCGACCTCGCCGAGGAGGTCACCTCCGAGGCGATCGAGGCCGCCCTGGCGCGCTGGCCGGTCGACGGGGTCCCGCCCAAGCCCGGCGCGTGGCTGATGACCACCGCGCGGCGCAAGGCCGTCGACCGCCTGCGCCGCGACCAGGTCTTCGCCACCCGGCTGGCGATCCTGCGGGTCGAGGCCGACCGGGCCGACCCGGTGCCGCCCCCGGATCCCGGTGCCGACCTGCCCGACGAGCGCCTCCAGCTGTTCTTCACCTGCGCCCACCCCGCGCTGGCCGCCGAGGACCGCACGGCGCTGACCCTGCGCTGCCTCGCGGGACTGACGACACCGGAGGTCGCCCGGGCGTTCCTGCTGCCGACGGCGACCATGGCCAAGCGCATCACCCGCGCCAAGAAGAAGATCAGCGAGGCACGCATTCCCTTCCGGGTGCCGGGCGCCGACGAGCTGCCCGAACGGCTCCCGGGCGTCCTCCAGGTCGTGTACTCGATCTTCACCGAGGGATACGCGGCCAGCTCCGGGCCGGACCTGCTGCGCCTCGACCTCGCCGAGGAGGCCATCCGGCTCGCGCGGATCCTGCGCCGCCTGCTCCCGCAGCAGCGCGAGGTCGCCGGGCTGCTCGGGCTGATGCTCCTCGTCCACGCCAGGCGCGAGGCCCGCACCGGCCCGGACGGTGAGCTCGTGCTGCTCGAAGAGCAGGACCGCCTCCGCTGGGACGCGCCGATGATCGAGGAGGGCACCGTGCTGGTGACCGTCGCACTGACCGGCGGTCCACCCGGTCCGTACGGTGTGCAGGGCGCGATCGCCGCCGTTCACGCCGAGGCCGCCGACTTCGCCGGCACCGACTGGCCGCAGATCGTCGCGCTCTACGACGTGCTCAACGCCCTCGGCCCGTCTCCCGTGGTGGCCGTCAACCGTGCCGTCGCCGTGGCCATGCGCGACGGTCCGCAGGCCGGTCTCGACCTGCTCGACGAACTCGCCGCCGAGCCGCTGCTGCGCGGCTACCACCCCTACATCGCCGCCCGGGCCGACCTCCTGGAACGGCTCGGCCGCGACTCGCAGGCCGCCGAGGCCTACCGCGAGGCCCTGGACCTGGCCGGTACCGAACCCGAACGCGAGCTGATCCGGCGCAGGCTCGCCGCCATCGAGCGCGGGGGTTCCTGACCGCCGGTACCACCGCCGGCCCCTTGCCAGGGCGCCGCCGATGATCGGTTCGGTGCTCGGGGACTGCCGGCGTGCGGAGCTGCCGGTCGAGGCAAGCGCGCTCAGCGGTCCACATAGCACGCTCCCCTGGCGAAGGCCCCTGGCGGCTGGGGTCACGTACCCGAGCACTGGGCCAGGTACGGCTGGAGCATCTGTGTGACGAGGTCTCGAATGCCGTCCGCCGGAGCTCCGTCTTCGATCATCTGGGATCCGGCGCGCACCATTGCCTGGATCAGCTCGGCCGTGTGCTGCGGCTGCGTTGCTCCTGATCGGGTGAGCGCATCGACGAGCGGCACGCGCAGCTGCTCGTGCAGCGCCTTGCCGGATTCGGCGAGGGAGCCGCCCGGTGCCACCATGGCCAGGCCGCGCATGACGGCGTGCTCGCCTTGGGCGACCAGTTCCAGGTTGGCGTCGGCGTACGCCAGGACCTGCTCGGCTGCGGTCGCGGCATCGCTCATGCGCTGGGCGACGAAGCCCGACCAGCGGGGGAACATGTCGGCGATGACGGCTTCGAGCAGGTCTTCGCGTGATTTGAAGTATTGGTAGACGCTGGAACGGGCCAGGCCTGCCCGCTGTGCGACAGCGGGCAGGCTCGGCGGTTCGGATTCTCCGGAGGCGAGGATGTGGCGGGCGGCGTCGAGCAGGGCGCGGTGCTGCTGCGAGCGGTGCTCGGCGACCGTGGCAGCCTGAATCTTCGGCACGTGCCCTCCCGACGGTTATCGCTTGCTCAGTGCACCGTCCATCATCTCGTAGACGGAGTCGCAGTACTGCAGCACCTCGGTGTCGTGGGTGACCATCACCGTGGCGACCCTGTGTCGGCGGGCTTCGCGTGCGAGCATCTGCACGATGTCGCGACTGCGTGCCTGGTCGAGGGCTGCGGTGGGTTCGTCGACCAGCAGCAGCCGCGGCCCGGTGACCAGGGCGCGGGCTATCCCGACTCGCTGGCGCTCGCCGCCGGAGAGCTGGTGCGGCCGCCGGTCGGCTTTGCCTGCCATGCCGACCTCGGTCAGCAGTTTCATCGGATCACGGTGGACTGCGCCCGGTGACGCGAAACGGCTCGGCAGGCGTAGCTGGTCGAGGGC
Source organism: Phytomonospora sp. NPDC050363 (assembly GCF_040655735.1). Classification (NCBI taxonomy): domain Bacteria; kingdom Bacillati; phylum Actinomycetota; class Actinomycetes; order Micromonosporales; family Micromonosporaceae; genus Phytomonospora; species Phytomonospora sp. NPDC050363. The sequence goes on from NZ_JBFAKK010000001.1 coordinate 232,696, forward strand.
GGTGAGCGCAGGCAGTAGGTTGCCGGACTGGAAGACGAAGCCCACCAGGTCCCGCCGCAGCGCGGTCCGGGCTCGGCGGGAGGCCTTCGTCATCGGCCGTCCGGCGATGGTCACCGCTCCGGAGTCCGGCACCGCCAGCCCGCCGGCTACCGCCAGGAGGCTGGACTTGCCCGATCCCGACGGGCCGACGATGGCCGCGAACTCGCCTGCGGCCACGGTCAGGTGCACGCTGTCGAGTGCGCGTACGGTGTCGTCACCATCGCCGAGCAGCATGGTCACGTCCCGCATGACGAGACCGTCCTCCTGCGCGGGGTCGTGGTCGCCCCTGACGGTGGTCTTGCGGCTGGTCTCGGGGTGTGCGTTCATCGGTTTCCTCCCAGGGCGGTCGCCGGGTCGACCGCGGCGATGCGGGTGATGGCCACCGCTGCTCCGGTCAGGCCCAGACCCACCAGCAACGCGGTGGCTACCGCGATGGCTTGAACGTCCAGCGCGAACGGAACGCCTTCACCGACGGCGGCGCCGAGTCCCACTCCGGCGCCGACTCCGACGGCGGCGGCGGCCGACAGCAGGACGAGTGCTTGCGCCAGCCCGTCTCGCAGCAGGTAGCCCGTGGGCGCACCGAGCGCTCGCAGCACGGCGAGTTCGTGCTTGCGCTGGATGGTCCAGACGGTGAAGAACGCGCCCGCCACGAGCGCGCAGATCAGGTACAGGAACACCTGGATGAGGGTGAGCGTCGACGTTTCGGCGGTGTAGCCGGGCGAGGCGCCGTACGACTCGGACAGGGTCATGCTCTCCGTGCCCGCAGCGTCGTCGCCTGCGGCGAGATCGACGCCGTCGCCGCGGACCGCGACCGCGGTGATCTCCTGGCGGGCGCGGTCGGGGACGGGCTCGCCCGGCCCGGCGCCCGCGTGGATCGCCTGCCACGTGGCCAGCGGCAGGTACGCCACGTCGACGTGACCGAAGGTGTGCTGGTCGGCCAGCACACCGACGACGGTGAGCCGGGTGCCGAGCCGGTCCACGGTCACGGTGTCACCCAGCCGCAGGCCCGCGTCGGCGGCGGTGCTGCTGACGACGATGCCGTCCGGTGCTGCCAGCGGTGACCCGGTGGCGACCTTCGGCGAGAGGAACGAGCCGGGCTCGACGCCGAACAGCGCGAGGTCGATCTCGACGCCGGAACTGCTACTGGCGTTGATCAGGGTGCTGCCGAACGGAGCCGCCTGGGTGACTCCGGACTGACGGGACCAGCTGTCGACGGTGTCGAGGGTGATGACGCTGCGGGAGAACGCGGAGTCGCTGGCGACTCCGTGGCCGAAGGCGAGCGAGGTGACCGGCAGCTGCTGCAGGCCGGACACGCCGTCGCGGACCAGGCCCTGGGACAGGCCGGAGAGCAGGACCATGAGCACGGCGATGAGAGCGATAACCGCTCCCATCAGCGTGAAACGGGCACGGGCGAAGTGGAGCTCGCGGATGGCTAGGAACACGAGCACCGTCCATACTTTGCTGACATCATGTCGGCATCTTATCGACGCGATGTCGGCAACATGGTCGGGTGGGGTCTTCGGGGTGAGGGCAGGCGGGGCCGCGCAATCCACCGTCGTGTCGTGGCACAGAGGGCTGATGCAGCCCAGACGATCACATGCGGCGACGACCATGACGACAAGACCGCCAGGGCCCTCGTCTGTCACTCAAGCCCACTGGTGAGCGCTCCAACATGTAGACCGCGACGAACCCGTGACGTACCCATCGGTGCCCAGATCGAGAACGTCACCCGCGGGGAGCGGGTGGAGTGTTGGAGGCGATGGCGCGAATCCAGGAGCCGCAGGTGACGCCTCCGGAAGCCACGCCCCTCCCTTGCGGGGGCGGCTCACATGGTGATGACGATGTTGCCCCGGGCTCGGTGGCTGAGCATGTGCGCGACGGCGGCGGGCGTCTCGGCGAGCGGGTAGACCTTGTCGATGACGGCCTTGACCTCGCCGGATTCGAGGAGTGCGGCCAGATCGCCGAGACTCGCGCGGTCGGCCTTGATGGGCACGGACCGCACGTCTGTCGAGCCGAGCCCGAGCAGCTGGGCGCGGGCGATCCTCGGCAGTCCGGCGAGGAGGCGGCCGGCGTCGCCGACGCTGTTCGGGAGGAACCTCCCACCGGGCGTCAGCGCCCGCACGGTCCGGGACGGCGGGTGGTTGAGGACGTTGTCGAGGATGACGTCGAAGCGCCGTCCGCCCCGGGTGAAGTCCTCTTCGGCGTAGTCGATGACGTGGTGGGCGCCGAGCGAACGGACCAGTTCGAGGTTCCGGTGGCCGCACACGCCGGTGACCTCCGCGCCGAGCAGTTCGGCGATCTGGACGGCGAAGGTCCCCACACCTCCGGAGGCGCCGTTGATCAGGACCCGCGCGCCTTCCCCGACCTCGCCGACGTCGCGCATCGCGGCCAGTGCGGTCAGCCCGGACATGACCGAGGCGGCGGCGTCCTCGAAGGACAGGCCGGCCGGCTTGCGCAGCAGCGTGTCGGGGCGAGTGACGGTGTACTCGGCGAAGGCGCCGGCCTTCGGCGTCAGCGAGCCGCTCCACAGTGATCCGAAGACCTGGTCACCCGGACGCAGATCGGTGACGTCGGCCCCGACGGCCTCCACCACTCCCGCGACGTCGGTTCCCCGCACCGCGGTCGCGGGCTTCCGCAGTCCCGACCGCAGGCGCAGGACGTAGGGGATTCCGGTGACCGTGATCCAGTCGGGCGTGTTGACGCTGCTGGCCCGCACCCGGATCAGGACCTCGTCGGCGGCGTATCGCGGGCGTGGCGTCCGCGCGAGCGTGAGCACGCGTTCAGGCGCTCCATAGGCGATCTGCAGCACGGCGTTCATGGTCTCGGCGCGGTCGGTTGCCGGTTCCGGTCTTCCCTCGGACCTGGTCGGCGGACCCATGGCCGCCTCCTCCCTTGTATTGATCTTACGGTGTAAGGCTATAAAATGAACGTTAGCTCTTACGTTGTAAGGCTGTCAAGGGGCAGACGGATCCGACGTAGTGCCCGGGTAGTGGGGAAGGCGGGTCAGCGCCCGGCGCGGAGGCCTTCGAGACCGTCGAGGATCAGGTCGAGACCGAACTCGAACTCGCTCTGACTGTCGCACCAGCCGAGCGTGGAGTCGGGGTCGTCGTGGGCGATCTCCGACAGCATCTCCACCAGGTACGGCAGCTCGGCGGCCAGCCCCGCGAGCGACTCGGGGTCGGCCCGGCCGTCGCCGGGGTCGGGTTCGAACAGCTCCTGCGCGAAGCCGAGTGCGCGGCTGCCCAACGTGTGCAGCGCGCGATGGATCAGGTCGTAGTCGAAGCCCCCACGCCGGAAGGTCCCCGCGATGGTGTTGAAGTACCGCACCACCGGGGCGCTGGTCGCGGTGCGCGACACGAAGACCTGCGGCGCCCACGGGTGGCGGAGCAGGACCCGCCGGGCGGCGAGGATCGTCATGCGCATGGCTGTCCGCCAGTCGTCCTCGGCGGCGGGCAGGTCGAGCGCCCGCACCGTCTCGCCCACCTCGTCCATGACGATCTCCACGACGCCGTCGAGGAGCGACTCCTTGTTGGCCACGTGGTGGTAGAGCGACATCGCCTCCACACCGAGCACCTCGGCCAGCCGCCGCATCGTGAGCGACTCGATGCCGACGGCGTCGGCCAGCGCGACGGCCGCGCGCAACACCCGCTCCCTGCTCAGCGAGACGGGCTCGGCACCCGGTGCGATCCGTTTCGCCACTGCGCCCACTCCTTCGCCCCGACCTGTCCGTACAAGGTAAGTCTGGACGAGGCCGCCGCCGGCCCGAACACCAGCTCGGGCCGGCGGCCGTCGGTCACACCGATCCGGCCGTGCCGGCCAGCAGCTGCCAGCCCGCCGCGTCGTGGCGCTGCCGCCAATACTCGGCGAAGCGCCCGCCGGCGGCGATGAGCTCCCGCGGCGACCCGATCTCGCGCACCCGCCCACCGTCGATGAAGACGACCTGGTCGGCGCCGATGATCGTGTCGAGCCGATGGGCGACGATCACGGTCGCCCGCGTCGGCGAGGAGTCGCCGAGCGCGGCGACGATCCCACGCTCGTTGCCGGTGTCCAGCGCGCTGGTGGCCTCATCGAGGAGGAGCAGGGGCGCGTCCTTGAGGAGCGCGCGGGCGATGGCCACGCGCTGGCGCTCGCCGCCGGAGAGAGTCGCCCCGCTCTCGCCGACCCGGGTGTCCCAGCCGAGCGGGAGGCGTTCGAGGGTCTCGTCGAGACCGGCCTTCGAAGCGGCCTCGGCGAGGTCGTCACGGTCGGCGCGGCGCCTGCCGAGCAGGACGTTTGCGTGCAGCGTGCCGTCGAAGAGGTAGACGTTCTGGTGGACGACGGCGTAGACCTCGGCGAGGTCGGCGGGGGAGTAGGCGCGGATGTCGCGCCCGCCGATCCGGATGGCCCCGCCGGTGGTGTCGTGCAGGCGGGCGGCGAGCGCGAGGACCGTGCTCTTGCCGGAGCCGGAGGGCCCGACGACGGCGGTGGTGGTCCCGGCCGGAACGCTGAAGGACACTCCGGTGAGGGCGAACCCGTCGCCGGCGGCGTAGGAGAAGTCGACACGGTCGAACTCCAGCACCGGTCCGGGTTCGGGAGCCGCCGGGTCCTCGGCGACGGGAAGGCCGGGCGCGTCGAGGATCGCGCCGACCCTGGCGAGGGTGCCCTTCAGATTCTGGATCGCCGGGGAGAGATCCCCGAGCGTCGTGAACGGTTCCAGGAAGCGGACCGAGACGATGATGAGGGCGACGAGCGCGGGGGCGGTGACCGTGTCCGCCAGGTACAGCGACACCGAGGTCGCGGCCAGAGCGAGCAGTGCGAGCTGGGTGACGACGCCGAACACGAGGTTCCCGGGGACGCCGAACGCGAGGAGCCGCAGGGCGGCGCGGCGCTGGCGGGCGAGGGCGCCGCCGAGGGCCGAACCGTGGGCGCCGGCGCGTCCGGCCGCGCGCAGGGCCGCCTGGTGCTGGGCGAGTTCGACGATGCGCGCGCCGACGTCGTCGGACGCCTGCGCGTAGGCCTCGTCGGAACCGCGCAGAAGCCTGCCGCCGACGGCCATCGCGGCGAACAGCAGCGGCACCGAGGCGATGGCCGCGACTCCCAGGGGCCAGGCGACGGCGAGCAGGCCGACGCCGACCAGCAGCGGGGTCAGCATCGCGTTGACGGTGGGGGTGACCAGGTAGCCGACCCCCTGGCAGAGTTCCTGCCCGGCGGAGGTCAGGGCGCGCTGGGCGTCGCCTCGGCGGCGGGCGTCGAGCCAGCCGAGCGGGACGTGTTCGAGGCGGTCGAGGACACGGGACTCCACGACTCGCAGGATCGTGAAGCCGATGTCGAACCCGACGCGGTACAGGCGGTGGTCGACGAACCAGCCGAGGGCGACCAGCGCGGTGAGCAGGACGGTCCAGGGGACGGCGCCGGACGGGCTGTCGGAGAACAGCTTCGACAGCAGCGGGATCAGGGCGAGGACGGCCCCGGCCCGCACGAAGGCGCTGAGGCACAGCAGCACGCCGTACCGGGCGGTCTTCGCGCGGTCGTCGGTGAGGGCGATGAGTCGGCGGATCACGCTGGTGTCTCCAGTGCGGTCGATGTCGAGGGGGCGGTCTGCCAGAGTTCGCGGTAGAGGCCCGCGCGGGCGAGGAGTTCGGTGTGCGTGCCCTGCTCACGGACGCGGCCGTTGTCCAGGACGACGATGTTGTCGGCGTCGGTGATGGTGTGCAGTCGGTGGGCGATGACCAGGACGGTGCGCCCGGCGACGAGGCGGGTGAGGGCTTCCTGCACGTGGTACTCCGACTCGGGGTCGGCGAAGGCGGTGGCCTCGTCGAGGACGATGACCTGCGGGCCGGCCAGCAGCGCGCGGGCGATCTGGAGGCGCTGGGCCTCGCCGCCAGACAGGCTCAGCCCGTCGCCGAGGACGGTGTCGTAACCCTTCGGGAGGCGCACGATGCGCTCGTGGAGCCGTGCGGCTCGGGCCGCCTCTTCGACGGCCGCGCGCGACGCGCCGGGTACGGCGAGCGCGATGTTGTCGGCGACCGTCCCGGCGATGACCGAGGCCTGCTGGAACACGAAGCCGACGGTTCGGTAGAGCTCGGCGGTGGACAGGGCGGTGATGTCGACGCCGTCAATGGTGATCGAACCGGCGGTGACGTCGTGGAAGCGGGCGAGCAGCGCCGCGAGGGTCGACTTCCCGGCGCCGGACGGCCCGACGAGGGCGGTGACGGTGCCGGGCCGCAGCTCCAGGTCGACCGCGTCGATCGCGAGGTGGTGCGGCTTGTAGCCGAAGGAGACCCGTTCGAAGCGGACCGCGCGGGCCGTGGCGGCCGGGAGCGTGCCGGGTGGCTCGGCGGAGGCGAGTTCGGCCTCGATGAGGACCAGCCCGATCCGCTGCGCGGCGTGGGTCGCGTCGCGGACGCTGGACAGGCCGTATCCGATGGCGAGCATCTGCCCGCTGAAGGTGACGCCGAGCAGCAGGAAGGGGATGAGTTCGGCGGCGGTCATCCCGCCGCCGAGGACGAGGGCGGTACCGGCCGCGGTGATCATCATCAGCGAGGTCGCCGGGCGGGTGACCAGGTCGATGATCGCCTTGCGGCCGACGAAGGGCCGCTGCCAGCCCTCCAGGAAGGTCGCGTGGTCGCGCAGTGTCGCCCGGAAGACGCCTTCGGGGCCGGTGTCGAACGCACGGACGACCGGCAGGCCGTCGAGGTAGGCGATCGACTCCGAGGCCACCCGGCCCTTCCACTCCACCGACTTCGGGATGGCCGCGGTCGAATGGGCGACCATCCGGGCGGTGAGGATCCCGAAGACGAGCAGCGGGATGAGCAGCAGCGCGGCGAGGCGGGCGTCGACGGTGAAGAGGTAGACGAGGACCGCCAGTGGCGTCACGACCGCCGCCACCACGTCGAGGACCGCGTGGGTGACGAGGTAGTGGAGACCGGCGGCGTCGTCCTGCACGGCCTGCTTCACACGCCCCGAGGAGCGGTCGGTGAACCACCCGAGCGGAAGGCGCGGCAGCTTCTCGACGACCGCGACCCGCAGTTCGTGCCCGAAGCGGGCGTCGACGACGTGCATGGCCACGACGAGACCGAGCGCGAGGCCCGTGCCCACGCCGAACAGGGCGAGGGTGAGCACGCCCAGGTCGACCAGCGAGTCGCGGGTCGCCGAACCGCTCAAGACCCGGCGGCACAGTTCGGCCAGTACGACGAAGGGCGCGAGTCGCAGCAGTGAGACCAGGCCCGAAACGACACCGGCGGCGATGAAGCGGCCTTTCAGCGGGGCCAGCAGGGACAGCCCGGCTCGCGAGCGCCACCCCCGCCGGACCTTCGGAGCATCCTGCCCGGGACCGCCGGGCGCCGGTGCGGGCGGCACCGGCTCAGCCGCGCGCTGCGCGGGGATCACCGGTTCGGCCGCCTCCTCGCGGTTCTTCCCCATCGCGCGGCCCTGGATCCAGTAGGCCTGGGCGTGCACGTCGCCGCGTGGGAAACCGAACTCCCTCAGCCGCTCCCGGACCCGCCGGGTCGCGCCGGACTCGGCGGTGACCCACGCGTACCAGTTCGACCAGTCCCGCTCGCTGATCGCGCCGGCCAGAACGGACGGGTCGCCCGTGCGCGGAACCCACGTGACGGTGAGCCGAGGATGGTCGGCGAGCGGGAGCGCGAGGTCGTCGTCGTGCAGGTGCTCCAGGATCAACTCGACCGGCACATCGCGCGGCAGGACGTCGACGACGCCGTTGATGGCCGCGACCGAGGACGGGTCGCCGAGCAGCACGAACCCGTCCGGCACCGGGTCGGGCACCGCGAACTTCGTCGCCCCGTAACGCGACGCGGCGATCTGGTCGCCCACTTCCACCCCGCGGGCCCACACCGACGCCGGCCCGCCGTTGTCGTGCAGCGCGAACTCCAGCGAGATCCGGCCGGTCTCGGCGTCCGGCGCCACGACGGTGTACCCGCGCTGGTGCTCCCTGCCGGGACGGACCGGGTCGGGAACCCACAGCCGCAGGTAGGCGGCCGGCTCGAAGGGCTGGTCGAACAAGGTGGGCGCGTGGAAGGTGATCCGGCGATAGTGGGCGGTCACGTCCTCGACGGCGACGACCGTCAGGACGTGCTCGCCGGCGCCGAGCACCTTGAGCACGGCACCGAAATATCCGCGGGCCATCAGTTCTCGGTCTCCTTCGGCATGGCGTTGCGGGTGGCGGCGAGGAGCTCGCCGAGCGGTCGGCCCGGCGGCAGCAGGTCGACCAGGCCGCGCACGGCGCCGGTCATCGTGATGAGGAAGTACTCGTCGGGGCCGACGGCCGGGATCCCCGCGTGAGCGGCGGCGAGCAGGGGGTCGTCGAGGATCGCCGCGATGGTGTTGGCGGTCTCCTCCTCGGGGTCGGCGAACTCGGCGGCCCGGGCCAGACGCGCGTCCTCGGCGGACAGCAGTCCGAGCGCCAGGGAGGCGACGGCGCCGCAGAGCCCGGCGGCGGCGTTGGGCTCGTAGCCGCGGGCGGTGAGCGCGGCGACCTCGGCGGCCATGAGCCGCGCCCCGGAGGCCCCACGCGGGAAGCTGTGCTGGAAGTACGCCGCGCTGCCGGGATTGGCGAGAGTGAACGCCCGCATCTTCATCGTGAAGTCGACGAGGTGCTCGGCGCTCGACATCGCCGGGTCGTCGACGAGTTCGAGACCGGCCAGGACGGCCTCGCCGATGAGCCGTTCGAGGGCCACGCGCCCGGGCACCAGCCGGTAGACCGCCGTCGGCGACACACCCAGGATCGAGGCGACCGCCTGGACGCTGAGTCCGGGCAGGCCCACGCGCAGGCCGGCGCTGACGATGTCATCGAGGTCGAACTGCGCTCGCCTGCCTCCGACGCGTTCGCGTTGTTCGGGCACCCGTCCTCCGAAGTCGGTAAGGCATACCTTAGTTAGGGTGCATAAGTTAGCACCCGGCGAAGGGGAGCGCCAGTGGGAGAAGACGGCCGAGACCGGGCCGAGACCTCAGGGTGCGGTGTGCGAACGCCGGGTTCGGTGGGAGCGGCGAGCGGGCGGTGCGGCTGGCGCCCGGGCGAGCCGGCGACCGTCAGCCGGTCAGGCCGTAGGAGGCGACCAGGTCGCGGAGTTCGGCCTCATAGAGCTTGGCCGGGTCGTGCGACTGCGTGCGCAGGTGTCCGTAGACCTCCAGCGAAACCAGTCCGTGCATGCGACCCCAGAGTCGCAGCGCCAGGGCGACCGCGGCGGGCGGCAGGTCGGGGAACTCCGTGCGCGCGTCGGCGGCCAGGGACGGCGTGAAGTCGGCCCAGTCGGCGTCGCTGTGCGTCTGGCCCGCGGCGGCCGTGGGCCACGCGTCGGCGACGAGGCCGGTCAAACCGGCGCACGCTCGGTGCTCGGCCTCGGGAGCCCGGCCGCCCTCCGGTGCGATGTAGCCGGGGACGGGATCGCCGTAGATCAGCCGGAAGCCCTCGGGGTTCGCCAGTGCCCAGGTCCGCAGCGCCCTTCCCCAGGCGATGATCCGCCCGCCGGGATCGCTCCGAGTGTCCCGTGCGGCCTCGACGGCGTCGACGAGGGAGGTGTAGACGTCGGTGATCAGCGTGGTCACCAGGTCGTCGCGGGTGGGGTAGTAGCCGTAGATGGCCCCGGCCGTCATGCCCATCTCGCGGGCGATGGCCCGCAGCGAGATCGCGCTCGGCCCGCCCTCGGCCATCAGGCGCAGGGCGATCGCCTTGATCTCGGCGGAGGTCTCGGCGCGCAGACGTTCGCGGCGGCTCTGAGCCGGGGGGTCCTGCTTGGCGGCGTCCACCCGTTCACTTTACAGCGATCAATGAGTACACTCCACGGCGTGACTGAACACCGTGTAGTAAATGACTGGCATGTAGAAAATCAACGGCGTGTTATCCGGGTTCCGGAACCTCGCCCGAGCCGAGAGGTCGGGCGCTCGCCCATCGAAGGCATGTGCGTGGGGGACTCGAAATTCCGGGCCTTTGGTCTCGCGGGCTTCCGGGAGGCGGTCCGATGAGGTCTGCCGGGCGGCTGGCGCTCCTGGCGTTCGCGCAGCTCATCATCGCTCTCGACTTCAACATCGTGTACGTGGCGCTGCCCGACATCGGCGCCGAGGTGGGCTTCACCGACGGCTCGCTGCAGTGGGTCGTCAGCGCCTACGTGGTTCCCTTCGGCGGCTTCCTCCTCCTCGGCGGCCGAGCCGTCGACCGCTTCGGCGCCGGCCGGATCTTCGTCGCAGGGCTCGCGCTCTACGGTCTCGCCTCGCTCGCCGGGGGCCTGGTCGCCGAACCATGGGCGCTCCTGTCCGCACGTGCCGTCCAGGGACTCGGCGGCGCGCTGCTCACCCCGGCCACGCTCGCTTTGATCGGCCTCGGCTTCCCCGAAGGCGCGGCACGCAACCGCGCCTTCGCCGTCTGGGGCATGGCGGGCAGTGCGGGACTGGCCGCCGGATCGGTCGCCGGCGGTCTGCTCACCGAGTTCCTCGGCTGGCAGTGGGTCTTCTTCGTCAACGTGCCGCTCGTCGTGGCCGCGATCGTCGTCGCGCCGAAGCTGCTCCCGAAGTCCGAGCCCGCGCGCGGCGGCGGGTTCGACGTACCCGGCGCGCTGGTCATCACGGCAGGGGCGGCGCTCGTCGTCCTCGGGCTGGCCGGCGGCCCGGAGTCGGGCTGGATCTCGCCGGAGGGACTCGGCGCGATCGGTGCCGGAGTCGTGCTCATCGCGCTCTTCGTGCTCATCGAGGCCCGGTCGGCCAACCCCCTGGTCCCGCTGCGGACCTTCGCCCACCGAAGTCTCAGTGTCTCCATGGGAGTCATCGCCGTCTTCCAGGCCTCGCTGATGGGCATGACCTACCTGCTGACGATCTACCTCCAGCCCGTCATGGGGCTCGACGCGCTGCAGGCGGGCCTGGCCTTCCTCCCGCAGACCCTTGTTACCGTCATCGGCGCCGGGAGACTGGCACCCGCCCTCATGGCCCGCTTCGGTATCCGCGGCACGCTGATCTGGCTGCTCGTGCTCACCGGCGCCGGCCTGGCGCTGGTCACGGCGGGCATGTCGGCCGGCGGCCCCTACTGGGCGCTGCTGCCGGGCTTCGCCCTGTGGGGCCTGGCCGGCGGTGCCTGCTTCGTCGTCATGTTCGCCTCGGCGGCTACCGGTGTCGCCCCGCAACAGCAGGGGGTCGCCTCCGGTCTGGCGACGACGTCGCAGCAGATCGGCGGCGCGGCCGGGCTCGCCGTCATCGTCGCCATCGCCGGTCAGACGGGCGTCGCCGGACTGCGCACGGCCGGCTGGGTCGCCGCGGCGGCGACCGCCGCGGCCGCTCTCATCGCCCTGCTGCTGGTCCGCCGCACGATCCCGCCGAACCGTGAGGAGGCCCGCGACGAGACCGTCCTGACCGCCTGAGATCCCTCGCGGGACGCGGACTCCGCGTCCCGCGAGGGCCGGCTGCCATCATGTCGCCCATGACCACCGCCGAGCTGTACGCCGAGTTCGCCGTCCGTGAGGCCCGCGGGATCTCGCCGACCTACGCGGCACTCGCCCACGCCGTCTCCGAAGACTCCCACCTGCTCGCGTTCCTGGCCGCGCTGCCCGAGGCGAAACGGCAGCCGAATCTGCTGTTCGGCGTCGTCCGCTTCCTCGGCGGCCCGGTCGAGGACCCGGCCGCCTTCGGCGAGTTCGTCGCGGCCAACGCCGGCGCCGTCGCCGCGCAGATGCGCGTCCGGGCGACCCAGACGAACGAGGCCGGGCGCTGCGCGGCCCTGCTCCCGGTGCTCGCCGGGCTGCCGCAGCCCTTGGCGCTGCTGGAAGTGGGCGCGTCCGCGGGTCTGTGCCTCTACCCCGACCGGTACTCCTACCGATACGGCGACCTTGCGCTCGGGACGGGCGGTCCGGTCCTCGACTGCGCGGCCACCGGCTTCACCCCGCCGGCGGCGCTTCCGCAGGTCGTATGGCGCGCCGGTCTGGACCTCAATCCCCTGGACGTCACCGATCCCGACGACGTCGCCTGGCTCGACGCGCTCATCTGGCCCGAGCACGCCCACCGCCGTGACCGGTTGCGGGCCGCCGCCGCCGTCGCGGCGGCCGACCCGCCCCGGCTGATCCGGGGCGATCTCGTCGAGGACCTGCCCGGTCTCGCCGCACTCGCGCCGGCCGGCGCGACCCTCGTCGTGTTCCACACTTCGGTGCTCTACCAGGTGCCGATGCCGCACCGGCGGGCCTTCGTGTCGCTGGTCGGCGATCTGCCCGGCCACTGGATCTCCAACGAGAGTCCGGAGACACTTCCCCGTGTAGACCTGCCGGAGCCGCCCGGAGGCAACCTGTACAACCTCCTCGCCCTTGACGGCCGGCCGCTGGCCTGGACCCGTTCGCACGGTCAGGAGATGGTCTGGCTCGCCGCTTAGAAGGTCCCGTGCGGCGTGGTCTGCGAAAGCGCGATCCGCCAGGCCCCGTCGTCGAGGGTCAGCACGAGGGTGAGGCTGCCGGTCCGGGACGAGTCCGGCTGCGCGGCCGTTTCGTCACGTCCGTCGTGGACGGTCTTGGTGAGGCTCACGACCGCCACGTCGGGCCGCGCGAAGCGGATGTCCTCGATCTCCAAGCTCGTCCTGATCTTCGCCAGCGGACTGGCCATCGCGGCGACCATGGCCTCCCCGAGGCTGTCGCGGCCGAGCACCCGGCGGCCGACCAAGTTGACGATGGCCGTGCCGGGCGTGTGCATGGCCAGGAAGGGCTCCGGGTCGTTCTGCAGCCGCTCGTACTCGGCGACGGCGCTGCGGATGGTCTCGATCTTCTCGTGCTCGCTCATCTCGTGCTCCCAAGATATCGGAGTGTTTCGCTCCGTTTGAAATCTAGTGCGGAGCGTTTCGCTCCGCAAGGGGCATTACTATGAGCTGGATGACACCTCCAGCCCGACGAGCGCCACGGCAGGCCGAGGCCGAGCGCAACGACCGCGCCCTCCTCCGGGCCGCTAAGGAGGTGCTGGCCGTCGACGGCGCGCACGCTTCGGTCGCCGCGATCGCCGCCCGCGCCAAGGTCGGCATCGGCAGCCTCTACCGGCGCTACCGGACCAAGGAGGACCTTTTCCGGCATCTCCTGTCGGTCACGCTCGACCAGTACCTGGAGGCCGCCGAGGCGGGTCTGGCGATCGAGGATCCATGGGAGGGCCTGGCGCATTACGTCCACGCGGTCCTCGACTTCGGCCCGGGTTCACTGGCGCCCATCGCCGGGACCATCGCGCTCTCTCCCGAGATCGAGGAGAAGAACCGCAAGGGGGACGAGGCCGTCGCCGCGCTCGTCGACCGGGCGCACGCGGCCGGTGTGCTGCGCGCCGACGCGTCCCTCATCGACGTGGAGCTGCTCATCGAGCAGCTCGGCAAGTCACCCCTGCTCGACCAGCTGGGCGCCCAGGGCAGGACGGAGCTGCTCGGCGCCGCCGCGAACGCCCGCGCTCGTCTCACCGCCATCGCGCTGGACGGCCTGCGCGCCCAGGGCAACCCGCCGCTGCCCGGCGAGGCCCCCGGCTACGAACTGTTCTCGGCGCGCTGGGAGCGGCCGGAGGACGACTGAGACGGCCGTCCTCAGAGGTCCACGACGAGCCGGACGTCCACCGTGTCGCCGATCTCCAGCCCCTCGGCCTTCCGGACGGCCGCCTTGACCGGCACGATGTAGCGCCCGTCCTTCGGCCACAGCGACGTCGTCCACGTCGAGCCGCCGATCCGGACGCCGACCGGGATCATGCCCCAGCCGTAGCTCACCGCCGTCGAGGCGGCCTCCAGCGCCTGACAGTCGGCCTCGGGAACGGTGAGGAAGTGCCACGGAGCGGGCCCTCGCCAAAACCACAGCTCCCCGCTGAACTCGACATCCATCGGGCAAGGATAGGAGCCTCACACCCCGAAGATCCGCGACGCCCGCGCCGGGTCGGCGAGGACGTTGTGCACGTACAGCCCGAAGTCGAAGTCCTCGTCCTCGACGAAGGGCGTGAGGTCGAAGGGGATCCGCCCGGTCGGCATGTACCGGATGCCGGGTCCCCCGTCGACCGACAGGGTCGCCAGCCCGAGGCGCTTCGACCAGCGCACCGTTTCGGCGGTCGCCGGCCAGGGCCGCCCGGCGAGCCAGAGGACCAGACCGCCGCCCTCGCGGTAGAGCAGGGTCAGCCGGCCGATCTTCCTGGTGTACAGCCCGTCGAAGGCGACGCCGGCCCGGTCGCGCTCGGTGGCCGTGGCGTAGGAGGTCACGCCGCGCAGCTCGCCGGTGCGCGGGTCGAACTCGGCCGTCTCACCCCAGGTGTCGTGCGACTGGACGATCATGCGGCTCCTCGGGGGTGCGCGGGCGCGGGGATCGGTGACTTCGCCTGCACCATCGCCGCGAAGCGTTCATCCGCAACAGCTTGCGTCTCGCGGCCGCGCCCTAGAGAATGCTTCTAGAGCGATGTTCTAGACGGCCGATCCCGTGGGGGAACGATGTCCTTTCTCGTCGGAGTCGTGCGCACCCCCGTCGTGCGCCGCCGAGTCCTGTTCACCTTGCTCGCCGTGGCGGTGCTCAGGCTCGGCCAGAACCTGCCGCTGCCCGGCGTCGACTCCTCCCGGCTCGCCGCGGACCCCACAGGGACTCCGGTTCCGCGTCTCCTCGACCTGCTCAGCGGCGGGGGAGTGACGGAGTTCGCCGTGTTCTCCACCGGAGTCTGGCCGTACGCGCTGGCCGGCGTCCTGCTGGGCCGGATCGCGCCGTGGAGCGCGAGACTGCGCTCGCTGCGGGAAGCGGGAGCGGCGGGCGCCGCGAGGATGCGCAGGTACCACCGGCTGGTCACGATCGCGCTGGGCCTCGTCCAAGGCGTGGTCATCGTGGCGGTGGGCGACTCACGAGAGGTCTTCGGCGAGCGAGGTCTCGGATACCTCGCCCTCATGGCGCTGATCCTGGCCGCGGGCACGGTCGCGGTCATGCTCCTGGCCGACCTGGTGAACGTCCGGGGCGTCGGCCTCGGCCGGCGATGGCTGCTGGCGGTCCCGATCCTGGCGGGTCTGACCGGATGGTTCGGCGACGTCCTCGCCGACCGGGGCGTCATCGTCCTCATCGCAGCGGTGCTGGTGGTCGTGGCGACGGTCGCGGGCAGGGTCGTCCTGCACCAGAGTGTGCGGCGTGTGCCGATCCAGTTCCGCAGGGGGCAGTTCACGCGCGTGTCGCAGGGCGGTGCCGCCGACCACGTTCCGATCTCGCCGGCGCCGAGGGTCGACACGGGCGTGCTGGGCGTGTCGCTGGTGCTCTTCCTGCCGGTCGTCGCCGCAGGGCTGTGGCCCGACGTGAAGTGGCTCGGGACGCCGCCGCTGTCCGACGAGGGGCACCCGGTTCACCTCGCGGTCTTCTTCCTTCTGGTCGCCGCCCACGCCTACCTGTCCACGCTGTCCGCCTTGGACGTCGGGAACCTCGCGCGCAGGCTGGAGCGCTCCGGCGCCTTCGTGCCCGGCATTCGGCCGGGACGGCCGACCGCCGAGTACCTCGGGTACGTCGTGGTCCGGATCGCGGCGGCCGGCGCGCTGTCGGCCGCAGCCGTCGCGGTACTGCCGGTCGTCGGGTTCACGCTCCTGGGCGCCGGACCCGACCTGTGGTTCGTCGCGCCGATCGTGTTCTTCCTCGTGGGGCTGACCATGGGCACGGCCAAGGACATGCAGACCGCGGTCCTCATCCGGCGCTACGGGGGCATGCTGCGCTGAACCGGTGAGGTCTACTCCGTCGCGTCGCTGAGGAGCACGAAGGCCTGGTGGCGGTGCGCGGCGAACAGTTCGAGCGCGCCGCCGGCGTCGCGGGTGCGCAAGGCGGCGGCGAGTTCGCGGTGCTCGTCGGGGATCTCGGCGAGATAGCCGTCGGTGCTCAGCGCCACCCGGGTGAGCAGGAAGAGGTGCACCTGCGAGCGGATCGCGCGCCACGCCTCCTCCAGCCGCCGGTGCCTCGCGGCGGCGTACACGGCGTCGTGGAAGGCGATGTCGTACTGCACCATGGCGTACTCGTCCTCGGCCCGTCCCATGAGCTCCGCGGCCTTCTCGATCAGGGCGAGATCCTCGTCGGTGGCCTCCGCCACGACCCGCTCGACGGCGAGCCGTTCGAGGGCGCCGCGCAGGCTGTCGAGTTCGGCGACGTCCTCCGCCGACAGCGCCGTGACGGTGGCGCCGCGATGCCAGGCGCTGCGGACGAGTCCCTCGCCCTCCAGGCGCAGCAGGGCCTCGCGCACGGGCCCGCGGCTGACGTCGAGGGCCTCGGAGAGCTCGACCTCGCGCAGCTGCGCGCCGGGGGCGTAGGCGCCGCTGAAGATGGCGTCGCGGATGCGGTCGGCGACCTCGTCGGCCAGACCTCTGCGGCGCGCGGGCGCGACCCTGCCCTCGTTCGCCATGAACCCTCCCTCCTTGTTGTCGCAATGTTAACATTCGGCTAGTGTCTCAATGTAAACATTGCGACAACGGCCGCCCGGCGGTCGGTGCCGAAGAAGGGCAGGATCTCGCACATGACCGTTCTCGACTCCCCGATCCCGCGGTTTCACCTGGCCGTGCCGGTCGACGATCTCGACGCCGCGCGCGGTTTCTACGGTGAGGTGCTGGGCCTTGAGCAGGGCCGCAGCTCCGACTCCTGGATCGACTGGAACCTCCACGGCCACCAGTTCGTCACCCATCTCGCGCCCGAGCGTCAGCGCCGTGTCCACAATCCTGTCGACGGCCACGATGTGCCGGTGCCGCACTTCGGCCTGGTCCTGACGGTCCCCGCGTTCCAGGAGCTCGCCGTGCGCCTCCGGGGCGCGGGTGTGGAGTTCGTCATCGAGCCTTATGTGCGCTTCGAGGGCCAGGCCGGTGAGCAGTGGACGATGTTCCTGCTCGACCCGGCGGGCAACGCCCTGGAGTTCAAGGCCTTCGCCGACGACTCGCAGGTCTTCGCCGTCTGATCTCGCGGCTCGCGTCCATCGAAGTCCACCGTCCCCAAGGGGCGGTGGACTTCGATGTTGTGGGGGTCGTCTCAGGTCCCGTCCGGTTCTCGCGGCCGGTGCTAGCCTCCATCTATACGCTCCCGTATAGATGGAGGCCGGACCGTGAAACTTCCCAAGACCGAGCACACTTCCAGGCCGTGGCTGATCCACGACCTGGCGCCGGACTTCGACGTCGAGGACGTGTGGGCGCTGCCGACCCCGGGCGGGCCGGGCGACCTGCCGAGGCTCGTCGACCAGATCGCCCTGGGCAAGGGCGAGGGCGCCCGCTTCAAAGGCGTCGCCGGCCTGCTCTTCGCGATCCGCTGGAAGCTGGGCGCCGCGCTGGGCTGGGACCGCCGGGACGCGGGTGTCGGCACCCGCGTGGCGACTCTGCGCGACCGCCTGCCCGAGGAACTGCGCGAAGCTCACGTCGGGCCCGAGGTCCGCACGGTCCCCTTCCGTGCCGTCTACCTGAAAGACGACGAGTGGGCCGCCGAGATGGCCAACCGCACGGTGCACACGGTGATGCACATCGGCTGGGTGCCCGACGGCAACGGCGGGCACCGGGGGCAGATGGCCGTGCTGGTCAAACCCAACGGCCGCTTCGGCGCCGTCTACATGGCGGCCATCGCGCCGCTTCGCTACGCCTTCGTCTATCCGGCGCTGATGAAGAAGATCCGGCGCGGCTGGAGCGCGGAGGCCGGCCCCCGGCACGCGGGGTGAGGCGCCGCGTCAGGTGGTGACCAGCCTGACCGCGTGCAGGTACACCTGCTCGCGGCTGCGCGAGCCGTGGTCGGCGGCCATGAAGTGGTTGCCGACCAGCAGCGAGAACGCCAGCAGGCAGCGGGCCTCGACCTCGTCGGGGTCGTCGAAGATCTCGGCGAACAGCGAGCGCAGGAAACCCATGCGCCGGTTGTCGACACGTCGCAGGCGGTCGGCGACGGCGGGGTCGCGGCGGGCCCAGTCCCGCACGGCCAGGTCGATGCGCAGCAGGCGCGCGTCGGAGGCGAGCTCGGCGGCCTTGCGCATGCGCGTCCTGGTGTCGCCGCCGGCGCCTTCGGCGCGTGCGAAGAGGTCCTCGCCGCTCTCCTTCTCCCACGCGTCGAGCATCGCGGCCAGCAGCGTGTCGCGGTCGGCGAAGAACCCGTAGAAGCCGCCCTTGGTGACGCCGAGGGACTTCGCCAGAGCCTCGACGCGGACCGCGTCGGGGCCGCCGGCGGCCAGGGCGAGCAGCCCTTCCTCGACCCACTTGGCGCGAGGCGTTCGCGTCTCGGCGGCCATGCCGTCCCACCGTCCCCTCGTCGTGGCACTGTCCGGCGGATCCGCCGATGCGTTCGCGAGCGTATATCTCGTGGCGCGAGAAGAGCGCCGCGACTCGTTCGGTCCCTGCCCCGGGCAGCGTGAAGCCGGGTCCCGCGAACGCGGAACCCGGCTTCGTCGAAGTGGTGCGGCGGTGGTTGATCAGGTCGCGATCGAGCCCAGCAGGACCGTGCCGGAGCACGACGTGGAGCCCACGTTCTTGACCGTGAGGTAGTACTCGCGCTCGGCGGTCCCGCCGCTGTTGATGCGCTGGAGGTAGTAGTCGCGGGTGATCTCGAGCTGGCAGGACGACCCGCTCGGGTTCAGGCCCGGCAGGTACGCCAGGGTCAGCGGGTTGGCGTTGTTCCAGTGCCACGTGCCGGACGCGCCGGCCGCCAGCGTGCCCGTCGTCCAGCTGGTCGAGGCGGTGGTGTTGGCGAGGCGGATGTCGGCGGTGCAGGTGATGCTTCCGACGTTCTTGACCTGGAAGTGGAACTCGCGCTCACCACTGGCCTGCTTGAGGTACCAGCTGCGCACGACCTCGAACTGGCAGGCGGTGCTGCCGGTCGCGCCCTGGGGCGAGAGTCCCACGACGTGCGCGGAGTTGAGGGGGTTGGCGTTGTTCCACTGCCAGTTCTGCGTGACGCCGGGGCTGACCCCGCCGGTGGACCAGGACGTGAAGGCGGTCAGTCCGCCGAGCAGGACCTGGGTGCCGCAGGAGATCGAGCCGCTGTTCTTGATGGTGAAGTGGTACTCGCGCTCGCCGCCGGGCTGCTGGACGTGCCAGTCCCGGACGACCTCGAACTGGCAGACGGCCGAGGTGGAGGCGCCGGCCGGGGAGAACCCGACCTTGTAGGCGGCGGTGGCGGGCGCGTTGTTCCAGTGCCAGTTCTGCGTTCCCCCCGCGGCGACCGTGCCCGAGTACCAGGACGCCTGGACGCCGATGCCGGCGTTGGCGCCGACCCCGGCGGCGGCTCGCGCGTCGAGCGACACCTTGTCGGTGCCGGGGCCCGCGTTGGCCGCGGCGGGTGCCGTGAACATCGCGAACATGGCCGCGAGAGCGACCGTGATCAGTGTCAGAGCTGTCTTGCGCATTTCGGTTTCCCTCCCGATGACGGTGCGCCGCCATGTCGTTGCGCGGCACGACACGAAGCTATGGCCGCGGCCGCGGCCGGCGTATCAGGGAACGACCCCACAGTTGCCCACGAAGTGTTTGTGGGGTGATCGGACGGTGTGGACGACGGTCGCGTCTGGCTACATTGGAGTCACTTGCCGACAAGGGGAATGAGGCAGCAGGATGTCCAACGGTGAAGCACGCACTCCCGTCGACGGGAACGGCGGCGGGGGCCCGACGAAGATCCGCGACACCGCCGAAGCGGTCGAGCACCTGGACGCCGGTGACGCGCGACTCGTCGCCGTCGACGGCAACGGCGGTGGGGGGCCCACGCTCGTCGCGGTCGACGGAAACGGCGGGGGAGGCCCGACGAAGATCCGCGACAAGGCCGTGCGGGCCGCCGCGGGCGACGACACCGCCGAGGTCCTCGAGGACGGCGCGGGACCGACCGGCCCGAACAGGTAGCCACCACGCGCGACACGACGATGGTGCCCGCTCCGGCGGGCACCATCCGGTCTTTGGGGGAAGCGATGCAGCCACGATCGGTGCCGGCCGGCGGCGCGGTCGTCGACCGCGACGGCGCGCTGTCCACCGTGGACACCGCACTGGCGGCGGCCGAGTCGCGCCCGGCGGCGCTGACCCTCACCGGCGACGCCGGGATCGGCAAGACCACCGTCTGGCAGCACTGCCTCGCCCGGGCTCGCGAGCGCGGCCACCGGATTCTCGCCTGCCGGGCCGCGGAGTCGGAGATCCGGCTGTCCTTCGGCGGCCTGGTCGACCTCCTGCACACCGTCACCGCCGACACCCTCTCCTGCCTGCCCGAGCCCCAGCGCGACGCGCTGGAGTGCGCCTTACTGCGCCGCTCCGCCGGTGACTCCGTCATCGACCGGCGCGCGGTCTACCTCGCCGTGCTCGGGGCGGTGCGGATCCTGTCGAAGTCCTCGCCGGTCGTCCTCGCCGTCGACGACGCCCAGTGGCTCGACGAACCCAGCCGCAGCGTCCTCGAATACCTCGTCCGCAGGCTCGCCGACGAACCCGTCGCCGTCGTCACCTCCGTCCGCTCCGACGCCGAGGACGCGCCGCCCTTCGGGATCGCCGAGACCTTCGACGCCGACCGGATGTGGCTGCTGCGCCTCGACGGGCTCACCGCCGACGGTCTCCACAAGCTGCTGCGCGCTCGCACCGGCACCGACTGGCCCCGCCCGCTGCTCACCCGGCTGCACACCGCCTCGGGCGGCAACCCCTTCTTCGCGCTGGAGATCGCGCGGGCCATCGACCGCTCCGCCGCCGTCGGCACGACCCTGCCGCTCCCGCGCACGCTGACCGAGGTCGTCCGCGACCGTCTCACGGCCCTGTCCGAACCCACCCGCGACGCACTCCTCTACGCGGCCTCCATGCCGCACCCCGACATCGCCGCCGTGCGGGCGGCCGGCATCGGGGACACCGACCCGCTCGCCGCCCTCGAAGACGCCGAGAACGCCGGCGTCGTCGACCTCGCCGGCGGCGCCATCCGCTTCACGCACCCGCTGCTGGCCTCCACCGTCTATGGCACCGCGCCTCCCGGTCGTCGCCGCCACGTGCACGCCCGCCTGGCCGCCACCGCCGACGACGCCGAGGCCCGGGCCTGGCACCTCGCCCTCGCGGCGACCGGGCCCGACGAGGACATCGCCGCCGCCCTCGAAGACGCCGCCCGCCGCGCACTCGCGCGCGGAGCCCCCGCCACCGCCGCCGACATGCTCGACCTCGCCGCCCGGCACGCGCCCGAGACCGAACGTCCCCGGCTGCTCGCCGCGTCGGCCGAGCGCATGTTCTTCGCCGGCGACGCCGCCGGAGCCCGGGGCCGTTACGAGGCGGCCCTCGCCGCGACCCCGCCGGGCAGGCAGCGCGTCCAGCTGCTCCTCGACCTCGCCCTCGCCGCGTTCTACCAGGACGGGCCCACCCCGGCCGTCCCACTGTGCGACCAGGCCCTCGCCGAGGCCGGCGACGACTGGCACATGACGGCCGTCGCGCACCTGCGGAAATCCTGGTACAGCCTCAACGACCACGCCGAACGCGCCCGCCAGGCCGCCCTCGCCCTCGCCGCCCTTGAGCCCCGCGAGGACGCCCCACCCGACCTCCTCGCGCTCGCGCTGCTCTCGGCCGCCTGGTACGCCTTCCACGCCGGGCTCGGCTATACGCCCGACGACCTCGACCGGGCCCGAGCGCTCCTCCCCACCCGGACCGCCTCGCGGGAGGCGTCCATGTCGCGCAACGTGCTGCGCGTCTTCCCCCGCTACCTCGACCCCGCCGCGGCCCGCGCCGACATAGCCACCGTCCGCGAGACCGCCGCCGAGAGCGGCGACGAGTCCTCGGCAATGCAGTCACTGGTCCACCTGTCCGAAATGGACTGCTGGACCGGGAACTGGCACCGGGCCCGCGAAGGCGCCGCCGAAGCCGTCGACATCGCCGCCCAGATCGGCCAGAAACCCTGGCAGCCCTACGCCGGCTACGTCCTCGCCCACGCCGAGGCCTGCCTCGGCGAGCTGGCCGCCGCCACCGAGCACGCCCGTGAAGGACTGCGCGCCGCCCGCGCCGCCGACGACTCCTGGGTGAGCCTCCACCACCTCGCCGTGCTCGGCTTCATCGCCCTGTCCGACGAGGACCACGCCGCCGCCGACCGCCGGCTCACCGAGGCCGAGGACCTCGCCCGCTCCGTCCACCTCGGCGACCTCGGCATCTGCGACCACTACGGCGACCACGTCGAGGCCGTCGTGACACTCGGCGACCTGCCCCGCGCCCGGCGACTCCTCGACGAGCTCGCTCACCGCGCCGACGTCGCCCCCAGGCCCTGGATCGAGGCCGTCCTGCACCGTTCGCGGGCCGTCGTGCACACCGCGCTCGGCGAACTCGACGAGGCCGAGGCCGCCGCCGAACTCGCCCTCGCGGCGCATCCCGCGCTACCGATGCCCTTCCTGCGCGCCCGGACCCTCCTCGTCCAAGGGCGCCTGCGGCGACGGGGCAAGCGCAAACTCGCCGCCCGCGACTCGTTGCTGGCCGCGCGCCGGGGCTTCGACGAACTCGGCGCCGCCCGCTGGACCCGCCTCGCCGACGACGAACTCGCCCGCCTCGGCCTGCGCCGGGGCACCGAGCACGACCTGACGCCCACCGAGGAACGTATCGCCGCACTCGTCGTCGGCGGGCTGAGCAACCGCGAGGTCGCCGCCGCCCTCTACGTCACCACGAAGACCGTCGAGGCCCACCTCAGCCGCATCTACCGCAAGCTCGGCGTGAGCGGGCGCCGGGAACTCGCCCGCCACATGGCCGAGGAGCAGGAGGGCTGAGGACCGCGCGCGCAGGTCGCCCGGCGGGGCTCCGGTCTTGTCCGAAGCGGCCGCCCCGGGGAGAACGCAGCCTCCACTCCATAGGGGAGGCTGCGCGTCTTGCCGGTGCCGTGTCCCTCCGGCCGCACCGGCCGTCGGGATATCGGCGCAGTAACCCTATATATGATCCTACGACGGCATTTCACCGTCCGCAATGGACAGTGCTCGGAGAGTGCTCGCCCGGGTGTGGGCGGTGCAGGGGGCACCGGGAAGTCCGATGTCGACGACGTCGTTGCGGCGCACGGTTATCGGCCGCCGGCGAGAGTTCGCAACGGTCCTGCCGGACACCGGAGACACCGTCGCCGGCCGGGACCGGGAACCGCCCGTTTCGCTCCATGTCCGCGTCGCCGCCCGGATGTTACGGTGTTTCCGCACGCCGGCACTCGGCCGCGTGCGGGACGAGACCGGGAGGTGTGTTGATGACCGCCGCAGCGGCGGCCGCCCCCGGCGGCGCCCGGCCCATCCGCATGTCCCGGACCCCGGTCTGAACCGGCACACCGGAAGCCGCATCCGGCTTCGGTGACGCCCGGCTCGGCCGCGGTCCCTGCGACGACAGGGCTCCACGTTGTCTCCACATCACCCATCACCGTGCCGGCCGAACGCCGCGCACGGGGACAAGTCCCGCACGCGCACCGAACGGAAACCGCCATGACCCACTGGAACACACGACCCGAGACGCCCGCCGACATCGCGGCCGTCCGCGCGATCAACCTCGCGGCCTTCGAGACCGCGCTCGAAGCCGACCTCGTCGACGCGCTGCGCGGCGACCCCACCGCCTGGATCGACGGCCTCTCACTGCTCGCCGAGACGCCCGCAGGAAAGGCCGCGGGATACGCGCTGCTGACCCGTTGCCGAGTCGGCGGCACACCGGCGCTGGCACTCGGACCCGTCGCGGTCCTGCCCGAGCACCAGGGCGAAGGCGCTGGTTCAGCCGTCGTCCGGGCCTCGCTCGACGTGGCCCGCGCGTCCGGCGAGAACCTCGTTCTCGTTCTGGGGCACCCGAAGTACTACCCGAGGTTCGGTTTCGTGCCGGCCTCGCGTCACGGGATCAAGGCGCCCATGGAAGTCCCCGACGAGGCGATGATGGTGCTCGTCTTCGACGAGGGCGCCCCCATCCCCGGCGGCGTGATCGAATACGCCGAGGCCTTCGGCGTCTGACTGGACGGTCCGGCGGCCCGCAGGGGCCGCCGGACCGGCTCAGACCGCGTTCTCCTCCGCCGGCCGGGACCACTCCTCGCGTGTGTTGAGGTGCGGGAACGGCTCGTCGGGAACCGCGACTCCGAGGGCCTCGCACAAGGGCCCCCATCCCTGTTTGGCGTTCCACTCCAGCAACCGGGCCTTCGGTGCGGTCGCACGCACCTGTGCGACATAACGCTCGTAGGCTTCGGCGCCGCTCGCCGGGTCGTCGAAGAGCTCGCCGAAGACCCGCCGCCACACGCCTTTCACCATCGGCAGGAAGCCGTCGCCGGCGAACTCGACCTCGGGCAGCCGGTATGCCTGCCCCATGATCGTGGCGTCCATGCTGCTCCACCAGGCCGCGCCGCTGTCGCGGACCGACAGCAGGATCAGCGCGTCGGGGTACAGGTCGGCCAGTTCCGGCCAGAACCCCGCCGAGGGCCAGTCGACGGCGGCGGTGAAGTCGCCGAGGATCGACGGGAGCCGTGCGATGTCGCCGTCGACGACGGCCTGCCACTCGGGGATGTCCTCGCGGCGGTCGAAGACCTCGGTCATGTGGTAGCAGCGCCCTCCGAGGAGGGTGCCGAGCGCCGCCCGGAGTGTGGTCGTGCCGGTGCGCGGGAGTCCCGCGCCGATTACTCTCAGCATTGTCCACATGGTACTGAAACATTCCCGTAACACAAGATGCACCGGTGCTCTGCGTAGTGCCGGGATCACACGATGCGAGCGGATCGCCGGTCAGGGCGCCACCGGCGGCTCGGCCTCGTGCGCCGCGTGCAGCAACTCAACAAAGGACGGCGCCGCGGGGAGAGCCGCCTCCCCGATGCGGTCCACCGCGATGCCCGGCGTCCACGAGTTCATCACCACCGCGCCCGACAGGCCCGGCAGGTCCGCCGGCCGGACCTCCTGCACGCGTTGCGGCGCCCCGAGCCTCTCCAGCTGCCTGCGGACGGTCCCCATCATCGTCCCGCCGAGCATCTCCGCCGAGGGCCACACCACGGCCTCGCCGTCCCAGAAGGCCAGGTTCCAGATCGATGCCTCGCTCAGCCGCCCCCGCCGGTCGAGGAAGGCCGCGTCGTCGAAGCCCTGCCGGACCGCCTGCCGCATGACGTAGGTCTTGGCGACCTCGCCGACGTGCTTGACGGCCGGAAGGAAACGCTCGTGCTCGACGGTCGCCAGGGACAGCGGGCCCGCCGGGCCCGAGGACGGTGCGCCGGTGCGGACGAGCAGGTCCAGCTCGGCCGCGCCGTCGTCGGCGGTGAACTCGCCGGTCGAGGAGTACACCGTGGCCAGCAGCGAGACGTCGGACGGTCCCGCGGCCAGTGCGGTGCGCAGGCGCGAGCGCACGAGGTCGTCGGGCAGGGCCCGCCCGAACATGGCCAGCGAGGCGATCTGGAGCCGTTCCAGGTGGAGGTCGAGGCCCTTGATCAGGCCGCCGCGCACCTGCGCGGCCGTGAAGTGGGCGTACCCGGTGAAGGCGAGCGGGGCCAGGTCCTCCGCGGTCGCCGTGCCGCCGTTGCGTTGAACCACGTAGAAGCTCATCTGTGACTCCATGTCGGTACGGATATCCTCGGGCTGCGGCGAACCGGCGGGGTCGTCCGGAATCCGGCTCGCCAGGCCGACGTTATTCGTTGACACCGGTTGGAAGGTCAAGCGGGGATGGGGCGCGTCACATGTTGATCGGGGAGTTGGCGCGGCGGACCGGCGTGAGCGCCCGGCTGCTGCGCTACTACGAGTCGCAGGGGCTGCTGGAGGCCGGGCGGGGCTCGAACGGCTACCGCAACTATGGCGAGGACGCGGTCGTCACCGTGCGCCAGGTCCGCGCGCTGCTGGAGGCAGGCCTGAGCACGGAGGTCATCCGCGCGGTGCTGCCGTGTGCGCAGGGCGAGCTTCCCGACTTCGACTGGTGCGTCGACGTGCGGGCCATCCTCGACCGCGAATTGGCGGCCACCGATGAGCGCATAGACACCCTCCGGCGCAGCCGGGGCGCCCTCTCGGAGATCCTTTCGCGACCGGGCGGTCGACGTCTAGTTCGAGTCCAGCAGTGAGCGGCCCAGTGGGGTGAGCCGGTGCACGACCTTGCCGCCGTCGCGTTGGCTGGCGACCAGGCCGGCGTCGCGCAGCACGCGAGCGTGTTCGCTGGCGGAGGCGGGCGAGACCCCGACGCGCCGGGCGAGTTCGGTCGTCGAGCCCCCGGCGCCGATCGTGTCGAGCACCGCCGCGCGGGTCTGGCCGATGAGCGCGGGCAGGCTTCCGCGAGAGGCCCGCGACGGCGCTCCGGAACGCGCGATCGGGTAGATGAGGACTGGCGGGTGGGACTCGTCGAAGAGCGTCATGGGATGCCGTATGCAGAAGTAGGACGGGACGAGCAACAGCCCACGCCCGCCGAGGTCGATCTCCTGGCGCGGATGGTTCGGGACCCGCAGTTCCCCCGCCGACCAGGTCGCCGTCGGCGCGAGGCTCGCCAGGAGCCCTTCGACGCCGTGCTCGGCCATCGCCGCGGCGCGGCGGGCTCGATCGCGGTCGAAGGCCGCCTCCAGGGCGCGCCGGTGCGGGGCGATCGCGGTGTCGTGGAAGAGGCGCATGCCATCGGTGAGGCGGGTCAGGGCGCCGGGGTCTCCGGAGGCCAGCGCGGGCAGGTCGGGGTGGGCGCGGTCGGGAGCGAGGCGGCGCAGGTCGCGGACGAGGAGCGGGATGGGTGTCGAGCGGACCGCCTCCAAGCCGTGGTCGATGCCGCGCATGCCCTCGGCGGGGTTGAGGAAGTCGGGGAAGTACCCGAAGGTGGGCGTCAGCACCGAGAACAGCCGCAGCCCTGGCGTGGTGCCCGGCCGGCGTAAACCCGCGAGGGCCGACCGGCGCCACTCGGCGAAGAGCAGGTCACCACGCTGACCGCGCAGCATGTGCACCGCGCACACGAGCTCCCACAGCGGATCGGGCGCGGCCGCGATCCTGGTGCGGGCGATGTCCTCGCCGGTGAAATTGATCCGCAGCATCCGTGATCCCCCCGAACACACATCGCCTGCCGCCACTGTAAGAGCGGCGCGGGGTCTTCGGGGATCGGCGGTTCCGCCGAAATCGCGTCCACCGATCCGGTGGCGGGCGGGCGGGTGCGGTCTCGAGTCTCGACCGCGGCCCGACGTCGGGCCGGCCCATCGTCTTATTGCACGGGGACGGTGGCAACGCTTCGCTGTGGTGCCAGCAGGTGGAGGCGCTGGCCGCCGAACATCCGGTCTTCGCCGTCGACGTGATCGACGATCCCGGCCGTAGCGTCCAGCGCGAACCGCTCGCCGGTCCCGCCGACCACGCCCGCTGGCTCGGTGAGGTCCTCGACGGCCTCGGTCTCCACCGGGTCCACTTCGTCGGCCACGCCAGCGGTGCCTGGCTGGCCCTCAACCAGGCCTCACGGGCACCCGAACGTGTCGCTTCGCTGACCGCACTCGAACCGGTCGGCATCGTGGTGCCGCGCGCCGCCTTCGCCCTCAGCGGCATGGTGGGCTTCGCGCGGCTGCTCACGAGGTCGAGGAGGCTCCCGTGGCCGGCGCGTCGCCTCGCCAACGCCGCCCTGATGATCGACTGGACGGTGTCGCGGCCGATCCTCCAGGCGGCCGTCGGCTTCGGTCCGCGACGCTCGAAGGGCCGCAGGTGCGCCGACGAGGATCTGGGCGCGATCAGGGCTCCGACGCAGATCGTCATCGGCGGGCGCTCCACGCTGTTGCGGCCCGCCGAGGCCGTCGCGCGGATCCGCCGGGTACTTCCCGACGCGCGGATCGAGGTGATCCCGGATGCCGGGCACGGTCTGCAATTCGGGTATCCGGAGCGCGTGAACGCCGCGATCCTCGCCCACGTCGACGGCTCCTGACCTGGGCTCACCGACCGCGCCGCGCAGGTGTGCGTCGAGGGCCGCCGCGACCGCCGGAGGCCAGCGCTGCGGCCTCGTCAGTGTTACGTAACTCATATTATCGGTGGGTCTTGTTGTATGAGACAGTGATAGTACGGAATTCATATGACATGAAGGGTTCACCATGCTCCTCGTCACCGGTGCCACCGGCACCGTCGGCCGCCACCTCGTCGGCCACCTGCTCCGAGCCGGCCACCCCGTCCGGGCGCTCACCCGCAATCCCGGCGACGCCGGACTGCCCTCGCAGGTCGAGACCGTCCAGGGCGACCTCGCCGACATCGGCACGCTCAAGGCCGCCTTCGACGGCGTGACGGCCGTCCACCTCATCAACTTCGAGGCCGGCTACCGGCCCCTCCGCAACGGGCCTCAGATCGCCGAACTCGCAAGCGCCGCCGGGGTGCGCCGGGCCACCGTCCTCGGCGGCTGGACCGAGAGCACCCTCGAACCCGCGCTCCGTGAGAGCGGACTCGACTGGACCCACCTGCGGCCCATCGAGTTCATGTCCAACACGCTCGCCGACTGGGGTCCGCGACTGCGCGCCGAAGGCGCCGTCCGCGAACCCTTCGGCGACCGCCGCAGCGCGCCCGTGCACGAGTCCGACATCGCCGCCGTCGCCGCCGCGGCACTGACCGAGGACGGCCATGCCGGCCGCGCCTACGCCATCACCGGCCCGGAGGTGCTCACCCCGCGCGACAAGATCCGCATCCTCGCCGAGGCGACCGGCCGCGACCTCGCCTTCGCCGAACTCACCCCCGAACAGGCCCGCGAGCAGTGGACCGCCTCACCTCCCGACCTGCTCATCTGCAAGGTCCTCGCCGACGTCCCCGGCATGAGCAACGACCGGATCGTCGACCGGCTCCTGGCGATGTACGGCGACACCCCGGAGGCCGGCCGCACCGTCACCGGCGCCGTCGAGAAGGTCACCGGACGTCCCGCCCGCACCTTCGCGCAGTGGGCGGCCGAACACGCCGACCGCTTCACCGCCGACGACGCCGCATGAGGCGGTTCGTCCCCGCCGCCCGCCTTGTCCTGCTGACCGGAACGGGCCTCTTCGCGGGCTTCCTGCTCACCGTCCTCGTCCTCGAACAGAGCCTGCGCCGCTTCGGCGGAGCCGTCTACACACAGGTCAGGCAGGTCGAGCTCATCGGCCTCGACGGCCTGGCCACCGCGACGCTCGTCCCGGCCGCGCTCGCCGCCCTGCTGCTCACCGCTGCCGATCTGCGAGCCGGGAGCGGGCGGTCCCGGCTCACGGCGGGCGCACTGGCGGCACTGCTGGCGATCTTCGTCCTGACCCTCGTCGTCAACGTGCCCATCAACACCGATCAGCTCGGCTGGGACCCCCTGTCCCCGCCCGCCGACTGGGCGGCCGTCCGTGACCGCTGGCAGACCGCGCACGTCGTGCGCACCGTCCTGGGAGCCCTCGCCTTCGGCCTCGCCTCCCTGGCGGGGCCGAGCGCGAAGCCTCCGGCCGCCCGACTCTGAAAGGAGGCCCTGTGCACACTGTCCGCGTGGCCGTCACCCTCACGGCCGCCGCCAACGCCTTCTCCGGGATCGCGGCGCTCCTGCACTGGAAGGCGATCCTGCCGGGCATGGCGAAGGCGGACGTGCCCGAGACGTGGCTCACTTTCCCCATCGGCACGCTGAAGACCGCCGGGGCCGCCGGACTGCTGGCCGGACTGTGGGTGCCGTGGATGGGCACCGCCGCCGCGAGCGGTCTCGTCCTGTTCTTCGTCTGCGCCGTCTACACGCACATCCGGGCGAGCGACTTCGGCGCCCAGTTCTGGCTGGCCATCGGCTTTCTGGCGCTTGCCGCGGCCTCGCTGCGGTCGGCTCCGGCGCCCTGGCGAAAGCGGCCGGCGGGCCGCTGGGCCCGCCGGCCGGAGGGGCCCGAAAGCGAGGCCAGAAAGTGACGCAGGTCATAGTGTCCTGGACTCCGGGACGGAATGTCCGAGGGCAAGGCATGGTTGTGCTTGTCGGTCGAAGTTTCTGTGTTAGTGCTCATCAGGCGCGTTCACGGGTTTCGTGAGCGCGCAGTGCTGTTTCTCTCCCGAGAGACGGTTCGGTGCCTTCGCTTGCGGCAACCGACCGGTGGTCCGCGCCCTGCGGGCCGCGTTCAACCCTCACATTGGGAGATCTACATGGCACAGGGAACCGTTAAGTGGTTCAACGACGACAAGGGCTTCGGCTTCATCGCGGTGGACGGCGGCGCGCCCGACGTGTTCGTCCACTTCTCCGCGATCGAGTCGGCCGGCTTCCGCAGCCTCACTGAGGACCAGCGGGTCGAGTTCGAGATCGCGCAGGGCCCGAAGGGCCCGCAGGCCGAAGGCGTTCGCGTCATCTGAGCTTCCGGGGCCGCGATCCGCGAGGATCGCCTACCCGTGCGACGGCCCCTCACCGGAGTGATCCGGTGAGGGGCCGTTTTCGTGTCTCGGCGGTCTAGAGCGTCAGCGTCCAGGTGTTGATCGTCCCGGTGTCGGCCGAGGCCGCGTCTTGCACCTGGAGCTTCCAGGTGCCGTTGGCCGTCTCACCGGAGACGTTGACGGTGTAGGTCTGGTTGATGTTGTCGGCGCTGCCGCCGGCCCTGTTGTGCAGGACGTAGGCCGAGCCGTCGGGGGCGATGAGGCTCACGACGAGGTCGCCGATGTAGGTGTGCAGGATGTTGACCGCCACCGTCGAGGTCGCCGAAGGCGCGCGGCCGCAGCCGGCGATGGTGATCGAGCTGGTCACCGTGCTGTTGTCCGGAACGGCGACATCGGTGCCGTTGGTGCCGTTGCACGTGCCCGACCCACCGCCGACCAGGTTGAGCGTCCAGGTGTCGATGGTGCCGGTGTCGGACGCCGCGGCGTCTTGGACCTGGAGTTTCCAGGTGCCGTTGGTCGTCTCACCGGAGAGGTTGACGGTGTAGGTCTGGTTGATGTTGTCGGCGCTGCCGCCGGCCCTGTTGTGCAGGACGTAGGCCGAGCCGTCGGGGGCGATGAGGCTCACGACGAGGTCGCCGATGTAGGTGTGCAGGATGTTGACCGCCACCGTGGAGCTCGCGCTCCCATTGCCCGTGCAGCCCGAAATCGTGACCGAGCTGTTCACCGTGGCGTTGTCGGGGATCGCGACATCGGTGGAGTTGGTCTGCGAGCAGCCGGGCGGGCCGTTGACCGTCAGCGTGAACGACGTCGACTGTGTCGTCACCGTCCCGGTGCCGGTGATGGTCACCGAGTAGGTGCCCGGCGGCGTCGACCCGCCCGTGGCGATGGTCAGCGCCGACGAGGCGCCGGAGGTGACCTGCGCGGGGCTGAAGCCCGCCGTCGCGCCGGCGGGCAGGCCGCTCGCCGTCAGGTTGACCGTCTGCGCCGCGCCGACCGTCGTCTGCGTCGACACGGTCGCCGTGGCCGACTGGCCCGGGTTGACCGTGCCGGAGCCGGGTGAGACGGCGATCGAGAAGTCCTGCGTCGGGGGCTGGATGTTGCCGACGTAGAGCAGCTTGTTCGGCGAGCCGGTGCCGGGACCGGTCACGACGCCGTTGGTGGCGTCGTTGACGAGCTTGTCGCGGACCTGCTGGGGTGTGTACGAGGGGTTGGCCGACAGCACGAGCGCCGCGGCGCCGGCGACGTGCGGTGTCGCCATCGAGGTCCCGCTGATGGTGTTGGTCGCCGTGTCGGAGGTGTACCAGGACGAGGTGATTCCGCGACCGGGCGCGAAGATGTCCAGGCAGGTGCCGATGTTGGAGAAGTCCGACTTGGCGTCGTTGCTGTCGGTCGAGCCCACCGTGATCGCATTGGGCGTGCTCGCCGGCGAGCTGTTGCAGGCGTTGGCGCTGTAGTCGTTGCCCGCCGCGACGGCGTAGCTGACGCCGTCGGCGATGGAGGCGGTCACGGCGTCGTTGGTGGCCTGGTCGAAGCCGCCGCCGAGGCTCATGTTGGCCACGGCGGGCGCCCCGGGGGCGTGGTCGCCGGTGACCCAGTCGATGCCGGCGACGACGCCGGCGTAGGAGCCGCTGCCGGCGCAGTCGAGGACGCGGACGCCGACGAGCGTGACGCCCTTGGCGACGCCGTGCGCGGTGCCGCCGGTGGTGCCGGCGACGTGCGTGCCGTGGCCGTTGCAGTCGGTGGCGTCGTTGTCGTTGTCGACCGTGTCGCGACCGGAGACCGCGCGCCCGCCGAAGTCGGTGTGCGTGAAGCGGATTCCGGTGTCGATGATGTAGGCCTTAACACCCGAGGCGGTGTTGGGGTACGTGTAGGAGTTGTTCAGCGGCAGGGCCCGCTGGTCGATGCGGTCGAGGCCCCAGGAGGGCACCGGCGACTGCGTACCTGCGAGCGAGACCGTGCGGTCGGCCTGCACGTAGTCGACCTGAGGTTCGGCGGCCACACGCGCGGCGGCCTCGGCCGACATGGTCGCGGCGAAACCGCGCAGGGCGTTGCGATAGGTCGCGGTGACCTCGCCGCCGTGCTCGCCGACGAGGGCCTGCGCGCCGGCTCCGACGCCGTTGGCGGCGACGGTGTCCTTGAACACGACGATGTAGGAGCCGCTGATGGCGGTGGACTCTCCGGCGTAGAGAACCGCGCCCTCGGCGGGCGCGGCGAACGCGGGGGTGGTGAAGGCGGCGGCGGCCGCCAACGCGGTGGCGAGGAGGGCGAGGCCGGACCAGCCGCGCTGCATTAATCGGGTGAGACTCATGATCTTCGCTCCGGGAGTGAAAGCGGCACCCTCGCCGCGGCTGCCCGGTGGGGTGCCGACGTGAGGGTGCCGTCAGTTGGGCGTGGGCGGTCGCACAGGACCGGGATGTTTCCGGATAAGCCGCGGTGGTTCCGGCCGGCGCCGGAGACCGGGGGCGCCGGGCGCCGGATGGAGAAGGTCGAACCGGGACGGCGCATCGGTGTCCCTTCGGGCGAATGCGGGGCACGTACCGGACTGGGCCGGTCCGGGTGTGAACCCGGTGACGAAACATTGACCGAAAGTCCATGCGGAGTCAATAAGCGATCGACGTCGATGACTGTCGGGTTTCACGCTGCGCATCCGTCCGGGTGTCGTATATCGCGCGAGACGGGCCGAGGTGCGCAAGTCTTCCCGCTGCTGTTGCTCCTGCGGTTCCAGCGACTTCGCGCTGAGCGTCCCGCAGAACCCATGGGCGATCGCCGCGCTGTGGACCTCAGCGGCGCGGCCTGGGCGACAGTGATCCCGGTCCAGAAGGCCGTCATCGCCGAGGACTCCGGAGCCGCGCGCGAGCTTCCACCGTCGAGGAGCCGCCGCCGGTGCAGGCTCCGCCGGGCGGCGCGTCCAGGAGGCCGCTCGCCCGCCTGGGCGCCCACGCCGGAGTCTTCCTCGATGCGCAGGCCCTCAGCGTCCTCCTCGGGCTCTCCTGGCTGTGGGACCTGCTCAGCGGGCGGCGGGGGCTCGCCGAGGCGTTGACGGGTCCGCCGCGAGCGCTCGACGGGTTCGAGGAGTGCGCCGGGCACGGTGTGGGCGATCGTGCTGATCGTGGAGGCGGGGTGGACGGCATGGCGCTCGGTCCGTGAGCGCCGTCGCGGGTGAGGCCCGGTCATCTCGTTTGACACCCCGGCGGGCGCGGGGTTTTCTTTCACCGTGTCCGAGCTACGCATTGAGCAGGTGGACGGCGACGCCATGATCGAGGACTGGCGCCACGTCCACAACACCATCATCCCGGCCGACCCGCTGTCCCTCGACGACGTGCGCGAACGATCCGGCCGCAACCACCTCGAGGTCGCCTATGCCGGCGATGTCCTCGTCGGCTGCTCGACGGTCCGTCCGCCGGCCGGTGAGTCGAAGGAGTCCGTGGTGATCGCCCGGATCCTCCCCGAGCACCGGCGCAGGGGCTACGGCACGCGGCTCTACGAGCGAGGGCTGGCGCGGGCGCGTGAACTGGGCGCCGAGGCGGTCGAGACGATCGTGCTCGGGACGAACGTCGAGGGCCTGCGCTTCGCGGAGGAGCAGGGCTTCGTGGAGGTCGAGAACTACGTGCTGCCGGGCGGGACCGAGCGCTGGCACACGCTGCGGCTGCCCTGAACGCTCACTGGATCGTCGCGTCGGTCCAGCGCACGCCCCTGTCCTTCGCCCACGAGCGGATCCGTTCGGCGTGTTGCGAGGCGTCCCGGCGCAGGGTGAAGGCGCGGCCCCACATGCGGTCGGCGGCGTAGTAGACGACGAGGAAGCCGCCGCCCTCGACCTGGCAGACCTGCAGGCTCGGGGCGGCCTCCCCGTCGCCGCGCCAGCGCTCGACGACGATCCAGCGGCCGCGATCGATCAGAATCCGCCTCGCCACGTCCATACCTCGATCATCTCGCAGCACCGTGCGACCCGCCGCACTTTTCCCGAACATCTGTACGATACGAGAGGGTGGGACGCCACGTGAACGGGGTGGCAGGGCGCGGCGGGCCGACCGCTTCGCGCTAGGCGTCCCCGGCGGCCTCCGCCCGGATGGCGGCGAGGTTGGCCCTGGTCACCTCGACCCCGTCGTGCCCGGACCCGAATGCCCGGGTGCGCGCGGCCAGGTTCTCCTCGTGCAGGGCGATGGCCTCGCCGAAGGACCGCGAACCGGCCAGGGCGTTGGCCAGCTCGTTGCGCGCGGTCAGCGTCTCGTCATCGTCGGCGCCGAGGTGCTCGGTCATGGCGTCGAGGTTGACGCGGTAGAGCTCGACGGCCTCGTCGCGGCGGCCCGCCCGCAGCAGCGTGACCGCCAGTGCCTCACGGCACGCGAAGGTCGTCGGGTGCCCCTCGCCGAGAGCGCGCAGGCGGATGGCGAGGTCGGCCTCGTAGACCTCGGCGGCCTCCTCGTGGCGTTCGGCGTCGCGGAGGGCGTAGGCGAGGCTGTCGCGGCTGTCGAAGGTCCGGGGATCCTCCTCGCCGTGGATCCGCAGCTGGTCGGCGAGACTCGTCTCGAGGACGGCGACGGCCTCGTCGAGGCGCTTGGCCTCGGTCAGCATGGCGCCGAGTGTGGCCAGCAGCGACACCGAGTCCGGGTGGTCGGTACCGAGCAGTCCGACGCAGTCGGCGTAGAGCTGGACCTGCATGGGAACGGCCTCGTCGAAGCGCCCCGAGCGGGCCACCGCGACGGTCGCGGCGTGGTGGGCGGCGAGTTCGGCGAGCGCCTCGTCCAGGCCCTCCGCCGGTGTGGTCCGGCCGGGCACGACATCGTGCAGGGTGATGCCGAGATCGGCGGCGATCCGGACCGGGTCGTTGGGGTTCGCAGAAGTCATTTCCAGCCTCGTGAGTCGTCGGAGTGGCGACCATATAGGACCGTCTACTCAGGACCGCTGTGGAGCGGCGGGGCGCCGCGCCCGGGCCGGGTGGCGGCGAGTCCGTCCCGAATCGGCTTAGCATGGCGGGGACCGCACGAAACGCCGACCGGGGAGCCGTCGTGAGCCTCCTTTCCCACCTCGGAATCGGTCTTCCGGTGCTCGCCGCGCCGATGGCCGGAGGCGCCGGAACTCCGGCGCTGGTGACCGCCGCCGCGCGGGCGGGAGGCCTCGGCTTCCTCGCCGCCGGGTACCGCGGCCCGCAGGAACTCGCCGAGCAGATCGACACCGTGCGGGCCGAGGGCCTGCCCTTCGGCGTCAACGTCTTCGCGCCCAACCCGGTCCCCATCACGCCCGCCGCGCACCGCGCCTACGCCGACGCCCTCGAACCGGAGGCGGCCCGCTTCGGCCTGTCCCTCGCCGGCGCCGAGCCGATCGAGGACGACGACCACTGGACCGACAAGGTCGATCTGCTGCTGGCCAGCCCGGTTCCGCTGGTGTCGTTCACCTTCGGCCTGCCCGGGCCGGGAATCCTCGCGGCCCTCCGCGACGCCGGGAGCGTCGTCGCCCAGACCGTCACCTCCGCCGACGAGGCCCGCCAGGCGGTCGCGGCCGGCGTCGACATGCTCATCGTCCAGGCCGCGGCCGCCGGCGGGCACTCCGCGACCTTCACCCCCGAGCGG
Organism: Phytomonospora sp. NPDC050363; assembly: GCF_040655735.1. NCBI lineage: Bacteria > Bacillati > Actinomycetota > Actinomycetes > Micromonosporales > Micromonosporaceae > Phytomonospora > Phytomonospora sp. NPDC050363. Next base: position 268,389 of record NZ_JBFAKK010000001.1, read on the forward strand.
CCACCGCCGCCGACCCCGCTGCCCGAGCTCGTCGCCGAGATCGCGCGCGTGGTCACCCTGCCGCTCATCGCCGCCGGGGGAGTCGCCACCGCAGCCGACGCGCGCGCCGCCCTGCGCGCCGGGTCCGAGGCCGTCATGGTCGGCACGGTCCTGCTGCGCACCGAGGAGAGCGGCGCCGCCGAGGCGCACCGGACCGCCCTCACCGACCCCGCCTTCGACACCACGGTCGTCACCCGCGCCTTCACCGGGCGACCGGCGCGCGGACTGCGCAACCTGTTCACCGACCGCTACGAACCGATCGCGCCGCTCGGCTACCCCGCCGTCCACCACCTCACCGCGCCGCTGCGCAAGGCCGCCGCGGCGGTCGGAGAGAACCGGCTCATGCACCTTTGGGCCGGCACCGGCCACCGCGAGGCCCGCGCCGAACCCGCCGGACAGACCCTGACGCGCCTGTACGACGGCCTCTGACCACGCCTGTCGAGTTCACGACTCAACCCGGCCCGCCGCTCGCGCCGGCCGCGACAATGTTGCGGGTGACAGGCGACAGCAACCCGCGCATCGCGTCTCGTGCCACCGCCATTCCCTACGGTCTCGGCAAGTCCCTGCGCGCCACCGCGGGCCCCGACAGCATCGACCTCGCCATCGGCCTGCCCGGATACCCCGAGCCGCCCGCCCGGCTCATCGACGCCGCCGTCGAGCGGCTGCGCGCCGGCGACCACCAGTACGAGGAGACCTGCGGCTCCCTCCCCGCTCGCACCGCTCTCGCGGCGGAGTTCGCCGTCCCCACCGATCCCGGCACCGAACTCACCGTCACCAACGGCGGCACCGAGGCGCTCACCGTCGCCCTCCTGACCTTCGTCGAGCCCGGCGACGAGGTCGTCGTGTTCGAGCCCTTCTACACCAACTTCCTGTCGGCGATCGCCCTTGCCGGAGGCGTCCCCCGCTTCGTCCGGATCCGCCCGCCGGGCTGGGGCTTCGACCCCGCCGAGCTCGCCGCCGCCTTCAACGACAAGACCCGCGCCGTCATCGTGAACACGCCCCACAACCCCACCGGGCACGTGTTCACCCGCGAGGAGTTCACCGCCGTCGGGAAGCTGTGCCTGCGCTGGAACGTCCCGCTCATCAGCGACGAGGTCTACACCCGCTACGTCTTCGACGGGACCATGGTCTCGGCGACGGAGTTCGCAGAACTCGCCGACCGGTGCGTCACCATCGGAAGCCTGTCGAAGAGCCACGCCATCAGCGGATGGCGGCTCGGCTACTTCCGCGCGCCCGAAGCGCTCACGACCGCGATCCGCCGGGTCCACGAGGCCGTCACCGGCGGTACCGCCACACCCTTGCAGAACGCCCTCGCCCACACCGCCGCCGACCTCGCCGACCCCGACCGGGGCCGGCTCATGCGCAAACTGCGCGACGAGTCCGTCGGCGCCTTCGAGTCGCTGGGCCTCACCTGCTTCACCCCCGCCGGCGGCTGCTACTTCCTCGCCGAGGTCCCCGGCTCCGGCCGCGAGTACGCCGACCGGCTCTTCGCCCGCACCGGCGTCATCGTCGCCCCCGGCGAGCTGTTCTACGACGACCCGACAGGCGTGTCCCAGATCCGGGTGGCCTACAACAAGACCCCGGCGACGATCGCGGAGGCCTGTGCGAGGTTGGCGGGCTTGCGGGGCTGAACGCTCAACCCACCCCCACCCCCACCCCCACCGCCCGCGCCTTGCCGAGCACGTGCCGCAGCGCCCCCTCCAGGCTCGGGAAGCGGAAGCGGTGCCCGACGGCCGCGAGGGCGGCGGGCACGACCCGCTGCCCGGCTTCGGCGATCTCGGCGGCGCCTTCGCGGCCGAGCAGGAGCCGCGGCCCGAAGGCGGGGACGGGGATGAGGGCGGGCCGGTGCAGGACACCGGCGAGGATGTCGGTGTACTCGGCGTTGCGGAGGGGGTGGGGGGAGACGGCGTTGACGGGGCCGGACAGGCGGGAGTCGACGAGCGCGCGCAGGTAGATGTCGGTGAGGTCGTCGATGCCGATCCACGAGGTCCACTGCCGCCCCGAACCGATCCGGCCGCCGAGCGCGGCGCTGAACAGCGGCCGCTGGAGGCGCAGGGCGCCGCCGTTGGGACTCTGCACGATCCCGGTGCGCACCCGGACGACGCGGACCCCGCCTTCGGCGGCGGGCTCGGTGGCGGCCTCCCAGTCGGCGACGACACCGGCGAGGAAACCGTCTCCGGCGGCGGCATGCTCGGTGAGCACTTCATCGCCTCGGTCGGGACCGTAGAAGCCGATCGCCGACGCGCAGGCGAAGACCTCCACTCCGGTGGCGGCGGCCCGCTCGGCGAGGAGGCGGGTCGGCGTGACGCGGCTGTCGCGGATCTCGCGCTTGTGCTCCTCGGTGAAGCGGCCGGCGATGCTCTCCCCGGCCAGGTGGACGACGGCGTCGACATCGTCGAGAAGATCGGCGGCCGGACGCTCCGGATTCCAGAACCGCTCGTCCCAGCCCCTGGCGCGGCCGCGGACGAGCCGGATGACGCGGTGGCCTCCGGTGGTCAGCAGTGCCGTCAGGGCCGTCCCGATCAGACCCGAGGACCCGGTCACGGCGACCGTCATCGGTTCGGGCCGCAGGGCCCGGGCCCAGGCGTGCGCGGCGAGGTCGTCGGCGAGCTGCCGGTGCCGGTAGACGAACATCGCTCGCAGCAGGCGTTCGGGCACCGGGGTGTCGACGCGGTCGGTGGCGCGGGTGCGGGTGCCGCCGAGATCGGTGAACTCGTGGCAGTGCCGCCAGCCCCCAAGCGCGCCGACGGGGAAGGTCTCCAGCACGTCGACGAAGCGCTCGGACTCGACGTATCCGCGCGGGTCGTGCCGGGCGACCAGGCGCACGCCCGGGACGAGTGAGAACTCGGCGCGGCCGTCGCGGATCGAGGCGGCCTCGCGCTTCAGTTTCATCGGCAGCCATGGCGGGGTCAGCCGCACGACCGCCCCCGGCCGGGCGTGCCAGGCGAACACCTCGTCGACGGGAGCGTCGACGACGCTCGAAAAGCTGATCCCCATAGCCGCCAACGGTAGGCGCGGCGGGTCTCACGGGCCGGGTTTTCGGCGAGACCCGGTGCCCGCCGCGCCGGAATTCCAGCGGGGGAGTTGCTGAAACGGCAACACGATTTGCGGATATCGCCGACCGCTCGCATGCTCGCCGTGGAGGTGGTCATGATGACCGGAACACTGGGGAACGAGTACGACGCGGTGATCATCGGCGGCGGCGCCGCCGGCCTGAACGGTGCGCTGATGCTGGCGAGGGCCCGGCGATCGGTGCTGGTCGTGGACGGCGGCTCACCGCGCAACGCCCCCGCCTCAGGCGTGCACGGGCTGCTCGGACACGAGGGCATCGACCCGGCCGAACTGCTCGAACGCGGCCGCGCCGAGGTGCGCGGGTACGGCGGGCACGTCGTGTCCGGCGAGGTGGCGGCGGTGACCGGCACCGAGGGCGATTTCACCGTGCGGCTCGCCGATGGCCGAAGCGTCGCCGCCCGGCGGCTGCTGGCCGCGACCGGGCTCGCCGACGAGCTGCCGGATCTGCCGGGCCTGCGCGAGCACTGGGGCCACGACGTCCTGCACTGCCCTTACTGTCACGGCTGGGAGGTCCGCGACCGGGCCGTCGGTGTGCTGGCCTCCGGTCCGATGTCGGTGCATCAGGCGCTGCTGTTTCGGCAGTGGACCGGCGACGTGGTGTTCTTCGCCCACACCGCGCCTCCGCCGACCGCGGAGCAGGCCGAGCAGCTCGCCGCGCGGGGCATCCGCGTCGTCGAGGGCAAGGTCGAGGCCGTCGAAGCCACCGACGGCCGCCTCACCGGCCTGCGCCTCGCCGACGGCACCGTCGTCGAACGCGAGGCGCTGGTCGTCGCCCCGCGCATGGTGACCCGCGCCGCCTTCCTTGAACCCCTGGGGCTGCTGCCGACCGAGCACCCCGCGGGCGTCGGCGCGTTCATCCCTTGCGACGGCACCGGCCGGACAGAGGTGCCCGGCGTGTGGGTCGCGGGCAATGCCACCGACCTCACCGCCCAGGTGGGCGCCTCGGCGGCCGCCGGCGCCGCGGCGGGCGCCCAGATCAACGCCGACTTGGTCGCCGAGGAGACCCGGCTTGCCGTGGCCGCCCTTCGAGGACGGTGATCTGCTCGATCGGCAGGAGCGGAGGTGGCGCGTCCACCTCCGCTCGCGGCCTTGGGAGTCGGTACCCCCGGGGCCGCAGGCCGACGCCGGACCCGGCGAGGATCCGGTGCACGAAACCGTAGGACCGGCCGAGCTCGCCGGCGAGGGCACGGATGCTGCGCCCGGCTATGTAGGCCGCCACGAGACTTGAGACCAGCACCGTCCGATGAGCACCCTGCGCCTTCTTGTGCCTGTCAAGCAAGATCACACTCGGATGAACGATGACGATTGGCAAAGAGTCACGGTCTGATTACTTTTGGTAAGTATCAGGTCGAATGTGAGGATCTCATCGACCGGGTGGCAGGTCCACCACCACGTGCGTCCCTCCGCCAGGTGAGCCCGCCATCGCCACCGTCCCCCGGTGCGCGGCGACGATCGAGGCCACGATGGACAGTCCGAGTCCCGACCCGCCCGTCGCCCGCGACCGCGACGGATCGGCCCGGTACAGCCGGTCGAAAGCCCGCGCGCGATGCTCCTCGTCCATTCCCGGACCATCGTCGGCGACGACGAGCACCGCCCGGCCTCCCTCGTCGCGTAGACCGACCGTCACCGTCGTCCCCGGTGGAGTGTGCAGACGGGCGTTGGCGAGCAGATTCGCCAGCACCTGCCGCAGCCGCGCCTCGTCTCCGGTCACCACCACCCCGGGCTCCACCTCCGCGACGACCACCCGCTCGGCGTCGACGGCCCGCGCGTCGTCGACCGAGTCGGTCACCACCCGCGACAGGTCGCAGGCTCCGTACACCTGCTCGGCCTCCTGGTCGAGCCGCGCCAGCAGCAGCATGTCGTCCACCAGCGCCGCCATCCGCAGGTTCTCCGCCCGGATCCGGCTCATCGCCCGGTCGAGCATCGGCCCCGAGCGCGCCCCACCCGACTCGTACAGGTCGGCGTAGCCGCCGATCGTGGACAGCGGCGTGCGCAACTCGTGCGAGGCGTCGGCGACGAACCTCCTCAGCCTCTCCTGCTGCGTCTCCCGCTCACCGATCGCGCGCACCAGGCGCGACACCATCGTGTTCAGCGCCGTCGCCAGCCGGCCGAGCTCGCCGTGGCCGGGCCGCCTCGCCACTCGCCGGGTGAGGTCGCCCTCGGCTATGGCCGCGGCGGTGTCGATCATGTCGCCGACCGGTCGCAGCCCTCGCCTGGTGATCCACCAGCTCGCCAGCAGGCTGAGCAGCAGCACCGCCGCGACCGTGACCGCCATCGTCGTCACCAGCTGACCTCGCACGGTGCCGACCTCGGTGAGCGGGGCGGCGAGCACCAGACGCCCCGCGACCTTCGTCTCCTCGCCGGTGACCGGGTCGACAGCGACGCGCACGAGCGCGCCGACGGCCAGCACCCGGTAGTCGGTCGTGCCGTCGGCGCTGGTCGCCGTCAGCGGCTTCCCATCGGTCGGCAGCGGGTTGGGCAGCTCGGGAAGGGGGAGCGGGTCGGTGTAGTAGCCGGCGTTGTCGGCCGAGACCAGGTTCCCCTCGGCGTCGACGACGAGTACCGCCACCGCCTGAAACGCCGGCGAGGTCTGCGGGGAGGACCGGCCCAGCATGAGCGCGGGCTGGAGGCGGGTGTCGGCGGAGTTCTGCGGCTGCCGCAGGTACTCCCGCAGCTGGGCGTCCACCCGCCCGGTCATCGCGTCGGTGACCGCGCTGATGGCGACCACGCTGATCACGGTGGTCGCCAGGCAGAGCAGCACGCCGGTGGAGAGGATGAGTCTGGCCTTGATCGTCATCGCCGTTTCAGGGCCTCGGTTCGCGCAGCGCGTACCCCACGCCTCGCACGGTGTGGATGAGGTGCGGCGGGCCGCTGTCGAGCTTGCGCCGCAGGTAGGAGATGTAGGTCTCGACAAGGGAGGTGTCGGTCTCGAAGCCCTGGTTCCACACCGTCCGCAGCAGCTCCGCGCGCGACAGGACCCGGCCGGTGTTGCGCATCAGATAGCGCAGCAGCTGGAACTCCGTGCGCGACAGCGCGACCTCCCGGCCGCCGCGCCACACCTGATGCGACTCGGTGTCGAGGACCAGGTCGGCGACGGTCAGCCGGTGGCCGTCGCCCGCGCGGGCCGGCATGGTCCGCCGCAGCACCGCCTCGATGCGCAGGCGAAGCTCCTCCAGCCGAAAAGGCTTGGCCAGGTAGTCGTCGCCGCCGGCGAGGAAACCGTCGCGGACGTCTCGCGGCGCGTCCCGCGCGGTCAGGAAGATGACCGGCGTGTCGTCCCCGGCCGCGCGCAGGCGCTCGGCGACGGTGAAACCACTGAAGTCGGGCATGTTCACGTCCAGCAGCAGCAGGTCCGGACACAGTTCCCCCACCCGGGACAGGGCCTGCGAGCCCGTCTCGGCCAGATGCGCGTCATAGCCGGCGAAACTGAGCGCGTCGAGGAGCATGTCGGCCAGCATCCGCTCGTCCTCGACCACCAGCAGCCGGGCGGGGCGGCCGTCGGCCCGGCGCGTGGCGGCCGGGGCGCCGGCCGGTGTCGTCGTTGGCATGTCCCGAACCCTTCCGCGCGTTCATGGGGCCCGGCTGTGGCCCGGTTGGGAGTTGGGTGGGAACCGCCTCCGGATCCTTTCCGCCGGCCCTTCCCGCTGCTTTCGTTGGCGCCTGACGCCCGGCTCGACGCCGGTGCGTCCCCTGACCTGACTTCGTTGAGGACGACACCATGAGTGTGGCCGCACGCGGCATCAAGAACACGTTCAGAAACAAGACCCGGGGTGGCGCGGTCATCCTGGTGCTCGCCATCGTCGTGGGCCTGACCCTGTCGATGCTGGTGGCCAACGAGGCCGTGGCGAGCAGGCTCGCCACGGTCCGCGCCGAGCTGGACACCACCATCACGGCCATGCCGGCGTTCAGCCAGAACGCCGAGGAGATGGGCTACCTCAGCGCCGAACAGCTTGAGCGGGTTCGCGCGCTCGACCACGTCGCCGGCGCCGAGGGCATCGCGCAGGGCATGCTCGAACTGCCCAAGTCCGAAGAGGATCAGGCCGGTGGGCCGAAGGTGATGCTCGGCGCCCCGAACGGGGCCAAGGGCACCACGAACCTCGAGTCGGCGGTCGACGGTTCGAAGATGGGCGCCCCGGAGGGCATGAAGTTCCCGATCACCGTCACCGGCACCGACGGCAATCTCACCAGCAGGGGCGTGCCGCTGTCCGTTGTGGACGGCCGAGCGCTCGAGGCCGCCGACGAGCGCGGCGCGATCGTCAGCGACCAGGTCGCCGAGAAGAACGGGCTCGCCGTCGGCGACACCTTCACCGCCTTCGAGGAGACCTTCACCGTGGTCGGGATCGCGACCACCGGCGAGTACGACGACGTCGGCGTGGTCATGACCGCCGCGACCCTGATGGACCTCGGCGAGCTCGACGGGTACAACAACATCGTGGTCGAGGTCGACGACGTCGCCGCGCTGCCCGCCGTCGGCGACGCGCTGGGCGAGCTGCTCGGCGACACCGTCGAGATCCGCACCGAGTCGCAGTCGGCGCTGGAGGCGACACAGGGCCTGGAGAGCGTCGACCGCATCACCTGGCTGGGTTTCCTGATCTGCCTGCTGTGCGCGGCCGTGATCGTGTTCTTCACCTTGGCGCTGACCGTCCGCGAGCGGCGCAAGGAGGTCGGCGTCCTCAAGGCGATCGGCGCCACCAGCCGCGGAGTCGTCGCGCAGTTCGGGATCGAGGCGGTGACGCTCGTGCTGGCCGCGACGGTCCTCGGCCTCGGCGTGACCATGCTGACCAGCAACCTCATCGCCGACGTGCTCGTCACGACCAACACGCCCGCCGCCGAGGACACGACCGGGGCGATGACCGGCGGCGGGCCCGGGAAGGTGACCCGCGTCATGGGACCCGGCGGAGAGGAGCCGCAGTCCGCCGCCGACCTCATCGGCGAGGTCACGGCCGGACTCGGCTGGAACACCCTGGCGCTCGGCGTGGCCAGCGCCCTGGGCATCGCGCTGCTGGGCAGCGTCGTGCCCGCCTGGCTCATAGCCCGGGTCCGCCCGGCCGAAGTTCTGCGAGGGGAGTAGGGACATGCTGCAGGTCAAGGACGTCGTGAAGCGCTTCAAGTCCGGCGGGGAGGTCATCGCCGCCGTCGACGGGGTCACCTTCGAGGTCCCCGACGCGACCTTCGCGTCCATCGTGGGCAGCAGTGGCAGCGGGAAGAGCACCCTCCTGTCGCTGATGGGCGCCCTGGACGCGCCGACCAGCGGGACCATCCACGTCGGCGGTGTCGACGTGACCGCGCTGCCGCCCGGCAAGCAGGTCGCCTACCGCCGCAGCCGCATCGGTTTCGTGTTCCAGCAGTACAACCTGGTGCCGAACCTGACCGCGCTGGAGAACGTGATGCTCCCGCTGGAGTTCGCCCGCGTGCCCACCGCCGAGCGCAAGGACCGGGCGCTGACCCTCCTGCGGCAGGTCGGCCTGTCCGGCGCGAAGCTCGGGCGCCTGCCCGGCAAACTGTCCGGCGGCGAGCAGCAGCGCGTGTCGATCGCGCGGGCGCTGGCCAACCGGCCCGAGGTCATCTTCGCCGACGAGCCGACCGGGAACCTCGACAGCCGCAACGGCAAACGCATCGTCACCCTCCTGCGCGACCTGGTCGTCGCGGAGAAGACGACCGTCGTGGTCGTCACCCACGACCGCTCGGTCGCCAACCGGGCCGACATCACCTTCTCCATGCGCGACGGGAAGATCGTCCACACCAAGAACCGGGGAGTGTAGACCGCGCGGGAGTCGTGTCGGGCTTCCGCGCCCCCACCCGCCGACGGGCCTACGCCGCCCGTCGGCGGGTGCCTTCGACCCGGCGACGCACACCGGCACGCGATGTAGGGTCGCGGGCATGCGCCACGGCCACCGGATCTTCTGCACCCCGCCGCCCCGCGTCTGAGCGGGGCGTGAGCCACGTCCTTGGAAGCCCCTGACGGCACCGAGGGCCCTTCGCCGTGAACTGACGCCGACTCCGTCGCGCCCCGCTTCGACCGCGTCCCCATCACGTCGAAGCCGGAAGCCGAAACCTTGCCGAAGAACTCCCCGCGCGTTCGCGCGACCGCCGCCCGACGCGGCATCACCCTCCTCGTCCTCGCAGGTGTCCTCTGGGGCACCGGCGGCCTGTCCGGAGCCGCGCTCGCCGAGAGCGCCGGCCTGTCCTCCCCGTCGGTGGCCGCCTACCGGCTGCTGGCCGGCGGCGTCCTGCTGACCGCGTTCGCGCTGGCCACCGGCCGCCTCTCCCGACTTCCGCGCCGACGCGGCACCCTCGTGCACACAGCGCTCACCGGTGCCCTGCTGGCGGTCTTCCAGGCCTCCTTCTTCGGCGCCGTCGCGGCCACCAGCGTGAGCCTCGCGGCCCTGACCACGATGGTCGCCGTCCCCGTTCTCGTCGCCTTCGGCTCCTGCGCCCTCCAAGCGCGGCGGCCGAGCCCGGCGCTGCTCGCGGGAGTCGCCACCGCCGGACTCGGCCTGGTCCTGCTCCTGGGGGCCCCCTCGGGCGAGGGCGACGTCCTCACCGGAACCGTCCTCGCCCTCACCGCCGCGGCGGGCTTCGCGGCCGTGACGCTCAACCCGGGCGCCGCCCGCCTCGAAGGACACGAACTCGCCGTCACCGCCCTGGCCTTCCTCGCCGGCGGGTTCGTGCTGCTGCCCTTCGCAGCGGTGACCGGCATGGCCCTGCCCATGCGCCCCGAACCTCTCGCCGGACTGCTGTTCCTCGGACTCGTGCCGACCGCGATCGCCTACACCGCCTACTTCGCGGGCCTGCGTCTGACCGAGGCGAACGCGGGCGTCGTCGCGGCGCTGCTGGAACCGCTGACCTCGGTGGTCCTGTCGGTCCTGCTGTTCGGCGAGGACCTGCGCGCGGTCCAGGTCGGCGGCGTGGCACTGGTGCTCGCCTCGATCGTGATGCAGCGCCCGCGAGCGCCCCGGGAGGCGTGAGCGAGGCGGCGGCCGGGTCCGCTCGGCCGCCGCCGGCCGGAGTCACCATCCGGTAACGATCACGCTCGCGGTGTTGCCGCAGGTCATGGCGGTGATCAAACTGGCTCGAATGAGCACCGCCTGGACCCCCGAGCTGGAACTCGACGAGCGCCCCGACAGCTGCCGCCTGACGCTCGTCGGCATCACCCACGGCGACGGCGTGTCCTTGCAGGCGGCCGGCAACGACCTCCTCGACCGGCTCTTCGGCTTGGCGGTGACCATCCGCCGCAGTTCTGGCGGGCGGCCGCCGGTCCGTGGAGTGCACCGGCCCGAGGTCTGGCACTGGCTGTGGCACACCGGCGACCTCGCCCTTCGCGGCGGCGATCTGCGGGCGCGCGTCTTCGGCGAACACGAGGGCTCGCGGGCGGCTTAGAGCTTGCCTTGTGGCTGCTGCGGCGCAGTCCGGGGGCGCCCCGCGTTCCCAAGAGCGCTGCGCCCGCCGCAGCCCCGCGGCGATCCACCGGACACGCCCTGGCTCTACGACAGCGTCCGCCGCCAGTGCTCGGCGGCCTGAAGCATGTCGTGTCTGAGCAGGCGAAAGAAGCGGCCCGTCGTTTCGAGGCGGACTCCCGCGGGCGTTGCGGTGCCGATGACGGCGGCGCCCTCCTCGGCGTGGGACGCCCAGGCGATCATCGACTCGGCGCTGGCCGTCCAGGCGCGGTACCAGACGTCCTCGTACAGCGTGTAGTGCTCGCGGCGGTCGCGCCTTTCGCGGTGGACGAGTCCGCGCCGCTCCAGCCGGGCCACCGCCTTCGAGACGGAGGACGGGCTGACGTGCAGGCGGGCGACGAGCTCGGCGGCGGTGACGTCGCCCGAGTCGCGGGTGAACATGGCCGCCAGCACCCGCGCCATCATCGGCGGCACGCCGGAGCCGACCATCATCCCGGCGAAGCGGGCCTCGAAGTCGCCGACGGCCAGCGGGTCGGCGTCACCCGGCGCCGGCGGTGACGGGTCGGCCGGCCGCGGACCCGGTTTGCGGCCGGCCCTCCACTCGGCGGCCTGCTGTGCGCGGTTCGCCTGGTAGCGGCCGATGCCGCCGTTGCGGGCGACCTCCCTGCTGATGGTCGACCGGGGGCGGCCCAGCTCGCGTGCGATGTCGGCGTAGCCGCGCCCGGACGCGAGGGCTGCGGCGATGCGCCGGCGCTCCTCGTAGCTCAGCCGTGATGCGTTCATCTGCAATGTCATCGCACCAGGGTTATTGCGCTGAGCTGGGCTGATGGTGATCCTTCGTTGCGTCCGGCCGAAAGTCCGCCCTAACTTCGGCGTATGAGCACATCGCCTCCTGGAGGCTCGTCATGACATCACCGAAGATCCGCCTGGTCACCGGCGCCTCGTCGGGCATCGGGCCGGCCACGGCGCTGGAGGACGTGCCGCAGGACGCGGCCCGCGAGGAGTTCGAGGTGAACCTCTTCGCACCGGCTCGGCTGGCGCAGTTGGTGCTGCCGTATATGCGCGCGCACGGTTCGGGGACGATCGTCAACGTCTCCTCGATCGGCGGGGAGATCGCGCTGCCCCTCGGTGCCTGGTACTACGCGTCGAAGCACGCCCTCGAAGCGCTGTCGGACACCCTGCGCATGGAGGCCGGGACTTTCGGGATCGACGTCGTGCTCGTCCAGCCGGGGATCATCAAGACCGGTTTCGAGGACCGGACGGCCGCGCAGTTGAGGCGTTACTCCGGGGCGGGCGCCTACCGTGAGATGGCCGAGAAGATGGCCGACCGCAGTGAGGCGGGATTGAGCGAGGGCTCCGACCCGCAGGTGGTCGCCGACGTCATCCGGGAGGCCGTCGAGGCGGAGCGGCCGGCGACGCGCTATGCCGTCGGGTGGCTGGCCGAGAAGCTGCTGGAGCTCAACCGGACGCTGCCGGACCGCGAGTTCGACGCCCTGATGTGCCGCTCGGTGAACTGACCGGTGGCTACGGGCGCCGCGCCTCGGCCCGCCGCCGGATCGAGGTGAGCATCCGCGCCACGACGATCTTGTGCGCGCCCGAGGTGATCACCAGCGTGCGGTAGACCAGGCCGCGCAGTCCCGGGAAGTCGGCGTCGGTACGGGCGGCCAGGTCGGTCCCGCCGTCGCGCTCGGTGAGGGTGAAGGTCAGCCGGTAGCGGGAGAAGCGGTGTCGGCCGCTGAGTCGCAGCCGTTTCCCTTCGACGGCCTCGGTGACCTCGAAGCCGGGCGCGGTCGCGCCGAGGCCGGGCGGCCGGCCGAAGGCGCGGCGAGGCTCGGTGCCGACCAGGTGCGCGAAGAGGCCGGTCGCCGCCGAGGGCCTTGAGGTGAACTGCGCGGCGAGGGAGCGCCACACGGCGTCGGCCGGCGCGTCGATGAGAACGTGAGGTTCGTCGACGAACGCGGGTGCGGTGGTCATGTCCTGCTCCTCACAGTTCGATGACGTCGGCGACGGCCTCGGCCCAGCGGCGGTAGCCCGTGCCAGAGGGGTGGAAGCGGTCGCGGGCGAAGAAGTCGGCGTTCAGCGGCGTGAGCGCCGCCGAGTTGAGCCAGGTCGCGGTGGGAAACCCCGCACAGACCTGGCGGGAGACCTCGTCGAGAGCGGCCGCCCGCCGAGCCAGGTAACGGGCGAGCGAGCGCGGCAGCGAGGGGAAGGACTCGAATGGGGGCACCCCGGCGACCACGACCAGCTCCGCGCGTTCGGTCAGGCCGCCGACGATGGCGCTCAGGTCCTCGCCCCACTCGGCGAGCGGGCGGCGGCCGAGCACGTCGTTGACGCCGGCGAGGAGCACGGCGACGTCGAGACCCGAGCCCAGGCGGGGGAGGAGCCGGTGGCGGATGCGGCGGGCCGTGGCGGCGTTCTGACCGACGACCTGCCACGCGGCGGGCCTGCCCGACCGCCGGGCGAGTTCGTGGGCGAGTCCGCCGGCGAAACCTTCGGTGTGGGCGTCGACCCCGCAGCCCGCGGCGGTCGACTCGCCGAGCACGCCGACGAGGACCGGCCGGCCGTCGCCCTCGCCGGCAGTCCCGTCGAGCGGGCCGGCCGCCGGGGGAAGTTTCTCGGTGCGGGATCGGACCCACATTCCCTGGACGGCCACGAGGGGCAGCAGCAGCGGATTCACGACGGCCTCGTCTCGTCGAGGAGGCGGACGACGGCCGCGCGGCTGCCGCCGGTCAGGTCGGCGCCGACGGCCTGGAGCAGCATCACCAGCGCTCCGTCGGCGAGGAAGGCGGCCAGCGCAGGCGGCGGGGCGCCGGTGAGCCGCCCGGCCTCGGTCAGCACGGCGGTGATGAGCGAGCGGCACCGCGCCGCCACCTCCTCGTCGCCGCGGGCGAGGGCGGAGGCCTGGAGCCACAGGCCGCTGATGGTGCCGTCGGCGACGAGTTCGCGGAATCCGGCGCCCATCGCCTCGAACGGTTCGGCCGACTCCGCCGCGGCGGTCGCCCCGAACACCGCGGTGACCCGGGCCTCCATCTCGTCGAGGCAGGCGAGGAAGAAGGCCAGCTTGCTGCCGAAGAGCCGGAACACATAGGACTGCGAGACGCCGATCTCCTCGGCGACCCGCTGGATCGCGCCCGTCGTCAGGCCCTGGTCGGCGAACACGCGCATACCGACGGCGACGGCGTGCTCGCGTCGCCGGGGCGCGGTGGAACGGCTGTCTCCCATGGCCCGATGATGCCGTAGTAACTACTTACTTCCAAATTTCTCCGGGACTTTGGCACGCCCGCCGGCGACCGCCAGTATCGCCGCACCGGCACAGAGCCCGGCGGTCCACGCCAGGGCCGCCGCCGGACCGGTGCGGTCGGCGAGCGCTCCGGCCGCCCACGGCCCGAGCGATTGGCCGGCGGCGAACACGACCGTGAGTGCGGCGAGCAGGCCGGTGCCGCCGCCGAGCGCGGTGGCGCGGCCGGTCACGGCGGCCGGGACCATCATGAAGGCGCTGCCGAACAGCAGCGCGGAGGCCAGGATCAGCGGCCATGACAGCCGCGCCAGCGGCAGCGCGGCGGCGACGGCGAGGGTCGCCAGCAGCGCGGCGAGGGCGCGGGCGCCCGGCCAGGCGGTGAGCGGCTTCGTCCACAGTAGAGGCGCGAGCACGGCGCTGAGCCCGATGAGCGCCCAGGTCGCCGCGACGAGCGCGGTGGGAACCCGGTTGGCGGCGAGGTAGGCCGAAAGGAAGGTCACGTAGGCGATGTAGCCGGCGCCGAAGAGCGCGTAGGCCGTCGCCATCGGGACGATTCCCCGAGTCTTCCCGGCCGGCTTCGGCCTGTCGGCGGCCTCGACTCCACGTGCTCCCGGCGAGGCGGCCACGGTCGCGACGGCGGCCATGACGCCGAGCAGTAGCCAGCCGAGCCGCCATCGGTCGGGTGCGCCGTCGAGCAGGGGAGGGATCGCGCCACCGGTCAGTGCGACGCCGAGTCCGGCGCCGGCGAAGTAGATCGCCACCGCGCCCTTGGCGGCCAGGCGGGCGGCCAGGCTCGCGCCGGTGATGAAGACGAGGGCGCCGGTGAAGCCGCCGGCGCCCCGGATGAGGACGAGGGCGGTGTGCGAGCCGGTCAGCGCGGTCGCCGCGAGGGTGGCCGCCGTCAGTCCCATGCCCCAGCGGAACAGTGCGGCCGCGCCGAAACGGCGGGCGAGCGCCGCGGTCGCGGCCGCTCCGGCGAGATAGCCGATGCCGTTGGCGGTGGTGAGCACGCCCGCTTCGGCGAGGGTCCAGTCCAGCTCGGTGCGCATGGCCGGGACGAAGAGTCCGTAGCCGAAGCGGGCGAAACCGAGGGCGACGGCGGTGCCGAGGGCGAGCCGGAGTGCCTGTGTGCGGGGGTTCATGGGGACGTCCTGAGGTAGATCGAACCGATCGGTACGACCCAACCGTAGAGGACATCGAACCGCTCGGTACGATCAGGTCATGCCAGTCGCGAAGGGAACATCGCTCGACCCCGTACGCACCCGCGAGTCAATGCTCGCCGCGGCCACGGTCCTGCTCTATGAGCGCGGCCTCGACGGCGTCGGCGTCAGCGAGCTGTGCAAGGCCGTCGGCGCCTCGAAGGAGACGCTCTACCGGCACTTCGGGTCGAAGGAGGGCCTCGTCGCCGCCGTCCTTCAGGCCCGCAGTGACCGCGTCATCCGATGGATCACCGAAGCCGCCGAGGCGGCCGGTCCCGAGCCGCGGGCGCGACTCGCCGCCGTCTTCGACGCCCTCGGCGGCTGGTACGCCGAACCCGGTTTCCGGGGCTGCGCCATCGTCAACGCCGCCACCCAGCACCACCACGACCCCGCCCGGACCGTCGCGTCCGCGCACCTCGGCCGCTACCTCGAACTGCTCTCCGGCATCGCCGCCGACGCCGGGTCAACCCGTCCCGAGCGTCTCGGCAGGCAGCTGCTGATCCTCCTCGAAGGCGCGACCGTCGTCGCCGACCACCACGACCCCGACGGCACCACCGCCGCCGACGCGAAGGCAGCCGCCCTCGCGCTTCTCGCCACCGTTTCGCCCTCACCCCGAAAGCAGGCCGCATGACCGTCAACGGCACCACCGCACCGGGCTTCGAAGCCGTCGCCGACGCCTTCGCCGCCAACTTCTCCGTCCACGGTGAACTCGGCGCCGCCTTCACCGCCTACCGCGACGGCGAGCTGGTCGCCGACCTCTGGGGCGGTGCGGCCGACCGGGATACCGGCCGTGCGTGGACCCCCGACACCTTGCAGCTCATCTTCTCGGGCGCGAAGGGGCTCACCACCGCCTGCGTGCTCCTGCTCGCCGAACGCGGTGCGCTCGACCTCGACGCACCCGTGGCCCGCTACTGGCCGGAGTTCGCCGCCGCGGGGAAGTCCCGCATCACCGTTCGCGAGGTCCTCAGCCATCAGGCCCGCCTCCCCGGTGTCGGCGAGCCGCACGATTACGCCGACTGGCTGGACCACGCGACCATGGCGGGGCTGCTCGCCGCGCAGGCTCCGGTCGACGACCCGCGGGCCGGGTTCGCCTACCACGCGGTCACCTTCGGCTGGCTCACCGGAGAGCTCGTCCTGCGTGTCGACGGCCGCTCGATCGGCACGTTCTTCGCCGAGGAGTTCGCCGCCCCGCTCGGTCTCGACGTGTTCATGGGCCTGCCTGACGAGCACCACCACCGCGCGTCCATCATGGTCGGCGCGCCCGGGGTCCTCGCCGACGTCCCGGCCGACGAGTCCGACCCGCTGCTCGTGCTGACCCGCAACATCCTCGTGGGATCCGAGGGCCCGGGCATCTGGAACGACCCCGCCTTCCGGCGTACCGAGCAGGCCGCGATCGGTGTCCACGCCAGCGCGCGTGGGATGGCCCGCTTCTACGCCTGCCTCGCCCGGGGCGGTGAGCTCGACGGCGTGCGCGTGCTGAAGGAGTCCACAGTGGAGGCCGGCCGCCGCGAGGTCCGGCGCGGCATCGAACCCACCTGGAACGGGCCCATGGTCTACGGGACGGGCTTCGAGCTGCAGAACGAGTCGCTGCGCTTCGGAGCGCCGGTGGACGCCTTCGGCCACGCGGGCTGGGGCGGATCGCGCCACGCGGCCTGGCCGGAGCAGAGGATCGGGTACTCCTACGTCATGAACGAGATCCGCACGGCCGTGCCCGACCGGCGGCCCCTCGACCTGCTCGACGCGCTGTACAAGTCGGCCGCCTGAGTCAGTGCGGTGTCCAGCCGCTCTCGACCGAGCGGCGGCACGCGGCGGCCTCGTCGCCGCACGAGGTGAACAGCGCGGCCAGCATCGGGACCGCGTTGCCGAGAGCCTGCCGGGGGAGCGGTCCGTTGACGACGAGGGAAGCCAGGCCGTGTCCGATCGTCCAGCTCTGGACGGCGAGCCCGGCGGCGTCGACGTCGGTCCGGAAGCGGCCGACGCCCTTGGCGCGCTCGACGGCCTCGACGAGGGCGTGGAGGGTCGCGTCGGCGGCGGCCGGATCCTCGAGTTCGAAGCCGGCGTCGAACATGACGCGGTAGAGGTCGGGTTCGGCGAGGGCGTTGGCCAGGTAGGCCGCGCCGAGGGCGGCGAGGTCGCGCACCGGGTCCTCGGTCCGGGGGACCTCGGCCAGCCGGGCCGCCAGGCGGCCGAAGCCCTCCTGGCGCATCGCCTTCCAGAGCCCGTCCATGCCGCCGAAGTAGGTGTAGACGGCCATGGTGGACGCTCCGGTCCCGGCGACCAGGGACCGGAGCGTCACCGGCTGCCGCTCGCGCAGCATCTGGGCGGCGCGCTGGATGAGCTTCGCGCGTACCGCCGGATCCTTCGTTCTCACCATGACCCCAACAATACATAGCGCTGCTATGCTTTGGGGCATCGACCGTCCGACGAAGGAGTCACGATGACGATCACCCTGGTCAACCCCGACTGCCTGCCCAAGCCCGACGTCTACCGTCAGCTGTCCATCGCCACCGGCTCGCGGCTGGTGTTCCTGGCCGGACAGGTCGCCCGCGACGCCGAGGGCCGGCCCGTCGGCGCCGGTGACTTCGCCGCCCAGGTCGAACAGGCCTACCTCAACATCGGCCGGGCGCTGGCCGAGATCGGCGGCTCATTCGACGACGTGGCGAAACTGACGATCTACGTCGTCGACTGGAGCCCGGAGAAGTACCCGCTGCTGGGGGAGGGCGTCGCGAGGGCGGCGGCCGAGCTAGGCGTCGACCCCGTCAAGCCGATCACTCTGCTGGGCGTCGCCGCGCTCGGCGAGCCCGACCTGATGGTGGAGGTGGAGGCGACGGCGGTGCTGGACTGAGCGGGGCCCGCCCGGAAGCGGCCTGGACAGACTGTCCGGCCCGGACGTATCGTCCGGGCATGCGTGCGAGCGAGCCGGCCGACGACCGCGTCCGAACCTGGTCACCGGTATGCCGCGCGGTCGCGGCCCTCCTCGGCCCCTACGCCGAAGTGGTCCTCCACGACGCCGCCACCGACCGCGTCCTCGCCATCTGGAACCCGATGACGGCGCGCGCCCCGGGAGACCCCTCGCTGCTCGGCGAACTCGACGACCTCGACCCCGCCGCCGAGGACGTCTTCGGCCCCTACGAGAAGGTCCTCGCCGACGGCCGCCGCCTTTCGTCGGTCAGCGCCGTTCTCCGCGACGCCGAGGGGGAACCGTCGGCCGTCCTGTGCGTGAACCTCGACCGCACCCCGCTCGACCAGGCCGCCGCGGTCCTCGCCGGCTTCGCCGCACCGAGAACGCGGCGACCCGAACCGCTCTTCGAGCGGGACTGGCCCGAGCGCGTCCACCGGATCGTCGGCGGCTTCGTCCACGAGAGCGGCCGGCCCGTCGAACGCCTCACCCGCGAAGACCGCCTCACCGTCGTCGCCCGCCTCGACGACGCCGGCGTCTTCGCCCTGCGCCGCTCGGCACCCGAGGTCGCCCGCGCCCTCCAGACCTCCCGATCCACCCTCTACGCCCTGCTCGCCGAGCACCGGGCACGAAGGAGCCCGCGATGACCCGCCTGCCCGAGTTCCGGCTGGAGACCTACTTCTCGCGCTGGGAGTTCACCGCGCGACACCACCTCACCGCCTCCGACGCGCAGAGCATGTCGCTGCGCGAACTCCTCGAACTCGCCGACGACGCCGACCGCGATGCCTTCGAGAACCTCCACCTCGGCTACACCGAGACCTTCGGCGACCCGGGGCTGCGCGCGGCGATCGCCGAGGGCTACTACGACGTCGGCCCCGACGACGTCCTGTGCGTCGCGGGGGCCGAGGAGGGCCTGTTCCTGGCGATGAACGTCCTCCTCGACGCCGGTGACCACGCCGTCGTCGTCACCCCGAACTACCAGGCCGCCGAGACCGTCCCGCTGTCCTTGTGCGAGGTCACCGGCGTCGCCCTCGATCCCGAGCGCGACTGGGCGCTCGACCTCGACCGCGTCCGCGCGGCGATGCGCCCCAACACCCGTGTGGTGTCGGTGAACTTCCCCAACAACCCCACCGGCAAGGTCATCTCCCGAGCCGACTTCGCCGAGCTGTCCACGCTCTGCGCCGAACGCGGTGTCCACCTTTTCAGCGACGAGGTCTACCGCGGCCTCGAACTCGACCCCGCGCGCCGGCTGCCGCAGGCCGCCGACCTCGCCGACTCGGCGCTCTCGTTGAACGTGACCTCGAAGGCACTGGGCCTGCCGGGCCTGCGGATCGGCTGGATCGCCTGCCGGGACCGTGAACTGCGCTCGCGTCTCGAACGCGCCAAGCACTACACGACCATCTGCAACTCCGCCCCGAGCGAGGTGCTGGCCCGCATCGCTTTGAAGGCGAGCGAGACCATTCTGGACCGCAACCGCGCCCTGATCGCGGCCTCCCTTCCTCTCTTCGACGACTTCTTCGCCGAGTTCGCCGCCGACTTCGAGTGGCGGGCGCCCGACGGCGGCTGTGTCGCCTACCCCCGCTACCTCGGCGCGGACGGTGTCGAGGACTTCTGCGCCCGCCTGGTCGAGGAGGCGGGTGTGCTGCTGCTGCCCGCGAGCATCTACCGCTCCGAGCTGACGCCCACACCCACCGATCGCTTCCGCATCGGGGTCGGCCGCGCCCACCCCGAGCAGGGTCTGGACGCCCTCGCGAAGTGGATGCGCGAGCGCCGCTGAGGCGGCCCTTCCGCGGCGACTGCGCCGCCCGGTCCGCCGTCCCCGCCAAGGGGCGCGCAGGCGACGGCGTCAAGCGGCCTCAGCCGAGGAACTCCCTGATCCGCGCGGTCCAGGTCCGCACGTCGTCGACAGTGGACGACACGTGCAGTTCGGAGCCGCCGATGAGCTCGTGCAGGCGCTCGGCGGTGGCCACCGGGTGCAGGGGATCGGTCTCCCAGGTCAAGATCAGCGTTGGGTGGGTGATCGTCGCGATCGCCTCGGGGGAGGGCAGGTCGGACTCGCCTATGCCGCGCAGGATCGATGGCAGCAGTTCGTCGTCGACGTCGGGGGACAGGTCGAAGCTCGGGTGGTCGGCGAAGATCGGCAGTGGCTCGCCGTTCGCCCACTGCTCGCGCCACCGGGCCGCGCCGTTGCGCTCGATCTCGCCGGCGGTCCGCGTGTACCAGTGCCGAAGCCGCTCCGGGCCGGTCTCCCAGGCGACCGGCGGGATCATCACGACGAGGCGCCGGAAGCGCCGGGGCGCCTCGATCGCGGCGCGCAGCGCCGTGTCGCAGCCCAGGGACGAGCCGGTGAAGTCGATCGGCTCCTCGATGCCGGCGGCGTCGAGGAGGCCGAGCAGGTCGGCGGTGAAGTTCTCGAAGCGGTAGTCGGCCGGGACCGGCCTGCCGGTGGAATGCCCGTGCCCCCGGGCGTCGTAGGCGAGCATGCGGCGGCCGTCGGCGAGGGCTTCGAGATCGAGCAGGTCGAGCCGGGCGACGGCCGCGCGGCTGAGGAAGACGCCGTGCGCGTAGCCGAGCGGAGCGCCGGCCCCGGTGACCTGGTAGGCGATGGTGGCGCCGGCGCGGGTGTACCGCTGATCGTCCATTGTGTTCTCCCGTTCGGGGTTCGGGTATCCGCGGCCGATCGTACATACCAAACGGGGGTATCGTATAGGTGTGGAGCGAAATCCCTGCCGCTCACGGGAAAGCGGCCTCCGCGGACGATGTCGGCACCCCCGACACCGCAGGCCTCGCCGAACTGGCCGTCCGGTCGGGCGGTCGGAGTGCGGCCGGTAGGGGAAACTGGGGGCGTGACCTCCGACGACGACCGCCCGCGCCCGCCCGTGACCAGCACTTCGATCATCGTGCTGACCCTCGCCCGGCGGATCGAGACCGAGCTGAACGCCGGACTGGCCCCGCTGGAGCTGACCGTCGCCAGGCTCGGGCTGCTCGGTCACATCTCGGCGGTTCCCGGCGCGTCCTTCTCGGAGCTGGCGCGCATGTCGGGCACGACCGTCCAGAGTGTCCACTCGGCGGTGAAGTCGCTGGTCGCTTCCGGTCTCGTGCGCGACCACACCGCCAGAGCCGGTTCGGCATCGACGATCGAGCTCACCGAGGAGGGCGGCCGCCTGCTCACCGCCGCCAAGGGCGTGGTGAGCGAGGTCGACGAGCGCCTGTTCGGCGCCGACGCCGACCCGATCCAGCGGCGCGTCGGCGAGGGCGTGCGCGCGGCCTTCGGCTCTCCCTGACTCCATCGACCTTCAACTAGGTTGAAGCCATGGGTTAGGCTTCAGGTTGCCTGAAGGTTGGAGGAGCAATCATGCAGCACGTCCTGCTGTCGATACACGTACTCGCCGGGATCGTCTTCGTCGGAGGCTCGGCCGTCGCCACGAGCCTCTTCCCCCGCTACGCCCCCGTCGCCGACCCCGAACCCGGCTCGCCGCGCAACGCCGCCGTCGCCGCCGCGCTGCACCGGATCACCGGCGGTTACGCGCTCGCCGGGATCATCGTCCCCGTCGTCGGCATCACCCTCGCCCTGGTGCAGGGCCGCATGGGCGAGATCTGGATAGCCGTCGCGATGGTCCTCACCGGCCTCGCCGCGATCCTGCTGGCCGCCCAGATCCACCCCCGCCAGCGCGAGGCGCTCAAAGAGCCGGGAGAGGTGCGGCCGCTCAAGCGGTTGGCGATGCTCGCCGGCGTCTACAACCTGGTCTGGGCGGTGGTCGTGGTGCTCATGATCGTCCGGCCCGGCTACACCCCGGCGGCCTGAGGTCGTGCGCGCCCTGCGTATCGCGGCGCTGCTCGAAGCCTTGTCGCCGGCGGTGCTGCTGGTGAACCTGGCCACCGTCCACGCCGAAACCGTCACCCGTCTCGGCGGTCCGCTGCACGGGACGTCCTACGTCGCCGTCGTCATCACGACGGCGCTGGTCCCGAAGGCCCGAGGCTCAGGGGCGGGATGGCTGTCCGTCATTCCGGGCGTCGGCGGTCTGCTGGCGCGGCGGCGGCTGCGGACGCGGGAGCTCACGCGCACCGGTTAGCCGACCTCACGGGTGCGGCCAGTGCCGCCCGTCGAGCTGCTCGATGCTGGTGTTGAAGCGCTTCAGGATCGTCGCGAACTCCATGACCTCCTCGGTCGTCCAGTCCGCCAGGACCTTCTCCAGTCCCTGCGTGTTCCGGGTGCGGTCGGCGTCGAGACGCCGCTCGCCCTCGGCGGTGATGCGGAACTTGCGGGCGATGCCTCCGTCGGGGTCGGGGATGCGTTCGACGAGTCCGTCGCGCAGCATCGCCGAGGTCTGCCGGTTGAGGGTGGAGGCGTCGAGGCCGAAGGCGTCGCTGAGCTGGCCGATGGACATCGCGCCGTCGAGCCGGATGCGCGTGAGCAGGAGGTAGGCGCTGCGTTCGAGGCGTCCTTCGCCCGTTCGGCTCGGCGCCCGCAGATGGATGTGCCTGCCGAGGAGCATGGTCTCGAACTCGATGAGGTGCGTCGGCTTGTCCACGGCTCTCCCTCCCGGCGTCTCCTGTTACGTATACCACACGGTATGTAGCCTGCAATCAATATGTATCTTACATAGAGTGTGTAGGCTGCACATTGCTTCATCGTCGATCAAGGGAGATTTCGTGGACGGCACCGAGCCCGCCACCCGACCCGGCGCCATCGTCGCCGTACTGGCCTTCGCGGGCATCGTCGCCGCGCTCATGCAGACCCTCGTCGTACCGCTGATCGGTGAACTGCCGACCATGCTCGGCACCACCCCGTCGAACGCCTCCTGGGTCATCACCGCGACCTTGTTGGCGGCCGCCGTCGCCACGCCGGTCGCCGGTCGACTCGGCGACATGTACGGCAAGCGCCGCATGCTGCTGATCTCCACCCTGCCTCTCATCGTCGGCTCGGTCGTGTGCGCGCTGTCCGACTCGGTGGTCCCGATGATCGCCGGACGCGGACTCCAGGGGCTCGGCATGGGTGTCGTCCCACTCGGCATCAGCCTCCTGCGCGACGTCGTCGCGACCGAGAAGCTCGGCGCGGCCATCGCCACGATGAGCGCGTCCATGGGTGTCGGCGGCGCGCTGGGCCTGCCGCTGTCGGCGGCCGTCGCCGAGAACCTGGACTGGCGCGCGCTTTTCTGGAGCGCCGCCGTGCTCGGTGCCCTCGTGGCCGTGCTCATCGCCCGCTTCGTCCCCGCCGGGCGGACCGCCCCCGACGCCGGGCGCTTCGACCCGCTGGGCGCCGTGGGACTCGGCGTCGGTCTCGTCGCGCTGCTGCTCGCCGTCTCCAAGGGTTCCGACTGGGGCTGGACCTCCGGCACCACGCTGGGTCTGCTCGGACTCGCCGCCGTCGTCCTGCTCGCCTGGGCGTGGTGGGAGCTGCGCACCCGCGATCCTCTGGTCGACCTGCGCGTCACCGCGCGCCCGCAGATCCTGATGACGAACGCGGCCTCGATCCTGGTCGGCTTCGCCATGTACGCCCAGTCGCTGATCGTGCCGCAGCTGCTCCAGCTTCCGGTCGCGACCGGATACGGCCTCGGCCAGTCGATGATGGCCATGGGGCTGTGGATGGCCCCCGCCGGGCTGATGATGATGATCCTCGCGCCGCTGGGCGCCCGCCTCTCGGCCGCGCGGGGCCCGAAGGTCACCCTCGCCGTCGGCAGTCTCGTGATCGCCGTCGGCTACGCGTCGTCGATGCCGCTGCTGGGCTCGACCTGGGGGCTGCTCGTGGTCACGCTCATCTGCAGCACGGGCGTCGGACTCGCCTACGGGGCCATGCCCGCGCTCATCATGGGGGCGGTGCCGCGCTCGGAGACCGCCTCGGCCAACAGCTTCAACACGCTGATGCGATCCATCGGGTCCTCCGTCTCGGCCGCCGTCATGGGCGTGGTCCTCGCTCAGCTCACCACCGACTTCGGCGGGCACCTGCTGCCCTCGGAGACGGGGTTTCGCACCGGACTGCTCATCGGCTGCGGAGTGGCGCTGGCGGCGGCGCTGACCGCTCTGGCGATCCCCGTCAAGCCGGCGCCCGTCGAGGAGCAGGCCCTCCCATCGGAGCCGCTGGCGGCCGCCGCCCGCTGACAGAACTCGTGCCGCCCGCTTCCTGCACTCGGGGGCGGGCGGCCTTTTGTCCGGAAGATCGCATTCAGCGGACACTTCTTTCGGACTCGACACGCTGTGATCGGGATCCCATTGCATGATCATGCACTGCTATGCATATACTCTTACTCGTGTCTAAGGTCCTTTCTTCTCTTCCTGTCGGTGAACGCGTCGGGATCGCCTTCTCCGGCGGCCTCGACACCTCGGTGGCGGTCGCGTGGATGCGCGAAAAGGGCGCGATCCCGTGCACCTACACCGCCGAGATCGGCCAGTACGACGAACCCGACATCGCATCGGTCCCCGGCCGCGCGACGACCTACGGCGCCGAGGTGGCCAGGCTCGTCGACTGCCGCGCCGCCCTCGTCGAAGAGGGTCTGGCCGCGCTGGCCTGCGGGGCGTTCCACATCCGCTCGGGCGGTCGCACCTACTTCAACACCACGCCGCTGGGGCGCGCCGTGACCGGCACGCTGCTGGTCCGCGCGATGCTCGACGACGGCGTGCAGATCTGGGGCGACGGCTCCACCTTCAAGGGCAACGACATCGAGCGGTTCTACCGCTACGGCCTGCTGGCCAACCCGTCGCTGCGGATCTACAAGCCGTGGCTCGACGCGGGCTTCGTCAGCGAACTCGGCGGCCGCACCGAGATGTCGCAGTGGCTGCTCGCCCGCGACCTGCCGTACCGCGACAGTGTCGAGAAGGCCTACTCGACCGACGCCAACATCTGGGGCGCCACGCACGAGGCGAAGTCCCTGGAGCACCTCGACGCCAGCATCGAGCTCGTCGAGCCGATCATGGGCGTGCGCTTCTGGGACCCGGCCGTCGAGATCCTCACCGAGGACGTCACGATCGGCTTCGAGCAGGGCCGGCCGGTGACCGTCAACGGCAAGGAGTACGAGTCGGCCGTCGACCTGGTGATGGAGGCCAACGTGATCGGCGGCCGCCACGGGCTCGGCATGTCCGACCAGATCGAGAACCGCATCATCGAGGCCAAGAGCCGGGGCGTGTACGAGGCGCCCGGCATGGCGCTGCTGCACGCCGCCTACGAGCGGCTCGTCAACGCCGTCCACAACGAGGACACCCTGGCCAGCTACCACAACGAGGGCCGGCGGCTCGGCCGTCTGCTCTACGAGGGCCGCTGGCTCGACCCGCAGGCCCTGATGCTGCGCGAGTCCCTCCAGCGCTGGGTCGGCATGGCCGTCACCGGCGAGGTGACGCTGCGGCTGCGCCGGGGTGAGGACTACTCCGTCCTCGACACCACCGGCCCCTCCTTCAGCTACCACCCTGACAAGCTGTCGATGGAGCGCACCGAGGACTCCGCCTTCGGTCCCGTCGACCGCATCGGCCAGCTGACCATGCGCAACCTCGACATCGCCGACTCCCGCGCGAGGCTGGAGCAGTACGCCGGACTCGGCATGGTCGGCAGCCCGCAGCCGGCGCTGATGATCGGCGCCGCGCAGGCGGCCTCCACCGGGCTCATCGGCGCCATGCCCGCCGGCGGCGCCGAGGCCATCGCATCGCGCGGGGAGACCTCCTTCGAGGAAGAGCTGCTCGACTTCGCCGCGATCGAGTCGGGCACCGACTAGGCCGTGTCCGGGTGAGCACTGCGGGGCTGCGGCGGACTCGCACCCACAAGGCCACCAGGACACGCGCTAGGCCGCACGGACGGCCGGCTGAATTGACGACCGGCCGCGCGCCCTTGGGTGCGCGGCCGGCGGTCTCACGGCCAGTGGTGCTCGCCGCCGGACCAGCACCCCGGTCCGGCACCGTGGGCCCGGCTGCGTTGGCAGGATGGACGCCATGACCTCCCGACCCCAGATCCGCCGCTCGCTCAGCTCCCACTCGCCGCTGCGCCGCAACCCCCGCGCCGTCCTCGCCCGCCTCATCGAACGCCCTGAGGTGGACGCGCCGGCCTACGGCCCGGGCAACCCCATGGACGTCCTTGAGCGGCGCGTCGCCGAGATCCTCGGCAAGGAGGAGGCCCTGTTCTTCCCCACGGGAGCGATGGCGCAGCAGGTCGCCCTGCGGATCCACGCGGAGGCGAGCGGGCGCAAGGGCTTCGCGGCCCACCCGGCCAACCACCTCGACCTCTGGGAGCAGCAGGGCTACGACGTCGTGCACGGCCTGCACTTCCACCGCGTCGGCGACGCCAACGAACTGATGACCGACGAGGACCTCGCCGCCCTCGGCGAACCCGTCGCCGCCGTCTTGTGGGAGCTGCCGCAGCGTGAGATCGGCGGGCTCATGCCCGCATGGGAGGACCTGCGCGAACAGGTCGCCACCGCCCGCGCCGCCGGCGCCGCGACCCACCTCGACGGAGCCCGTCTGTGGGAGGCGCAGACCTGCTACGACCGGCCCTTCGCCGAGATCGCCGACCTCTTCGACACCGTCTACGTGTCCCTCTACAAGGGAATCCAAGGAGTCCGCGGCGCCGTTCTCGCCGGCGACGCCGCGGTCGTCGCCGAGGCGAAGGTCTGGCGGACCCGCCTCGGCGGCCAGATCCCCGACGCCTGGCCGCTCGCGCTCGCCGCCCTCGACGGGCTGGACAACGTGCTGCCGCGCATGGCCGAGTTCCGTCGGCACGCGGTCGCGCTCGCCGAGGCGATCAACGCCGACGGGATCGCCCGGACGGTCCCGGAGGTGCCGCAGACGCCGCTGTTCCACGTGCACCTGCCGGTCGGCCGGCGGGCGGCGGTCGAGGCGAGTTCGGCGATCCTGGAGGAGACGGGCTCACACCTGTTCGGCGGGGCGCGTTCGACGCCGCTGCCGGACCGCTGCCTCTTCGAGGTGAGCGTCGGGGAGAACGCGATGGAGTTCGAACCGGCCGAGCTGGCGGTGCTGCTGCGCGAGCTGGTCGAGCGGGCGCGGAAGAACGGGTGACGGCGGCATCGTGGAGGAGCGGGTCGGCTTCGCGTCGACGTGAAGCCGCGCGTAGGCACGGGGGGAGCCCGAGCGTGACGGGGGAGCGCACAACCGGCCGCCCCGAGGTCTCACCCACGAGGCGGCCGGTCCGGTCAGCAGTGGCCCGGCTTGCGCCAGGAGCATTCCAGGTCGGCCGAGGCGGTGTCCTCGGGGATCGACGCGGTCGCCGCCATTGCTGACGCGCCGGTGGTGTGGGCGGCCAGGGCGACGGCGATCTTGTCCTCGATGTCCTTCACCGATGAGGCGAGGTAGTCGTTGGTGACCACGCTGAACACGAGCTGCCGCCCGTCGGCGTCGGTGACGTAGCCGGACAGCCCCGAGACTCCGGTGAGCGAGCCGGTCTTGGCGCGCACGTTGTTCTTCGCGGGTGTGTTGCACATGCGGGTGCGCAGGGTGCCGCCGACGAAGCGCTCGGCGTTGCAGGCCACCGGCAGCGAGGCGTACCAGTCGTCGTACCAGGGCTCGTCGCGGACGCCGACGAGGAGGCGGGCGATATCGAGCGCGGGGATGTCGTTGCGGCGGGACAGGCCCGAGCCGTCGGCCTGGCGCAGCCTGGCGACATCCATCCCCTGGGTGGCGACGAAGGAGCGGACGGCGGCGAGTCCGGCGCTCCACGTGCCGGAGCCGGAGACCTCGCGGCCGACGGCCTTGACGAGGGTCTCGGCGTGGCCGTTGTTGGACAGTTTCATGAACGGGATCATCAGCTCCGACAGCGTCATCGACTCGTGCGCGGCCAGCGAGCGGGCGCCCTCGGGTGTGGCCGTGCCGAGCTCGTCCTTGCCGAGAACCTTGACGCCGTGCGCCTTCAGGGCGCGGCGGAAGACGTCGGCGGCGAGTCCGGTCGGTTCCCACACCGAGACCCACTCGGTGGTCGCCGAGGCGCCGACGGGGATCTGGCCGGAGATGACGATCTGGTTCGATCCGTGCTCGCGGGAGATGCCGAGGGTGTCGGTCTGCCCGGCGGGCACCGTCTTGCCGTCGTTGACGATCTCGACGTAGCCGTTGGCGGGCTCGACGGTGAACACCGGCGCGTCGCCGGGTTCGGCTCCGGGGGTGGCGCTCACGACGACCGTCCCGGCGTCGTAGTCGGTGTCGGGGGCGACGGTCAGCGCCGAGATCTGCGCGGCGTAGTAAGCGCTCTCATCGTCGGCGGCCCAGTCGCTTCCGTTGCGCTGGGCGTCGTAGGCGGTGTCGTCGGCGACGAGTTTGCCGGTGACGGTCCTGATCCCCGTGGCCGCGATCGCGGCGGCGAGTTCGTCGTAGTCGGCGGCGAGCGTGGTGGGGTCGCCCGAGCCGCGCAGGTAGAGGTCGCCGGCGAGGACCGAGCCGTACTTCTTGGCGGTGGCGGCGACATCGGTGACGAAGCGATGGTCGGCGCCCAGGTAGTGCATGGCCGCCGAGGCGGTGAGCAG
This sequence comes from Phytomonospora sp. NPDC050363, assembly GCF_040655735.1. Taxonomy (NCBI): domain Bacteria; kingdom Bacillati; phylum Actinomycetota; class Actinomycetes; order Micromonosporales; family Micromonosporaceae; genus Phytomonospora; species Phytomonospora sp. NPDC050363. The sequence continues at coordinate 296,681 of NZ_JBFAKK010000001.1, forward strand.
CTTGGTGTTCGACGCGGGGATTCCACGCGTGCGGCCGTTGCGGTCGTAGAGGACCTCGCCGGTGTTCGCGTCGGCGACGACGACCCCGACCTGGGAGCCGTCGAGACGGGGGTCGGTGAGGACGGCGTCGAGCGTGCGGGCGAGTTCGGCGTCGGCGGCTTCGTGGGCGATGGCCGTTCCGGTGACGGTGACGGCGCCGGCGAGGACCGCCGCGGCGGCCAGCAGGGCGATGGTGCTTCTCTTCATCCGCTGATGCTGGCAGGGAGATTTTCTCCGGGCAAGGGCCGGTCGGGCGACATCTTCGCGACGGTGCTCAGGTCCGCGGTCTCTCGGCGTGGGAACGCATCGCGCGATCGAGGTCGCGCGCGAGCGAAGCGCGGACGAGGCCCCGGGCTCGCAGGCGGCGAAGGTCGGCGCGGTTGTCGTACATCAGCTGCACGTGGAAGTAGTTGACGTACTCCAGCCAGGCGAACAGCGCGAACGCCAGTCCCGGGATGGAGGACCGGCCCGGCGTGCCCACCGTCGACCAGACGGCGAGGACGGTTCCGGCGAACAGGAGCGGCGGGTTCGCCACCCGCAGGAGCCTGAACACGGCGACACCGGGGAGACGGCGCCGCCCGGCCGACAGTTGCCGCAGTTTGGCGACCCAGTATCCGGTGCCCTGGAGAAGCAGGATCGCGACGAGGGCGAAGCCGACGACGTTCGCCGCCGACGGGGGGAAGCCGGCCACGCCGAACCACACCCACGCCTGGAGCGGGATGTTGACCAGCTCCAGGGTCGCCAGCGAACGCAGGCGACGGTGGACCGGTGATCTCGGCACGGTGCCAGCCTAGGGTCGGCGGCGAAGGAAACCGCCGCCCGGGTGCCGGATCGGGCCGGACGGCCCCTGACCTCCCCGGATTCGTCCCCGCAGGGGCCGCCGGGCGCTAGATTCGACGCCACTTGCCGGATGAACAGCCTCGCCAGGAGTCCCGATGCAGTTTCGAGCCGTCGTCCAGTCCTCCGGAAAGACCGCCACCGGGATCGAGGTGCCCGCCGGCATTCTCGACGCCCTCGCGTCCGGGAAGCGCCCCAAGGTCAAGGTGACGCTCGGCGACCACGTCTACCGCACCACCGTCGGCAGCCACAACGGCCTTGCCATGATCCCGGTGAGTGCCGAGGTGCGCGAGCAGTCGGGTGTCGCCGCCGGCGACGACATCGAGGTCGGCATCGAACTCGACACCGAGGTGCGCGAGGTGGAGGTGCCCGACGACCTCGCGGCGGCCCTCGATGCCGAACCGCGGGCGCGGGCCTTCTTCGACGGCCTGTCCTACTCGAACAAGCGCTGGCACGTGCTCCAGGTGACCGGTGCGAAGGCCGCCGAGACCCGGGCCCGTCGGATCGAGAAGTCGGTGTCGGCGCTCAAGGACGGACGCCAGCGCTGACCGCCACCCCTGCCGTCCGGCCGGGAATGTCCCAGTGGAGTGAATCCCGCCCGGGTTTCGGCCGCGGATCATTGAACATCCCGAAACGTACTGGTAGCTTTCGGATAACCGTAAACTTTCCTAATCCGTAGGAGCGGTAATGCCCAAGTTACGCACGCTCGGCCTCCTCGTGGTCGCCGTCGCCGCAGGAGCCGCGGCACTCGTCGTCCCGACCGTCACCGCCTCGGCCGCGGCCGCCTGCGCGGCACCGTGGAGCGCCTCGGCCGTCTACGTGGCCAACAACGTCGCCTCCCACAACGGCCACAACTGGCGCGCCAAGTGGTGGACCCAGAACGAGACCCCCGGCACCACCGGCGAATGGGGAGTCTGGGCCGACACCGGGACCTGCGGCGGCGGTGGCGATCCCGACCCGGACCCCACCGGCTTCGTGGTCACCGAGTCGCAGTTCAACCAGATGTTCCCCAGCCGCAACTCCTTCTACACCTACAGTGGACTGACCGCCGCGATCCAGGCGTTCCCGGCATTCGCCAACAGTGGCAGCGCGACGGTCAAGAAGCAGGAGGCCGCGGCCTTCCTCGCCAACGTGTCGCACGAGACCGGCGGACTGGTCCACATCGTGGAGCAGAACCAGGCCAACTACCCGCACTACTGCGACCCGAGCCAGCCCTACGGCTGCCCGGCCGGGCAGGCCGCCTACTACGGTCGCGGCCCGATCCAGCTCTCGTGGAACTTCAACTACAAGGCGGCCGGCGACGCCCTCGGCATCAACCTGCTCGCCGACCCCTGGCAGGTCGAGCGCAACGCGGCAACCTCCTGGAAGACCGCGATCTGGTACTGGATGACCCAGAACGGTCCCGGCACGATGACCGCCCACAACGCCATGGTCAACTCCCGCGGCTTCGGTGAGACCATCCGCAGCATCAACGGCTCCCTCGAATGCAACGGCGGCAACCCCGGCCAGGTGCAGAGCCGGATCGACAAGTACCGCGCCTTCACCGCCCTGCTCGGCGTCGATCCCGGCGCCAACCTCTACTGCTGATCCTCCGGCCGGGCGACGGTGACCTCCGTCCGTGCCCGGCCCCGAACGGGCGGTCCCGGGTGTGCCCGGGACCGCCCGCTCGCATGGGCGGCAGGAGTCCCCGCCGAAAAACCCCACCCCTCCGGTTCCTGTCGGTCCATATCGGACAGTCGCGCCGAGACCTCCCGAAAAGCCGGATCGACCTGGCGATTCACGCATCTGTCCGGACATCGACGCAGTTGGCCCGTCTCCATTCACTGAACGAGACGATGCGACCATCCATTGACTTCCGTCGAACGGGCGACGAACTTCGGAGGACACCGGCCCCGGGTTCCCTGCCCGGGGCCACCGACGGAAGGAGCGCGTCCATATGCGACGCCTTATCGGCGCCGGGGCGGCCACTGTGCTCGCCACGGCGCTTTTGACCGCCGGGGCCATGTCCTACGCGGACGAACCCGGCGATCCCGCCGCCGGAGACGTCCTCGGCATCGCCGCCGCGGCCGCCGACGGACTGGTCGCCCAGCGCGGCGAGGACCTCAAACTCGCCGCCGACGACACCGTCGCCCGGACCGGCGTCAGCCGGGCCCTCGGCCTCAACTTCGTCTCCTACACCCGCGGCCACGCCGGCCTCCCCGTAGTCGGCGGCGACTTCGTCGTCGTCACCGACGACACCGGCAACGTCCTCTACACCCAGGTAGCCCAGGGTGAACCGATCGACGTGACCACGACCCCCAAGGTCACGGCCGACTCGGCGGAGAAGACCGTCGCCGCGCTGCTGGACGACCCGCAGGGCAGCCCCGAACTCGTCGTGCTCGCCTGGGCCAACCCGGCACTGGCCTGGGAGAGCGTCGTCGAAGGAACCGAGGACGGTGCGCCCTCGGTGACGCACGTGTTCGTCGACGCCCTCACCGGCGAGGAGATCACCCGCTACGACGAGGTCGCGGCGGGCACCGGCAGGACCTTCTACAACGGCCAAGGCGGTGACGTGACCGTCGGTACCTCCGCCGACGGCTCCGGCTACGCCATGACGGACCCGGCCCGCTCGGGCGTCAGCTGCGCCGAGGACGGCGGTTCGCCCCTCACCGACGACGACGACGTGTGGGGCGACGGCACCGGCACCGACCTGGTCACCGCCTGCGTCGACGCCATGTACGCGGCCGGCGTCGAGTGGGACATGCTCGCCGACTGGCTCGACCGCGACGGCTTCACCGGCGACGGCCAGGGCTTCCCGATGTACGTCGGGATGGACGCGGTCAACGCCTATTGGGACGGCGGCTCCACGACCTTCGGGCACTCGCAGGACGGACAGCGCCAGCTGACCCCGATGGACATCGTCGCCCACGAGCTCGGCCACGGCATCTTCCAGCACACGCCCGGAGGTTCCGGCGGCGGCAACGAGACCGGCGGGATCAACGAGGGAACCGGCGACATCTTCGGCGCCCTGACCGAGTGGTACGCAGCCCAGGCCAATGACGAGGCGCACGACCCCGGCGACTACACCGTCGGCGAGGAAGGCGGTCTCCTCAACCCCGGCGAGCCGATCCGCTACATGTTCGACCCCGCGCAGGCCGGCGACCCGAACTGCTGGACCGAGGAGATCCCGGGAACCGAGGTGCACGCCGCGGCCGGCCCGATCGACCACTGGTTCTACCTGCTGGCCGAGGGCACCGCGGCCGGCGGCGACGGCAAGCCCGGAAGCACGACCTGCGACGGCTCCACGCTGACCGGCATCGGCGTGGAGAAGGCCGGTCAGGTCTGGATGGGTGCGCTCAACGGCAAGACCTCCGGATGGACCTACACCGAGGCCCGCACCGCGGCGCTGAACTTCGCGGCCACCTCCGCGCTGTTCCCGACCTGCGCCGAGTACGACGCCACGAAGGCGGCCTTCGACGCGGTGACCGTCCCGGCAGAGGCGGATCCCGCCTGTAGCAAGTAGAAGCCCCACTGGTGCACCACCCGGGGCCGCGTCCGTGAGCGCGGCCCCGGCTCCCGCCCGGGCGCGGGCAAGGTGCCGGATCCCGCGAGGCTATCGTCGTCGGGAACCGAGAACTCCGACATTTCGCCGAGACGGGGAGTCCATGACGTCCACGCAGCCGATTCTCACCCGACGGGCGCTCCTCGGCGTTGCGGCTTTGGCGCCGCTGGCCGCATGCTCGGGCGAGAAGGCGCCGCCCGCCGCGACTTCCTCGGCCTCGCCGTCGGAGGCGGCGCTCGAACCGGCGCACGAGAGGCTCGCCGAACTGGAGCGGGAATTCGGCGCGCGCCTTGGTGTCTACGCCCTCGACACCGGCACCGGCGCGACCGTCGTCAACCGCCCCGACGAGCGCTTCGCCTTCTGCTCGACCTTCAAACTCCTCGCCGCGGCGGCCCTCGTCGGACGCCATCCGATGTCCTATCTGGACACCGTCGTCGCGTACACCGAGGCCGACCTGCTCAAGCACGCTCCCGTCACCTCGAAGAACCTGGCCGGGGGCATGACGGTCGGCGCGCTGTGCGACGCGGCGGTCCGCTACAGCGACGGCACGGCCGGCAACCTCCTGCTCCGTGAACTCGGCGGCCCGGCGGAGCTGACCGCCTTCACACGCGGCCTCGGCGACAACGTCACCCGGATGGACCGGATCGAACCCGACCTCACCGAGGCCACACCCGGAGACCCCCGCGACACAAGCTCGCCGCGCGCCCTCGGCGGGGACTTCCGGCGGATCGCGCTCGGCGAGGCGCTGCCCGCCGAACCGCGCGCCTACCTGCGGGACCTCCTCGAACGCAACCGCACCGGCGACGCCCGCATCCGGGCGGGGGTACCCCCGGAGTGGACGATCGCCGACAAGACCGGCACCGGCGACTACGGGACGCTCAACGACATCGCGCTCGCCTGGCGTCCGCACGCCGCACCCCTCGTCATCGCGATCATGTCCAGTAAGGACGCCCGCGACGCCGAGTACGACGAGGCGCTCCTCGCCGAGACGGCGGCCTACGTGGCGGACACTCTCGGCTGAACGCGGGCCTTCCCCCGAAAGATCAGGCGTGGCAGGGTTGTCGAATCGATCATCATCCCCACGCCCCGAGGTGCAGACATGTCTCGACCCGTGACCCGCCGTGCCGCGATCACGGCGGGCCTCGCCGCCGCCGGATCCCTCGCCGTTCCAGCCGGTGCCGCCGCGAGCCCGCCCCGCCGCGAGGGCACGCTCCTCACCGCCGCGGCGCCCTCGCCCGTCCTCGGCGAGGACATCGACTACATCGCCTACCTCCCGCACGGGTACCACCGAGCCCGCCGCCGCTACCCGGTCGTCTACCTCCTCCACGGCCGCGGCGACGACATGACCGGCTGGACCAGGATCAAGTCCGTCCTCGACGAACTGATCGCCGCCCGCCGCATCCCTCCCGTCATCGCCGTCATGCCCGACGCGCCCTACAGCGAGGCCGGCGGCTACTACGTCGACTCCGCCTTCACCGGGATCCCCGCCGGGCGGCCCGTCGAGACCGCTTTCACCACCGACCTCATCGCCCACGTCGACGCCGCCTACCGCACCCGCACCGACCGGGCCTCACGGCTCGTCGGCGGCTACTCCATGGGCGGCGCCGGGGCGCTGCGCTACGTCCTGGCCCACCAGGACCTCTTCGCCGCCGCGCTCGTCCTCAGCCCCGCCGTCTACACCCCGGCCCCGCCGGCCGACTCGTCCGTCCGCGAGTTCGGCGCCTTCGGCGAGGGCGACCTGCGGTTCGCCGAAGAGGTCTACCTGGCCAAGAACTACCCGGCGCTGCTGTCCATCGTGGACACCGCCGCGCCGGTCCACGTCTACGTCGCCGTCGGCGACGACGAGTGGCCCAACCCCGATCCCGCCGACTTCCGCCACGACCTCGACTTCGAGGCCGCCGTCGTGCACAACCACCTCAAGCGCACACCCGGCGTCAGCACCCAGTTCCGCGTTCTCGGCGGCGGACACGACTGGGACGTCTGGGCACCGGCGTTCGAGACCGGCCTCCCCCACCTGCTGGCCGCACTCGAACAGGCCTGATCCGGCGGCGGCCGGCGCGGTTGACGCCGCCCGGCCGCCTCCCTAGGATCACGGCAAGCGCTGTGGGAGCGCTCTCGTCGGTGTCCGCACCAGCAAGGAGCCCTTCCATGCGACCTCGCCAAACCACTCGGACGTCCACTGTGGCCGCCGTCCTGCTCGCCCTCCTCGCGGCCTTACTCGCTGCCCCTCCCGCAGCGGCCGCCGCGTCCGGCCCCGTCACCGTCCTCAGCCACGGTTTCGAGGACGGAACCACCCAAGGCTGGACTCCGCGCGCGAGCGACAGCGTCGCCGTGAGCACCGCGCTCGCCCGTACCGGTGCGGCCAGTCTGGCCTCGACCGGCCGCACGGCAGGCTGGAACGGCCCGACGCTCGACCTGCTCGGCACTCTGGAGCAGGGCACCCGCTACACATTCTCCGTCTACGTGCGGCTCGCGCCGGGCGAGTCGGCGACGACGCTGAGGATGAGCGTCGAACGCCGCTCAGGGTCCACGCCCTCCTACGACCAGGTCGCCGGCTCCACCAACGCCGGCGAAGGCGCCTGGACACAGCTCACCGGGACCTACACCCTCGCCCACGACGTCGACTTCCTCACCGTCTACATCGAGTCGGCGAGCGCCACGGCCGCCTTCCACGTCGACGACTTCACGCTCACCTACACTCCGCCCAGACCGATCCAGACCGACATCCCGGCTCTGAAGGACGTCCTCGCGCCGCACTTCCCGATCGGCGCGGCGATCACCCGCGCCGAGACGCTCGGTGTGCACGGCGAGCTGCTCGCCCGCCACTTCGACTCCGTCACGCCCGGAAACGCCCTCAAGTGGGACGCCACCCAGCCCACCGAGGGCGACTTCCGCTTCGCCGACGGCGACGCACTCATCGGCTACGGGGCCGAGCACGGCATGGCCGTGCGCGGCCACACTCTCGTCTGGCACAACCAGACGCCGTCATGGGTCTTCGACGACGCCTCGGGCGAGCCGATGACCGCGACGCCCGAGAACAAGGCGCTGCTGCTGTCGCGCCTGGACGCGCACATCCGTGCCGTCGTGGGGCACTTCGGCGACGCGATCGGCACCTGGGACGTGGTCAACGAGGTCATCGACGAATCGCAGGGCGACGGTCTGCGCCGCAGCCGGTGGTTCGAGCTGACGGGCCTCGACTACATCCGCACGGCCTTCCGGGTGGCGAGGGAGGCCGCTCCCGAGGCGAAGCTGTTCATCAACGACTACAACACCAACGTCCCCGCCAAGCGCGACAAGTTGCACGCCCTGGTGGCGCAGCTGCTCGCCGAGGGTGTACCGGTCGACGGGGTGGGCCACCAGATGCACGTGACCTTCGAGTGGCCCTCGGTCGCCGAGACCGGTGAGATGCTCGACCGCTTCGCGCCGCTGGGCGTCGAGCAGCAGATCACCGAGATGGACATGAGCGTCTACCGGGACTCCGGTGAGTCCTTTCCCACGCCGCCCGCCGACCGGCTGCTCACCCAGGGGCACCGCTACCAGGCGATGTTCGACCTGTTCCGTGCGCACGACGACCAGATCGGCTCGGTCACCCTGTGGGGCCTGGCCGACGACTCGACCTGGCTCGACACCTTCCCCGTCACCCGCAAGGACCACCCGCTGCTCTTCGACACCGAACTGCAGGCCAAGCCCGCCTACTGGGGCATCGTGGACCCCGGCCAGATCGGGAACCCACCGGGCGGGCAGGGCTGCACCGTCGCCTACCGGACCTCCTCGTGGCAGGGCGGGTTCCAGGCGACCGTCACCGTCACCTCGGCGACGGCCGTCGCCGGCTGGAGCCTCGCGTGGACCTTCGCCGACGGGCAGCGCGTCACCCAGATGTGGAACGGCCGGCGGACTCAGAACGATGCCGAGGTCACGGTCGTCAACGAGCCCTACAACGCGGTGATCGCGGCCGGCGGGAGCGTCTCCTTCGGATTCCTCGGCAGCTGGTCGGGCACCAACGCCTCTCCGACCGCCTTCCGGTTCAACGGGACGGCGTGCGCGGTGGTCTGAGCCGGACGGTCACTGCGGACGGCCCTCGCCGACCAGGCCGTCGACCGACTCGCGGATCAGGTCGGCGTGGCCGGTGTGCCGCGCGTACTCCTCGATCATGTCGACGAGCAGGAGGCGCAGGTAGGGCGACTCGCCGGCCCCCGACACGTAGGCCGCGACGTGCTCGGGGTCGCCGGCGGCCCGGACGTTGGCGCGCGAGAGGTCGACGGACCTCTCCCACAGCGCCATGAGCTCCTCGGGGCTGTCGTCGGCGGCGGTCCGCCACTCCCAGTCGGGGTCGGCGTCGAAGTCGACGCCGGCCCACGGCTCGGCCGGGCCGGCCCCGGTCAGCCGCTGGGAGAACATGTCGTCCTCCACGAGGGCCATGTGCTTGAGCAGCCCGCCGAGGGTAATCGTCGAACTGGCCACCCGGGTGTTCAGGCCGGCCGCGTCGAGTCCGCCGCACTTCCAGGCGAAGGTCAGGCGGTTGCGCTCGAGGCAGCCGACGAGGGTGTCGAGTTCGCTGCCGGCGACGGGCGGGTGGATGATCATCTCGTTCTCGGTCATGCCGCAGACGTTAAACGGGATTCCGGACGCTCGGCTTCCGGATTGCGAGATCAGTCCGAGGCGTAGTGGGCGAGCCCGTGCCCGAACGACCAGTCCGCCGGCTCGTTCTCGGTGACGGTCACGAACACGTTGCGCGCCTCGGTGCCCGCGTACTCGCCGGCCAGTTCGGCGATGCGCCGGTACAGCTCCCTCTTCTGTACCGCCGGCCTTCCCGAGCGCATCGTGATCGCCACGTAGACGATCCCGTCGTCGCGCCGGACGCCCAGGTAGCCGCCGTAGCGCAGGGTGCCGCCGGTGCCGTCGTGGTCTGTCAGGACCTGGAAGAGGTCGTCCGGCGGGAAGCCCATGGTCTCGCCGAGGGCCTCGTGCACGGCCCGGCCGAGTGCGCCGAGACGTTCGGGACCGGCGCGGAGGGTGTCGATGCGGACGAAGGGCATGGCGGTGATTCCTCCTAGGGTGCGGTGGGGGAGTGGACGGCGATGAGTCCCAGGACGCCGTCGACGGCCCGGTCGTAGGTCTCGGCGGAACCTGTCGCGCGGGCCAGTACGTAGCCGCCCTGCAACACCGCGACGAGCGCGGCAGCGGTGTCGGCCGGGTCGAGGCGCGCGTCGATCTCGCCCTTCTCGCCGGCTTCGGCCAGCAGGGCGGTGAGACGCCCGGTGAGCAGCGCGAAGGTCTCCTCGACCGGGGCGCGGAGCGCGGGGTCGGCCATGACGTCGGGATCGTGCGTGAGGCGCCCGACCGGGCAGCCGCGCAGGGCCTCGCGCTCCCGGCGCAGGTATGCGGTGACCCGTTCGAGGGCGGTCCCTGGGCCGGTGAAGACGGCATCGGCCCTCTCCCGGTGCTCCCCGGCGCTGCGCTCGATCGCGGCGAGGGCGAGTTCGGCCTTGCCGCCGAAGTGGTGGTACATGCTGCCTTGGCCGGCGCCCGACAGTCTCTGGATGGCCTTGGGGCTGGTGCCGACGTAGCCGCGTTCCCACAGAAGTTCGCGGGTGCTGTCGATGAGCCGTTCCCGGGTGTCCACGCCCCGACTGTACATACCAATAGGTACAGCACGCGAAGCCGCACACACCTTCGCGTCAAGCCCACCGGGCCACCACCGGCGTGGGCTAGCCTGAGGGCGAATTTCCCATCGAGCGTCAGGAAGCGCCATGGTCAACCGGCGGTTGCGCGCCCTCCTTCCCAAACGGGGCACCGGAGCGTCCGCCGACCACGAGCGGGCGCCCGAGCACACCATGGACCCGCGCGGCCACGAGCCGGCGTCGGTCGAGGAGAGCGTCGTGCAGGCCGCCGTGTACCGCGACGGTCGCCGCACCGACACCCCGGCGACCCTCGCCGAGGCGCTGCGAAGCCTCCCCGAGGACGACTCGATGGCCTGGATCGGCCTCTACCGGCCCGACGAGGCCCAGGTCCTCGCCGCCGCCGAGCAGTTCGGCCTGCACGAACTCGCCGTCGAGGACGCCATCGTCGCCCACCAGCGGCCGAAGCTGGAACGCTACGGCGACACGCTCTTCATGGTCCTGCGCGCCGCACGCTACATCGACGAGACGGAGGAGGTCGACTTCGGCGAGCTGCACGTCTTCGTCGGCCGCAACTTCGTGCTCACCGTCCGGCACAGCGAGTCCCCGGACCTGGCCGTGGTCCGCAAACGCATGGAGGACGAACCGGAGCTGCTGCGGCTGGGCACCGAGGCGGTCCTCTACGGGATCCTCGACGCCGTCGTCGACGGTTACGCGCCGGTCGTCGCCGGCCTCCAGAACGACATCGACGAGATCGAGACCGAGGTCTTCCAAGGCGACCCGGCGGTCTCGCGGCGCATCTACGAGCTCTCCCGCGAGGTCATCGAGTTCCAGCGCGCCACCCGGCCGCTGATCTCCATCCTTAATGCGCTGGCGGCCGGATTCAACCGCGACCAGGTCGACGGCGAGCTCCAACGGCACCTGCGCGACGTCGCCGACCACGCGACCACCGTCGTCGAGCGCGTCAACTCCTTCCGGCATGTTCTCGCCGACATCCTCTCGCTGAACGCGACCCTCGTCGCCCAGCAGCAGAACACCGAGATGAAGGCGCTCACCGAGGCCAGCTACGCCCAGAACGAGGAGATCAAGAAGGTCTCGGCCTGGGCGGCGATCCTGTTCGCCCCGACCCTGATCGGGACCGTCTACGGCATGAACTTCGACGTCATGCCCGAGACGCACTGGCTGGTGGGCTACCCCTTCGCGCTGGCCCTCATGATCGCGACCTGCGCCGGCCTTTACCTGATCTTCAAGCGGCGCGGCTGGCTATAGGCGGCGCGCAGCTCTCGCGGACCACGAGCTCGGTCGCCAGTTCCATCCGGGGGCTCTCCAGCCGCTCACCGGCCGCCAGTCGCAGGACCGTGCGGGCGGCCAGCACACCCATCTCGCTCAGCGGCTGCCGCACGGTCGTCAGCGGCGGGGAGGCCCAGCGCGTCTCGGGCAGGTCGTCGAAGCCGACGAGGCTGACGTCGTCGGCGACCCGCAGGCCCGCGCGGCGGACCGCCTCGTAGGCCCCGAAGGCCATCTGGTCGCTCGACGCGAAGATCGCCGTCGGCGGGTCGGGCAGCGCGAGCAGCCGGGCGGCGCCGTCGAAGCCGGACTGGTGGTAGAAGTCGCCGTCGTAGACCAGTTCCGGGTCGGCGGGGATTCCCGCGGCCTCCAGCCCGGCGCGGTAGCCGTCGAGCCGGGCCCGGGCGCACAGCATCGCGCGCGGGCCGGTGATCACCGCGATCCGGCGGTGCCCCAGGGAGAGCAGGTGCTCGGTGGCCGAGAGGCCACCGGCCCAGTTCGTCGCGCCGATCGTCGGGGTGTCCGCGCTCGACCCGCCGACCGGGTCGACGACGACGGTCGGCACTTCGAGACGCCGCAGCTCCTCCCGCTGCGGGGAGTCCAGTTTGGACGTCACGAGGATCACCCCGTCGGAGGCGCGGGCCCGCAGGTTCTGCAGCCACTGGCGCGCCGAGGTCGTCTCGCGGTGGATCGCCGAGACGACCGTGCCGACGCCCGCGGCGTGCGCGGCGTCCTCGACACCGCGAATGATCTCCACGGCCCAGGGGGAGTCGAGGTCGTTGAAGACGAGGTCGATCAGTCGCGCGCGCTCCTTGTCACGGGAGTTGCGGCGCCGGTAGCCGCGCAGCGCGAGAATGTCCTCGACCCGGCGGCGGGTACCGGGCGCCACGTCGGAGCGGCCGTTGATCACCCGCGAGACCGTCGGCACCGAAACGCCCGCCTCGGCGGCGATCTCGCTGATCGTCACCCGCCCCACGCTGTCCGCACCCACCTGCCCGGTCCCTCCCGTTGCTCGACTGCCCCAGCCTAGGTCACTTGCCGCCGACGCCCGCCAGCCCGGCGACCAGCCAGCGCCGCGCGAACAGGTACAGCACGAAGATCGGCAGCGCCGACAGCAGCACGCCCATCATCATGCCCGGCAGGTTGATGCCGAACTCCTGCCGGAACGACTGCAGACCGAGGGTCAGCACCTTCTTGTCCGGGCTGTGCAGGAAGATCAGCGGGAAGATGAAGCTGTTCCAGGCCCCCAGGCCGACGAAGACGCTGACCGTCGTGATGCTCCCGCGCGACAGCGGGAGCACCAGGCTCAGCATCATCCGCAGCGACCCGGCGCCGTCGACGGTCATCGCGTCGTAGAGCTCGCCGGAGATGTCGCGCAGCGAACCCGACAGGATCAGCACCACCAGCGGCAGGTTGAACGCCACCGTCGGCAGCACCACGGCCGCGAGGGTGTCGTTGAGGCCCATCTTGGTGATGATCAGGTAGACCGGGATGATCACCGCCTGCGCGGGGATCGCCAGTCCCAGCAGGAACACCCGAAACGACGCGCTCGCCAGCAGGCTGCGCGAGCGGACCACGGCGTACGCCGCCGGGATGGAGAGCAGCAGGGTCAGCACGATCACCGCGGCCGTCACCATGAGCGTGTTGCCCATGTAGCCGGCGAAGCCCATGTCGAACACGGCCGCGAAGTTCTCGAAGGTCACGTCGGTGGGCGGGGCCAGCGGCCCGTGGTCGAGGAGATCCTGCTGACTCTGCAGGCTCCAGGAGATCATGGCCAGGATGGGCACCGCGACGACGACGAGCCAGGCGGCCGTCAGGGCGCCGGCGAGCAGGTTGGGCCGCGAGCGGGCCGCACCGGTCACAATCCCTCCAAGGTGGACCGCATCTTGGCGAAGCCGGAGAAGCGGACGATGAGCAGCGACAGGGTCGTGCCGGCCACCACGAGCAGGGTCGCGATGGTGGCGGCGTAGCCGAACTCGTAGTTCTCGAATCCGGCCCGGTACATCAGGAAGGGCAGCACGTGCGTCGAGATGCCCGGCCCTCCGTTGGTGAGCAGCAGGATGGTCTCGAAGAAGGTGAGCGAGCCGACGATGATCAGCGTCGAGGACGTGACGATCGTGTTGCGCAGCTGGGGCAGGGTGATCCGCCAGAACGCCTGCACGCGGCCGGCGCCGTCGATGGTGGCCGCGTCGTAGAGCACGGCGGGGATGTTGCGGGCGGCGGCCTGGTAGATGAGCGTGTGGAACGGCACGAACTGCCAGCCGACGACGAACACGATCGCCGCCAGCGCGCCTCCGCGGGTGCCGATGATGTTGCCGTCGTCGAAGCCGAACACCGGCCCGAGGTCGGCGGCCAGCCCGAAGTTCGGGTCGAGGAAGCGGTGGAACATCAGCGCGATCGCCGCGCTGGACAGCAGCAGCGGCAGGAAGAAGATAGCCGACAGCACGGCGCGGTTGCGCTGCCGTCCGGCCGCCCAGACGCCGATGAGCAGGGCGAGCGGCGTCTGCGTGGTCCAGCTCAGGACGGTCAGCAGCAGGGTCGTGCGGCCGGCGGCGAAGACCTTGTCGTCGTCGAAGAGGCGCTCCCAGTTGGCCGTGCCGGCCGGTTCGGGGTCGCCGATGCCCGTCCACGTCGTGAAGGACAGCGCGACCACGAGCACCAGCGGCAGCAGCGCGAAGAAGCCGAAGAAGACCGCCGCGGGGAGGATGTAGAGGAGGTTCGGGCGAGGGATGGCGGCGGCGCGGCCGGTTGCCCGCCGGGTACGCCGGGCCGCCGCCGGTGGAAGGTCTGCGGTCATGCCCGGCCGTTCCCGTCGGGCGAAGGGTGAAGGCCCGGCGGCGCGGAGATGGGCGTGGGACGGACCGAGGCGTGCGGAAGACGCCGGGGGAGACCGTTGACGTGTCCCTGCCCCGCCTTCTCCGCAGGCCCTTCCGGACCGATGTCCGGTGGCTCCCCGCACAGGCCCCCGCCCGTCATGCTGCTCATGCGGCCGCGTCCTCGTTGGCCTTGACGAACCCGGCGGCGTCGAGCTCGCCGAGGAAGACCTGCGAGAGCGCGTCGAGCATCGGCCCGGCCAGCTCGCGCTCGACGGCCTGGTCCCACGACAGCTGGAAACTCGGCGCCTTCGCCACGAGGTCGTAGACGAAGGTGGCGAAGTCGGGGTTCTCCGCCGAGGCGAGGCGGTCGGTGATGTCGGTGACCGCGGGGACGTCGCCGATGGAGATGAGGCCGTCCACATAGGCCTCGGAGGCCATCTCCGCCTTCAGGTAGGCGATGGCGGCGTCCTTGTGCGCGGAGTCCTTGGTGACCGAGAAGTAGTTGGTGGGGTTGCCGACGACCGCGTCGGGCGCCCCGGCGCCGTCCTCGATGACCGGGAACGGGCCCCACGCGAGGTCGTTCCTGGCGAACTCGGGAGCGCTGCCGAGCTGGGTCGTGTACTCCCACGAACCCATCAGGTGCATCGCGGCCTGCCCGGAGGAGAACACCTGCTGCACGGCGCCGCCCTCCCACTCGACGGCCGGGAAGTTGGTGCCGAAGACACCGCTGTCGACCAGTGAGGTGATCGTGTCGACGGCTCGTGTGACGGCCGGGTTCTGCCAGGCGCCCGGTGTGCCTGCGGCGATGTCGGCGAAGACCTGGGCCCCGCCGATGCGCTCGACGAGGTACTCGATCCACATCAGCTCGGTCCACGACTGCGCGCCGGCCAGGGCGACGGGTGTGACGCCGGCGCTCTTCAGACGCTCGCAGACGTCGAGGAACTGCGTCCAGGTCTGCGGGATCTCCACGCCGACCTCGCCGAACACCTTGGTGTTGTAGAACATGTGCACCGGCTGCATCGTGCGCATCGGGATGCCGTAGAACTTCCCGTCGATCTTGCCGGCGTCGAGCACCGAGGGCAGGAAGGCGCCCTTGAAGGCGGGGTCGGCGTCGAGGTGGGGTGTCAGGTCCTCCAGCAGCCCTTCGCGAGCGTAGGTGCGGATGCTCCCGCCGCCCCAGTTGAAGAACACGTCGGGTCGCTGGTTCGTGCCGACCGAGATGTGAACCTTGTCGCGGTACCCGGTGTTGACCTCCGGGCGGAGCACGCCCTTCGTGCCGGCCGAGGCGTTGTGGCGGTCGAGGGAGGCCTGGCTGACAGGGTTGACGTTCTCGTCCTGGAGGACCCAGACGTCGAAAGTGTCGTCGGCGGCCTCTTCACCGCCGCATCCGGCGCCGAATAAGGCGACGGCGGCGCCCCCGCCGGCGAGGGTGAGGAATCTCCGGCGAGGCATCGACATGGGGTTGGTCATGACTGTCCCTTCACGACACGGACGGTCCGCGGAACCGAGCGACACCGAAAGTTTCGGTTGTTCTGCTCGGTACATCCAGTGATGCCGGGCACACTACCGCCGTGTTTTCGGCCGGTCAAGTCCTTGTTTCCGTTGCACGGCAACCGATATGGTGCCTGCGTCGGGCAAGGTCCGGCAATGGAAGATCCTGAAACTTTCAGTTGTCGAACGGTAGGGGAGAGGCGGGCCGGATGCACACTGGCGAGGAGACCCACCAGCCCTGGCTCGATCCGGCGGCACCCGTCGGCGAGCGCGTCGCGAGCCTCCTGGCCGCCATGACCCTCGAAGAGAAGACCGCCCAGCTGTACGGGGTCTGGATCGGCGTCGAACCCAGCGGGGCCGACGTCGCCCCGCACCAGCACGAGTTCGCCGACGAGAGCCTCGACTTCGACGAGCTCGTCACCGCTGGTCTCGGCCAGTTGACCCGGCCGTTCGGCACCGCGCCGGTCGACCCCGCCGAAGGCGCCAAGGCGCTCGCCCGCATGCAGGCCGACATCCGCGCCGCCGGCCGCCACGGCGTCCCCGCCCTCGTCCACGAGGAGTGCCTCACCGGCTTCATGACCTGGGGCGCCACCGTCTATCCCACGCCGCTGGCGTGGGGGGCGACCTTCAACCCGGCCCTCGTCGCCGCCATGGCCGGGCAGATCGCCGCGGGCATGAGACGCGTCGGGGTCCACCAGGGACTCGCGCCCGTCCTCGACGTCACCCGCGACCCGCGCTGGGGCCGCACCGAGGAGACCATCGGCGAGGATCCCTACCTCGTCGCCACCCTCGGCACCGCCTACGTACGCGGGCTGCGGGAGGGCGGTGTCATCCCCACCCTCAAGCACTTCGCCGGATACGCGGCCTCCGCCGCCGGCCGCAACTTCGCCCCCGTCTCCATCGGCCCCCGCGAACTGGCCGACGTCGTCCTGCCGCCTTTCGAGATGGCGATCCGCGACGGCGGCGCCGACTCGGTCATGCACGCCTACACCGAGATCGACGGGCTTCCCACGGCCGCCGACCGCTCGCTGCTCACCGAACTGCTGCGCGACGCCTGGGGTTTCACCGGAACGGTCGTCTCCGACTACTTCGGCGTCTCCTTCCTCGAACTCCTCCACGGCGTCGCAGCCTCGCCGTCGCAGGCCGCGGCGCTGGCGCTGGCCGCGGGCGTCGACGTGGAGCTGCCGACGGTCCGCTGCTACGGCGGGCCCTTGGCGAGCGCCGTCCGGGAGGGCCTGATCGGCGAGTCGGCCGTCGACCTCGCGGTCGAGCGGGTGCTGCGGCAGAAGATCGAACTCGGCCTCCTCGACCCCGATGCCACCGACCTTCCCGACGGCGCCATCGACCTCGACCCGCCGGAGGCCCGCGACACCGCCGCGCACCTCGCCGAGGAGTCGGTGATCCTGCTGGCCAACGACGGCATTCTGCCCTTGGCGGCGCCCGCGCGGATCGCCGTGATCGGGCCGGTCGCCGACGATCCGGCCGCGATGCTGGGCTGCTACGCCTTCCCCAGCCACGTCGGCCGGGAGCACGCGGCGCAGGACGGCGGCGACACCGGCCGGCCCTACTCGGTCGACCTGGGCGTCGACATCCCCGACGTGCTCACGGCTCTGCGCGGCGAGCTCCCGGCTGCCGACATCGCCCACGCGAAGGGAACCGGCGTCGACGACCACGACACGGCCGGCTTCGCCGAGGCCACCGCGCTCGCCGCCTCCGCCGACGTCTGCGTCGCCGTCCTCGGGGACCGCTCCGGCCTCTTCGGCAGGGGCACTTCCGGTGAGGGCTGCGACCGCGCCGATCTGCGCCTGCCCGGTGCACAGCTCGAACTACTCGACGCGCTCCTGGCCACCGGCACACCCGTCGTCCTGGTCCTGCTCACCGGCCGCCCATACGCGCTCGGCGCGCACGCCTCCCGTGTGGCGGCCGTCGTCCAGGCGTTCTTCCCGGGCGAGGAGGGCGCCAACGCCGTCGCCGGCGTCCTCTCGGGACGCGTCAACCCTTCGGGCAGGCTCCCGGTGAGCGTCCCCAGAGGACCCGGCGGCCAGCCGTCGACCTACCTGTCACCGATGCTCGGCCGCCGCACCGACGTCAGCGCCGTCGACCCCACGCCGCTGTTCCCCTTCGGACACGGCCTCTCCTACACCGCGTTCACCTGGGAGGACGCGCGTGCGAGCGCCGCCGAGACCGGAACCGACGGCTCGGTCGAAGTCTCGGTCACCGTCACCAACACCGGCGACCGCACCGGCGCCGAGGTGGTCCAGCTCTACCTGCACGACCCGGTCGCGCAGGTCACGCGGCCCGTCGTGCGGCTCATCGGCCACGCGAAGGCCGAACTCGTACCGGGGGAGCGGCGAACCGTCACCTTCGGAGTCCACGCCGACCTGTCGTCCTTCACCGGCCGCGACGGGCGGCGAGTCGTCGAACCGGGCTCGCTCGAACTGCGTCTCGGCCGCTCTGCCGCCGACATCGCCTCCACCGTGGCCGTGCGACTCGACGGCGACCTGCGGGTCGTCGGACACGACCGGCACCTGTCCTCGACGGTGACCTGGACATGAGGACGCGGGAGGTCGCCCTCGTCGGCACCGGCGGGATCGCCGGTGTCCACGCCGCTGACATCGGCCGGCTCGCCCCGCGAGTGCGCGTCACCGCGGCGGTCGACCCCGACGCCTCCCGGCTCGGCGAGTTTCGCGAGCGGTGGTCGGTGCCGAACACCTACACCGACCTCTCGACAATGCTCGACACGGCACCACCCGACCTGGTGATCGTCTGCACCCCACCGCATCGGCACGCCGGAATCGCGCTCGCCTGCCTCGGGCGGGGTGTGCACACGTGGTGCGAGAAGCCACCGGCGCTCAGCCTCGCCGAGCTCGACGCGGTCGCCGCCGCCGAGACCCCGGACGCTCGGTTGATCACGGTGTCGCAGCACCGCTTCGGTTCCGGCGCCGAGCGGCTGCGCCGCATGGCCGCCTCGGGTGTGCTCGGGCCCAGCATGGCGGCGCTGTGCCTGACCCTCTGGCACCGCCCGGACTCCTATTTCGACCTCGACTGGCGGGGGCGCTGGGACACCGAGGGCGGCGGGCCGACCATGGGCCACGGCATCCACCAGATGGACCTGGCCCTGTCGGTCCTCGGACCCTGGCGCGAGGTCACCGCCGTCGCCGCCCGCCGGGCCCGGCCCACCGACACCGAGGACTTCTCCGCCGCGCTGGTCACCCTCGACGACGGCACGGTCGTCACCGTCGTCAACAGCCTGCTGTCCCCGCGCGAGACGAGCCACCTGCGTTTCGACTTCGCCAACGCCACCGTCGAGCTGACCCACCTCTACGGCTACGGAGACGACGACTGGCTTCTCACCCCCGCCGAAGGCCACGCCGAAGCCGTCCAGGCCGCGTGGGACGCCGGGCCCGCCGGGCGGCCCAGTGGCCACGCAGCCCAGCTCACCGCGATCCTCGACGCCCTCGACGACGGGCGCCCGCCACCGGTCACCGCCGCCGACGCCCGCGTCACACTCGAACTCATCACGGCCGTCTACGCCTCCGCCTTCACCGGCGCGCCCGTCCGGCGCGGCGAGATCGGCCCGCGCTCCCCTTTCTACCGGCGCATGGACGGAGCCGGCGCCCCCTGGCCCCCGAGACGAGGACCGCGATGAGCGAACTGCGACTCACCGACGACGGCACCTCCCTGCGCGTCGCCCACGACGGCGGCGAACTGCTGCGCTACGTCTACCGGCCCGACGACGCCCAGCTGGAGTCCCCGCGCCCGTACTTCCATCCGCTGCGAACCCTCGGCGGCCGGATCGTCAGCCTCTACCGGCCGCACGATCACGTCTGGCACAAGGGACTGGCGCTCTCACTGCCCAATGTGGGCAGTGAGAACTTCTGGGGCGGCACGACCTACCGCCGGGGGATCGGCTACCGCCAGTACGACAACGACGGATCCATGCGCCACCGCGGGTTCACCGGCCACACGCACGAGCCCGGGCGGGTCGGCGCGAGCCACCGCCTCGACTGGGTGACCCAGGCCGGCGCCACCTGGTTCACCGAGGAGCGCTCCTTCATCGTCACGACCGCGCCCGAGGCGTGGGCGCTCCGCTTCGAGACGACGTTCACCAGCGTCGCCGAAGAGCCCGTCGTCATCGGCAGTCCCACCACCGAGGGACGCGACAACGCCGGGTACGGCGGTCTCTTCTGGCGCGGACCGAGATCCTTCACCGACGGTGTCGTCCGCGTCCCGGGACGCACCGGCGGAGACGAGCTCATGGGCGTCCGCGCGCCCTGGATGGCCTATACCGGCCGCCACGACGAGACCGGCGGAGCGTCCACACTGCTGTTCGCCGACGATTCCCCGGGGACCCCGGTGCGCTGGTTCGTCCGCGCCAACCCCTTCGCGGCGGTCTGCCCGGCGCCGTTCTTCGACACTGAGTTCCCCATCGCGCCGGGGGAGTCGCTGAGCCTGCGCTACGCCGTGGTGATCGCCGACGGGGACCACGGCGACGAGGGCACCGCCGCGCTGGCCGGAATCGCCACCGGGGCCCTAGCGGGACGTTAACGCTAACAACGTTCTCAGACTCCGAACCGGGGCGTCGCGACGCCCCGGTTCGGCCTGTTTCACGCCTGTTCTCGCCGGCCTCCAAGACTTCTCGATCCGTCATCTCCTTGACATCCGGGTCATGTTCGCGTTAACAATGTGCGCGCTAACACGTTTTCCGGCTCCGGACGGAGAGAGACGACATGGCCGACCCCGGCACGTTGCCGAGCGACCTCGACGGCAGCACCCGCGCGGCGGTCATGGCCGACGTCGCCCGGCTCGCCGGCGTCTCCCACACCACCGTCTCCCGCGTCATCAACGGCCACCCCTCCGTCCGCGAGTCCACCCGGCACCGCGTCCGGCAGGCCATGACCGCCCTGGCCTACCGCCCCAACAGCGCCGCCAGGACACTGGTCACCGGCCGCTCCCGTGTCCTCGGCGTCATCTGCATGGACCCCACCTATTACGGACCCGTCTCGGTCCTCAGCGCCGTCGAACGCAGCGCCCGCCAGTCCGGCTACGCCGTGTCGATCGCCAACCTCCCGGGCCTCGACCGCCGCAGCCTCACCGACGCCGTCGACTTCCTCGCCGCCCAAGCCGTCGTGGGCATCATCGCCATCACCCCGCACGCGGCGACCATGGCCGCCCTCGCCCACGTCCCCGCCGGAATCCCGATCGTCGCCGTCGAAGGATGCAGCGGCGCGGTGCCCACCGCCGCCGTCGACCAGTACCTCGGCGCCCGCCTGGCCACCGAGCACCTCCTCGGGCTCGGCCACCGCACGGTCGTCCACATCGCCGGGCCCGCCGACTGGTACGAGGCGCCCGAACGCGAACGCGGCTGGCGCGACGCCCTCACCGACATCGCCCGGCCCACCCCGTCGGTCGAGCGCGGCGACTGGACCGCCGCCTCCGGCTACGCGGCCACCCGCCGGATCCTCGCCCGCGACCGACTCACCGCCCTGTTCGTCGCCAACGACCAGATGGCCCTCGGTGCTCTTCTGGCCCTCCACCAGGCCGGCCTGGACGTGCCCGGCGACGTCAGCGTCGTCGGATTCGACGACGCCCCCGAGGCCGCCTACTACACGCCGCCGCTGACCACCGTCCGCCAAGACTTCGCCGAGGTCGGCCGCACCGGAATGGACCTGCTCCTCGAACAGATCGAGGGCGCGGCCCGCTCCACCCGCCGCGTCATCACCATCCCCGGCCTCGTGGTGCGCGCCAGCACCGCCCGCCCGCCCAACGACCAAGGACGGCACACCGCATGAGCGCACCAGCCCGCCGCTACGTGATCGGCGTCGACTACGGCACCCTCTCCGGCCGCGCCCTCGTCGTCGACGCCGCCGACGGAACCGAACTCGGCACGGCCGTCGGCGAGTACCGCCACGGAGTCATCGACCGCGTCCTCCCCGGCACCGGTGAGGCGCTCCCTCCCGACTGGGCCCTCCAGCACCCGCAGGACTACCTCGACGTCTTGCGCACCGCCGTCCCCGCCGCGATCGCCGACGCCGGCGTCGATCCCGCGCACATCGTCGGCATCGCCACCGACTTCACCGCCAGCACCGTCCTGCCGGCCCTCACCGACGGCACCCCCCTCTGCCTCACCGAGCGGTGGGCCGACCGCCCCCACGCCTGGCCGAAGCTGTGGAAACACCACGCTGCCCAGCCGCAGGCCGAGCGGATCAACGCCCTCGCCCACGAACGCGGCGAGACCTGGATCGCCCGCTACGGCGGCAAGATCTCCGCCGAATGGGAGTTCGCCAAGGGTCTTCAGCTCCTCGACGAGGACCCCGAGGTCTACGCCGCCGCCGAACGCTTCATCGAGGCAGCCGACTGGATCGTGTGGCAACTGTGCGGCCGCGAGAACCGCAACGCCTGCGTCGCCGGGTACAAGGGCATCCACCAGGACGGCGAGTGGCCGTCGCAGGACTTCCTCGCCGCCCTCGACCCGGGCTTCACCGACTTCGTGACCGGCAAGATCGCCCACCCCCTGTCCCCGCTCGGCGGACGCGCCGGCGGCCTCACCGAGCGCGCCGCCGCCTGGACCGGCCTGACGCCCGGAATCGCCGTGGCCGTCGGCAATCTCGACGCCCACGTCACCGCCGCCGCGGCCAAGGCGCTCGGCCACGGCCGCATGGTCGCCATCATGGGCACCTCCACCTGCCACGTCGTCAACGGCGGACACCTCGCCGAAGTACCGGGGATGTGCGGAGTCGTCGACGGCGGCATCGTCGAAGGCTCCTACGGCTACGAGGCCGGACAAAGCGGCGTCGGCGACATCTTCGCCTGGTTCGTCGACAACCAGCTGCCCGCCTCCTACGCCACCGCCGCCGAGGAAGCCGGCCTCGACCCGCACGAACACCTCACCGCGCTCGCCGAACGGCAGAAGGTCGGCGAGCACGGTCTGGTCGCCCTCGACTGGCACAACGGCAACCGCTCGGTCCTCGTCGACCACGAACTCTCCGGCGTCATCGCCGGCCTCACCCTCGCCACCCGTCCCGAGGACGTCTACCGCGCCCTCCTCGAGGCCACCGCCTTCGGGACCCGCACCATCGTCGAGGCCTTCACCGGCGCGGGCATCGAGATCGGCGAGCTCATCGCGGCCGGCGGACTGCTCAAGAACCGCTTCCTCATGCAGATGTACGCCGACGTGACCGGCCTGCCCCTGTCGGTCATCGGTTCGGCGCAGGGCCCCGCCCTCGGCGCGGCCATCCACGCGGCCGTCGCCGCCGGAGTGCACGCCGACGTCCACGCCGCTTCGACGGCGATGGGCAGCGTCCACCACCGGGCCTACCTTCCCGATCCGGCGCGCACCGCCGCATACGACGCCCTCTACGCCGAGTACCGGCTCCTCCACGACCACTTCGGCCGCACCGGCGAGACCCTCCACCGCCTGCGCCGCATCAGGAACGAGGCCCGCACCGCATGAGCGCCCACGACACCACCGCACTGCGCGCCGAACTCGCCGCGCTCCACCGCGAACTCATCCGCTGGGGACTGGTCGCGTGGACCGCCGGCAACGTCTCGGCCCGCGCCGCGGACCCCGGCCTGTTCGTCATCAAGCCCAGCGGCGTCTCCTACGACGACCTCACCGCCGAGTCGATGGTCCTGTGCGACCTCGACGGAGAGGTCGTCGAGGGACGGCACTCGCCGTCGAGCGACACCGCCGCCCACGCCTACGTCTACCGGCACATGCCCGAGGTCGGAGGCGTCGTGCACACCCACTCGCCGTACGCGACCGCGTGGGCGGCGGTCGGCGAACCCATCCCGTGCGTACTGACCGCGATGGCCGACGAGTTCGGCGGCGAGATCCCGGTCGGGCCGTTCGCGCTCATCGGCGGCGACGACATCGGCAAGGGCATCGTGGCGACCCTCCGCGGCCACCGCTCCCCGGCGGTGCTGATGGCCAACCACGGCGTCTTCACCGTCGGCGCGACCGCAGGCGCCGCCGTCAAGGCCGCGGTGATGTGCGAGGACGTCGCCCGCACCGTCCACATCGCACGCCAGCTCGGCGAGCCACGGCCCATCGGCCGCGAGCACGTGGACAGCCTCTTCGACCGGTACCAGAACGTCTACGGACAGCGCTGAGCACGCCAACGCCCACTATGAAGGAGCCACCGACGCCATGACGGACACCAAGCCCAGGATCGGGATCCTCGGGATCATGCAGGACCTGTACGACCACATGATCCCCGGCATCACCGAACGGCAGGACGGCTACGCCCACGACATCGCCGCGCACCTCGGCGACGTCGCCGAATGGGTCGTCGGCAAGCCGGTCAAGGACCGCGGCGACGCCGAGACGGTGATGCGCGAGTTCGTCAACGCCGACCTCGACGGTGTCCTGGTCGTCATGCTCACCTACGGCCCGGCCATGCGCGTGGCCCGCCTGTTCAACGAGAACCGCCTGCCGGTGTGCCTGGCCAACATCCAGCCCGAACCGAGCGTCACCCCCGCTTGGGACATGGCCGACATGACCTACAACCAGGGCATCCACGGCGCCCAGGACACCGCCAACGCCATGGTCCGCGCCGGCCGGCCCTTCGACGTGATCACCGAGGACTGGCGGACCGCCGCCTTCGCCGAACGGGTCGGGCGCTGGGCGCGCGCCGCCCGCGCGGTCACCGCCTGGCGCTCGCTGAAGGTCGGCGTCTTCGGATACGCGATGAATGACATGGGCGACATCCGCGTCGACGAGAACGCCTTCCTGCGCGCGCTCGGCCCCGAGATCAGCTTCGTCGCCCCCGGCGACCTGTTCCGCGGGACCGGAGAGGTCACCGAAGCCGAGGCGGCCGGGCTGATGGCCTGGGAGGACGAGAACTTCGACATCGACCCCGCTCTCACCCCGCTGGAACGCGGCGACCACGCCCGCATGCAGATCGCCATCGAGCGCATCCTCGTCGACCGCGGCTACCGGGCCTACTCGACGCACTTCGACGCCATCGGCGAGGACGGCCGCTTCAACCGCCTCCCGCTCGCCGCGGCCTCCTCGCTCATGGCCAAGGGCTACGGCTACGGCGCCGAGGGCGACGCCATGGCCGCCGCCATGGTCTACGCCGGCCACCAGCTGATCGGCGACGGCCACTTCACCGAGATGTACGCGATGGACTTCCCCTCCGACTCCATCCTCATGAGCCACATGGGCGAGGGGAACTGGAAGGTCGCCCGCGAGGACGAGCCCGTCCGGCTCATCCGCCGCGAACTCGGCATCGGCAGACTCGGCGAACCCCCCACCTTCCTCTTCCGGTACCGGCCGGGCCCGGCGACCCTCGCCTGCCTCGTGTCCCTCGGCGGCGAGAAGTTCCGCCTCGTCGTCGCCGAAGGGGAAGTCCTCGACGGACAGATCCTGCCCGCGCTCGAAATGCCATACGGGCAGTTCCGCCCCGCCTCCGGCGTACGTGCCTGCATGGACGGCTGGCTGCGCGCCGGCGGCCCTCACCACCAGGTCATGAACCTCGGCCTGCACGCGGCGGACTGGCGGACCTTCGCCGAACTCGCCGGCGTCGAGTACGTCCAAGTCTGACCCCCACCGCGCACACCACCAAGGCAACAAGGGAGTTGTAGCCCATGAGCACCATCGACCGACGACAGCTGCTCGCCGGGGTCCTGGGAGCCGGCGCGCTGCTGGCCACCGCGGCCTGTTCCGTCGAGGACGAAGGCGGCGGCCAGGCCGCCGACGGCCCCCCAGCCAAGGGCACCATCGGCATCTCCATGCCCACCAAGTCCTCCGAGCGCTGGGTCGCCGACGGCGACAACGTCGTCAAGGAGTTCACCGCCCTCGGCTACAAGACCGACCTCCAGTACGCCGAGGACGTCATCGAGACCCAGGTCTCGCAGATCGAGAACCTCATCACCAAGGGTGTCCAGGCACTGGTCATCGCCGCCATCGACAACAAGTCCCTCACGGCCGTCCTCCAGCAGGCCAAGGACGCCGAGATCCCCGTCATCGCCTACGACCGGCTCATCCGCGAGACCGACAACGTCGACTATTACGCCACCTTCGACAACTTCAAGGTCGGCGTCCTCCAGGGCGGCTACATCGAGGAGAAGCTCGGCCTCGCCGACGGCGAGGGCCCCTTCAACATCGAACTGTTCGCCGGCTCCTCCGACGACAACAACACCTACTTCTTCTTCGACGGCGCGATGTCGGTCCTCCAGCCCCACATCGACGCCAAGAGGCTCGTCGTCGGCAGCGGGCAGACCGCCATCGACCAGGTGACCACCCTGCGCTGGGACGGCGCCACCGCGCAGGCCCGCATGGAGACCCTGCTCAGCGCCAACTACGCCGGCGAGAACGTCGACGCCGTGCTGTCTCCCTACGACGGCATCAGCATCGGCATCATCTCCGCGCTCAAGAGCGTCGGCTACGGCAGCGGATCCAAGAAGCTGCCCGTGGTCACCGGACAGGACGCCGAACTCGCCTCGGTCAAGTCGATCATCGCCGGCGAGCAGACCCAGACCGTCTTCAAGGACCTCCGCGAGCTCGCCAAGCTCGCCGTGTCCATGACCGACGCGGTCGTCAACGGCAGGCCCGCCGAGACCAACGACACCACGTCCTACGACAACGGCAAGAAGGTCGTCCCGACCTTCCTCCTCCAGCCGGTGACCGTCGACAAGGGCAACTACCGCGAGGTCCTGGTCGACAGCGGCTTCTACACCGAGGCCCAGCTCACCGGGTGAGCGGCGCCCCGCGGCGGTCCCCGGCGAGTCCGGGGCCGCCGCGGGCATCGCGGAGAGGCGAGTGGCAAGCATGTCCGAGCACATCCTCGAAATGCGCGGGATCGTCAAGGAGTTCCCCGGCGTCCGCGCCCTCGACGACGTGAACCTGCGCGTCCGCCGAGGCGAGATCCACGCGCTGATCGGTGAGAACGGCGCCGGGAAGTCGACGCTCATGAAAGTCCTCAGCGGCGTCCACCCGCACGGCTCCTACAGCGGCGCGATCGTCGTCGACGGCCGCGAGGCCGCCTTCCGCGACATCCGCGCCAGTGAGGCCGCCGGCATCGCGATCATCCACCAGGAGCTGGCGCTGGTGCCGCAGCTGTCGATCGCCGAGAACATCTTCCTCGGCAACGAACGCGGCCCGAAGGGCTTCGTCGACTGGCGCGAGACCAACCGGCAGGCGATGCGGCTGATGGCGACCGTCGGCCTCATCGAAGACCCCGAGGCGCCGGTGTCGGGCATCGGCGTCGGCAAGCAGCAGCTCGTCGAGATCGCCAAGGCGCTGTCCAAGGAGGTCAGGCTGCTCATCCTCGACGAACCGACCGCCGCGCTCAACGAGGCCGACAGCGCGGGCCTGCTCGCCCTGCTGCGAGTGCTGCGCGAGCAGGGCATCACCTCGATCCTCATCTCCCACAAGCTCAACGAGGTCATGGCGGTCGCCGACTCGATCACCATCCTCCGCGACGGCAGGACCATCGAGACGCTCGACGTGGCAGCCGACGCCGTCGACGAGGACCGGATCATCAAGGGGATGGTCGGGCGCGACCTCGACCACCGCTTCCCGCCGCGCGAACCCGACGTCGGCGAGGTCCTCTTCGAGATCCGCGACTGGAATGTCGACCACCCGACCGTCGCCGGGCGCCGCGTGGTCAAGGACGTGTCCCTGCACGTCCGGCGCGGTGAGGTGGTCGGGATCGCGGGGCTCATGGGCGCGGGCCGCACCGAACTGGCGATGAGCGTCTTCGGCCGCTCCTACGGCACGAACATCACCGGGACGGTCGTCAAGGAAGGGCGTGTGCTGCGCCTGCGCACCGTGCGCGACGCCATCGACGCCGGCATCGCCTACGTCACCGAGGACCGCAAGCAGTACGGCCTGCTCCTCGACGAGGACATCCGCCGCAACGTGACGCTGGCCGACCTGCCGAGGGTGTCCCGCCGCTCGGTCATCGACCTCGACAAGGAGGTCGTCGAGGCGACACGACTGCGCGACCGGCTGCGGGTGAAGTCGCCGACGGTGTTCCAGAAGACCCAGAACCTGTCCGGCGGGAACCAGCAGAAGGTCGTGCTCGGCAAGTGGATCTTCGCCGGTCCCGAGCTGCTGATCCTCGACGAACCGACGCGCGGGATCGACGTCGGCGCCAAGTACGAGATCTACACGATCATCGGGCAGCTCGCCGCCGAGGGCAGGGGCGTGCTGGTCATCTCCTCGGAGCTGCCCGAACTGCTCGGTCTGTGCGACCGCGTCTACGCGATGAACCAGGGCCGCGTCACCGGAGAACTGCCACGGCACGAGGCCACTCAGGAGGCTGTCATGAGACTGATGACGAACAACGCGAGCGAAGGGCCGGTGCGACCGTGACCCTCCTCGACAAGATTTCCCGGGGCGACGACGACCGGTCACCGGAGAAGATCTCCTCCACCGTCGCGGCCGGCGCCGACACCGGCGTGCGCGCAGCCCTGCGGCGGACCCTGCGCAGCAACGTACGGCAGTACGGCATGATCGTCGCTCTGGTGCTCATCACGGTTTTGTTCGCCGTGCTCAGCTCGGGAAAGCTGCTCACACCGCTGAACATCACCCAGATGATCCAGCAGAACGGGTACATCCTGGTGCTGGCGATCGGGATGATGCTGGTGATCGTCAACGGGCACATCGACCTGTCGGTCGGCTCGGTGGCGGCGCTGGTCGGCGCGATCGCCGGGGTCCTCGTCGTCAACTGGCACTGGGACTGGCGGCTGGTGCTGGTCGCCGGGCTGGTGCTCGGAGGGCTCATCGGGGCCTGGCAGGGCTACTGGATCGCCTACGTCAAGATTCCCGCCTTCATCGTCACCCTCGCCGGGATGCTGCTGTTTCGGGGGCTGGCGCAGCTGCTCCTCAAAGGACAGTCGATCGGCCCCTTCCCCGACGCCTTCCGCGACATCGCCGCGGGCTTCCTGCCCGAACTGGGGAACTTCAAGGGCGTCCAGTTCGTCGGGATCAGCGACTTCACCGTGCAGCTGAAAGTCGGGCCGCTGCACACCCTCACCCTCGTCCTGGGCGTCGCGGCGACCGCGATCGTCGTGTGGACCGAACTGCGCGCCAGGCGGAGCCGCCGTTCCTACGGCCTGCCGGCCGGGCCGAAGTCGCTGTTCACGGTACGGCTGGTGGCGCTGGGTGCGGTGATCCTGCTGTTCAGCTACGTGCTGGCGTCCTACAACGGCATCCCGATCGTGGGGTTGATCCTCATCGGCCTGATCGTCGTGTACTCGTTCATGATGAACCGCTCGGTCGCCGGACGGCAGATCTACGCCGTGGGAGGCAATGAGAAGGCGGCCCTGCTGTCGGGCGTGAAGACGAAGCAGAACACCTTCTGGGTGTTCGTGAACATGGGCGTCCTCGCGGCCCTGGCCGGGATGATCTTCGCGGCGAGGCTGTCGGCCGCCACACCGAAGGCGGGCGTGAACTTCGAGCTGGACGCGATCGCCGCCGCCTTCGTCGGCGGCGCCTCCGCCTCCGGCGGGATCGGGACGGTGGTGGGCGCGATCGTGGGCGCCCTGGTGATGGGGGTGATGAACAACGGCATGTCGATGATCGGGGTGCAGAGCGACTGGCAGCAGATCATCAAAGGGCTGGTGCTGCTGGCGGCGGTGGCGTTCGACGTCTACAACAAGCGCAAGGCGAAGGGGTGAGGACGGTGGGGTAGGGGAGCGATTGGCGGGGTGAGGGATAGGCGGGGTGCGGGCGGTGCCGTGGGCTGGCGGCTGGGCCGTGACTGCCTCTTCCCGCCCCGAGGTACGGATCCCTCAGCTGAATCGGCAGGGCACCCCCCTCCTAACCCCGGCCTTCCCCGCCCCGCCTGAGCCCGCTCTACCCCCGTCGCGGCGGCGCCGTGCTCGCCCGCAGCACCAGCGTCGGCACGACCTGCGCGGCCACCTCGCCCTCGCCGGCGGCGCCGTCGAGCAGGCGCAGCAGGGTCGCCATGCTCCTGCGCCCGACCTCGTCGAAGTCCTGCCGAACCGTCGTGAGCGGGGGAAGCATGAACTCGGCTTCCGGAATGTCGTCGAAGCCGACGATGCTGATGTCGTCGGGCACCCGGATCCCCTGCTCGTGCAGGGCTCGCAGGAGGCCGAGGGACATCTGGTCGTTGGCGACGAACACGGCCGTCACGCCGGGCTGGGCGGCGAGGGCGGCGCCGGCGGCGTAGCCGGAGCGGGCGCTCCAGTCGCCGCCGATCATGGGCGGGACGACGGCCCCCGCCTCAAGGAGGGTCTGCCGCCAGCCTTCGATGCGGTCGCGGGCCTCCAGCCAGTCGCCGGGCCCGGCGATGTGCCACACGGTGTCATGCCCGAGTTCGAGGAGGTGGCGGACGGCCAGGCGCGCCCCGGTGACCTGGTCGACGGAGGCCGACGGCAGGCCCGAGTCCTGCCCCGCCTCGACGGCCACGGCGGCCATGCCCTTCGGCAGGTTGTAGAGCGCCGCCGCGGCGGCCATCTGAGGGGCGATGATGATGATCCCGTCGACGCCCTGTCCGGCCAGGGCCTCGGCGGCTTCGAGGACGCTGGCGCGGTCGACGCGTTCGAGCGCGCTGATGCTCACCCCGTAACCGGCGGCCCGCGCGGCCCGCTCGATGCCCAGCAGGGTCGAGGCGGGTCCATAGAGGATCGTGTCGAAGCTGATGACGCCGAGTACACCCGAGCGCCTGCTCACGAGGCCGCGGGCCATCGCGTTGGGGCGGTATTCGAGTTCGTCGACGGCTCGCAGCACGCGTTCCCTGGTCTCCGGGCGAACGCGCGGGCTTCCGTTGAGCACTCGCGAGACCGTCTGGTGCGACACCCCGGCCAGGCGGGCGACGTCGGTCATCACGGCCGGCCGTTCGGCCTTCGGCGCGGCGGTCACCGCTGCTCCCGTCGGGGCACGTCGCGACTCCATCCGTGGTCGGGCGACTGTCCTTGCCGCTTTAGATTAGCTCTCGGCGACCAGACCCGAGTTGTCGCATGCGCGCTCACATGGCCCGCCCGTGGCCGAATTGTGACCTGGGGGTCCTCTTGACGCTGATGATGTGAGCGTTAACACTAGGCTGCAACCGCGCCGTAACGGTGCCGACCCGCCAGTGACACACGGGCACCGCCGGCCATCTTCGAGCCCAAAGGAGACACCGTGCGCACACGGTTCCTGGCCGCCTTGGCCGCTCTCGCCTTAAGCACCGCCGCCCTCGCGGCCTGTGGTGACGGCGGTGACGCCGGCGGCTCCGGCAAGATCACCCTCGGTTTCGCCCAGGTCGGCGCCGAGAGCGCCTGGCGCACCGCCAACACCGCCTCCATCCAGGAGTCGGCCGCCGCGGCCGGCATCGACCTGAAGTTCTCCGACGCCCAGCAGAAGCAGGAGAACCAGATCAAGGCGATCCGGTCCTTCATCCAGCAGCGCGTCGACGTCATCGCCTTCTCGCCGGTCGTCGAGTCCGGCTGGGACACCGTCCTCAAAGAGGCCAAGGACGCCAAGATCCCCGTCGTGCTGACCGACCGCGCCATCGACTCGGCCGACGAGTCGCTCTACGTCACCTTCCTCGGCTCCGACTTCGTCGAGGAGGGCCGACGGGCCGCGAACTGGCTCGTCGAGGAGTACCGGGACGGCACCGACCCGGTCAACATCGTCGAACTGCAGGGCACCACCGGATCGGCGCCGGCCATCGACCGCCAGACCGGCTTCGCCGAGACCATCGCCGCCGACCCCAAGTTCAAGGTCATCGCCTCCCAGACCGGCGAGTTCACCCGCGCCAAGGGCAAGGAGGTCATGCAGGCCTTCCTGTCGGCCAACAAGGACATCGACGTGCTCTACGCCCACAACGACGACATGGCCCTCGGTGCGATCCAGGCCATCGAGGAGGCCGGCCTCAAGCCCGGCGAGGACATCAAGATCATCTCTGTGGACGGTGTCAAGGACGCCTTCGTCGCCATGACCGAAGGGAAGATCAACGTCGTCGTCGAGTGCAATCCGCTCCTCGGGCCGCAGCTGATGGACGTCGTCAACAAGGTCGTCGCCGGCGAGCAGACCCCCAAGCGCATCCTCACCGAGGAAGGCGTCTTCACCGCCGACCAGGCCGCCGCCGAACTCCCCAACCGCAAGTACTGAACGCCAGTTCCGAGAGGAGAAGGCGATGCCGCCACTCGAACCCGTCCTGACCATGCGCAACATCACCAAGCGATTCGCCGCGGTCACCGCGCTCGACGGCGTCGACCTCCGCCTCTTCCCCGGCGAGGCGCACGCCCTCGTCGGGGAGAACGGCGCCGGCAAGTCCACCCTGATCAAGGTCCTCACCGGTATCCATCCGCACGACACCGGCGAGATCACCATCGACGGTGAAGCGCTCACCGCCACGACGCCCGCGCAGGCGCAGGCCGCCGGCATCAGCACCGTGTACCAGGAGATCGACCTCTGCCCGAACCTCTCGGTCGCCGAGAACATCCACATCGGACGCGAACCCAGGCGCTTCGGCCTCGTCGACTTCGGCCGCATGCGCCGCCGCGCTCGCGAACTCACCGCCCGACTCGGCCTCGACATCGACGTCGCCGAACCCCTGTCGGCGTTCTCCCCGGCCGTGCAGCAGCTCGTCGCGATCGTGCGGGCCGTCGACCTGCGGGCCAGGGTCCTCATCCTCGACGAGCCCACCTCCAGCCTCGACCGCGACGAGACGCGCCGGCTGTTCACCGTCATGCGCGCCCTCAAGGCCGAAGGCGTGGCGATCGCCTTCGTCACCCACTTCATCGACCAGATCTACGAGATCTGCGAACGCGCGACCATCCTGCGCAACGGCCGCCTCGTCGGCGAGTACCCGACCGCCGAACTGTCGCACGTCGACCTCGTCACCCGCATGATCGGCAAGGAGCTGGCCGCCCTCGACGAGATCGGCGAGCGGCCCAAACCGAGCCCGGCCGCGCTGGAGCGCCGCCCGCCGCTGCTGCGCGCGGAGGCTCTCGGCCGCAGGAACGCCATCGCACCCTTCAACCTCTCGGTCCACGAGGGCGAGGTCCTCGGCCTCGCCGGGCTCCTCGGCTCCGGCCGCACGGAGATCGCCCGCCTGCTCTTCGGCGCCGACCGGGCGACCTCTGGCACCATCACCGTCGACGGCGAACCGGCGACCCCGCGCTCACCCCGCGCCGCCATCGCCCGCGGCCTCGCGTTCAGTCCCGAGAACCGCAAGACCGAGGGCCTGATCGCCGACCTGTCCATCGCCGACAACATCCTCCTCGCCCTCCAGGCCGCGCGCGGCTGGACCAGGCCCGTCCCCGCCGCCCGCCGTGATGCCCTCGTCGGCGAGTACATCCGCGCGCTGCGCATCACCCCCGCCGACCCCGACAGCCGCGTCGCCGACCTTTCCGGCGGCAACCAGCAGAAGGTCCTCCTCGCACGCTGGCTCATCACCCGGCCGAGGCTGCTGATCCTCGACGAGCCCACCCGCGGCATCGACATCGGCGCCAAGGCGGAGATCCAGCGCCTCGTGGCGTCCCTGTCGGCCGAGGGCATGGCCGTGGTCTACATATCCGCCGAGCTTGAGGAGGTCCTGCGCGTGAGCCACGACATCGCCGTCGTCCGCGACCGCGAACTGATCCCCGACACCACCGGCGACGGCACGTACACCATGGACCGTCTCCTGGAGACCATCGCCGGGGGAGAACGCGCATGAACCTGCTGCGCCACCGCCTCTTCTGGCCGGCCGCCGTCCTCCTCGTCCTCATCGGCGTCAACACCGCCGTCACACCCGGCTTCCTCGACATCCGCACGCAGGACGGTCACCTCTACGGCAGCCTCATCGACATCGTGCGCTTCGGCGCCCCGCTCATCCTGATCTCACTGGGCATGACCCTCGTCATCGCCACCGGCGGCATCGACCTCTCGGTCGGATCGGTCGTGGCCATCGCCGGGGCACTGGCCTGCCTGCGCATCACCGGCCAGTCCGACCAGGCCGAGACCCTCGGCGTCCTGGCCGCCGTCGGCGTCGCGCTCGCCCTGACGGCCGTCCTCGGCGCCTGGAACGGAGTGCTCGTCGCGCGTTTCGGGATCCAGCCGATCGTGGCGACCCTCATCCTCATGGTCGCCGGTCGCGGTGTCGCGCAGCTGATCACCGAAGGCCAGATCATCACCGTCAACAGCCCGCCCTACAAGCTCATCGGCGGCGGCTACTGGCTGTCGCTCCCCTTGTCGGTGATCATCGCGGCGGGCGTCTTCGCGCTCATCGCGCTCCTCACCCGGCGCACGGCCCTGGGCATGCTGCTCGAAGCCGTCGGCGGCAACCCCACCGCCGCCCGCCTCACCGGCGTGCGCGCCCGAGGACTCGTCATCACCGTCTACGTCGTCTGCGCCCTGTGCGCCGGCGTCGCCGGCCTGATGATCAGCTCCAACGTCTCGGCGGCCGACGGCAACAACGCCGGCCTGTGGATCGAACTCGACGCCATCCTCGCCGTGGTCATCGGCGGCACCGCCCTGACCGGCGGCAGGTTCCACCTGACCGGCACCGTTCTGGGCGCACTGATCATCCAGACCCTCGCGACCACCATCTACACCGTCGGCGTACCACCGCAGACGACCCTGCTGTTCAAGGCCGTCGTCGTCATGGCCGTGTGCCTCATCCAGTCCCCACGACTGCGCGCCCGCCTCCGCGGACGCCGCGCACCGCGGACCACGCCCGCGACGGCCGACCGCACCGAACCGAGCCTGGAGACGCCGGCATGACCGCACTCGCCCCCGTCCTCACCGGCGTCCGCGGCGCCGGCCGCCGCTACCTGCCGGTCTTGGCGACCCTCGCGCTCCTCGCCGTCATGTACACCACCGGCGCCGTCCGCTACGAGGCCTTCGGGCACCCGCAGGTCCTCCTCAACCTCTTCATCGACAACGCCTTCCTCCTCGTCGTCGCCGTCGGGATGACCTTCGTCCTGCTCACCGGCGGGATCGACCTCTCGGTCGGGGCCATGCTCGCGCTGTCGACGATGATCTCCGCCTGGCTGGTCACCGTGCACGGCTGGCCACCGGCGCTGGTCATCCCGCTCGTCCTGGCCGTCGGCGCGCTCGCCGGCGCCGGCATGGGCGCGATCGTCCACTATTTCGAGGTTCAGCCGTTCATCGTCACCCTCGCCGGGATGTTCCTGGCCAGGGGCCTGTGCCACCTGATCAGCATCGACTCCATCTCGATCACCGACCCGGTCTACACCGACCTCGCCCAGACCCGCGTCTGGCTCGGCGAGGACCTGTTCGTCTCGGTGAGCATGCTCATCGCCCTGGCCGTGGTGGCCGTCGCCTTCGTCGTCTTGCACTACACGCGCTTCGGGCGCGGTGTGTACGCCGTCGGCGGCGGCGAGCAGCCCGCGCTGATGATGGGCCTGCCCGTGGCGCGGACCAAGATCGCCGTCTACGCCATCAGCGGACTGTGCTCCGCGCTCGGCGGCGTGCTGTTCACCTTCTACATGCTCTCCGGCTACAGCCTCCACGCCGTCGGCACCGAACTCGACGCGATCGCCGCCGTGGTCATCGGCGGGACCCTTCTGACCGGAGGATCGGGCTTCGTTCTCGGCACCGTCCTCGGCGTCCTGGTACTCGGTGTCATCCAGACGATCGTGAACTTCCAGGGCGACCTGAACTCCTGGTGGACCAAGATCGTGGTCGGCGCGCTGCTGCTGGCCTTCATCGTCCTCCAGCGCGCGATCGGGCGGCGCCGGACGTGAGTGCCCGGCGAACGCGTCGAAGCCTCCACGCGAGCGCGCCGCACTGTCGGACGGCGACCCTAGACTCCCGCCATGAGTTTCACCGCACCCCAGGTCCGGCGCGCGGAGCCACTGCAAGCGGGCGGCGAACGCGCCATGCTGGAGAGCTTCCTCGACTACCACCGCGACACGCTGCTGCACAAGTGCTCCGGCCTCGACACCGAGCAACTGCGGACGGCGCCGGTGCACGCGTCGAGCCTCCGCCTGCTCGGACTCGTCCGCCACCTCGCCGACGTCGAGCACTACTGGTTCGGTGTGGTCCTTCACCACGCCGCGGACCTCCCCTTCTACGGATCCGAGGACAATCCCCGCGTCGACCTCGACGAGGCCGAACACGCCGACCCCGCCGAAGCCTTCGACCGCTACCGCGCGGCCGTCGTATTCGCCCGCGAGACCGCCGACGGATACGCGCTCGACCACGTCTTCGAAGACCACGCAGGGCAGCCGACCAGCCTGCGCTGGATCTTCCTGCACATGATCGAGGAGTACGCCAGGCACAACGGCCACGCCGACCTCCTCCGCGAGAGCATCGACGGGGTGACCGGGGAGTAGACCTCGCCA
This sequence comes from Phytomonospora sp. NPDC050363, assembly GCF_040655735.1. NCBI lineage: Bacteria > Bacillati > Actinomycetota > Actinomycetes > Micromonosporales > Micromonosporaceae > Phytomonospora > Phytomonospora sp. NPDC050363. The sequence goes on from NZ_JBFAKK010000001.1 coordinate 332,563, forward strand.
AGGGGACCCGGCGCCGGTGCGGCCGAAGCGAACCGAGACGATGCCGAACAACCCGCCAAGGAGGCCAACGCCATGCCGGCACCCCACAACGCACGCCTCACCCTCGACCCCACCGCCCCGTCCGCCCCGGTCGACCCGCGCATCTTCGGCGCCTTCGTCGAACACCTCGGCCGCTGCGTCTACACCGGCGTCTACGAACCCGGCCACCCCACCGCCGACACCGACGGCCTGCGCACCGACGTCCTCGACCTCATCCGCGAACTCGGGCCCACCATGCTGCGCTACCCCGGCGGCAACTTCGTCTCCGGCTACGACTGGGAGGACGGCGTCGGCCCGAAGGACGAACGCCCCCGCCGGCTCGACCTCGCCTGGCGCACCGTCGAGACCAACCAGTTCGGCCTCGGCGAGTTCATCCGCCTGTGCCGTGCCACCGGCACCGAGCCCATGATGGCCCTCAACCTGGGCACCAGGGGAGTCGCCGAGGCGATCGCGCTCGCCGAGTACTGCAACATCCCCGGCGGGACCGCCCGGTCCGAGCTGCGCCGGGCGCACGGCGACGCCGAACCCTACGGTATCGGTCTGTGGTGCCTGGGCAACGAGCTCGACGGTCCCTGGCAGATCGGGAACAAGACCGCCGAGGAGTACGGGCGGTTGGCCGACCAGACCGCCCGCGCGCTGAAGATGATCGATCCGGGCCTCGAACTGGTCGCCTGCGGCAGTTCGGGTCGGAGCATGCCCACCTTCGGGCAGTGGGAGGCGACCGTCCTGGAGCACGCCTACGAGTCGGTGGAGTTCATTTCGGCGCACGCCTACTACGAGGAGACCGACGGTGACGTCGACAGCTTCTTGGCCTCGGCGGCCGACATGGAGTCCTTCATCGCGGGCGCGGTCGCCACGGCCGACGCGGTCGGTGCGCGCCTGAAGAGCCGCAAGCGGATCAACATCTCCTTCGACGAGTGGAACGTCTGGTACATGGGCCGCTGGCACGCCGAAGGCGTGCATGAGGAGCCGTGGCAGGTCGCGCCGCGTCAGCTGGAGGACGTCTACAGCGTCACCGACGCCGTGGTCGCCGGGAGTCTGCTGATCACCCTGCTGCGCAACGCCGAGCGGGTCACCGCCGCCTGTCTCGCCCAGCTGGTGAACGTGATCGCGCCGATCATGACCGAACCAGGCGGGCCCGCCTGGCGGCAGACCATCTTCCACCCGTTCGCCGAGGCGTCCCGGTACGGCCGCGGGCGCGTTCTGACGGTCAATGTGGACAGTCCCGAGCACGACACCGCCAAGCACGGCACCGTTGCGCTGCTGCACGCCACCGCCGTCGCCTGCGAGGACGGCTCGACCTCCGTGTTCGCCGTCAACCGTGACACCGCGCGGCCGTTGACCTTGACCGTCGACCTTCGGGCCGGCGGACCGCACGGAGCGGTCACCTGCTCGACCCTTGCCGACCCCGATCGGCACGCGCGCAACACGATGGCCGAGCCGGACAGGGTCACGCCGCAGTCGAACAAGGACGTGCGCGTCGAGGCCGGCCGCGTCGAGGTGACGCTGCCGCCGCTGTCGTGGAACACGATCCGGATCGCCGCGGCCTGAGGCGGGGGGAGGGGAGACCGGCGACGGCCTCCCCTCCCGATCACGGTGTCAGCACGACCTTCCCGCGCGCGTGCTCGGTCTCGGTGCGGCCGATCTCCGCGGCGGTGTCGGCGAGCGCGGCGGTCTTCTCGATGAAGGGTTCGAGCCTGCCTTCGGCGATCAGGCCCGCGAGATGGGCGAGGTCGGCGTTGTCGCGGCCGGCGGCCAGCGGACGCAGCCGCTGCTTGACGAACGGGGAGGTCGCCAGCATCCCGAGGACCCGGGGGAAGGGACCGGCGAAGCTGTCGGGGTTCCCGCCGACGGAGACGTAGGTTCCGCGTTCGGTGAGGACCCGCCGGATCGCGCTGACGGAGTGGTTGCCCGCGATGTCGATGACGGCGTCGTAGCGCTCCTTGCCGAGGGTGAAGTCCTCGTGCGCGTAGTCGATGACGCGGTCGGCGCCCAGGGAGGCGACGAGTTCGGTGTTGCGCGTGCTGCACACCCCCGTGACCTCGCCGGCACCGAGCACTTTGGCCAGTTGCACGGTGAAGGTGCCGACCGATCCGGTGGCACCGTTGACGAGGACGCTGTGGCCGTCGGCGACTCCGGCGGCGCGCAGCGCCTGGAGCGCCGTCGACGCGCCGACGGGGAGCGTCGCGGCCCGCGCGAAGCCGACTCCGGGAGGGATGGCCACCAGGTGCTTCTGCGGTGTCGCGACGTACTCGGCGAAGCCCTTCTGGTCCACCTCGCCGAAGACCTCGTCACCGACGGCGAAGGCGGTGACGTCCGGTCCGACGGCGGCGACCGTGCCGGCGACGGCCCGGCCGAGGATGAGCGTGCGCGGCCGCTTCAGGCCGACGGCGAGGCGGATCAGCGTCGGCCGGCCGCGCATGAAGATGAGGTCGGCCTTGTTGAGGCAGGCCGCGGCGACCTTCACCAGGACCTTGTCGCCGTCGGCGACGGGATCGGCGACATCGGTGTAGCGGAGATGTTCGGGTGGTCCGTAGCGATCTTGGACGATGGCCTTCACGGGCACTCCTGTGTTGCTGTGGAACCGGCTGAAGCCGGTTCTCCCCCCTGCCTCCACTGTGGGCGCGATGCGGCCCGCGTGACAGGAGCCGAACGGGCAGAGCGCCCGCGACCTGCCGGGCCTGAGTGCAGTGTTCCATGGTCTTTCGCGCTGTCGGGGCGAATGGAACGAGAGCACGGCCCGACACCGGATCGAGATCACGCTGGAATGGGTGTCCTCATGGGGACTCGACACGCACCCCTGTGCCCCCGCCGTGCCCCGGACGGTCTGAGAGACCGCGCCGGCGGCATCACCCGAACCATCGCTCGACGGCCGCGCGCAAGGCCTTCAACTCGGCCTCGCCGGGACGTGGCGACGACGACGCCCACGCCACATAGGAGTCGGGCCGAACGAGCATCGCCGTGAAAGCCTGCCCGCCGACGGCTCCGCCGGCGACCACCTCGACGCGCCCGTCCGCCGACGCCATCGCGGCCGCGGCCGATCCGTCCTCGGTCAGGTCGATCAGCAGGGGCCGCCCGGTGGCGCTGTGCTCGGCCGGTCGGGCCGTCCCGCCGGATGCAGGTGGCTCCAGGTCCGGCGCGAAGGTCCCGACGAGCGGATGCGCGCCCTCGTCGCCCATGTCGTAGCGGACGTCGGCCCCGGCGGTGAGCTCGGCGAGGCGGCGGACGGTCCCCGGGTCGGTCAGCAGTTCGCCGAAGAGTTCGCGAAGCCCGGTCACCTCGGCGCCCGGCGCGATGAGCGCCGACTGCGCCCGCGCGTTCATCACCATGCGCCCGGCCGCCCGCCGCCGCTCGGGCTCGTAGGTGTCCAGCAGGCCCGCCGGCGCGGTTCCGCCGACGGCCGCGGCGAGCTTCCAGCCGAGATTGACCGCGTCCTGCAGACCGAGGTTGAGGCCCGGGCCGCCACCGGAGGCGAAGATGTGGGCGGCGTCGCCGATCAGGAACACACGACCGTCACGGAAGCGCTCGGCAAGGCGCGTGTTGCCGCCGTGCAGACGGCGCAGCGCATGCGGTCCCGCGCCCTCCGGCGGGCCGATCGGCACGTCGGCGCCGAGCACTCGCCCCACGCTCGCCCGCAGCTCGCCGAGGGTCATCGGATCCTCGCCGCCGGGGCCGTCCCACTCGGTGGTGGAGATCAGCGGGGGGTGGCCCGGAAGCGGCGCGTAGGAGAAGCCGCCGCGCTCGGTCCGGTGCGGCAGGAACGGCCGGACCGGACCGTGGCCGGGCACGTTCAAGGCGCCCGAGGCCGCGTCGATCCAGTCGGCGGGCAGGCTCACGTGCGCCGAGCGCAGAGTCGAGCGATCGTGCGTGACCCCCGGGAACCCGATGCCGGACAACTTGCGCGTGACACTGTGCGCCCCGTCGGCGCCGACCAGGTACCGCGCACGCAGCCGGTAGCCTCCTTCCGGACCGTCCACATCGACGCTCACCGCGCCGGCGTCCTGAGCGAGACCGGTGACCCGATGCCCGCGCCGGATCTCGGCCCCGAGTTCGAGGGCGCGCTCCTCCAGCACCTCGACGATCCGCCGCTGCGGCACCGCGAGCCCGAACAGCGGGCTCTCGTCGAGCAGACTCAGATCGAGACCCAGTGCCCCGAACATGAAGTACGCCGAGTTCGCCCTCGGCGGACGCGGGCCACCACCGAGGCGCTCATGGAGGCCGCGGCGGTCGATCAGCCGGACCACCTGACCGAGCAGCCCGTTCGCCTTCGGTTCGGCGCTCGGTTCGGTGAGCTCCTCCAGCACCATCGGGCGAACCCCGGCCAGACCCAACTCGCAGGCCAGCATCAGGCCGTTCGGCCCGCCTCCGGAGATGACGACGTCGACGGTCATGGTCTGCTCCTCTCACTGAAAATGGGCACGACGGGGCAGCCCGGCGACCACGCCGGGCTGACTCGCCGAAGATGATGGGTTAGGGGACCGGAAGGCCCGAGGTAACGGCGGCGAACACCTCGCGCAGCAGCGTTTCGAGCGGCATGGAGGCATCGGCGCGCAGGCAGTGCTCGACCGCGACCGCGCTCGCCGCGCCGACCACGGAGGCGACCAGTCTCGGGTACACGTCCCGCGACGCGTCGAGGCCGGTGCGCTCGGCGATCGCCAGGGCCAGCTCCTCCTGCGCGGCGGCGTTGGCCTTGAGGACCTCGCCGTGCAGGGCGGGTTCGCTCAGCACCAGTAGCAGTGCCTCGCGCCAGCGACGGTCCTCCGGGCTGGGCGTGCCGTCTGGGACGTCCGGCGCGAACTGGGACCGCACCGCGATCACGATGGCGTCCCACAGGGGCTCGCCCGCCGGGCGTGCCCGCAGTTCGTCGGCGATGCGCATGGCACGGTCGAGGTGGCCGGCGGCGATCGCCTCGGCCTTGCCCGAGAAGTAGTTGCGGAAGGTCCGCGCCGAGACGTCGGCGGCCGCCGCGATCTCATCGACCGTCACGTTGTCCCATCCGCGTTCGACGCACAGCCGGATCGTGGCCCGGCTCAAGGCCAGGCGGGTCTCCCGCTTCTTGCGCTCGCGCAGGCCGGTGGCCTCGCCGTCGTCGGTCGCCATGACACCAACGTAGCAAAGCTTGCCAATATTGCAAACTTGCCAGAATGGAAAGTTTTTGGATCTCGATGGGCGCGGGCATCGCCGTCGACACCGCCTTGGAGTACCCCGAGCTGGTCACCGCCGTGGTCGTCACGGGCGCCGGCACCAGCGGCCGTACTTCGCCGATACACGGCTGACGGAGCGCGCCGCCGGGATCGAGGTGCCGGTGCTCGCCGTCCACGGAGTCGCGGACTCCGCCGATCACATCGGCACGGCCGAACGGCTCGTGGAGACCGTCGCCGACGGCCGTTCGGTCTTCGTTGAGGACGCCGCGCACTACCCGAACATGGAGCGCCCGCAGACCTACGACGAGACCCTGGCCGCCTTCCTCAAGGGACTGTGACGGCTCAGGGCAGCCGTACGGTCAGGCGCGAGTCGTGAGCGGGCCCCAACTCGGGATCGCCGCCCCTGATCAGGATCGAGTGCTCCAGTACGGTCGCGCGGTAGAGGCGGAACAAGGCCGGTGCGCGCAGCTCCTCGGGGCCGAAGCGCCTGCCCTCGGGCAGTTTCGCGTTGAAGAGGCCGACGGCCGCCGCCAGCTCGCCGTCCGGCACGGGCGCGGCTTCGGCGGACATGTAGACCGCCTCCGCCGTGCCGATCGCGCACCGGGAGTCGAAGATGGTGATGGCCACTCGCGGGCGGACCGCGATGTTGCGCGAGTGGAGTGTCTCGGGTGAGGACACCCAGTAGAAGTCGTGGTGGCCGTCGGGGGTGTAGAAGACCGGGCTGACCCACGGCTCGCCCGCGGCGTCGGCGGTTCCCAGCGCCATGTACGTGTTCTGGGCGATCAGTTCGCGCGCGATGTCGGCGTGCTTCGACACGGCCGGACTCCTCCCGTGGATGCCAGTGCGGACACGCGAACCGTATCGCGTGGACCCTATTCCGGTGGCGCGGTCAGCTGGGCGTACCGGGCGGCAAGGCCGTGGAGGAGCGCGTCGAGGCCGATCTCGAAGGCGCTGTCGTCGACGCGCTCGCGAGCCTCGGCGAGCAGGTGCGCCTGGTCGAGGTGCGGATAGGCGCCGTTGTAGAGGCCCGCGTCGTCGGGGAAGGCCGCCGCGAAGGATCCGAGCGCCGAACCGGTGACGAAGTAGCGCATGATGGCGCCGACCCGGGTCGCCTGCCCGTTGGGCCAGCCGGTGGCGACGAGTCCGCCGAAGACGGCGTCGGCGATGCGCAGGGCGTTCGGCCGGCGTCCGAATCCGACGGCCAGCGCGGGCACGATGTTGGGGTGCGCCGCGAGCGCGCGGCGGTAGGAGCGCGCCCACTCGCGCAGGGCGCCGGGCCAGTCGCCCCGGTCGCCGAGACCGGCGAAGGCGCTGATGTCCACTTCGGACAGCACGGTGTCGACGGCGGCGTCGATGATCTCGTCCTTGGTGCCGAAATGGTTGTAGAGGGCCGGTCCGCTCACTTTGAGGCCCGTCGCCAGGCGCCGGGTGGAGACGGCGTCGAGGCCTTCGGCGTCGATGAGGGCGAGCGCCTCGGTGACGATGAGGTCGCGGCTGAGCAGCGGCCGGCGGGGTCGGCCCACGGCAGGCTCCTCTCGCGATCACGGGTTCGGACGGCTCATCCTGCCATCGGGTCTTCCCAGGACCGCCGTCGAGGACTAGCATCCGAAATTAGCACTGCTAATTTTAGCCTCCCTGCGACGGTGGGCTCGATGCCGCGCGGCTCCGCCGTGCCCTCGGCCCCGATGACCCTGGCCGCGTTTCCAGCGGCCGCACCCGCGCCGGCGCAGCCGCCGGCGCCGCCCGAAGGAGCTTTGCGACCGTGGACTTCTCCCTCACATTCGAGCAGCGCGCGATCCGCGACACCGTCCGCGACTTCGTCAACAAGGAGGTCCGGCCGCTCGAAGCCGAAGTGCTGCGCCGGGAGCGGCGGCACGAGCCCGGTCTCGAACCCGGTGAGCTGCGCGAACTCCAGCTCAAGGCGAAGGAGTTCGGCTTCTGGGGTCTGGCCACGCCCGAGGAGTACGGCGGGATGGAGCTGCCGGCGATCACGCAGTCGCTGATCTTCACCGAGCTCGGCCGCACCTTCGTGCCCTTCGTGTTCGGCGGCGACGCCGACAACATCCTGTTCTACGCCGACGAGCGGCAGAAGCGCGAGTACCTGCTGCCGACGATCGCCGGCGAGCGGCGCTCCTGCTTCGCGATCACCGAGCCGGGCGCCGGCTCCGACGCCGCCAACATCAAGCTTTCGGCGCGTCGCGACGGCGGCGACTGGATCCTCAAGGGCGAGAAGACCTTCATCACCGGCGGCAACGAGGCCGACTTCGCCATCGTCATCGCCGTCACCGACAAGGAGAAGGGCGCCCGCGAGGGCGCGACCGCCTTCCTCGTCGACCGCGACATGGGCTGGACCTCGGAGTTCATCCAGACCATGGGGGAGGGCGGCCCGGCCTCGCTGATCTTCGACGACGTCCGGGTGCCCGCCGAGAACATCCTCGGCGAGGTCGGGTCCGGCTTCAAGCTGGGCATGGAGTGGATCGGCAAGGGCCGGTACCTGATCCCCTCGACGGCACTGGGCATCGCCGAGCGCGCCCTCCAGATGGCCATCGAGCACGCTTTGAACCGCGAGACCTTCGGCAAGCCGATCGCGGTCAACCAGGCGATCCAGTGGATGATCGCCGACTCGGAGGTCGAGCTGGAGGCCGCGCGCCTGCTCATCCTGCGCGCGGCGTGGATCGTCGACCAGGGCGGCGATCCACGCCACGCCTCGGCGATGGCGAAGCTCTACGGGGCCGAGATGGTCAACAACGTCGTCGACCGCGTGATGCAGATCCACGGCGGCATGGGGTACACGCGCGAACTGCCGATCGAGCGCTGGTACCGGCAGGTCCGCCTGTTCCGGATCTTCGAGGGCACCGACGAGATGCAGCGCCTGATCATCTCGCGCGACCTCCTGCGCGGTTACACCAAGCTCGGCCAGGAACCGAGCTAGCTCCGCTACCGCCCACAAAGGAGTCACCGCCCATGGCCACCCTTTCCCTAGCCTCGATCCTCGCCGAGTCGGCGCTTCGCCGCCCCGGCCACACCGCCGTCATCGAAGGGGAGCGGCGCCTGTCCTACGCCGAGCTGTGGCTGCAGGCGCGCGGGCAGGCCGCGGCTCTGGCCGCCCTCGGCGTGCGGCCCGGTGACCGGGTCGCGCTCATGGCGCCCAACACCGTCGAGTTCCCGCGCGCCTACTACGCGATCCTCGCCGCCGGCGCGGTCGTCGTCCCGATCCACCTGCTGATGGGGCCGGAGGAGACCGCGCACGTCCTGCGCGACAGCGGCGCGAAGCTCCTGCTGTGCCACGCGGCGGTCCTGGCCGGCGGCGCGCAGGCCGCGATCGCCGCCCGGGTCCGCCTGATGGCGATCGGGCCGCCGGCCAGCGCGCCGGGCGTCGACGGGCGGCTCGAAGACCTCGCCGAGACGACCCCGCCGCCGTCCACCCATGTCAGCCGCGCGCCGGACGACCCGGCCGTGGTGTTCTACACCAGCGGGACGACCGGGGTGCCCAAGGGCGCGGTGCTCACGCACCTCAACCTCGTCATGAACGCCACCGTGAACGCCTTCGACTGCCACGACGTCCGCCGCTGCGACGTGGCGCTCGGCGCGCTGCCGCTGTTCCACACCTACGGGCAGTCGGTCAGCATGAACGCGACCTTCCGCCTCGGCGCCACGATGGTCCTGCTGCCGCGTTTCCAGGCAGCCGAGGCCATCGCGCTGATGATCAAGGAGGGTGTGACCATCTTCCACGGCGTGCCGACGATGTTCCACGCCCTCAGCGCGGCAGCCGAGGACGCCTCCGAGCTGCCGCGTCTGCGCCTGTGCATCTCGGGGGGAGCATCCTTGCCGGGACCGGTTCTCGAACGCTTCGAGAAGAGCTTCGGCACCGAGGTCTACGAGGGCTACGGCCTCTCGGAGACCTCGCCGACGGCGACGGTGAACCAGCCGGTCTTCGGCCGCCGTGTCGGCACGGTCGGCCATCCCGTCTGGGGCGTGGACGTCGAGATCGCCCGCGCGGATCTCGAGGAGGAGATCGAACTCCTGGCGGCGGGGGAACTCGGTGAGATCGTCATCCGCGGCCACAACGTCTTCGCGGGCTACCTCGACCTGGCCGAGGCCACCGCGTCATCGCTTGTGGACGGCTGGTTTCGCACCGGGGACCTCGGCACCCGAGACGCCGACGGCTTCGTCGCCGTCGTCGACCGCAAGAAGGACATGGTCATCCGCGGCGGCTTCAACGTCTACCCGCGTGAAGTCGAGGACGTCCTGCTGCGCCACCCCGAGATCGCCGAGGTCGCCGTGATCGGCCTGCCCCACCCCGTCCACGGCGAGGAGATCTGCGCGGTGGTCGTCCCGGCGGGAGAAGAGCGTGAGGCCGAGACGCTGGTGGAATGGGCCCGCGACCGCCTGGGGCCCCTGCGATACCCCCGGCGCGTCGAGTTCGTCGACGAGCTCCCGCTGGGACCGAGCCTCAAGGTCCTCAAGCGCGAGCTGCGGGCGAGGTACAGCGGCTAGCAGCGGGAGGTCGCCGCGCCTCGGCCCGCGCGGCGACCTCAGCACGACGCTCAGGCCGCGCGCGGGACCTAGACTGTGCCGATGACCTCCGGCCGCCGCGACCTCACCGTCGCGCGGATCGCCGCGCTCGCCGGGGTTTCGGCGCCGACCGTCTCGCGCGTGGTCAACGGCCAGCCCGGCGTCGCGCCGGCGACCCGCGAACGCGTCGAGGAGGTCCTGCGCGAACAGGGCTACCGCCGTCCCGAGGTCGCGCCGGCCGCGGTCCTCGAACTCGTCTTCCACGCCCTGGAGAGCCAGTGGGCGCTGGAGATCATCCGGGGGGTCGAGCACGCCGCCCGCGCGCACGGCCTCGCCGTGCTGCTCACCGAGATGCAGGGCCGCCTCACCCCGGAGAAGGCCTGGACCGAGCAGATCCTGGCGCGCCGGCCGACCGGGGTGGTCGCCGTGTTCTCCGAACTCACCGTCGCCCAGCAGTCCCGGCTCGCCACGCAGGAGATACCCCTGGTCGTCGTCGATCCCACCGGGGAACCTCTGCACGAGACGCCATCGGTCGGCGCGACGAACTGGACCGGGGGACTGTCGGCGACCCGGCACCTGCTCGGCCTCGGCCACCGCCGCATCGCCGCGGTCGGCGGCCCCGTCCGATGGCCGTGCTGCCGAGCCCGCCTCGACGGGCACCGCGCTGCCATGGACGCCGCCGGAGTGCCCGCCGAGCTGATCCGCGAGGAAGTCCTCTACGTCGAAGGCGGCCTGCGCGCCGCCCGCGAGCTGCTCGCCCTGCCCGAGCCGCCCTCGGCGATCGTGTGCGCCAACGACCTGCAGGCCATGGGCGTCTACCGGGCCGCTCGCGAGGCCGGCGTGCGCGTCCCCGAGGAGCTGAGCGTGGTCGGCTTCGACGATCTCGACTTCGCCGCCTGGGCCGGTCCTCCGCTGACCACCGTCCGGCAGCCGCTGTTTCGCATGGGCGCGACCGCTGTCGACCTCGTCGCCGAACTCGCGGCCGGCCGAAGGCCGGAGGAGCACCGTGTCGAGCTCGGCACGACCCTCGTGGTCCGGGAGAGCACCGGCCCCTTGCTCTGAGAAACATTTCAGAGGATGATGTGAAACATTTCCATCCGGTTCCCCGTGCCGGACGTGTTGGGCGTCCCGGCCGACCGACGGGAGTCACCATGCACCGCATCAGCGCGCTTCTGCGCGGACTGCTCACCGCCGTCCTGTTAACCGGCGGCATCGTCGCCGCCACCTCCTCGCCCGCTTCGGCGGCCGCGCTCACCGAGGTCACGAACTTCGGCGCCAATCCCACCGGCCTGCGCATGCACCTCTACGTGCCCGACTCGGTCACGACCCGCCCGGCCGTCCTCGTCGCCATCCACTACTGCACCGGCTCAGGCCCGGCGTTCCACTCCGGCACCGAGTTCGCCGCGCTGGCCGACCAGCGCGGATTCATCGTCGTATATCCCTCGGCCACCCGCTCGGGCGCGTGCTTCGACGTGTCCTCCCCGGGAGCCCTGCGCCACAACGGCGACAGCGACCCCGTCGGGATCGTGTCGATGGTCTCTTACGTCCTGCGCACCTACAACGCCGATCCCGCGCGGGTCTTCGCCACCGGAGCCTCCTCCGGCGCCATGATGACCAACGTCCTGCTGGGCGACTACCCCGACGTCTTCAAGGCCGGCGCCGCCTTCATGGGCGTCCCCTTCGCCTGCTTCGCCACCACCGACGGCTCGGGCTGGAACAGCGCCTGCGCCAACGGCCAGATCAGCAAGTCCCCGCAGGAATGGGGAGACCTCGCCCGCGCCGCCTACCCCGGCTACACCGGTGTGCGGCCCCGCATGCAGCTGTGGCACGGCACCCTCGACGACATCCTCCGCTACCCGAACTTCGGCGAGGAGATCAAGCAGTGGACCAACGTCCACGGGGTCGGCCAGACACCGTCCTACACGGACAGTCCACAGCCGAACTGGACCCGCACCCGATACGGCGGCACCGGGACCACGGCTCCCGTCGAGGCGATCAGCGTCGCCAACACCGGCCACAACCTGCCGCAGGGCGGCATGGCCGCGGCCGTGCTGGCCTTCTTCGGCCTCGACGGCGGAACCACCCCGCCGCCGGCCGGCGCGTGCCGGATCACCTACACGGTCAGCTCCTGGAACACCGGCCTGACCGCGAGCGTCACGATCGCCAACACCGCGGCGACATCCGTCAACGGATGGGCCCTGGCCTTCACCCTGCCCGCCGGGCAGACGATCACCTCGGGCTGGAACGCCGCCTACTCCCCGGCCGGCGGTCAGGTCACCGCCCGCAACGCCTCCTACAACGCCGCGATCGCGCCCGGAGCCTCGGTGAACATCGGGTTCCAGGCGACCCACACCGGCAACACCGGTGAACCGTCGGCCTTCACCCTCAACGGCACCGCCTGCACCGTCGTCTGACGACCGCACCCGCACCCGCCGGCCGGACTCCCGGCCGGCGGGAGCGCACTTGCCGCCGGACCGCCTCCGCGCCAAGATCGTCCCCATGGACGCCACACTCCGGTCCGCCGACGGCCTCGATGCCGCCTTCCTCACCGACATGCTCGTCGAAGCCGCCGACTGGCGGCACCAAGGCCCACCCGACCCCGAACGCGAGAGGCGCGCGCTCGCCGACGTGAAGGCCGCGCGATATGTCGAGGGCTGGCAGCGCGCGGGCGACCTGGGCGTGGTGGCGGTCGACGCCGACGGACGTCCCGTCGGCGCCTGCTGGGCGCGACTGTTCACCGCCGCCGAGCCCGCCTACGGCTACATCGCCGACGACGTACCGGAACTGGCCATCGGCCTGGTGCGGGAACGGCGAGGCGAAGGGCTCGGGCGCGTCCTGCTGCGCGAACTGATCACGCGGGCGCGGGGGACCGGCCACGCCCGGATCTCCCTCGCGGTCGACGACGACAACCCCGCGCTGCGGCTCTACACGGGCGAGGGCTTCGTCGTGACCGAGAGGCGGCCGACGGCGGTGACGATGGTGAGAGGCCTGGCGTAGCGCGGAACCGGCGCGAAGCACCATCTCGTCCACGGACGGGCACGGGCCTTCACGCTGCCCGCGGGTCAGACGATCACCGCGGGCTGGAACGCCACTCACTCGCCCGCGAGCGGCCGGGCCACCGCCCGCACCGTCGTCTGACGGCCGCCGTTCTTTCAAAGAGTCGGCCGGCGCTCGAACGGAGACGCCGCGGTCGGCTGACCGCGGCGTCTCCAGAGTCCCTTGGAGGACCCCGTCAGTGCATCCACTCCGCCGCCGACGGAGAGGTCGTGCCGTTCACCCCTGCCGTTCGGTCAGGCCTCGTCGCGACGACCGCGCCGCACGCTGGTCGCCACGAGCGCGATTCCCACGACGAGCGCCGCGAGCGCGGACATGATCAACGGCAGGTTCATCGGGTCCCCGGTCACCGGAAGCATGTCCGGCCCCGATCCGTTATCGCCGCCGGGTCCACCCGGGCCACCCGGTCCACCGGGTCCACCCGGTCCGGACCCACTGGGTCCGGGCCCGCCCGGGCCGGAACCGCTGGGCGTCACCGGTACCGAACCCGACGGGCTGATGCTCGTCGTCGGGCTGGCGCTGATGGACGGTGATGGGCTGCTGGGTGCCGGGCTGCTCGGTGCCGGGCTACTGGGTGCCGGGCTGCTGGGTGCCGGGCTACTGGGTGCCGGGCTGCTCGGAGCCGGACTGCTGGGCGCCGGACTGCTGGGTGATGGGCTCCCGCTCGGCGACGGTGAGGTGCTGGGTGACGGACTCACGCTCGTCGACGGGCTGCCACTCGGAGACGGGCCCTCGCATGTGGCGTCGGTGAAGACGTTCGTGTCGAGAGTGACCGACCCGTTCCGGGCGAGAGCGCGTCCCTGGACGCTGGATCCGTTGTTGACGGTGATGGACGTCAACGCCATCATCGTTCCGACGAAGGTCGTGTCGGTGTCGAGTGTGGCGGAGCTGCCGATCTGCCAGAACACATTGCACGCCTGCGCCCCGTTGATGAGGGCGACCGTGCTGTTCGGAGCGGTGATCAGGGTGGATGCGATCTGGAAGATGAACACCGCGTTCGGATCGTCCTCGCCGTCGAGCGTCAGCGTTCCGGTGATCCCGATGGCGCCGTCCGCCTTGTAGACGCCGGGCGCCAGCGTGAGCCCGCCGAGGTCGACGGCGATGTTGGCGTCCGGCGCCTGTCCCGCGGCGTTGTTGTACGCCGTGGTGAGGTCCGCCTGCGCTTGGAGGGCGTGAGCGTCGGTCGGGTGCACGGTTCCCAGGACGGTTCCGGGCGGGAAGCCCGTGATCGAGGTGCCCGGGCTGACACCGAGGTCTCCGGACAGGACCGACAGGCCCGTGTTGGTGACGGATTGGCCGCCGAGCACCGAGTAGCTGTCCGCATTGCCGAGACCGACCGCCGTGCCGATCGCCTGCGCACTCGGGACCGCGAAGATCAAGACGATCGCCCCAGTGATGGCCAGGGCGAGACCACCGCCGGCGCGCAGCCCCCTCTCATGCCCTCGAAGCTGTCCGAAAAGCCGTCTTGTCACGAGTCCTCCTCAGGCTCCTCCGTCTCGGGACGGTATGTGAGCAATTCGACCATAGGGCATCTGAGGTGCAAATCCGATAAACTAGTCTAAAAGTGACACAGCTCGAACATCACATTGGACGTTCGCAGGAAGGGCGTGGCGTTGCCTGCTGTCCTCGTCTCCGGGTCGGGGCGCGGGGCGTCCGGTCGCGCCCGGTGAAGGGCCCGCTCACCCCGTGAGTCGCGCCTCCAGCCAGGGGCGCAGGACCGGCAGGGCGTTGCCCGGTTGCATGGCCGCGGTGTGGTCGAGGCCGTCGAGGATCTCGACCTCCCACCCGGCGGCTTCCAGGCTCGGCCTGTTGGTGTTGGTCGCCCCGGCGATGTCGACGGTCACGCCGCCCCACTTCTCGCCGTAGACGATGGTGTCGGCCGAACCTGCGAAGCACAGGCGCGGCAAGGTTAGCCGGGACTGTGCTGCGCGGTCGTCGAAGCCGTCGAGGGCTTCGTAGAGGGTGACGAACTGGCGGGTCTGGTCCTTGCTCAAGGTGACCTCGGCGGCCGACCAGTCGAACTCCTCGCCGCCGGAGGGGGCGGCGGGAGGTTTCGGTGTGCCGCCCGACATGTCGTGGGTGGCGTTGGTGACCCGGAGCATCTCGGCGTAGGGCCCGCCCTGCGGCGGGAATCCGCCCATGACGAGCGCGTCGAGCCGGTCGGTGCGCAGGGCCAGCTGGAGTCCGCTGAGGGCCAGCCAGGAGTAGCCGTAGTAGGCGAAGCGCGCGGCGCCGGCGGCGTCGGCGACCGCGAGGAAGTCGGCGGCGATGTTCGCCGGCGTGAGCGTCGCCGGTTTCGGGTGGGCCATGACGTGGGCTTCGTAAGGGAAGGCGACGACGGTGAAGACGTCGGCGAGCCCGTTGACGAGGGTGCGGCCCAGTTCGGGGTCCATGCCCCAGCGGCGCAGCTCCTCGGCCTTCGCCGGGTCGGCGGGCGCGGGGTCGACGGGCAGCAGCACGGTCGGTCCCGTGCCCTGGACGGTGAGTTCGACGGTGTTCCCGTCGTGCAGTTCGGCGGTGGTCACGCGCTCCTCCTATAATTCCTTAGGCCTTAAGGAAACGATAGCTTATGGCATAAGGAGTTCGCATCGTGAGTAACCTCGCCGGCCAGGGTGACCCCGCCGTGTCCATGTCGCTGCTGTGGGCCCCCGCCGGGGACAGGGCGACCGCGACGCCGGGGCCGAAGCCGGGACTGAGCGTCGACCTCATCGTCGAGGCCGGCATCTCCGTCGCGGACACCGCGAGCATGGCCGGCCTGTCGATGCGCGCGGTCGCAGAGCGGCTCGGCCGCACGTCGATGGCGCTGTACACCTACGTCCCCGGCAAGGCCGAGCTGCTCGATCTCATGTACGACCGGGCGCATGCCGAACTCGGCGGCCCGCGCCCGCCCGAGGACGGCTGGCGGCCGGGAGTGCTGTCGTGGGTCGCCGAACTCAAGGAGTTCTACCTGCGGCACCCCTGGGTGCTCCAGGTCTCCTACGCCCGCGCGGTCCTGGGCCCGAACGAGCAGGCGGTTCTGGAAACACTGCTGGACGTGCTCTTCACGACCGGGCTGCCCGCCGACGTGCTGCGGGGCGTGGTCGGCTCGCTGTTCCACTATGTGCGCGGCTTCGCGCAGACGATCGCCGAGACCGCGCTGGCCGCCGCGACCCAGGAGGACTGGTGGCGCGAGCGGTCCGGCATGCTCGACGAGGTCGCGCCCGACTTCGCCGAGCGCTTCCCCCTGTCGGTGCGCCTCGGCCGCGAAACGGCGGCGGGGGGCGGGGGAAGGGAGTGGTCGTGGGAGCGGCAGCTCGACGCGACCTTCGACGCCGGGCTGACCGTGATCCTGGACGGGGTGGAGGCGGCGGTGCGGGCGCAGGGGGTGCGGAGGTGACCGGCGCACCGGCCGGCCTCTCCCACCGCCCCCTACCGCCTCGCGTCGGCCGTCGAGGTCCCCTCGATCAAACCCACGATCCCGGCCTCGGCTTCCCGCACGTCCCTGGCGACGTCGGCGAACCACGCGACACCCGGGCTTCTGCGGCCTTTGCGCCAGGCGACGGCCAGCCGTGAGCCGGACACGCCCGTGATCGGCACGTACCGCAGCCCACCGCGCCCGGCGTAGCGCTCGATCCCCGCGACGGTGACGGCGACGGCCACACCGGCGGCGACCATCTCCAGCTCCTCGCTCTGCGAGGAACTGCGCACGACGCGACGGGGGAGCGCGGGGTCGCGGTGGGCTTCGAGCGTCCAGTACCCGAACCACAGCGGATCGTCGCAGCGTCCGGCCACGATCGGCTCGGCGGCGACCTCGGTGGCGGTGACCTCCGTGCGCGCGGCGAAGGGATGGCCGAGGGGGACGGCGACGACGAGCGGTTCGGTGAACAGCGGCTGCGACTCGACGTCGGGCGCCGAGACCGGCAGGCGGATGAGGGCGACGTCGGAGCGGTCGTCGGCGAGGCCCGCCGTGGGGTCGCCGAACCCCGACTCGTGCATGTCGAGGGTGATCCCCGGATGCCGTTCGGCGAACGCCCGCAGGAGCGGCGTGGTCAGTTCCAGCGCGGCGCCGATGACGAACCCGAGCCGCAGCGTCCCCGCTTCACCCTGGTGGACACGGCGGGCGGCGTCGACCCCTGCCCCGATGGCGGCGAGCGCCTCACGCGCCGAGGCGAGGAAGACCTCCCCGGCCTCGGTGAGGGCGACCGCGCGGGTGGTGCGCCGCACCAGGCGGGCGCCGACCTCGTCCTCCAGCTCGCGGATCTGCTTGCTCAGCGCCTGCTGGGTGAGGAACAGCCGCGCGGCGGCACGGCTGAAGTGCAGCTCTTCGGCGAGGGTCACGAAGTAGCGCAGCCGGCGGCTCGACACATCCACAACCACAGATTGTAAGTCGTGGCGGGAATGGTTGTTTCACTCCGCTCGCCGGCCCTGCGAACGTTACCCGCATCACACCATGGTGACGAGGAGACGAACATGGCCCGAACCGGAGCCGAATGGCGCAACTGGAGCGGCGGCGTCCGGGCCCGCCCGGCCCGCGTGGCCGCGCCCGCGACCACCGCCGAGGTCGCCGACGCGGTCAAGTCCGCCGCTCGCGACGGCCTGCGCGTCAAACCCGTCGGCTCGGGCCACTCCTTCACCTCGATCGCGGCCACCGACGGCGTCCAGCTGCGTCTCGACGGCCTCGACACCGTCAGCTCCGTCGACCCCGCCACCGGCCTGGTCACCGTCGGCGGCGGCATCTCCCTGCACCGCCTCGGCCCCGTCCTCGCCTCGCACGGGCTCGCCATGGAGAACCTCGGCGACATCGACCGCCAGACCATCACCGGTGCCATCTCCACCGGCACGCACGGCACGGGCGCCGCCTTCGGCGGTATCGCCACCCAGGTCCGCGGGCTCGAACTCGTCCTCGCCGACGGCTCCGTCGTCCACTGCGACGCCCATGAGCGGCCCGAACTGTTCGCCGCCGCGCGGGTCGGGCTCGGCGCGCTCGGCGTCATCACCGCCGTCACCCTCCAGTGCGTCCCCGCCTTCGCCCTCTACGGCGTCGAGGAACCGCTCCCGCTCGACGAGGTCCTCGACGACATCGACGCCCTGGCCGACGGGTACGACCACTGGGAGTTCTTCTGGTTCCCGCACAGCCGGACCGCGCTGACCAAGCGCCACACGCGGCTGCCCGCCGACACCGCATTGCGGCCCGTCGGCGCCGTGCGGCACCTCGTCGACGACGAACTGCTCAGCAACGTCACCCTCGGAGCGCTCATGCGCGTCGGCACCGCCTTCCCGCGCACCATCCCGGCTCTCACCCGCTTCGCGAGCCGGGCACTGTCCCGCCGTGAGTACACCGACCTGTCCCACAAGGTCTACACCTCCCGCCGCGCCGTGCGGTTCTTCGAAGGCGAGTACGCCGTACCGCGCGAACACGCCGCCGAGGTCCTCCGCGAGATATCCCGCTGGGTCGACGCCCACGACGAGAAGATCTCCTTCCCCCTGGAGGTCCGCTACGTGGCCGCCGACGACATCCCGCTCGCACCGACCTACGAGCGCGACAGCGTCTACATCGCCTTCCACCAGTACCACCGGATGCCGTACCGGCGCTTCTTCGACGCGATGGAGGACATCCTCGGCGCGGTCGGCGGACGCCCTCACTGGGGCAAACTCCACCGCCTCGACGCCGAGGCGCTGCGCGGCCTCTACCCTCGCTTCGACGAGTTCACCGCCCTGCGCGCCGAACTCGACCCCTCCGGCCTCTTCACCAACGACTACCTCGACCGCGTCCTGGGGAGGCCGTGATGGGTTTCGCCGAACTCGAACGCGCCACCGCCCACCTCCAGGCGCCCTTCGCCGTGGTGGACCTGGACGCCTTCGCCGCCAACGCCGCCGACATGGCCCGCCGCGCCGGCGGGAAACCCATCCGCGTGGCCAGCAAGTCCGTCCGCTGCCGCGCCCTGACCAAGGCCGCGCTCGACCTGCCCGGCTACCGGGGAATCCTCGCCTACACCCTCCCCGAGGCCCTGTGGCTCGCCTCGGACTTCGACGACGTCGTCGTCGCCTATCCCACCGTCGACACCACCGCCCTGCGCGAACTCGGAGCCTCGGCCGCACTCGCCGCCCGCGTCACCGTCATGGCCGACGACCCGGCCCAGCTCGACCTGATCACCGACGCCGCCGGCCCGAACGCGCACCCGATCCGTGTGTGCCTCGACCTCGACGCCTCCCTGAAACTCCTCGGCGGCCGCGTCCACATCGGAGCCCGCCGCTCGCCCGTCCACGGCCCCGCCGCCGCCCGCGAACTCGCGCGAGCCGTCCTGGCCCGCCCGGGCCTGCGCCTGGTCGGCGTCATGTCCTACGAGGCGCAGATCGCCGGGGTCGGCGACAACGCTCCGGGCAAGCCGTTCACCCGGACCGCAGTACGCACGGTCCAGAGCGTCTCCCGGCGCGAACTCGCCCGCCGCCGCCGCGCCGCGATCGCCGTGATCGGGGAACTGGCGCCCCTGGAGTTCGTCAACGGCGGCGGCACCGGCAGCCTTGAGTCCACCACGGTCGAAGACGCCGTCACCGAGCTCGCCGCCGGTTCCGGGCTGTACGGGCCGGCGCTGTTCGACACCTACCGGGCATTCCGGCCGCGCCCGGCGGCCTTCTTCGCGCTTCCCGTCACGCGCCTGCCGGGGCCCGGTGTCGCCACCGTCCTCGGCGGCGGCTGGGTCGCCTCCGGCGCGGTGGGCCCCGATCGGTTGCCGACCCCGGTGTGGCCGCAAGGGCTGCGGCTGACGTCGATGGAGGGCGCCGGCGAGGTCCAGACCCCGCTGACCGGTAAGGCCGTGGCGGGGCTGCGCGTCGGCGACCGCGTGTGGTTCCGTCACACCAAGGCGGGGGAGCTCTGCGAGCACGTCAACGTCCTTCACCTCGTCGAAGGCGACGAGGTGAAGGAGACGGTCGCGACCTACCGGGGGGAAGGCCACGCCTTCCTCTGATCAGCGCAGGCCGTGCTCTTCGGTCCACGCCCTGATCGAGTCGGCGATCTCCCCCGGACGGTCCTCGGGGGTGTGGTGACCGGCGGGCACGTCGTGGTGGGCGATCTCGAGCGCGGCGAAGTTCGCCGAGCACCAGTCGATCATCTCCCGGTGCAGCATCGTGCCCGGCCCGGCCGCGAAGGTGATCAGCAGCTTCGGCACCTCGGGGCTCGCGGCCAGCCACTCGCCGTAGGCGTCGACCCGGGCGACGACGTCGGCGGGTTCACCGCCGAGCGGCATCGACCGTGCCCACCGCAGGATCGGCAGGCGGCTGTCACGGGTCGGGTACGGCGCGCGGTAGGCCGCGGCGTCGGCTTCGGAGATCTCCCCGGCGACCGTCCCCGACAGGTCGAGGAAGAGGTTCTGGTCGAGGAGCATCGACTCGCCGACACCGGGCGTCTTGATGGCCGCGAACAGCTCGCGGCCCCCCTCGGGGAACTCCGCCCAGTCCATCGACTTGACGATGGTCTCGGTGACCGCGATGCCCTTGATCCGGCCGGGGGCGCGGGCGGCCAGGTCGAAGGCGAGCGCTCCGCCCCAGTCGTGCCCGACGAGGACGGCCTCATCGAGGCCGAGGGCGTCGAACCAGGCTTCGAGGTAGCGGGCCTGGTCGTCGAAGGAGTAGCCGATCGCGGGTTTGCCCGACTCGCCCATGCCGATCAGGTCGGGGGCGAGCAGGCGGCCCGGCCCGCCGACCGCGGGCATGACCTCGCGCCACAGGTGCGAGGAGGTCGGGTTGCCGTGCAGGAACACGATCGGCGTCGCGGAGCCGGAACCGAGTTCGCGGTGGAACATCGTGGAGTCGAGGACGTCGGTGCGGGGCATGGCGTTCCTTCGGGGTCAGGTGTTGAGACTCATGGTCCGGTCGACGGCGATCTCGATGAGCACGCGGCCGGGAGGGGCTGGGGGAGCGGAGCCGTAGCGCCGCGCGTATCGGGCCGCGGCGTCGGCGACGCGGCCGGCGTCGGAGGTGACCGTCGCGGTGCCCTCCAAGGTGAGCCAGCGGAAGCCGTCGACCTGGCAGAGGCCGACGCGGCCGTTCCGCCGGAGGTTGGCGACCTTGCGGGAGCCGCCGACGGTCAGGATCCGGGCGACGCGGGCGACGCCGTCCCAGGTGAAGCGAACCGGTGCGGTGTGCGGTGATCCGTCGGGCCGCAGGGTGGTGAACGCCGCCACGCGCGATTCGGCGAGGAAGTCCGCGGCGGTCCGCGGGAGCGGCCTCACCGGAACGCGAGGGCGTGGTGTGCCGCCCACACGGCGAAGGTGCCCGGCGCACGGCCGAGGACGGCTTCGGCATCGGGGCTGACGGCCTGTTCGGCGGGCGTCGGCTCGCCGAGGATGCCGAGCGTCGCGGTGACCGCCTGCCGCGGCATGAAGGCGAGCATTCGCGCGGCGGCCTCGTCGCGGGTCAACTCCGTGAAGGCGATCGGCTCGCCGATGGCCTCGGCGATCAAGGCCGCTCGCTCGCGTGGTGTCGTGGCGGCCGGGCCGGTGAGCACATAGGTGCGTCCACTGTGGCCGGACTCGCGCAGGACGGTGGCGGCGACCGCGGCGATGTCGGCCGGGTCGATGAAGGGGAGCGCGATGTCGGCGAAAGGCGCCGCGGCCGCGCGCGCGGTGCGGATCGACGCGGCCCACGCGAAGGAGTTCGACGCGAAACCGCTCGGTCGCAGGATCGTCCAGTCGAAGCCGGACGCCCGGACGGCGTCCTCGAAGGCGCGCGGGTGGCCGAAGGCGTCCGGGCGGGTGCCCGCGCCTTGGGAGGAGAGCAGCACGAGCCTTCGCACTCCGGCGGCCTTGGCCGCGTCGAGGATGGCATGGGGGTCTTCGCCCGCGACGAGGAGGAACAGCGTCTCGCCGCCCGCGAAGGCCGCGGCGAGGGTGGCGGGCTCGCCGAGGTCGGCCGCGCGGTGGGTGACGCCCTCAGGGAGGTGGGCGGCGGTGCGGGAGACGGCGGTGACGGTCTCCCCGGCGTCCGCGAGCTGCCGGGTGATCAGGCGTCCGACGTTTCCAGTGGCTCCGGTGACAGTGATCATCACAAGTCCTTAGTTAGTTAACTGACTTACTCCTGTCGAACGGTAGCCCATCTCGCCGCCTGGATCCAAGGATGTGAGTCAGGTAACCAAGTCGGGTTCGGCGCTGTCGATGACCGCCGTCTCCGCCGTGATGCCGGCCCGCATGGGCGCGCCGCTCGACGGGCGAGCCGGGGCGCGGGCCGGCGAGATGGACCGCCCCCGCCATCCGGGGCCTGGCCGTCTTCCGTGCCGTGTCCCTTGACAGCGTGACCGCGCTGTGACCCAATCAATCCTCAGTGGACAGTCCGTGAACGCTTCACCCGGCCGCCGTCCCCGGCGCCCGGACCGCAAGGAGGACGCCAAGTGCCCGATCAGGAGAAGAGCGCCGGACCCGGCGACGACCGGCGGCGACTGCACGAACTCGGCTACGCGCAGGAACTCTCGCGCAACATGTCCGGCTTCTCGAACTTCGCCGTGTCCTTCACCATCATCTCGATCCTCTCGGGTTGCCTGACCCTCTACGCCTTCGGCATGGACACCGGCGGGCCCGCGATCATCGTGTGGGGCTGGCCCCTCGTCGGGCTGATGACCCTTCTCGTCGGCCTGGCGATGGCCGAGGTCTGCTCCAGTTACCCGACCGCCGGCGGCCTCTACTACTGGGCGGCGAAGATGGCCCCGTCCAGGGCGGCCGCGTGGTCCTGGTTCACCGGGTGGTTCAACTTCCTGGGCCAGGTCGCGGTCACCGCCGGCATCGACTTCGGGGCGGCGTTCTTCCTCAACGCCCTCCTCGACCTCCAGTTCGGCTTCGCGGCGACGCCGGAGCACACCATCATCCTGTTCGGCGCCATCCTCGTCCTGCACGGACTGCTCAACACCTTCGGCGTGCGGCTGGTCGCCCTCTTCAACGACATCAGCGTCTGGTGGCACATCGCCGGTGTGCTGCTCATCGTCGGCGCCCTCGTCGTCCTGCCCGACCGGCACCAGCCGGCCGAGTTCGTGTTCACCGGCTTCGTCAACAACACCGGCTGGTCCTCGACGATCTACGTCGGCATGCTCGGGCTGCTCCTCGCCCAGTACACCTTCACCGGCTACGACGCCTCGGCGCACATGACCGAGGAGACCGTCGACGCGGCGCGCTCGGGCCCGAAGGGGATGGTGATGTCGATCGTGGTCTCCCTGGTCGCCGGCTGGGTCCTGCTGATCGGGCTGACCTTCGCGATCCAGGACTACGACGGCGCCCTGGCCAGCGAGACCGGGGTCCCGCCCGCGCAGATCTTCATCGACGCCGTGGGCATGAGCCTCGGCAAGTTCCTCCTCGTCGTCGTGGTCGGCGCCCAGTTCTTCTGCGGGATGGCCTCGGTGACGGCCAACTCGCGCATGATCTACGCGTTCTCGCGCGACGGCGCCCTGCCCGCGTCCCGGTTCTGGCACCGCATCAACAAGCGCACCCGCACACCGACCAACGCGATCTGGCTGGCCGCAGGGGGTGCCTTCCTCCTGGGCCTGCCGTACCTGTGGAACTCCACGGCCTACGCGGCGGTGACCTCGGTGGCCGTGATCGGCCTCTACATCGCCTACGTGCTCCCGACGATCCTGCGTCTGAGGCAGGGCGACCGCTTCCATCGCGGGCCGTGGCACCTGGGCCGGTGGAGCCGGCCGATCGGGATCATCGCGGTGATCTGGGTCGGGTTCATCGCGGTGCTGTTCACGCTCCCGCAGAAGAGCCCGGTGACGGTGGAGACCTTCAACTACACGCCGATCGCGGTGCTCGTCGTGCTCGGCTTCGCCGGGATCTGGTGGCTGGTGTCGGCGCGGAAGTGGTTCACCGGACCGAAAGTCCAGGGCACGCCGGAGGAACTGTCGGCCATCGAACGCGACCTGACTCTCTAAAAGGGACGGACCGGTCGGCCCGGGGATTCTCGACGAGAAGCCCTGGTCCGACCCTTCTGGTGCCCCATAAGGTGAGTGAGCGGGGGGCGGGAATCCGTTTATGAGACGCCGGAGGCGAGCAATGAACCAAAAGTCTGATTCCGCACCCGCTATCGCCGCGTTCTACGACAACACGGTCGACGCGTTCGACACCCTCTTCGACGGCTCCATCCACACCGGCTACTGGGCCGAGGGCGCGAGCACGCTGACCGAGGCCCAACGGGCACTGACCGACCTCGTCCTCGACGCCCAGACGATCCCCTCGGACGGCGGACGCCTGCTCGATCTCGGCTGCGGGCAGGGCGGCCCGGCGCTGTACGCCGCGGAGCGTCTCGGCGTCGGCGTCTTCGGTGTGACCCTGAGCCCGGCGCAGGCGAGGCTCGCGAAGGCCACCGCCGAGGACTCCGGCGCCTCGGCGCGGGCGGAGTTCCACGTCATGGACATGTCGGCGATGTCGCTGCCCGACGCGTCCTTCGACGGGGCCTACGCGATGGAGTCGGTCTTCCACGTCGCCGACAAGACCGCCGCCTTCACCGAGATCCTCCGGGTTCTCAAACCCGGTGCCACGCTGGCCATCGCCGACTACCACCTGATCCGCGCGATGCCCGAACAGGATCTCGCGATCGCCACCGGCGCGCTGGCCGCGGCGCCGCTGCCAACGCTGATCGAGTGGCTGCGGGCCCTTGAGGAGGCGGGTTTCGAGGCCGTGGAGAGCCGCGACCTCTCCCTCGACGTCCTGCCCAGCGCGGCGGCGATGCGCCAGGCCGTGGTGGAGCGCGCGGAGAGCCTGACCGTCGTCGTGGGCGCCGAGGGCCTCGGCCTCATCGAGCAGGCCGTCGACCAGTACGCGCGCATCTACACCGAGGACCAGGGATTCGCCCTGTTCACCGCCCGCAAGCCCGGCTGAGCGCGCCGACCGGGCCGCGCCGGGTCACTGGCCCGCCGCGCCCGGTCCTTCCAGCGGATCGGCGAGCAGGTGCTCGAAGGCCAGCTCGGCGGCGCCGATCAGCGCCGCGTCGTCGCCGAGCTTCGGCGTCCGCAGACGCAGGTTCTCCCGACAGGCGGGCAGCACCATCGAGTTGAGGCGCGAGCGGAGGCTGGCCGCGGTGGCCAGGTAGAGGTCGCGCATGGTCCCGCCGAAGACGACCATCTCCGGGTTGAAGATGTTGACCAGGTTGGCCACGCCGAAGCCGAGCCAGTCGCCGACCTGCCGCACCGCCGCCTGCGCTTCGCCGTCACCCCGCGCGGCGGCGTCGATGACCGACAGCAGCGCCTCGCGCCCAGTCGCGCCGTCGACGGAGGCGGCACGGAGGAGGGCGTGCTCGCCGATCTCGGTCACCCAGCAGCCCTTCGAACCGCACCCGCAAGGGTGCCCGCCGGCGCGGACGACCATGTGCCCGACCTCGCCGCCGTAGCCGGTGTGGCTGGTGATGCGGTGCCCGCCGGAGATGATCCCGGCGCCGACCCCGACGTCGCCGTAGAGGTAGAGGACGTTCCCGCAACCGGTCGCCACGCCCCTCGCGTGTTCGGCCATCGCCGAGAGGTCGGCCACCTTCCCGACGCTCATTGGGGCTTCGGCGCCGAGCACCTCGGTGAGCGCCGACGTCAACGCCTCGCCGACGGTGTCGAGGTCGCCGCCGAGGTGGACGAGGCCGCCGTGTGCGCGAACGGTACCCGTCACGGCCACGCCGGTTCCCATGTGGAGGGCGTCGCCGGGGGTGTCGCCGTGCATGTCGGAGATGAACTCCGTGATAGCCGCGACGGTCCCCTCGACGCCGGGATCGCCGTCGCGCGGCTTCTCCCGCCGGTCGAGGATCTCCCCGCCGAGGCCGACGCGCGCGGCGCGGATCCGGTCGACGTCGACACTGACGGCATAGGTGTAGACCAGCGTGGACAGCGGCCGCACGACCAGCGACGGCCGCCCCGCCCGCCCGGTCTGCGCCGCCCCCGAGGCGCGCGGCGTCTCCTCGGTGACGAGACCGGCGGTGGCCAGGTCGGAGGTGAGGGCCCCGATGGTCGACCGGTTGAGGCCGAGCTCGCCGGTGAGCTCGGCCCGGGTCGTGGCGCCGTTGATGTGGACGTATCGCAGCAGCGCGCCGAGATTGTGTCTGCGGATCTCCTCCTGACTCGGACCGGCGCGCAGACCCGGGGTGCTCAACGGTTCCCGGTGGCGGCGGCGCGGCGGCGCGAGAGGGCGTCGACGCCGGCGGCGAGCAGCAGCACGCTTCCGGTGACCACGTACTTGATACCGGAGCTGTAGCCCATCAGTCCCATGCCATTGATGATGACGGCTACGACCGCGCCGCCCAGCACCGCGTCGCGGGCGCGGCCCTTTCCGCCGAAGAGACTGGTGCCGCCGATGACGGCGGCGCCGACGGCGTAGAGGAGGACGTTGCTGCCCCCGGTGTTCGGGTCGACCGAGTGGTCCCGCGAGGCGGCGACGATCCCGCCGACGGCGGCCATCGAGGAGCAGAGCACGAAGGCGGAGATGCGGATGCGGTCGACGTTGATGCCGGCCCGCCGTGCGGCCTCCCGGTTGCCTCCCACGGCGTAGAGGTGGCGCCCGTAGGGGGTCTTGTCGAGCACGAAGGTCCACACCACGAGCAGGACGGCGATGATCGGCGCGATCACCGGGACGCCCTTGAGGGAGGCGATGAGCGTGTTGAGGCTGCGCTCGACGTTGAGCACGTAGACCGCCCCGCCGAGCAGCACCGCGAGCGCGGCGACCCGGATGAGCACGATGGACAGCGGCGCGGCGGCCAGACCCCGGGCGGCGCGGCGGCGGATCCGGTTGAGCTGGATCAGCGCGTAAGCGGCGACGGCGGCCACAGCGAGCACCCAGCCCAGCAGCGGCGGCAGGTTGCGGTTGGCGATGGCGACCACGATGGAGTCGCTGACGGTGATGTTGGTGCCCTCTTTGAGCAGGAGCAGCACCAGCCCCTGGAAGCCGAGGAAGGCCGCGAGGGTCACCACGAACGACGGGATGCCCACCTTCGCGACGAGGAATCCGAGGACGGCGCCGATGAGCGTTCCGGCGGCGATCGCCGCGGCGACCGCGACGTACCAGGGCAGCCCGTAGGTGGCCAGCAGGATCGCCAGGACCGAGGCGCACACGCCGCTGGTGAACCCGGCCGACAGGTCGATCTCGCCGACGAGCAGGACGAACACCAGGCCCATCGCGATGAGCGTGACCGCCGCGCCCTGGCTGAACAGGTTGGCGAAGTTGCCCGGCGAGAAGAAGTTCGGGCGCAGGATCGAGAACACCACGCACAGCACCACCAGGCCGAGCACGGCCGGCAGCGAGCCGATGTCGCCGCCCCGCACACGGGCGGCGTAGTCGCGGACGTGCGCGGACAGCCGCGAGCCCTTCGCCGCGGTGGGGGCCCCGGCGTGCGCCGGGGCTTCGATGTGGGTGCTCACCCTTGTGCTCCGTTCAGTCCGTGGTCTTCGCCGGATCCGGCCCCGGGCAGCCCGAGGTCCCCGCTGCGGCCTGCGGTGATGAGTTCGACGACCTGCGCGTGGGTCACCTCGGCGATCGGGACCTGTGCGGCCATCTGACCCAGGTAGAGGGCCGCGACGCGGTCGGCGACGGCGAAGACGTCGTTCATGTTGTGCGAGATCAGCACCACCGCGAGGCCGTTGTCGGCCATCCGGCGGGCGAGTTCGAGGACCTGCCCGGTCTGGGCGACGCCGAGGGCGGCGGTCGGCTCGTCGAGGATCACCACGTTGCTGTTCCACAGCACGGCCTTGGCGATCGCGACGGTCTGCCGCTGCCCGCCGGAGAGGCTGGAGACCGGCTGCCGCAGTGACTTCACGGTCCGCACCGACAGTCCCGCCAGGGTCTGCGCGGCGAGCTCCTCCATGGTGGCCTCGTCGAGGACGAGGCCGCTGCGCCGCTCCCGGCCGAGGAACATGTTCTGGACCACGTCGAGGTTGTCGCACAGCGCGAGGTCCTGGTACACGACCTCGATGCCGAGCTCGGCCGCCTCGCGCGGGCCGTTGATCGATACCGCCCGGCCGTCGTAGTACACCTGGCCGGAGTCGATCGAGTAGATGCCGCTGACGCACTTGACGAGGGTCGACTTGCCGGCGCCGTTGTCGCCGACCAGCGCGGTGACCTCGCCGGCGGTGACGGTGAAGTCGACGTCGCGCAGCACCTGTACGGGGCCGAAGCTCTTGTTGATCCCGCTGAGTTCGAGCAGCGGTGGGCTCGTGGACACGGTGGCCTCCTTGGCCGAAGTCCGGGCGGCGGTCGTGTGCCGACGGCCGCCGCCCGGATGAGGGGGAGTGGTCAGGAGATTCCGGCGTCGGCGCACAGGTCGGCGTAGGCGTCGACGCACAAGTCGGCGACCGTCACGTAGCCGTCATCCACGACCGCCTTGACGTTCTCCACGGTGATCGACAGCGGGTCGAGGAGAACCGAGGGAACATCGCGGCCGGTCTCGGGGTCCTTGACGGTCTGGCCGGTGTCCTTGAGTTCGCCCTTGGCCAGCGCGATGGCCAGTTCGGCGGCCGCGTCGGCCTCCTTCTTGACGGCCTTGTAGACGGTCATGCACTGCTCTCCGGCGAGGATGTGCTGGAGGGCCTGCACGGTGGCGTCCTGGCCGGTGACGGGGACCTTGCCCTTGAGGTTGTTCTTCTCCAGGAGCGAGATCACCGCGTGGGCGAGTCCGTCGTTGGCGGCGAGCACACCGTCGATCTTGCCGCCGGTGCTGGTCAGCATCTGCTCGAAGATGGTGCCGGCCTGGGTGTTGTCCCACTCGGGAACCGACTCGTCGGGTCCCTTGACGTACTCGCCGGAGTCGTAGAGCGGCTGCAGGACCGAGTCGTAGCCGGTCTTGAACAGGGTGGCGTTGTTGTCGGTGGCCGATCCGTTGAGCTCGGCGACGACGGGCTTCTCGACCTTGGCGTCGGCCAGGCACTTGACCAGACCCTCGCCCTGGAGCTTGCCGACGGCCTCGTTGTCGAAGCTGACGTAGTAGCTGGAGTTCCCGCCGATGGTGAGGCGGTCGTAGTCGATGGTGGCGACGCCCTGAGAGCGGGCCTTCTCGATCACGGCTTTGCCGGTTCCGGAGTCGAGGTTGACGATCATCAGGACGGTGGCGCCGTTGGTGATCATCTGGTCGGCGATGGTGCCGAAGGCGGTCTTGTCGTTCTGGGCGTTCTGGATGTCGTACTCGACGCCGGCGGCCTCGAACGCGGCCTGGAGGAACTTGCGGTCGGCGGTCTCCCACCGGGCGGAGGACTTGCTGTCGGGGAGGATCACGCCGATCTTGGGGGGCTTGGTTGCCGAGCCGCCGTCGTCGTCCTGACCGCAGGCGGTCAGACCGCTGAACGCGAGCAGCCCCGCCGCGGCGATGGTGAGGAACCTGCGCATGGCACGGGTCCTTTCAGGGGTGGGTGGTGTGAGCGGGGGCGCCGCCTTGGTCTTCGCGAGGACCTCGGCGGCCTGGATGCGACCGGTCGGACGGTTTGTTGTGTCCAGCAACATATAAGCGCCCAGGTCGCCGCACAAGGGTGTGCGCCGGGCGGGTTTGTTGTCAGCGGTAACAATTTGGTAACGCGATCGGAATCCCGCCGTCGCACAGCGTGCGCCCTGCCGTCGAAGGCATCCCGCCGACGGCTCGCGTGCCCTGTGGCCGGTCCTGTTCGGACCGTCCGACCCGATCGCTCGGGCTCCCGGTCGGTCCCGCGCAGCGGCGACAGCATCAGGGCGCTCTCCAGGACGCGGCTGCCGCAGCGATCGCGCAGCGCGGCGGCGTCGGGGCGCCGGGCGCCCGGGGCGATTCCAGGACCCCCAGCATCCGCGTCGATCGTGCCAGCAACTCGCGGGGATCGTCGGCGTGCTCACCCTCGTCGTATCGGTGCCGTCGAAAGGATCGCGCCATTCGACGCCGACCGCCCGATCGAAGCCCGTGCACCATTCTTCCCCAATCCGCGAAATGGTCTTCCCCATGCCCGCCGGGAATCCACTAGCATTCGAGGAGACGCCCCGGGGAAATCAGTCGCCCGGGCGGGCAAAGGAGCCCGGGGAATCGCGAGCGGGAACAGTGCCCGCGAATCGGCCGCCCATCGGCGAGAATCCCTCACCACCGTCGAAACGCGCCGTTCCCCCGCCGATCCAGATCCGTTCACCCGACCGCGAAACGCGTCGTCGGGGCACCTGACACGCCCGTCCTGCCGGGCGAATCCAGTGTGGACGTGCTGTTAATCTTGCGGCACCCGACGACCGAACGACTTCCACGAGGAGACCGACAAGTGATCCGCAAAGCAGTGATCCCGGTGGCCGGACTCGGAACGCGCCTGCTTCCTCTCACCAAGGCGCTGCCCAAGGAGATGCTCCCCGTCGGCGACAAACCGGTTCTCGAACACACCATCCGCGAACTCGCCGACTCCGGGATCACCGACATCACCATCGTCACCTCATCGCGCAAACCGGCCATCCAGAGCCACTTCGCGCCCGATCCCGAACTGGAGCGACAGCTCGAGGAGGCCGGCAAGGAGGACGTCGCCGAGGCGATCCGCGAGGTCTCCTCCCTCGCCCGCATCACCTACGTCTACCAGGACGGCCCTTACGGCAACGGCACCCCGATCCTCAACGCCGCCCGCGTCGTCGGCGACGAGCCCTTCATGGTCCTCTGGGGAGACGACGTCTTCGTCGCCGAGGTGCCGCGCGCCCAGCAGCTCAAGGAGAGCTACGAGCGCGTCAAGGCGCCCGTCCTCGCCCTGATGCCGATCGCCCCCGAAGACGCGCCCCGCTACGGGATCCCGGTCGTCGAGGAGACCCTGGAAGGCGGCCTCATGCGCGTGTCCGGACTCATCGAAAAGCCTCCGGCCGATCGCGTCCCCTCGAACTTCGCCGCGATCGGCGGCTATGTCATGACTCCGGCGATCGTCGCCGAACTCGAACGGCTCACCGCTCAGTGGTACGAGCACCGCAAGGGCGAGATCTACCTCGCCGACGCCCTCAACGCCTACGCCGCCGACAATCCCGTGTACGGCCAGGTCATCAGCGGCACCTGGTACGACACCGGGACCCCGCTCAACTACCTCCTCGCACAGTTCGCCGCAGCGCTCGCCCATCCCGTCTACGGACCCCAGATGCGCAAGCTCGCCCTCGACTCGAAGGGCGCCTGAGCGCGCCGAATCCGCCTGCCGCCGGTCCGGCCGGGAGTAGCATCCTCCCGACGGGCCGGCGAGCGTCGGGAGCGCCCATGGAAGCCGAAGCGGTCAGTCCGAGCACGCCGCGGCCGGTCACCCGGGGGCTTCTCGCGCAGTCCTGGCTGGACGCGGCCTTCCTGCACTGGCGGATCGATCCCGCGGCGGTCCGTCCGCTGCTGCCCCCCGGCATCGAGGTCGACCTCCACGACGGCGCCGCCCATGTCGGACTCATCGCCTTCCGGATGGTCCGCACCCGCGTGCTCGGTTCACCGGCCGTGCCGTGGCTGGGCACCTTTCTTGAGACCAACGTGCGCGTCTACACCGTCGACGCCACCGGCCGCCGCGCCGTCACCTTCCTGTGGATGGCCGCCGACCGGCTGCTTCCGGTCCTCGCCGGACGCGCCGGATTCGGTCTGCCCTACCGCTGGTCGCCGATGCGGCTGCGGCGAACGGGCGCCCGTTTCGCCTACACCTGCCGCAAACCCTTCAGCCGCGTCGAGATCGAGGCAGGCGAGGCCATCGCCGAACCGTCTGCGCTGCAGACCTTCCTTACGGCTCGCTGGGGTCTGCATACACGGGCCTTCGGGGCGACCCGCCACCTCGCCAACGAGCATCCGCCCTGGCCGCTGTGCACCGCGAAGCTCATCACCTGCGACGACGGGCTCGCCGCCGCCGCCGGGCTCCCCGGCGTCACCGCCCGTCCGCCGGACAGCGTGATGTTCTCGCCCGGCGTGCACGCGCGCTTCGGGCCGACCCGGGAGTCCCCGCACGCCTCGGCGTAGGCGGTGACGATCTTCCGGTCCGGCGAGGTACCGTCCGGTGGCGTCGACAGTGCTGCCGGCCGCCGGCGGGTCATTTTCCCCCGCGCGGCATTCCCGCCCTCGCGGCGACCGCATCGGCTCGCGAGTAGTGCGCGGCCGCCTCGGCCGGACGCTCCAGGGCCATCGCCAGGTCGCCGAGATGGGCCGCGACCGGACCGAAGGAGAGCACGCCGCTGCCCGCACCGGCCAGTTCCCCGGCGGCGGGCAGGAGCGCGGCGTGGACCCGGCGCATCCACGCGAGATCGTCGAGAGCTCGGGCGATGCGGCCTTCGACGCACAGGCGGGCCTCCAGCATGAGGTCGTGCGGAGAGGCCGGAATGTCCTCGGCGGCCGCACGCGCCTCGGCGACCCGGCCGCCGTCGAGGAGGGCGAGGGGCCGGCACCACGGGGTGTACGGGCCCCAGTCGGCGTCCTCGGCGGGCAGGCCCCTGCGAAACCGGAGGCTGAGCAGCGCCAGCGGCAACAGCCCCTCGTCCATTCCCGGCATGCCCGCCGTCGACGACGCCACCGCCGCGCGCCGGTAGGCGGCCTCCGCCGAGGACGCCTCTCCGGACACGGCCAGGCGCAGCGCGGCGTACCAGTCGGTGAACACCGCCACGAGCGGCAGCCCTCGTCGCGCCGCGATCGAGGTGACCGCGTCGGCGTGGGCGTCGGCGGAGGCGAAGTCGGCGAGGGCCGCGTGCGCCTGGACGCCCATGAGGTGCCCGAGGACGGTGAACGCCGGGAGATCGAGGGCGATGAGCTCGTCGGCGAGGCCCGCCCGCTGCGGAGCGAGCCCGGCACGGGTGAAGGAGTGCATGAAGCGCGCGTTGAGTGCCAGGGCCTGCGCCTCGGGGCTGTCGGCGAGAGCCGCGGCCTCCCTGGCGGCAGCCTCCCCGCGGCCGTCGGCGGTGCCGCGCAGTTCGAGCGCGATGGCGCTCAGCAGGCGGCTGCGCGAGTCCCGGCCGGCCTCGGGCAGGGCGACCAGGGTCCGGGCGGCCGCGCCGACGATCTGCGCCGAGAGGGTCTCGTCGTCGTTGCGGGTCCACAGTGCCGGGACGTTGAACGCGGTGATGACCTCGGCGGTCAGTTCGGGGTCGCCGACGGCCTCGGCGGTCTCCACCGCCGCCGAGCGCTCCCGCCGGGCGCCGTCGAGGTCGCCGGTCACGGCCAGCGCCCGGACGAGGCCCATCGTCGCGTGAAGCCTCGTCCGGGCGTCGCCGAGTCCGGCCCGGCTTTGCGCGTCGAGGGCGTCGCGCCACATCCGGGCGGCCTCGTGCGGGGCGAAGCGGAGGTCGGCGCGGGCGGCGGCGACGGCGGCGTAGTGGGCGGCCTTGGCGGCCGAGGAACGCCCGGTCGCGTGCAGGAAGTGATGCGCGAGGGCTTCGGCGTCGCCGGGGTGAAGCCGCTCGACGGCCCGCGCGGCCGCCGCGTGCCAGTGGGCGCGGCGCGGCGCGGAGACGTCGCCGTAGACGGTGTCGCGGATCAGGGCGTGCGCGAAGCGCACCCGCGTGGCCGACGGAGCCTCCAGGAGTCCGGCGTCGAGGGCGTCGTCGACGGCATCGAGGACCCGGGCGCCCGCCACCGCCGACAGCACCTCCAGATCGACGTCCGTTCCCAGGACCGAGGCTTGGCGGAGTACCCCCATGGTCGGGGCCGGCAGCGAGGCCAGCCGATGGCGGATCACCTCGCTCACCCCCGGCGGCACCGACGTGAGCGCCTTGTCGCCCTCGGCTTCGCGCAGACGCAGGAGTTCCTTGGCATAGAACGGGTTCCCACCGCTGCGGGCGTGGACGGCCGAGGCCGCCGGACCCAGCTCTCGGCCGGTCATCGCGAGCCCCAGCTCCGCGACGGCCGACTCGGTGAGCCCCGACAGGTAGATCCGCACCGGATCCAGCCGGGCGGCGCGCGCCAGCAGCCCGGCCAGTGGCGCCAGACCGGTCGGGCGATGCGTGCCGAGGAACAGCACCGGACCGCGCGGTGGTGTGGCCGCCAGCCCTTTGAGCAGTTCGAGTGTCGACTCCCCGGCAGACTGGAGGTCGTCGAACACGAGCAGCACCGGCGCCCGCTCGGAGGCGGCCGACAGGTGCTCGGCCAGGGCGGTGACGACGCCGAACGGCGAGTCGCCGGACAGGTCGGGCTCCGTCCGGCCCGGAACGCTCCCGGCGGCGGCCAGGTCGGCGAGGACCCGCGTCCACGCCCAGGCCGGCGGCACACCCTCATGGTCGGGGCTGGGCCCCCAGGCGGTCGTCCAGCCGCGCGCGGCCAGCTCGGCGGCGAAGCGCCCGGCGAGCGCCGTCTTCCCCGCCCCGGCCTCGCCGGAGACGAAGGCCTGCACGGGCTCGCCCCGGCTCAGGACGCGCTCGGCGGCCCGGTGCAGCCGCGTGAGCTCGGCGTCGCGCCCGACCAGCAGGGGCAGCACCGGGGCGACGGCCGCGACCACGGTGCTCAGCACCGGTCGCAGCGCCGGATCCTGCGTGAGGATCCCCGACTCCAGGGCCCGCAGGCCCGGCCCCGGGTCGATGCCGAGTTCGCCGGTGAGGACCGTGCGCGCACGTCGCAGGGTGTCGAGGGCGTCGCCCTGCCTGCCGGCCCGGTACAGCGCGAGAGCGAGCAGTCCCCAGGCGTCCTCGCGCCAAGGATGGGCGATGACGTGCGCGTCGAGACCGGGAACGGCCTCGGCCGCCGCCCCCAGTGCCAGCGCGGCCTCGGCGCGGCGCTCGACGGCCAGGAGCCGCAGCTCGTCGAGGCGCCGCGCCTCGGCCAGCGCCCACGGCCGGTCGGCGACCTCCCCGTAGGCTGGTCCGCGCCACCAGCCGAGAGCCTCGTCGAGGGCTTCGGCGACCTCGGCCGCGCGGTCCCCGGCGAGCATGCTTCCCGCCTCCACCACGACCCGCTCGAACCGCCACGCGTCGACCGCGTCCGGCTCGGCGCGGAGGGCGTAACCACCGCCGACGGTGACCAGCAGCCGCGCCTGCCCGCGTGGGCGCCGGGCGGGTTCGAGGGCGCGGCGAAGCGCCGACACGAAGGTCTGCAGTGCCCCGACGGCGCCCTCGGGCGGCTCGTCCCACAGGTCGTTCACCAGCCTGGCCACCGGCACCGTCCGGCCCCGGGCGATCAGCAGCCGGGCGAGGACGGCGCGGTGCCGGGGACCTTTGAGGTCGATGGGGCCCTCGGCGTTTCCGGCGGTAACCGGCCCGAGCACCGCGAAACTCACCGCAGGCACCACCTCAGCCTAGGTCAGCGCCGACGGCCGCACCCGGCCGTTGCGTCGATGCTCAGTCACCGCTGACTCGCCGGGCGCACGCTCGCCACCGAACCCGAGAACGAATGAGAGGGACCGGGCATGAACACCACCATCGCCGGATTCGACCGGCAGCGCGTCACCGTGGCCGAGGGCGTCGCCCTCAACGTCGCGGTCGGCGGAAGCGGCAGCCCCATCGTGCTGCTGCACGGCTTCCCTCAGACCCACCTCATGTGGCGCCACGTCGCCGCCGACCTCGCCGCCGACCACACCGTCATCTGCCCCGACCTGCGCGGCTACGGCGCCAGCGACAAGCCGGCCGAGGACGGACCGGAGACCTACGCCAAGCGGACCATGGCCCGAGACGTCGTCGAACTCGCCGCCGCCTTCGGTTTCGAGCGCTTCGCGCTCGCCGGGCACGACCGGGGCGCGCTCGTCGCCGTGCGCGCCGGGCTCGACCACCCCGATCGGGTCACTCATCTGGCGTCCCTCGACGTGCTGCCGACCCTCGACATGTGGGACGTGATGCACGGCGCCTCGGCCGCCGTCGGGTTCCATCTCTACCTGATGGCCCAGCCCCCAGGCCTGCCCGAGCAGATGATCTCCGCCAGTGCCGACGCCTTCTTCGGGCACTTCCTCGACATCTGGATCCGCGACCCCGAGGCGATTCCCGCCGAGGTCCGGGAGGTCTACCTGGCTGCCTCGCGCGGCGCTGTCGACTCGATCGTCGCCGACTACCGGGCCTCGGCCGGCGTCGATATCGATCACGACCGCGCCGACCGCGAGCGCGGCAACCGGCTGGAGATGCCGGTGACCGTGCTCCAGCAGGACTGGGGGAGCGCGCTCGGGTTCGACGCGCCGGCACTGTGGGGCGCCTGGGCGAAGGACCTCGACCACCGGACGGTCCCGTTCGGGCACTTCATGGCGGAGGAGGCGCCCGCCGGGGTCGTGGGGGCGCTGCGGGATCTGCTGGCGCGCTAGCGCGGCTCGGGAGGCGGGCGGCCGCCCGCCTCCTTGGAGCAGTACCGCCCATGGCTTTACACGCGGGGCGCGGAGTGGTTACCCTATTTGTGGGAGCGCTCCCACTGTACGTACCACTAGGAGCCTCCATGCGCTTATCCATCCGCCGCGCCGTACTGATCGTCGTGGCATTCGTCCTGGCCTCGGCCGCCGTCGTGCTCATCCGCGCCGGCGAGGCGCGGGCCCTCGACTCGGCCTTCTGGGTCAACCCCAGCACGTCCGCGGCCGCGTGGGTCGCGGCCAACCCCGGCGACAGCCGCGCCGGGGTCATTCGCGACCGCATCGCGGCGGTGCCGCAGGGCACCTGGTTCACCCGGCACAACCCGCAGACCGTGCAGGGCGAGGTGAGCGCCGTCGTCGGTGCCGCCGCCTCGGCCGGCAAGATCCCGATCCTGGTCGTCTACAACATCCCCAACCGCGACTGCTCCGGCGCCAGCAACGGTGGCGCGCCCAGCCACAGCGCCTATCGCCAGTGGGTCGACCAGGTGGCCGCCGGACTCGCCGGTCGGGCCGCCACCGTCATTCTCGAACCCGACGTGCTGTCGATCATGTCCAGCTGCATGGACGGCGGTCTCCAGAACGAGGTGAAGGCCTCCATGGCGTACGCGGGCAAGGCCCTGCGCCGAGCGTCGGCGCAGGCCCGCGTCTACTTCGACGCCGGACATTCCGCGTGGCTCGCACCCGGCGAGATGGCCTCCCGCCTCAACGGCGCCGACATCGCCGGCAGCGCGCACGGGATCGCCACCAACGTCTCCAACTATCGCCGCACCGCCGACGAGGTCGCCTACGCCAAGAACGTCATGGCCGCGACCGGTGTCGGCGGGCTGCGCGCGGTCGTCGACACCAGCCGCAACGGCAACGGGCCCGCCGGATCGCAGTGGTGCGACCCGCCCGGGCGCGCCACGGGCACTCACAGCACCACCGACACCGGCGACTCCGCCGTCGACGCCTTCCTGTGGATCAAGCTTCCCGGGGAGGCCGACGGCTGCGCCGCCGGAGCCGGGCAGTTCGTCCCGCAACTCGCCTACGACATGGCCATGGCCGCACCCGGCGGTCCCGGCCCGACGACCTCGCCGACCACGCCTCCGACCACGACCCCGCCGCCCACCGGCGGATGCGAGGCGACCTACCGCATCGTGAACCAGTGGACGGGCGGCTTCACCGCCGAGTTCACGATCGCCAACCGCGGCGCGACGACACCGGCGGGCTGGACCGCGACCTGGTCCTACGCCGACGGCCAGCGCGTCACCTCGGGCTGGAACGCGACCTTGACCCAGAGCGGCGACTCGCACAAGGCCGTCGACCTGGGCTGGAACGGCCGTCCGGGACCCGGGCAGACCGCGAGTTTCGGTCTCCAGGGAACCTTCAGCGGCGCGAACAGCGCCCCGACCGGGCTGGCCTGCGTGTTCCGCTGACCGGCACGGCGGCGGGCGGCCCCGGGGGACTGGGGCCGCCCGCACAAGACCCACAAGCCATCCCCTAGGGCTTGAGGTCCGACTCGCGCACGACTCCCTCGTCGAGGGCGGTCACCGCGGCGCGCAGGCGCATGGGTCCGGCCTCGGCCGTGACATCTCGCAGGAGCACGTAGGGGCCGACGACGAGCCGGCGGACGCGGCTGCGGAAGGGCCCGGCGTCGTCGCGGCCTTCGAGGTGGGTCACGTATTCGGCGCAGTCACGCCCGAGGAACTGCTCGCGGCCGCTGGGCGCGAGGCCTTCGAGGCCGGTGGCGAACAGCTGCGCCGGGATGGGCGACACCCGCTCCAGCGGGGCCTTCCACTGTGCGCCGTGCGGTTCGGTGACCCAGGCGTGTTCGGCGGCGAGCTCGCCGTGGACGTCGAGGTGGCCGCTGAGCGGCAGCCGGGAGTCCATGATGGCCTCCATGGTCCGGGGCACCTTGCCGAAACCCCGGGGTTCGGTGACGTCGCCGGCCACCGCGCTCAAGATTCGGCCCGACTCTTCGCGGGCGTGGAACCGGTCGCCGAGCCACCAGACGGTCAGGACCGCCTCCAGGACCGGTGTGCTGGGCAGTTCACGGGTGAGCAGGATCCGGGCGCGGACGTTGCGAGTCGCCATGGTCGTACCTTCCTTCGCTAGTGCGCGTGTTGCCTCAGGTCGCCGGTGGTGGTCTCGAAGTTCGCGAGGCCGGCGCCGTCCATGTAGAAGCGGCTCGCGTTCGCCGGGATCCCATGGGGGATCGTCAGCAGGTAGGTCAGGTGCCGGCTGCCCATGCCGGCATAGCGCACGTTGGCCGCGGCGGCCTCCCGGACGCGGCGGGCGAAGTGGAGATTGCGCCACAGCCCGAAGTAGGCGAACAAGTCATCGTCGCCGCGCAGTGGAAGTCCGGCGAGGCGCAGCCGTTCGGCGTTGCCCAGGTCCTGGTCGGCCGCGGCGCGTTCCAGCAGCACCGGGATCAGGGCAGCCGCGACGTCCAGGATCGCCGGGACCTTGCCGGCGTGAGCGTGGGTGTCGAGGGTGTCGCCCAGCCAGGTGTCGACCACCAGCCCGGTGATGTAGGTGTCCAAGGTGGGGTTGGCGGTGTGGGCGAGGTACCGCTGCCGCAGGTGGGTCTCGGCGGGCGTCACGGCGTTGCCGCCGTTGACGCGCGCGTGCACGTCGGCGGCGATGTCCTTGAACAGGCCCCAGCCGATCTTGAGGTAGCGCTGGACCGGCTTCCCGTCGTAGCCCGCGACCCGGCGCAGGTCGGCCACGTGGTGGGGCAGGAACCGGCGCAGCAGGACCATCCCGGTACCGATCTTCGGGTACAGCGACTCGCCGCCGAAGAGGTGCCGGTTGGGAAGGGCCGCGATGCCGTAATGCGCCATCTCGGCGTTGTTCTCGGCGTCGTAGGCGGCCAGGAGGTTCGAGCCGGGCGCCATCACGTCACAGGCGAAGCGCTCGTAGACGAAACTCGTGAAACCGGTCGCGCTCTTCACCTGGCGCAGGTCGACCTCGGTGTGGTCCTCGCCCAGGATGTTGAGATGCTGGGCGGGGAAGCGCAACCAAGTCCCTTGCGAACGTGGACCCGGAAGATTGCCGACGTGGTCGGTGGCGCCCGCCGCGTGCGCGTTCACCTCGTTCCAGTCGGTGTAGTCGCGGATCACCGCGTCGGCGACGTTCGGCGTGGTGGCCTGGGTGAGCTGGTCGTCTCCGGGGTCGATCTGCTGTCCGTTTACCCAGAACATCGCGGTCCCTTCCGTCCGGGTGGAACTCCACCGTAGGAAGGCCGCCGACCCGATCAGGAGTCCACAAGGGACGGCGAGCGGACACCGCCGGTGTCCGGCGGGGCACCCGCCGTGCTCAGCGCTCGCCCGCCTTGTGCGCGGCCAGCAGTCCGGCCGCGAAGTCGTCGCCGGGCCGGCGCAGGACCGTGTGGACGTGGTTGGCGTCGTTCTGCGTGTTGTCGTACTCGATCAGCAGACCCGGCGACTGGATCCGGTAGTAGTGTCCGCCGCCGCGCTCGGCCGGGCCCTCCCAGGCGAAGCGCAGCTCGTCGGGACGCAGGCTCTCCCGCTCGATCGCCGCCAGGCGCGGCGGCAGCCGGTCGAGGTAGAGGTCGACGAGCTCACCTAGCAGGCCGGCGTCACCGGGGGACAGGTCGGCGGCCCGCAGGCCCGGCCCGAGTTCGACACCCGTGATGTCGCGGGCGTTGCTCGTGCGGATGTCATCGGGGGCGTGCGGCGAGACGATCGCCTGCTTGCGCAGGGCATCGGTCAGTCCGGCGAGCAGTCGCCGCGCCAGCTCCTCCTCAAGGGCGAGCGGCCGTACGACAGGCGTGCCCCGGTAGAAGGTGATCGCCGGGTTCGCGCCGAGGAACACGGGCGTGGGGCTGACCTCGTCGGCGACCACGCTCATCGTCACCGACACGTGGTGCCCCTCGAAGCGCCACGACCAGGCGTCGTCGTCGGGCGAGCCGAACAACGCCACCCAGTAGTCGGCGGAGTGGCGGTCGCGCCGGTGTCCCTCGGCCCGGTCGAGGACCTCTTCGAGCCCCATGACACTGGTGACCTGGGCGAAGGCGTGCTCGCTCATCGCCGTGGCCAGCAGCCGGTGGGCGTTCTTGCGCCCGGCGAGGCTCAACCCCGCCAGGCATGTCCCCGGCCGCGGCCGGGGACGGTAGTCCCAGCGCAGGCGGTCGGGGTCGCCGAACGCGTGGACCGCCTCGGCGGCCTGCTCGTCGCTCAGCGACGCCAGCAGTCGCCGTCCCGCCGCGCGCATCTCCTCAGCCGTCACGCACACCACGCTAGCGCCACCGGGACCCGGTAGGCCCGAAACGGTGCGGCCGACCGGGGCCGTGCGGTATGCCGGAGACGTGGCCGACAAGCGCAAGAAGAAGGACGGGCTGGCGCGGTACCGCGCGAAACGCGACTTCGCCGTCACCGCCGAGCCCGCCGGCGGGTCCGGGGACGACTCGCCCGGCGGCCGCTTCGTCGTGCAGCGCCACCGTGCCACGCGCCTTCACTACGACCTGCGGCTGGAGATGGGCGGAGTGCTGGCGAGCTGGGCCGTCCCGAAAGGACCGACCCTCGACCCGAAGGCCCGCCAGCTCGCCGTCCACGTCGAGGACCATCCGGTCGAGTACTACGACTTCGAGGGCGTCATCCCCGGCGGCGAGTACGGCGGCGGGGACGTCATCGTGTGGGACCGGGGCACTTGGGAACCGGCGAAGACCGGCGACCCGGTCCGCGCCGTGGAGCGCGGCGAACTCCACTTCGACCTGCGTGGCGAGAAGCTCGCCGGCCGCTTCGTGCTCGTCCGCCGCGCCCACGACGGCGACGACGACTGGCTGCTCATCCACAAGGACGACGAGTACGCACGGCGCGGCTGGAACCCCGAGGACCACCCGGTCTCGGTGAAGTCGGGCCGCACCAACGAGGAGGTCGCCGCCGCGCCCGAGGCCCTGTGGCGCGGTGACCTGCCCGCCGCCGAGGCGTCCGTGGCGGTGGCCGCGCACGGGCACTGGAGCGCGGCGAGCCCCGAGGAGCTGGCCGCGCTGGCCGAACTCGGCGACGGCGGCACGTGGACCGTCGGCGGCCACCGGTTGCGGCTGTCGAAGCTCGGCAAGGTCTTGTTCCCCCGAGCGAAAGGCCGCAAGGAGGTCACCAAACGCGACCTGATCGCCTACCACTCGACGATCGCGCCCTACATGCTTCCCTACCTGGCGGGCCGTCCCGTCAACGTCCACCGCTTCCCCGACGGCGTCGAGCGGCCCGGCTTCTGGCAGAAGGCCGTGCCCGCCCACGCGCCCGAATGGCTGACGACCTGGCGCGACACCGAGGCGGAGGCCGACCGCACCGGCCGCTACGCCGTCGTCGACAAGGTGGCCTCGCTGGCCTGGATGGCCAACCACGGCGCCGTGGAACTCCACCCCTGGATCTCCGGCCTGCGCGACGTGCACGAGCCCGACTGGGCGCTCATCGACATCGATCCCGGCGAGAAGACGCGTTTCGCGGACATCCTGCTGCTCGCGCGCCTGTACGGGGAAGCGCTCCGCCATCTCGGCGTCGAGGGGATGCCCAAGGTCACCGGGCAGCGCGGTGTGCAGATCTGGGTGCCGGTCCGCGCCGGCTACACCTTCGAGGAGACGCGGGAGTGGGTGCACAAGGTCTCGCGCGCGGTCGGCCGCACGGTCCCCGAGCTGGTGAGCTGGGAGTGGTACAAGGACCGGCGGGACGGGCTCGCCCGCCTCGACTACACGCAGAACGTGCGCAACAAGACCCTCGTCGCGCCGTTCAGCGCCCGGCCCGCACCCGGCGCGCCGGTCTCGGTGCCGATCACCTGGAAGGAACTCGACGACCCCGACCTGCGCCCCGACCGCTGGACCGTGCACACCGTCCTCGACCGGGTCCGCGAGGCCGGCGACCCCCTGCACGAGCTGATCGGCCGCCCACAGGAGCTTCCGCCGCTCTAGCGAGTGTCTGCGATCATCTGCCCGTGCCTCTCACTCGACTGATCACGCCCGACGACGCCGGGGTCATCACGGAACTGTGCCGCGCCAACCGGGAGTTCCTCGCACCCTGGGAACCCCTGCGCGACGAGGATTTCTTCACCTTCGAGCACCAGCTCGGCCTCATCGCCGGGAGCCTCAAGGCCCACGAGGAAGGGAGGAACCTTCCGCACGTGATCCTCGGTGACGACGAGCGCGTCGTCGGCCGGGTGACCTTGAACGGGATCGTCCGCGGCGCCTTCCAGTCGTGCAGCCTCGGCTACTGGGTCGCCGAGGACCAGAACGGGCGAGGCGTGGCGACCGCGGCCGTCGGCGAGATCCTGCGAATCGCCTTCACCGAGCTGAACCTGCACCGGGTCCAGGCCGAGACTCTCCCGCACAACACCGGTTCACGGCGGGTCCTGGAACGCAACGGGTTCACCGCCTTCGCGACCGCGCCGGACTTCCTGCTCATCGCCGGGCGCTGGCAGGACCACCTGCTCCACCAGATCGTCAACCCCGACTGGAAGCCCTGAGCGGCCCCACCGGTCAGGGCAGTGCCCGGCGGCGCAGCAGGCAGAACTCGTTGTCCTCGGGATCGGCGAGCACGTACCAGTCGACGTCCTCGCCCTGACCGACGTCGGCGTGCCGGGCGCCCAGCGCCAGCAGGCGGTCGAGTTCGGCGTCCTGCTCGCGGTCGGTCGGCCGCAGGTCGATGTGCAGGCGCAGCTTCTCCCGCTTGGGGCCGGCGGCGGGACCGAAGGTCATCGTCGGCGCCTGCCCGTCGGCCGGCTCCGGCGGACCGATGCCGATGAAGTCCTCGGCCTCCGAGGTGACGACGTAGCCCAGCACCTCGCACCAGAACCGGGCGAGGCGCGGCGGGTCGAGGCAGTCGAGGGCGAGCTCGGTGATCCGTGCGGCCATCCGCCCACCTTAACGGCGCCGCCGAGGGACGAGCGGCGTACCGGGTCCGGTCCACGCGGCGTGCATCAGGCAAGATCGCGGTCGTGATGACACAGGAGCGAACCCGCGGTGCCGGAGAGCACGACCCCGATGCCGGGCACACCGGCGGCTGCACCGCCCAGCACGGTGCCGTCGCCGACCACCTCGCGTGCTGTATCGAGGACCGGGACCACGACGGCCCTCACGTGGCCGTCGACGAGGACTGCGTGATCGTCGCCGTCTGGGATTGAGCCGTCCGGCTACCGTGACGCGATGCTCCACTCCGTCGTCTTCTGCGCCGCTCGCCGCAGCGCTCACGGCTGCGGCACGGTGAGGGCACGCCTCGCTCGCGGTGACGCGGGCGAGGCGTGCCCGGGCCTGTCAGGGCTTGCGGATGACCTCGCTGAGGCTCGTCCACGAGTCGCGGCCGTGGCCGCGCTCGATCGCGGACCGGTAGTGCGCCTGGATCGCGCGCGGCAGAGTCAGGTCGATGCCAGCCTCCTCGCTGGCGGTGACGACGTGGTCGGCGGTCGCGCCCATCATCGTCACGTTCGCGCCTTGGTCGCCGTGGTCGCCGCTGTCGATCCCCTGGGCGCTGGGCTCCAGGAAGAAGCCCGCCAGGTTCAGCGTCTCGGTCGCGTAGGGCACCAGTTCGGCGGCCTTCACGCCGGCCGACTCCAGCATCGCCGCGGACTGCGCGAAGGACGACAGCATGGTCAGGAACAGGTTGAGCTGCGCCTGGTACCAAAGCTGCGCGAGGCCGAGGTCGGTGCCCCGGTAGTCGGGCCGGCCGATCACCGCGAGGGTGTCGCGGTGCTCGTCCATGACCTCGGTCGCGCCGCTGTAGAACACGTAGGACTGCTCGGTGCCGACCATCATGTACGGGACCATGATCCCGCCGGTCAGCAGGCGCGCGCCCCGGTCGGCGAGCCAGGCCCCGGCTTCCCGCGTCTTGCCCGGGCTGTCGGAGCTGATGTTGACGATCGTGCGCCCGGCCAGCGCGTCGCCGACACCGTCGAGGATCGCGTACATCGCCGCGTAGTCGGTCAGGCTCAAGATGACCAGTCCACTGGCGGTGACCGCCTCGGCCGGCGTCGCCGCGAGCTTCGCGCCCCGCTCCACCAGCGGCTCGGCGCGCGAGGCGGTCCGGTTCCACACCGTCACGGGGTGCCCGGCG
Source organism: Phytomonospora sp. NPDC050363 (assembly GCF_040655735.1). Classification (NCBI taxonomy): domain Bacteria; kingdom Bacillati; phylum Actinomycetota; class Actinomycetes; order Micromonosporales; family Micromonosporaceae; genus Phytomonospora; species Phytomonospora sp. NPDC050363. The sequence continues at coordinate 376,512 of NZ_JBFAKK010000001.1, forward strand.
TTCAGGTAGGCGCCGGCCATCGCGCTGCCCATCGGGCCGAGGCCGATCACGGTCACAGGGGTCTTGGCGTTGCTCATGTCTCTCCTCGATCAGGTGCTTCGTTCGACCCCTAGAAGTTGCGCCGGCCCGCTGATGGTCGGCTGACGCGCCGCTGACGACCACCCGGAGCGTGACGCGGGCGACTGCCGCCCCTGGGTTACCGTTTCGCCCATGCGCTTCGGAGTTCTCGGTCCGGTCACCGCCTGGACCGGCGACGGCGAACCCGTCGCCATACCCGAACGCAAGGTCCGCGCCCTGCTCGCCATCCTGCTCACCGACCCGGGCCGCACCGTCTCCACCGACCGGCTCATCGACGAACTGTGGCCCGCCGAGCCTCCGGCGAAGCCCGCCAACGCCCTCCAGCGCAAGGTCTCCGAACTCCGCAAGGCCCTCGACGCCGCCGAGCCGGGCGCCCGCGAGCTCGTCGCCCACCGGCCGCCCGGCTACCTCCTGCGCGCCGATCCCGCCGACACCGACGCCGGCCGCTTCACCACCGCCCTCGCCCGTGCCCGCCGCGCCACCACACCGGCCGCCCGCGCCCACCTCACCGAACAGGCCCTCGACCTGTGGCGCGGCCCCGCATACGCGGACTTCGCCGACGAGAACTTCACCCGCGCCGATACCGTCCGCCTCGCCGACGCGCGCCTCGAAGCCGCCGAACTGCTCGCCGAGACCCGCCTCGAACTCGGCGACCACGCCCAAGCCGTCGCCGAACTCACCGAACTCGCCGCCCGCCACCCCGCCCGCGGCCGACTGCGCGCCGCCCACATGCGCGCCCTCTACCATTCCGGCCGCCGCACCGAGGCCGTGGAGGCCTACGCGGCCCACCGCCGGCACCTCGCCGAACTCGGCCTCGACCCCGACCCAGAACTCGCCGACCTGCACCGCGCGATGCTCCGCCAAGACCTCCCGGAGCCGCCACGCCCCCAAGTGGCCGGAGACCACCTCCCCCGGCCCGTCGCCGAACTCATCGGCCGCGACACCGCACTCGCCGAAGTCGTCGGCCACCTCGCGACGGCACGGCTGGTCACCCTCACCGGCCCCGGTGGGGTCGGCAAGACGCGCCTCGCCCTGGAGGCCGCCCACCGCGTCCGCGACGACCACCCCGACGGCGTGTGGACCGTGGAACTCGCCGCCCTCCCCGCAGGCGACGGGCCCGAAGCACAGGACGCGGTCGCCGAGGCCGTCATGGCCGTCCTGCGCGTCGGTGAGTACGGCACGACCGGCCCGCTGCCGGCCTCCGTTCCGGTGACACCGCTCGAACGCCTCAGCCGGGCCGTCCGCGACCGCGACATGCTGCTCCTGCTCGACAACTGCGAGCACCTCGTCGGCCCGGCGGCGCTTCTGTCCGCGCGTCTCCTGCGCGACGCGCCCGGACTGCGCGTGCTCGCCACCAGCCAGCAGCCCCTCGCCGCGGGCGGTGAGGTGCGATACCCGGTCCCGCCGCTGGCCCTTCCGGACACCGACACCGGCGTCGCCGAGTCGGGCGCCGTGCGGCTCTTCACCGAACGCGTCGCGGCGACCGTTCCCGGGTTCAGCGTCACCGAGGACAACTCCGCCGAGGTCGCCGCCATCTGCCGCCGCCTCGACGGGATTCCCCTCGCCCTCGAACTCGCCGCGCCGCGAGTCCGGGTGCTCGGCACCACCGGGCTCCTGGAACGGCTCGACGACCGCTTCGGTCTGCTCACCGACGGCTACCGCGACGCCCCCGACCGGCAGAAGACCCTCCGCGCGATGATCGACTGGAGCTACTGGCTGCTCACCCCCGACGAGCGGACCGTGCTGCGCCGCCTGTCGGTGCACGCCGACGGCTGCACCCTCGACGCCGCCGAGGAGGTCTGCGCCGACGCCGACATCGCCGGCGGAGCGATCCTCGGCCTTCTGGCAGGGCTCGTCGACCGCTCGCTGGTCGCCGTCACCCCGAGCGGCCCCGAACCGCGTTTCCGGCTGCTGGAGTCCGTCGCCGCCTACAGCGCCGAACGCCTCGAAGAGGCGGGCGAGGCCGAGCACCTGCGCGCCAAGCACGCCGAGTATTACGCGCGGCTCGCCGAGCAGGCCCGCCCGCACCTGCACGGACACGGCCAGCGCCGCTGGCTGGCACGCCTCGACGCCGAGACGGCGAACCTCCGCGCAGCCATCGAACTCGACGGCGACCCCGACCGCACCATGCGGCTCGTCGACGCGCTCGTCTGGTACTGGTCGCTGCGCGGCCGCTTCAGCGAAGCCGACCGCTCCCTCACCCTCGCCCTGGCCCGCATGCCCGACTCCGAGTGCCCCGCCGCCTGCCGTGCGACGGCCTGGCGCTGGGGAGTGCGCCGCCTGCGGGGAGTCTCCGGCGAGCAGACCCGGGCCGCGGCGCCCACCGAGGCCCCGCCCGAGGCCGACATGGACGGGCGCAGCGACTGGTTCCTGTCCTACGCGCTGATGGAGACCGTCGAGTACGAGACCGGCGCCCGCCTGGTCGAACGAGCCCTCAAAGGCGCCCGCGCCGAAGGCGACGACTGGGGGATCGCCGCCGCCCTGGCCCTGCGCGCCGTCCAGCGTTTCGGGAGCGGCGACCTCACCGAGGCCCTCGCCGACGCCGCCGAGAGCCTCGCCCTCTTCGAACGCCTCGGCGACGCGTGGGGTCAGCTTCGCGCGATCTACCCCCTCGCCTCCCACGCCGAGGTCACCGGCGACTACGCCCGCGCCGAGCGGCTCCACACCCGCGGCCTCGCCGCCGCCGAGGAGCTCGCCCTCTGGCGGGAGGCGTCCGACCGGCTGTGCGGGCTCGGCCGCGTCGCCCTCCTGCGCGGTGACCTGGACGCCTCCCGCCGACTGCACGAGCAGGCCCTGCACCGGGCGGTCGAGCACCGCCACCACAACGGCGAGGTCTCCGCCGAGATCGGCCTCGGACTGACCGCCCGGCGCGCCGGGCGGCTCGACGAGGCCGAGACGCGTCTGCGCCGCGTCCTCGACTACGGCCGGGAGTACGACTTCCTGCCGATCACCACGCTCATGCTCGCCGAACTCGGCTTCGTCGCCGAACTGCGCGGAGACGTCGCGTCGGCTCGCGACCTTCACCGCCGCGGCCTTGCCGAGGCGCGCAGGCTCGAGGACAGCCGGTCGATCGCGCTGGCCCTCGAAGGCTCGGCGGGCGCCGAGGTGCTGGCGGGGGAGTACCGCACGACCGCCCGGCTGCTCGGTACCGCCGCGGCGCTGCGGGAACGCGCGGGGACGCCGCTGCCGTCGGGTGAGCGCGGTGACGTCGTGCGCATCGGTGACTCGGCGAGGCGCGCTTTGGGCGCGCGGGACTTCGACGCCGAGATGGCACGGGGCCGGGAACTGCCCGCCGGCTGGTTCGGCGGCGCTGCGGACGTTTAGGGACCGCCGTGCCCGCCCCGTCGCCACGGGCGGGCACGGCGGAGTCTCGCGAACCGCCGGAGGTCCTAGGTGCCCCAGGCCTCGAACTCGTAGATACGGGCGGCGGGATCGGTGTTCTGGGTCGGCCGGGTGATCACCAGGCGCACGTACCTGGCGGCCGTCGCGACGGGATGCGTGGTCGTCGACGCCGTGTTCCCCGCGACGGTCACCGCCGTCGCCCAGGGGTCGGTGGTGGCCGACCTCGTCTGGACGGTGAAGTCGCGCGTGTTCCACGTCGCCGACTCGCCACCGGCACCGGCGTGCTTGACGGTGAACCGGCTCAGCGAACGCACCCCGCCGAGGTCGACCTCCAGCCACTTCTCGGCCGTCAGCGTGCACCACTTGTCGGTGTTGCCACCTGAGACGCTGCCGTTGACGGCCTTCGCGGGACCCTCGCCGGCGTTGGTCTGGCCGGACGCCGTCGCCGGGCGGCTGAGCGCCAGGTTCGACTCGACGGGCGAACCCGCCCAGGCGACCGTCGTGGTCGCCGGCGCCGAACGCCCGTACTCGGTGGAGACCGCCTCGACCTCGATGGTCGTCGAGGACTCGGTTCCGGCCCGGTCGAGCCGCGCCACGAAGTAGGCGTCGTTCGGTGTCGCGCCCAGGTAGGTGCGGCCGCCGCCGGAGTCACGCCGGTAGACGTCGTAGTGGTGCACCGACCCGCTCGCCGAGGCCGTCCACGCCAGCCGCAGCGACTTGCGGGTGGCGGAGACGTCGGTCGTGCCCAGCACCGTCAGCGCTGTAGGGGAGGCGGCGCCGTCGACGGTCCCGTCGTAGACGGCGATCTGGCCGACCCGGATGTCGTACGCCGCGACCGTCGAGGCGGCCTGCGCCTGGAGCGCGATCTGGGCGATCGTCTTGCCGGCGTGCGCCGACAGGTCGAAGGTCCTGCGCTCCCAGCCGGTGCCCGAGTTCGAGCCGAGGTCGATGGCGGTGAAGACGGCGGGGGCGTCGGTGAAGGCGATCGCGGCCCGGAGGTTCGTGGCCCCCGCCGCCGGCGTCTTGACCACGACCGACAGCTTCGTACCGGAGGCCACCGGCAGAGCGGCCTGGTAGAGGCGCACGGTGTTGAGCGCGTCGAGCCGGCCGGTCAGCCGCAGCGAGGAACCGCCCTCGAAGGCGTCGCCAAAGTCCAGCGACGGCGTCAGTCCGGTGCCGGCCGAGGAAACGATCCAGCGGTAGGTCGGCAGCACGTCCTGTACCGAGAGGTTGTTCCACGCGCCCGTCGCGACCCTCGTCCCGCCGACGTTGTAGAACTCGCCGTGACCGGAGTTGAACCCGGTCACGAAGGGCTTGGCGGTGACCGGCGTCGACTCCGCGATGTGATTGGCCAGTCCCTTCCAAGCCGAACCCGTCGCGGTGTTCGAGGGGTCGCCGTTGGCGCCGATCCAGTACCGCGAGTCGCGGGCCCGGAAGTCGGCCGGGCCGGAGGAGGACTTCCACGTCCACTCCGGACGGTAGAGGCCGAGCGAGGTCACGTGCGCCGCGCCCGCGGGGAAGACCGCGGCCCAGTCGACGCTCGTGTCGTACCCGCCCGCCTCGGTGTCGATCCCCGAGTACAGGTCGAACTCGCTGCGGCCGAGCGAGCGCGCGTGGGAGCGCGAGGAGGCCAGCCCCGACGCGCTCCACCAGAAGTTGAGGAACATCGAGTCGCAAACCCGGGCCGGATCGGACAGGAAGGAGTCGTTGCTCGCGTTGAGCGCGTTCTGCCAGGAGATCGAGCCGTTCTCGACCATCGAGTCGTACCACATGTACTCGTCGCCGCCGGCCCGCGCGTACTTCATGAAGGCGCGCAGTTCGGCGGCGAGCGCAGCGTCGCCGCCGCCGGTCTCCTGGTTGATGAACCAGCCGTCGAAGCCGTAGTGGCGCGCGACCTGTCCGAGCTTGTCGGCGACCGGGTACGACGACCCCGACCGCGCCACGAAGTCGCGGACCCACTGGAGCTGACCACCGTAGGCGGCGGGCGGGAAGAAGACCGTCCCGTACACCTTGACGCCGTTGCGGTGTGCGGCGTCGACGACCGTCGCGTTCGGCGCCAGGATCAGCCCCTCACCGGCCGAACCGCCCCAGAACACGAGAGTGTCGACGTACTGCCAGTAGCCGAAGGCGTAGTAGTTCGCGTCCGCCGAGCCCTGCGAGGGGTTGGCGGAGGTCGGGCCGAAGGACACCAGCGACACCACGCGGCCCTCGCCTGCGCGGGCGTTGGCGTTGGCCTTGAGCCGGGGATCGAGCGCCCGCGGGCGCAGCGGCACGCGCGAGCGGTTGAAGCGGGCGTCGGGGTCGGTCGCCGGATCCCAGTTCAGGATCGTGCTCGGGTACCAGTACGAGGCGAAGGGCTGGTCGCCGGGACCCAGTGCCTCGGGGAAGGGCGCGCCGGCGGCGGCGAGCGCCGGGCTCGTCCCGGTGGCGGCGATGGCTAATGCGGGCAGCAGGGTCAGGACTGTTCGTCGGTGCATCTGCGTCTCCTACCGGTGGTCCTCGAATGGACGCCGCGGCCGTTTCGGGAGGCGTCTTCTCCGCGGCCTTCCGGGTCGGATACTAAACCGCTATAGCGCTCCTGCCAAGAGGCTGGAACCGGCTCGGCGGGACCGATCACGGGGGAGGACCGGTGCTCTCGTGGACGCTGAGGGTGGGCGTGGCGGTCTTGACGTTGCGGGACTCGGAGGGGTCGGCGATCGTCGCCAGAAGGGTCCGTGCGACCGAGCGCCCGAGGTCGAAGGTGTCGCGGGACAGGCAGGTCAGCGAGGGGTGCACGATGCGGGTGAGCACCGACTCGTCGAAGGCCACGATGGACAGTTCGCCGGGCACGGCCACGCCCATCTCCTGGGCGACGCCGAGGCCGGCGACGGCCATGACGTCGCTGTCGTAGATGATCGCGGTCGGCCGTTCGGGTCGCGACAGCAGGGTGCGGGTCCGGGCGGCGCCCTCGGCGTCGCTGAAGTCGGTCGGCAGGGACTCGGCGCGCAGGGCCAGGCGGCGGGCGCGGTCGCGCAGCGCCTGCATGCGACGCCGGGTGTGCCAGAAGGCGGGGAGCCCGGCGACGTGCGCGACGCGGGTGTGCCCGAGGGCGGCGAGGTAGTCGACGATGGTCAGCATCGCCTCGCGGTCGTCGGCCCACACGCTGGACAGACGTCCGTGCTTGCCGGGCAGGCCGCCGAGCACGACCGAGGGGATCGCGAGTCCTTCGAGGACCGCGGTGCGGGGGTCCTCGACGCGCGGGTCGACCAGGATCAGCCCGTCGACACGGTGTTCGGAGGCCCAGCGCCGGTAGACCTCGATCTCCGCCTCGATGTCCTCGACGACGAGTAGCTGCAGTGCGATCGACTCGCCGGAAAGCGTCGCCTGCAGCCCCGAGAGCAGTTGCGCGAAGAAGGGTTCGACACCCAGGGTGCGGGCGGGCCGGGCGGTGACGAGCCCGGCGGTCTCGGCGCGGGCTCCGCTGAGGGCGCGGGCGGCGCTGTGCGGCCGCCAGTTCATCTCCTCGGCGACCCGCATGATCCGTGCCCGGGTGGCCTCGCTGACACCCGGGCGCCCGTTCAGCGCGAAGGACACCGCGCCCTTCGAGACGCCGACGCGGGCGGCGATGTCGGCGATCGTGGGTCTGCCCACGGGGTGTCCTCGTCTCGTCCGGCCGCGCGCGGTACGGCGCGGAAACCCTTGACACGAAAGTCTAGTCGTTGGATAGTCGCCAACTACTAGACCGGATTAGCAATTCCCATCCGGCGGGCACCGGCCGGGCTCCGCGTCGAGCGGGGAGGAACGGACAGGAGTCGACAATGCGCAGAGTCTGGTTACTGACGGCCGCGACGGCCGCCGCGGCCCTGGTACTCGCGGGCTGTGGGCTCGGCGGGGGAGACGGGGCGGGTTCGGACGCCGACGCCTCCGGCGAGGTGAAGGGCGAGGTCACCTTCCAGACCTGGGCGCTCAAGCCGAAGTTCACCGAATACGTCCAAGGCGTCATCGACGCCTTCGAGGCGGCCCATCCCGGCACCGAGGTCGAGTGGCTCGACCAGCCCGGCGACGGGTACTCCGACAAGGTGTTGAGCCAGGCCGCCGGCGATTCGCTGCCCGACGTGACCAATCTGCCGCCCGACTTCGTCCTCCCCCTTGTCCAGCAGGGGATGCTCCTCGACGTCGAGAAGGCCGACCCGGCGCTGGCCGCCGACTACGTCACCGGCGGTCTCGATGCCTACCGCTACGCCGGGCACGAGGGCGTCTACGCCTACCCGTGGTACCTCAACACCGATGTCAACTACTGGAACACCGAACTGCTCACCGCCAACGGCCTCGACCCGGCGAAGCTCCCGGCGACCCTGGACGAGCTGATCGCGCAGGCCCGGGTCATGAAGGAGGCATCCGGCGGCGAGGTCTACCTGATGAGCCGCAAGCCGGCACTCGGCGACCTCGCCAACGCGGGCGTGCCGATCATGGCTCCCGACGGTAAGTCCTTCGCGTTCAACACTCCCGAGGCGGCCGCGCTGCTCGACAAGTACCGCGACGCCTACGCCGAGGGCCTGCTCCCGCAGGACGTGCTGACCGACAAGTACGCCGGCAACGCCGAACTGTTCAGCAGCGGCAGGGCGGCCTGGACCACCGGTGGCGGGAACTACATCACCAGCCTCGCCACCGACAATCCGACGCTGGCGCCGAAGGTCGTCCCGTCTCCGGCGATGGGCACGCCCCCGCTCTACGCGCAGGGCCTGTCGGTGTCCAGCGGCAGCGAGAACCTGCCGACCGCGCTGGCCCTGGCCCGCTGGGTCACCAACGCCGAGAACCAGGCCGCCTTCGCCCACCTGGTCAACATCTTCCCAGCACGAAGGCCTCGGCGGCCGACCCGTTCTTCGCGCAGAGCGACGGCACGCCCTCCGGTGACGCGAAGGTCATCGCCTTCACCTCGCTGGCGCAGGCGCGCATGCTCCAGCCCGTCGAGGTCAGCGGCGCCATGAACGACGTCATCAACCAGCAGTTCAGTCTCGCCATCAGCGGTGAGGCGAGCTCGCGGGAGGCGCTCGACGAGGCCGTCGAGCGCTGCGACCAGCTGCTCGGGCAGTAATGACCCACCGGCGCTGGTTCACGCCGTGGCTGCTGGTCGCTCCGGCGGCGGTGTGGCTGGCGGTGTTCAGCCTCTGGCCGTCGGTCAACACCGTGGTGCTGGCCTTCACCAACGCCAAGCCGCTGGGCGGAGGCCGCTTCACCGGAACGGAGAACTTCCAGCGCTTCGCCGACGACTCGCAGCTCGGCGACGCGCTCCTCAACAGCGTCGTCTACATGCTCGTGTGCGTGCCGCTGCTGACGTTCCTGCCCCTGCTGCTGGCTCTGCTCGTGCAGCGCAGGCTTCCCGGGATCGCCTTCTTCCGGACGGCCTTCTACACCCCGGTCATCGCCTCGGCGGTCGTCGTCGCGCTCATCTGGGGCTGGGTGCTGGAGGAGCGCGGGCTCGTCAACGGCCTCGCGCAGCAACTCGGCGTGCTGTCGGGCCCGCTGCCGTTCCTCACCGACCGCTGGCTGCTGCTGTTCAGCGCGATCAGCCTGACGGTGTGGAAGGGCCTGGGCTACTACATGATCATCTACCTGTCGGCGCTGGGCAGCGTCGGGCGCGAACTCCACGAGGCGGCCTTCATGGACGGTGCCGGACCGGTTCGCCGCTTCCTGGCCGTCACGGTCCCGGGCGTGCGCAACACGATGGCGCTGGTGTCGGTCCTGATCTCGGTCTCGGCGCTGCGCGTCTTCTCCGAGCTCTACGTCCTGTCCGACGGCACCGGCGGCCCCGGCGGGCAGGACATGTCGGTGGTGATGCTGATCCAGCTGTACAGCCGTGGCTTCACCGGCCACCTCGGCTACGCCTCGGCGCTGAGCCTGCTGCTGTTCGCCGTGACGATCGGCCCGATGCTGCTCCTGCTGCGGCTCAACCGGAAGGCGGCCTAGATGGCGGCGCGCCGGGGAAAGGTCGCCGCGCGCGGCTTCGGGACGGCGACGCCGGGGGAGAAGGTCCTGCGCTACGGCCTGCTGCTCCTCGTGCTGGTGCTGACCGTCGGCCCGTTCCTGTGGCAGCTGTCGACTTCGCTGAAAGGGATGGGCGAGGACATCTACACGCGGACGCCGGGCTTCATCCCCTCGGATCCGACCCTCGCCAACTACGGCAGCGTCGCCGACACGATCCCGGTCTGGTCCTATGGCCGCAACTCGCTCATCGTCGCCGCCATCGTCGTCGCCGGCAACGCCGTCGGGGCGACTTTGGCCGGTTACGCCCTGGCGAGGCTGCGCTTCCGGGGCCGCCGGCTGGTCCTCGGCCTGTTCTTGGCCACCCTCGTCCTGCCCGGCGAGGTCACGATCATCTCCCAGTACGTCACCGTCCGGGGCCTCGGTCTGGCCGACACCCTCCTCGGCGTGGCCCTGCCCGGCGCCATCGGCATGCTCAACGTCCTGCTCATGCGCACCGCCTTCCAGGCCATCCCGCAGGACCTGGACGCCGCGGCGATCATCGACGGCGCCGACGCCTGGCAGCGGCTCGTCCACATCGGACTCCCCAGCGTGCGCGGAATGCTGTCGGTGGTGGTGATCTTCTCCTTCATCGGCGCCTGGGACGACTTCCTGTGGCCGCTCATCGTGCTCACCGACCCCGAGAACTACACGCTCACCGTCGGGCTCCAATACCTCAACGGCACCTTCAGCGCCAATCCGCGCCTCATCGCCGCCGGGACGATGATCGCGTTCATTCCCATCGTGGTCGTCTTCGCGGTACTTCAGCGCTTCTTCTTCAAGGGAGTGGAGGAGGGCGCGATCAAGGGGTGAAGGGGAGCGGGCCGCCGCCGGCGTCACGGCGGCGGCCCGAGGCGCTATCCGAACAGCAGCACCCCCGCCGCCACGGCGACGTTGAGGGAGTCCGCGCGGCCCCGCATCGGGATCGACACCGGGTGGTGCGGCACCTCCCTCCACTCGGGAGCGACGCCCTCGCCCTCGGACCCGACGACGATCGCCGTCGGCCGCCCGCCGCGCGGGCGGTCGCGGAAGTGCTCCCGGGCGCCCGGAAGCGCCAGGTACACGGCGAATCCGTGCCGGGCCAGCCACGCGGCGGCCTCGCGCGGCGCGCCGAGGTCGACGACCGGCGTGGTCAGGACCGTTCCCCGGCTCGCGGTGAACACCTCGGGGTGCTCGACGCGGGCGCGGCGGCCGGTCAGGATCAGGGCCTGCGCCCCGCTGGCGTCGACGACCCGGACGAGGGCACCGAGGTTCGAGGCGTACTCGATGCCGTCGGCGACCAGCACCACGGTGCCGTCGTCGACGCGACGGCCCCCGATGGTGCCGTCGCCGGCACGCCAGCCGGGCAGTCGCACCAGTGACGCCAGCCCGGAGGACCGGTTGCGGCGGCTGATGCGGGCGTAGGTCTTCGCCGAGACCGCGAAGGCGGACCGGGCACGGCGGGAGACGGTCCCGGCGAGCTCCCGGCTCCCGTCGGTGAGCAGTTCGGGGCACTGGACGAAGACCTCGATGTCGCCGCCGGCGTCCAGCAAGCAGCGATGGGCCCAGTCGCCTTCGGCGAGAAGGGTTCCGGGCGGAGTGTTGCGGGCGGACAGAAGTGCGCTGATGCGCGGATCGCGTGCGCTGACGTGCGCGACGGCCATGATGCACTCCGGAAGGAGGGTACGGCTGAGACAGGCGCGTCGTCCTCAATGGACGGACCTGGCTCCAAGGCATGTGTGCGCCGGAACGGCGCCCCCGGTTGCGCGCGGTCTACCGGGTGCCCTGGCCGTACATGGCCGTGTGCATGCGCGCAGGCTAGCTTCCGCGACCCGCTCCGCGCAGCCGAGTTTCGGCCGCCGGGCACAGATCCGGCCCCCGCCCTGGCGATGGAAGCGGGGGCCGGACGGCGTCTCGCCGCCCGGCGGACCATCAGGCCGCCGGGCGACGCGGGTCGTTCTCCCCAGATCGAACTCCGACGACGCTAGCGCCGGTCCGTAGACGCCGCGTAGACGTCGCGTATACGCGGTGATCCGCGCCGCCGGGATGTGCCGCCCGGCATGATCGCGGCCATGCCCGCCGCGAGCCGTTCGCTAGCCGAGTTCCTTCAGTGCCGCCGACAGGGAGCCGGGGCCGGAGGCCAGCAGCGGCAGCCGCACGTGCGGTGTCGGGATCTCGCCCCGCGAGTGCAGGACGGCCTTGACGACCGTGGGGTTCGGCTCGGCGAACAGCGCCGCCGAAAGGCCCGCCAGGCGGTGTCCGAGGGCGCGCGCCTCCGCGACCTCGCCGGCGTGCCATGCCTCGACGAGCCGCGCGAAGTCGGCGGTGGCCAGGTGCGCCGAGGCGAGGATCCCGCCGTGCGCACCGAGCGCCAGCAGCGGCGAGATGTAGATGTCGTCGCCGCCGAGGACGGTGAAGCCTTCGGGCAGGTCACCCATGAGCGCCATCGTGTCGGGGTTGAACCCGCCCGCGGCGTACTTGACCCCGGCGACGCCGGGGATCGCCGCGAGCCGGCGCAGCGCGGCGGCCGAGAGGTACTGGCCGGTGCGGTAGGGAATGTCGTAGGCGATCAGCGGGACCGGCGAGACCTCGGCGAGGTGGGTGAAGTGCGCGACGACGCCGTCCTCGCCGGGCCGGACGAACGGGGGCACCAGGGTCAGCGCGGCGGTGATCTCCGGGAACTCGGCGAGCGCGGCGAGGGCGCCGGCGGTCGAGGCGCCGGCGATCAGCGGCACCGATCGCTCACGGGCGACGCGGGAGGTCACGTCCAGCACCGAGCGCTTCTCGTCCTCGGTGAGCGAACCCACCTCGGCGGTCGTGCCGAGGGCGACCAGCGAGGCGGCGCCCTCGTCGAGGACCCGGCCGGCCAGGCGCTCCAAAGCGTCGAGCGCGAGAGCGCCGGACGCGGTGAACGGTGTGATCAGCGGAAGGTGGAGGCCGTGGAGATCAGTCATGTCCTCATGCTGCCCGCTGAAACCCGGAAGGACCAGTTCCGATTCCTGAGGTAATGCGTAAGCTGAACTTATGCTCGACGTGCGCCGCCTGCGGCTACTGCGCGACCTCGCCCGGCTCGGCACCATCGCCGCGGTCGCCGAGGCCCACACCTACTCCGCGTCGGCGGTGTCCCAGCAGCTGGCCGCCCTTCAGCGTGAAGCCGGGGTGGAACTCCTGGAGCGGACCGGCCGGAGGGTCACGCTCACCCCGGCGGGCGTCAGCCTCGTCGAGCATGCCGAGACCGTCCTCGCCGCGCTGGAAGCGGCCTCGGCGACGCTCGCCGCCGCCCGTTCGGGTCTGCGGGGAACCGTCCGGATCGGCGCCTTCCCGACTGCCATGCGCACCCTGCTGCCCGCCGCCCTCGTGGCCCTTGCCCGTGACCGGCCCTCCCTCGACCTCATGGTCCGCGAGCTGGACCCGGTCGACATGCCCGACGCGCTGCGCGACCGAAGCCTGGACGTGGCGCTCCTGCACGACTACGACCTGGCTCCCGTGGCGCCCGACCCGACCGTCGACTCCGAACCGCTGCTCGACGAGACGGTGTTCCTCGCCGTGCCCGCCGCGATGCCCGGCGGCTCCGGCGGCGGCCCGGTGGCCGCGTTCCGCGACGCCGACTGGATCCTCGGGGCCCCCGGCACCCTCTGCCACACCGTCGCCGTGCGCACCTGCCAGGCCGCCGGGTACACCCCTCGCACGCGACACCACACCGATGACTTCACCGCCGTCCTCGCCCTGGTCGCCGCGGGCCTCGGCGTCGCGCTGGTGCCGGGCCTCGGCGCGGTCTCGCCGCCCGGCGGCGTGCGGCTGATCCCGCTGCCGACCACCCGCCGCACTCGCATCGCCTACCGCAGGGGCGCAGGAGGGCATCCGGCGGTGGCGGCCTGCGTCGCCGCGATCCGCAGCGCGACGGAGGACTACCTCAGCGCGTCGGCCCCGTCTTCGTAACGACTTCACCCATTGCCAGTTCGGCGGCGGCCTCGCAGTGCAGTCGCGTCGTGGCGAACACCGGAACCGCGCTGTCGGCCTGGCCGACCAGCAGCTCGATCTCGGTGCACCCGTATATGACACCGCCCGCGCCGCGCTCGACGAGCCGGGCGATCACCTCCCGATAGACCGCGCGCGACTCCTCCCGCACCACTCCCCGGCACAGCTCGCCGTAGATGATGTCGTGCACGACCCGCTGGTCGGCCTCGTCGGGGACCAGCACCTCCAGCCCGTGCGAGGCGATCCGCTCGGTGTAGAAGCCCTCCGACATGGTGAAACCGGTGCCCAGCAGCCCGACCTTTCCGACTCCGGCGGCCTTGACCGCCGTGGCTGTGGCGTCGCCCAAGTGCAGCAGTGGGATCGACAGGCCGGCGCCGATCTCCCCGGCGACCTTGTGCATGGTGTTCGTGCACAACACCACGAAGTCGGCCCCGCCCGCCTCCAGCGCGCGGGCCGCGTCCGTCAGCTCCCGCGCCGCGTCGGCCCAGCGCCCCCCGGCCTGCATCTCCTCGATCCCCGCGAAGTCGACCGAGTAGAGCAGGCACCGCGCCGAGTGCAGCCCGCCCAACCGCGCGGCGGCGAGTTCGTTGAGGATCCGGTAGTACTCCGCGGTCGACTGCCAGCTCATCCCGCCCAGCAGGCCGATCAGCTTCACGTGAACCTCCCTCGCGACCGGAGAGGGCACCGGCCGTCGGCTCCAAGCTAACCGGAACCCGTCGGCCGGTGCCGTCACAGACTCTAGAGCCGCACGCCGTCGATCTCGAAGGTCTGCACCGTGTTCGCCGGAAACGCCCGCGCGAAGCGGCGTCCGCTCACGCGGGTGTCGGAATAGGCCCGGTACCGCTCGCCGCCGTTCGTCTGCGTCGACCACCGCCGGATCACGGCGTCGGGAACACTCGCGAACCGCGTCAGGTCGTAGGTGATCGTCTGCGCCGTGCCGTAGTTGGCGGTGACCAGCACCAGCCGCGACGCCGCCGCGTCGTAGGCCGCGACGGTATTGCCCTCACCGCCGTCGATGACGCGCATCCCCGGACGGATGTGCCGGGTGTACTGGGCGAGGACGTGGTACTTCGGGTTCACCGCGCCGAGCGTCCCGGTCTCGTTGTCGGCCTGGATCAGGCCCCAGCCGCCGCCGTCGAGCACCTGCCAGTAGACCCACGCCGTCGGGTGCAGCCACCGCATGTCGAGGTTGAGGTTGCGGGCCAGGCGCAGGCCCGTGCCGTCGTTCTCCCCGTACTCGGAGTTCCACAGTGTCTTCCCGGCGGCGCGCACGTCGTTGTGGAGCAGGTCGCGCCGGCCGCCCTCGTACTGGTATCCGTGCACGTTGACCTTGGCGACCTTGCCGCGCGCGGCGGAGGTGAGTCCGTTGAAGGTCGCTCGGGCCTGGTCGTAGCTCGTCTCGTCGGAGGCGGTGATCCGCACCGACGACAGGCCGCGCGCGTCGAGTTCGGCGCGCAGGAGGTCGACGACCGCCGACTGGGTGGCGACGTTGAAATGGCAGCCCTCCTGCGTTCCGGTCGCCGTCCACCAGCCGGCCATCGGCTCGTTGAAGGGGTCGACGTACTGGAAGTCCACTCCCCAGTTGTCGCGCGCGTACCGTGCGACCACGGCCATGTAGACGGCGTGCTGCCGATGGTTCCACGACTGGAGGTTGTCGGCGTTGCCGTCGGCGCCGCCGGCCGGGTTGTGGTTGACGCACATCCACCACATCGGGGAGTTGGAGAAGAGCTCGAAGCGGTCGGCGCCGCGAGCCCGGGCCTTCGCCATCATCGCGCGCTGCGGCGCGTCTGCCGACCAGTTCCAGCTCGGCGACGCGGGGTCGGCCGAGGTCCAGTCGAGCCAGAAACCGTCCATCTGACGCGAAGGCATCATGTTCGGCGAGACCGCCATGCGCTCGCCGCCGATGGAGTTCTGCGAACAGGCGCCGGCGTTGTAGCGGACGATGTTCATGCCGAGGCCGGGCAGGGTGGTGCCGCCGAAGGGCACCTGGGCGCGGGTGAACATGATGTCGGCGAGGTCGTCACGGTGGCCCCAGGCCCGCGCCCACCAGCACAGTGACGTGCCCCAGCCCTCCCAGACGCCCCAGTTCGCGGTCGGGTCCACGACGGTGGCGTAATCGGCCCGCGCGGCGGCCGGGACGCCGGCGGCGCCTAACGCGCCGGCACCGGCGGCGGTGAGGAGTGTGCGACGGCGCATTGGGAGCCTCCTGAGCGTCCGGGCCTCCAGAGATATCAGCCCCACCGGCCAGCGTCAACCCTTCGGAAAAGGGAGAGAAAAAGCCTCGCCGTCGAGCACGGCCCACCGCGCGTCCCCGCCGATGCTCTACGGTGAGGAACGCCCGCAGTGACCCCGATCACCAGGAGGCCCTCCATGCCCGGCGGCGACCCCATCGGCAGGCGCGTGCAGTCGCGCATCTACCGCAACGGCGCCCTCGGCGTACCGATGCCCACGCCCCGCTCGCCCGGGGCGCTCGAAGACGCCGCCCGGAAGAAGATGAGCGCCCGCGCGTTCGCCTACGTCGCCGGATCCGCCGGCGCCGAGCGCACCGCCCGCGCCAACACCGACGCCTTCGACCGCTGGGAGATCGTCCCGCGGATGCTGCGCGACGTCGCCGAGCGCGACATGGGCGTCGACCTCTTCGGCCGCCACCACCCCACGCCCTTCCTGCTGTCCCCGATCGGCGTACAGGAACTCGCCCACCCCGACGCCGACGTGGCCACCGCCCGCGCGGCCGCCGCTACCGGCGTCCCGATGATCTTCTCGACGCAGGCCTCGCGCTCGATGGAGGAGTGTGCGGCCGTCATGGGCGAGGCCTCCCGCTGGTTCCAGCTCTACTGGAGCAGCGACGACGACGTGGTGGTCAGCTTCCTCGAACGCGCCGAGGACTGCGGATGTGAAGCGCTCGTGGTCACCCTCGACACCCACGTCCTCGGCTGGCGCCCCCGCGACCTCGACAAGGCCTTCCTGCCCTTCGCCCACGGCATGGGCATCGCCCAATACACCAGTGATCCGGCTTTCATGCGGCTGGCCACCGCCCGCGCCGAGCGGGCCGGCCCCGCCGAGCCACGGCCACGGCCCACCCCCGCCGCGATCCGCACACTGCTGGCGATGACCCGCCGGCACCCCGGGCGCTTCACCGACAACATCCGCTCGGCCATGCCCCAAGCCGCCGTCGAGACCTTCCTCGATGTCTTCTCCCGCTCCACCCTCACCTGGGACGACCTCGACTTCCTGCGCGAGCACACGACCCTGCCGATCGTCCTCAAGGGAATCCAGGACCCCCACGACGCCGTCCGCGCCGTCGACGCGGGCATGGACGGCATCGTCGTGTCCAACCACGGCGGACGCCAGGTCGACGGCGCCATCGGCTCGCTCACCGTCCTCCCCGAGATCGTCGCCCGCGTCGGCGGCGCCTTCCCAGTCCTTTTCGACAGTGGCGTGCGCACCGGCGCCGACGCGTTCAAGGCGCTCGCGCTCGGCGCGACGGCCGTCGGCATCGGCCGCCCGTACATGTACGGCCTGGCCATCGACGGCTCGGCCGGCGTCGAGGCCGTCGTCGACCACCTCGCCGCCGAACTCGACCTCACCATGGCGCTCGCCGGAGCGAGCGCCATCGGTGACATCGACGCGAGCTTCCTGCGCCACCGCTGACGCCGGTCTCCCCTCAGGCCGGTGCCCGCCGGACCTCGACGGTCAAGCCCGGTGTGAACGGGATACGGCGGGCGAGGGCGATGGCCTCGTCGTGGTCGGCGCACTCGAGGATGTAGAGACCACCGATCTGCTCGGCGGTCTCGGCGAAAGGCCCGTCGGTGACCAGATCGCCGCCGTCGGCGGCGCGCCGCACCACCTTGGTCTCGGCGGAGTCGGCGAGCCCGACGCCGGCCACGAAACGGCCCTCGGCGCGCATTCGGGCGCCGAAGTCGGCGTGGAGCGCGATGACCCGCTCCAGTTCTTCGGCCGGCAGTTCGCGTTCGGCCTTCTCGTTCGAGTAGCCGAGGAACAGGTACCGCATGTGCTTCCTCCAGGATGGTCGTCGTTCTCTCCATCCTTGACGCATCGCGGCCGCCGGGATCGACAGTTCGCCGGTGCGGTTTCCAGAAGAAGTGCCGCCCGCCGAACCCACGCCACCGAGCCGGATCCCCGCACTGCTGTCGGTGGCCGCGCTCGCCGGCGCGGCCACCCTCGCCTTCTCTGTTCTCGCCTGGACCCGCGGTGGGCGGACCCGCGCCGCGCGCCTGCACTACACGGCCATGACCCTCGGGATCCTGGCCTTCCTCACCGTCGCCGGCTACTGCCAGCTGTTCGGCCGGCCGATCGCGGCCCGCCTCCGACACATGGCTACTGGACCGCGCTCGCCGCCTCGGCCGCCGATCCCGGCCGGCCGCCGTACATCGAGACGACCGTTCCGCCGAGGTCGGCGATGTAGCTGCCCTGGTACTCCTCATCGCTCACGTTCACCGCGATCTGGATCGCGCCGGAGGGTGAGTTGCCCACCGTCGCCCGCTGGACCATCACCTGGATCTCGGTGGGCGCGGTGATGCCGGTGGCCGTCATGGCGTCCTCGACGATTCCGGGGATCTTGCCGAAGTCGACCTCGCCGACGTCGTAGAGGGCGGCGGCGGCCTCCTCCGGGGTGGCCTGCAAGGGCTCCTCGGAGCGGGTCGCCTCACCTTTCTCGTAGGTGTAGACGTTGAGGACGGTCGCGCCCGGCGAAGTGGGCGCCACCGCGGTGACCTTGCCCTTCTCGAAGACGAGCTGCGCGACCTTCCCGGCGCCGATCTTATCGGTGAGCACCTCGACGACGCCTTCCTGGCGCCAGTTGCGGGCGAAGTCCTCGGAGTCGACGTCGCCGAACACGCCCTTGGCGCCGACGGTGAAGTCGTCCCGGAAGACACCGGCGGGAGCGGCGACGCCGAGTACGAAGGCGATGGCGTAGAGCAGCACCCGCAGCGGGCGGCGGCGCCCGCCGCTGCCGAGCAGCGGCTGGCGGCCGATGGGCTTGTCGCCCTTCTCCGGCAGCCACAACGGCGCGTCCTCGGGCACCGAGTCGCCGAACTCCTTGATGTGCTTGCGCCAGTCGCGGTCGGGCTTGCGCACGAGCCACGCCTCGGGGCGCTCGTCGTCGGGGCGGGCCACCAGTTTGATCAGGCCCGGCTGGTAGTCGGCCCGCTCTTTGGGGCCGACGAACAGCTGCGCGCGTGTCTTGTAGGCGTCGCGTTCCTCGGGGTCGACGACCAGCGTGATGTGGCACAGCGTCGCCTCGTTGATCTCGACGTCGGTGCGGTTCACGCTGGTGATGCGGGCGAGGGCGCCGCCCTCGGCGGCGAGGGCCGCGGCGACGGCCTTCTCGGACGGCTCGTAGCTGCCGCGCCCCCCGATGCGGGGGATGCCGATCGCCGCGCTGCCCGCCGCGATGACGACCGCGGGCAGCCAGAGCCACACGAAGCTCGCGTCGAGGGTGACGTACTCCAGCGCGATCGCGCCGGCGGCGAGTCCGGTGGAGAGTAAAAAGACGATGATAAGCATGATGGGCGCCACCTTATCCGTCGTGGCGCCCGGACGCGAGCGGCGCGCTCAGCCCTCGGTACGGCGCAGCGCGATGACGGGAATGTCGCGCTCGGTTTTCTTCTGGTAGTCGTCCCAGCCGGTCCAGACCTTCTTCAGCTCGGGCCACACGCGCGCCTTCTCCTCGGCGGACAGGACCCGTGCGTCGGCCTCGAAGCGCTCGGTCTCGACCCGAAGGCGGACCTTCGGGTTCGCCTCGATGCTCAGGAACCACAGCGGGTGCTTCTCGCTGCCCCCGTTGGAGGCGACCAGGAGGTAGTCGTCGCCGTCGCGGCCGTACATCAGGACCGTGCGATGCCACTCGCCGCTGCGCCTACCGACGTAGTCGACCAGCAGGCACGGGATTCCCTGAACGGTCAGCCCCTTGGTGCCGCCGGACTCCTCGTAGAGTCTGGCCTGCTTGGCGACCCATTCACTGGAGCTGTGGCGGACCTGGACGGCGGCTTCGTCGGACATGGGTTGCTCCTCGCGTGCGTGTGCGGGTGGACCCAGCGTGCAACCTCGGTGCCCGGGCGGCTATTCCGCCGCCGTAGTCCTCGTGGGTCCACTCCGGCCGCTCAGCGTCCGCGCCGCACACCGCCCAGCAACAGCCCGAGCGCGATCATGGCGACGGCCAGGCCCAGGTGCAGCCAGTTGTCGGCGGTGTTGACCGGGATGAAGTTCGCTACGCTGTCGTGGGAGATGAACAGCCCGTACAGCCAGACCAGCGCGTAGACGACACCTCCGCCGATCAGGTAGGAGCGGGCGGTGGAGAACGAGCGGGCCATCGCCACTCCCGCGACGCCGAAGAGCAGGTGCACGATGTTGTGCAGGATCGACACCTGGAACACGCCGAGCAGCATCGCGCCGGACTCGTGGCCGGCGAAGGACATCTCGCCGACGTCGGTCGTGAGACCGGGGATGAAGCCGGCGATGCCGACCAGCAGGAAGACGATGCCGAGAACCAGTGCGACGAGCTGCGCCGGTGTGCGCGTGGTCGCCGTGACGGCCGGATCGTGGGCTGAAGCGGTCATGATGAGCCTCCTCGGGACGGCGCCCGCGAAGGGCACCCGAATTAAGCCCTTTCGCCCTCATTCTAGGGCCGGTGGCGTCCCGGCGCCACCGGCCCGCACTTTTACCAGCCGGCGGTTATGGTCAGGCTCGTCGGCGGGTTCGCGTTGGGCAGGATCTTCACGCTGCTCTGGTCGTTGACGTCGTCGTAGGGGAAGCCGTAGGCGCGATTGGCGATGCTCACGGTGTGGAAGAAGGCCGAGTACTCGTTGTCCGGTGAGCCCGCGTAGTAGCTCGCCGCCCGCCACCAGTCGGAGGTCCGGGCGGCCACGCCCCGGTTGAAGGCGGCGCAGAACTCCGCCCCGAGCTCAAGTTCGGTGACCGCCATTCCCGGTGAGGCCAGCGCGCCGGAGCAGGACAGCACGTCGGCGCTGCTCGGCTTGTTCAGGTAGAACGGGCCGGCGCCGTCCTTGGTGAACTGCAGCCGTCCGCCCGAGACCCGGCCGGTGAAGGTCTGGTTGAGCCTGGTGAGGGTGAACTGCGAGTTCGCGTACTGGTTCCACACCGCGTCGATGTAGCCCTGCAGGAATCCGGCGTGCGCGCCGCCGGGCCGAAACGCCGGCGAGCTCCTCGGCGCGAGGATGCGCCTGGAGTCCATGAGCCCGTCGAAGGGTCCCGAGACGGCCTGCGTGAAGCGGGAGCGGACCTCGTCCCGGGTCAGGGTGAGGCCGATGGTCTGGTCGTAGCCGATCGCGGTCTGCGTCAGTCGTGCGGTCATCGGGAATCCGAACAGGTCGACCTGGGTGGTGTTGCCCCCGAATGGGACAAGCCCGTGCACGTAGGTGAACTCGTACCAGTCGAAGTACACGTCGAGGTTGGGGTCGCCGGGATTGTTCACGTCCGGCCCGCCCCAGCCGCGGTCGTCGGGTGAGATCGGGAAGTACATCGGCTGCCCGTAGGAGAGGTACATCCGCGCGCCCTCGATACGCGGGGGCAGCGGAAAGGTCCTGGCCTGCGCGAGGGTGAAGGACATGTTGGCGTAGTTGCGGCCGTTCTTGGTGAGATGGCCGGGCGCGTTCTCGTCATCGTGGTCGATCGGGCGCAGTGTCCCGTCGGTGCGCAGGTACGCCCACTGGCCGGGTGAGGACATGCCCATCACGGTGACGTACACCTGGGCGTCGGACCAGGTTCCGCGCGTGTTGTTGACGATCGTGACCGGAAAGGAGCCCGCCGGGGCGGCCGCCGACGGCGGGGGAGCGGCGAGCAGGGCGCCGGCGACGGCGAGGACGGCGGTGAGCGCGGTGATTAAGCGCGAGGCGGTCGTTTTCATGGGAGGCCTCCAATGCCGGGTGGCCACCGACCCTTACTAACAGGTCAGTAACTTCAGAGAACAGGCTAGCGTATATCCCCCGAATGACACCAGATCGCCGTTAAAGTGCGCATTGATCCACTCCCACCGGTCGCAGCGAGCGGGGACGACATGGCCCACGAGATCACGCCGCCTCCGGCCAGGCTCACGCTGCCGACCCTGACCGCCATGGTCGTCGGCTCCATGGTCGGCGCCGGGGTGTTCTCGCTGCCGACCCGCTTCGCCGAGGAGACCGGCGTCGCCGGAGCGCTGCTCGCCTGGGCCGTGGCCGGCGGCGGGATGCTCATGCTCGCCTTCGTCTACCAGACGCTCGCGGTGCGCCGACCGCATCTCGACGCCGGGATCTACGCCTATGCCAAGGCCGGCTTCGGGGAGTACATGGGCTTCTTCGCCGCCTTCGGCTACTGGGCGAGCGCCTGCGTCGGAAACGTCACCTACATGGTGCTGATCATGTCGACGGCGGGCGCGGTGTTCCCGGCCCTCGGCGAAGGCGACACGGTCTTGGCGGTGATCTTGTCCTCGGCCGGATTCTGGGCGTTCTTCCTGCTGATCCGCCGGGGCGTCAAGGAGGCCGCCGCCCTCAACCGCGTCGTCACCGTCGCCAAGATCGTGCCCATCGCGGTCTTCGTGTTGCTCGCGGTGTTCTGCCTCGACCCGGCTGTGTTCGCCGCCAACTGGAGCGGGACCGACCAGGCCGGATCGCTCTTCACCCAGGTCCGCGGGACCATGCTCGCCACCGTCTTCGTCTTCCTCGGTGTCGAGGGCGCCAGCGTCTACTCTCGCCACGCCCGCCGCCGCACCGACGTCGGCCGGGCGACCGTCCTGGGCTTCCTCGGCGTCTTCGCGATCTTCGCGTCGGTCACCATCGTGTCCTACGGGATCCTGCCGATGGAGGAGATCGCCGCGCTGCGCCAGCCCTCGATGGCGGGCGTCCTCGAAGCGGCCGTCGGGACGTGGGGATCGGTCCTCGTCGGGGTCGGCCTCATCGTGGCGGTGCTCGGCGCCTATCTGGCGTGGACCCTCATGGCCGCCGAGGTCCTGTTCGTCGCGGCCGAGGACGGGGACATGCCCCGCTTCCTCGGCCGCGTCGGCCGCGCCGACGTGCCCGTCGCGGCGCTCGCGCTGACCACGGCCCTGTCCCAGGTCATCCTGGTGGTCACCTTGTTCTCCGCGGACGCCTTCGACTTCGCGCTCAACCTCACCAGCTCGCTCGTGCTCGTCCCCTTCCTGCTCGCCGCCGGGTACGGGCTGAAGATCGCGCTGCGTCCGGACCCCGGTGAGCGCCGGGTCGCGCGCGAACTCGCCGTCGCGGCCGTCGCCACGGTCTACACCGCGTGGCTGCTGTACGCCGGCGGTCTCGACTACGCGCTGATGTCGTTCATCCTCTACGCGCCGGCGACCGTGCTGTTCGCGATGGCGCGGCGTGAGCGGGGCAGGCGGGTGTTCTCGCCGGGTGAGGCGGTGATCTTCGCGGTGGCCGTCGCGGGTGCCGTGGCCGGTCTGGTGGGGCTGTCCACCGGCTGGATCAGTCTGTGAGCCGGGACCGTTCGCGCGGTGACAGGCCGTCCAGGGAGAGTTCGACGAACCGGCGCCAGTCGCCGATCCCGGTGCGGCTGACGGTGGCCACGGCACCGACGACCATGTAGAGGTCGGCGACCGTGGCGTCGTCGCGGATCAGTCCCTCCACGCGGCCGCGTTCGAGGAGTTCGGCGCCGAACTCGGTGAGTTCGGCGCCGACCGGGCCGCGCGGCTCGGTGTCGCCGAGGACGGACTCGATGGCGCCCGAGAGCGCCCGCCCCTGCTCGTGCACCTCGGCGACCCGGGTGAGGAAGGCGGCGAGGGCTCGCCGCGCGTCGGGTTCGGTCCGGCAGGCCGCGCGGGCATGATCGAGGATGTCGGCGAAGCGCCGTTCGGCGGCGGCCTCGACGAGGGCGCGGCGGGTGGGGAAGTGGCGGTAGACGGTGCCGACGCCGACCCCGGCCTCGCGGGCGACGTCGGCCATCTGGACCGCTTCGCCGCGTTCGGTGAACAGGGCGGTCGCGGTGTCCAGGACGTGGTCGCGGTTGCGCGCGGCGTCGGTGCGGAGCTTTCGGGCGGACGGGCTCGGCATCGGCGGTCTCCGTGGCGCTGGCGGGCGAATGCCGAGAGGTTACCCGGCGGCGCGGCCCGGAATGGGGGAACGGGTTCGTTCGAGGATCAGCGCGGCCGACAGCGCCACGAGCATGACGAGGGCGATGAACAGCTGCGGGTCGAGGCCGGCGACCTTGACGGCGTCGGCGGCGTGCTCGGGGTCCTGGGGCGCCGTTCCCGGAAAGAGGAGAGCGGCGAACATGCCCAGCCAGGTGACCGAGCCCAGCGCGGCGGCCAGGTGAAAGCGGGCGCGGAGGTCGCCCGTTCGTCCCCACAGGACTGCGAGGCCTACGCCTGCGATGAGTGCGGCCATCACGATGTACTGGGCGTCGTGGAACTTGGCGTGCGGTGGCCACGCCGGGTTGTGCAGGTGCAGGTCGGCGACGGCCGGGATGGCCAGGTCGGCCAGGAGTGGTCCGAGGAGCGTGAAGAACAGGACGACGCGCACGAGGATCCGAGGGGCGGTCCAGTGGCGTGGAGCGGCGGTCATGGGGTGGTCCTTCGTCATTTAAATGGAAGAGGAATCCGATTCCGTTTAGAGGCTAGGCAGGGATTGTCCGCCTGTCAACCGCGCGGGGCCCGGCGTCACGCCGGCCCCCGCGTGATGTGCGGTTACTTCGGGAGGGTGAGGATCTCGGCTCCGTCCTCGGTGACGGCGATCGTGTGCTCGCTGTGCGCCGTCCGGCAGCCCGTCGCGCTCCGGAGCGTCCACCCGTCGGGGTCGGTGACGAGTTCGGCGGTGTCGGCCATGACCCACGGCTCCAGGGCCAGCAGCATTCCCGGGCGCAGCTTGTACCCGCGGCCGGGCCGTCCGGTGTTCGGAATATGCGGATCCTGGTGCATCGTCGAGCCGACGCCGTGGCCCCCGTACTCGGAACTGATCGGATAGCCGGCCTCGGAGAGGACGGAGCCGATGGCGTGGGAGATGTCGCCGACGCGGGCGCCCGGGCCGGCCGCGGCGATCCCCGCGCGCAGCGCGCGTTCGGTCGCGTCGATCATCGCGATGCTCTCCGGTGGCTCGGAGCCGCCGACGACGAAGCTGACGGCGGCGTCGGCGACCACTCCGTCCTTGGAGACGGCGAGGTCGAGCGTCAGCAGGTCGCCGTCGGCGAGCGTGTAGTCGTGGGGTTTCCCGTGCAGTACGGCGTCGTTGACCGAGGTGCAGATGTAGTGGCCGAAGGGTCCGCGGCCGAAGGGCGGCTCGTAGTCGACGTAGCAGGACAACGCGCCGGCCTTGGTGATCATCGCCCTCGCCGACCGGTCGATGTCTTGGAGGTTGGTGCCCGCCGTACTGCGGTCCCGCAGTGTTCGCAGGATGGCGGCGACCAGGGCGCCCGCCTCCCTCGCGCGGGACAGTTCGCCGGGGTTCAGGATCTCGATCATGGCGCGCCTTCCCTGGTTGCCAATAACTATCCCGGTCATATTATCCCGGTACTAGAATCGGCCCATGGTCAGGTTGCCGCTCACACCCGCCGAGGTCGAGCGCGGGCAGCGCCTCGGCGCGCTTTTGCGTCGTGCCAGGGGAAAGCGCTCGATGCTCCAGGCCGCGCTCGACGCGCGCGTCTCGCCCGAGACCCTCCGAAAGATCGAGTCCGGCCGGGTCGCGACTCCGGCCTTCCCGACCATCGCGGCGATCGCGGGCGTGCTCGGCCTGTCCCTCGACGCGGTGTGGGCCGAGATCAACCAGCCCGAGCGTGCGGGCGAACCCGCGGCCTCCGCTCACAGCGCTCGCGAGCGGATGGCCTCCTAGTCTCGCGCGCGGATCCGGTACCGCCAGGCGATCGCCGCGGTCCCGAGCACCGCCAGCCAGGTCAGGCCGAGCGTCCAGCCGCCGAGTACGTCACTGGGGTAGTGCACGCCGAGATAGATCCGCGACAATCCGACCGCGACGGTGCCGACCGCGCCCGCCGTCCACGCCGTCGCCTTGGCGGTCGCGCTCCTGGTGACCATGCACAGCAGCCACGCGATGAGCGCGAAACCGACCAGCGAGGTGGCGCTGTGCCCCGAGGGGAACGAGTAACCGGTCGCGGTGACCAGCTGCGCCGGCGGATTGGGACGCTGCCGGCCGATGAGCAGCTTGATCACGTTGACCAGGATCTGGATGCCGCCCAGCCCGGTGAGCGACAGCCACACCGGAGTCCAGGACTTACGGGAGCGCGCCACCAGTACGGTCGCGACGACCACGCCGAGCGTCAGCAGCAGCGAACCGCCGAGATCGGTGATCGCGATCTGCACGCGGTTGAGGGCCGGCACGCGGTGCTCGACGAGCCAGCCGACGGCGGGCTCGTCGATGGCGGCGATGTCGTCGCCGTCGGTGACGCCGTCGAGGATCTCGGTGAACATCATGGCGCCGACGAGTACGGCGCCCGCCCCGGCGGTGAGGATCAGCGCCTCGGCGGCCACCCGGAGACTGAGCCAGGAGACGCCCGCCCGGCCACGCTCACCCGCCGCGCGGACCCACGAGGCCCCGCTCAGCCGGGCGACCGCCGGGCGCACCGAGGAGACGAGCACGAAGGCGAAGGCGACCACCTGAGCCGCCATCACCAGGCTCATCAGCAGGGTCCAATGCACGAGTGCCACTACCGCTCCATCCGAAAGGGACCGACGCGGGCGACGTTAGCGCGAATCGGTCCCTTCCGGGCGAACTCTTCAGCGAGGCTTCAGGCGCGCGGCTCGCAGTGCCAGCGCCACGAATCCAGCCGGGCCCGGCCGGGCAGCTCACCGCGACCGGTCGCCCACAGCAGCGTCGGCCACGGCTCGCCGTCGGCGGGAGCGTCCGGGAAGAGCCGGTACAGCACCCGCGCGCACACCTCCGCCGGCGGCTCGAACTCCAGGCCCAGGGCGCGGGCGATGTCGCCGGTGTGCACGACCGCCTCCACGATTCCCATCGCCGCGAAACCCTCGGGGTCAGCGATGCCGAGTCCGTGGAAGGCGCGCGCCTCGGGAGGGGTCGTGGCCACCACCGCCGCCAGGAAGGTCCCGCAGGTCTCGATGACCTGCACGAGACCGGCCGGACCCGCCTGCGGGTCGGCGAAGACACTGGCCGCCGGGCCGCCGGGGGTCTTGCTGACGCACGTGAAGGGCACGTGGCCATCCAGCGGCGGCCGCGCCGGACCGAACTGGGCGGCGTAGGCGAACAGGTCGTCGGCGAGGTGCTCGGCGGTGTCCCAGCAGCTCCACGTCAGGCCGTCGGCCGGGACGCTCCAGTCGGCGTCGAGGGCGCCCCCGAGGGCGGAGGAACAGGAGGCGACGGCGACGCGCACGTCGTCGGAGGTCACGGGACCCGGGGTGTCGGACATCCGGACAACGTAACCTCCGGGTCCGACAGTCCTCAGGTGCCGAGGAGCCCGGCGTCGTGGACCAGCAGCGCGATCTGCACCCGGTTGTTCAGGTCCAGCTTCGTCAGGATCGCCGAGACGTGCGTCTTGACCGTCGGCACGCTCAGGTGCAGCGTCCGCCCGATCTCGGCGTTCGACTTGCCGTGGCCGACCTGGACGGCCACCTCGCGCTCGCGGTCGTTGAGCAAGGCCAGCCGCTTCGCCGCCCGGGCACCGCGGCCGTCCCGGTCGTCCTCGGCGACCCGCGCGATCAGCCGCCGGGTCACCGCCGGCGACAGCACCGGCAGCTTGCGCGCCACCTGCCGTACCGCCTCCACGATCTCGGCCGGCGGGGTGTCCTTGAGCAGGAAACCCGCCGCGCCGGCCCGCAGCGCGCGCAGCACGTGCGCGTCGGCGTCGAAGGTCGTCAGCACGATCACCTCCGGGGCGCCCGGTCGTGCCCGCAGCGCCTCGGTGGCGGCCAGACCGTCCACGTACGGCATGCGGACGTCCATCAGAACCACGTCCGGTCCCAGGCGCCCGACCAGATCGGCCACCTCGCGCCCGTCGCCCGCCTCACCGAGGACCCGGATGTCGGCCGCCCCGCCGAGCATCATCGCCAGCCCCGCGCGGACGAGCGGGTCGTCGTCGACGATGAGCACGCCGATCGTCGCGGCATCCGGCGACATGGTCATGCCGGCCAGGGTAGCGAGGCGCTCAGGCGCCACTCGCCCGCCTCCGGTCCGTGTTCGAGGGTCCCCTCGGCCAGCGTGACGCGCTCGGCGAGCCCGATCAGGCCCTGCCCGCCCTGCCCGCCCGCCGCCGACGTGACCCTGTTGCGGACCTCGACGGTGAGGCCCGCACCGGCCCGGCCCGTCAGCGCGACCCGCACCGGCTCGCCGGGGGCGTGCTTGCGCGCGTTCGTCAGCGCCTCCTGGACGATCCGGTAGGCCGTCCGGCCGGCCTGTTCGGGGGGTTCGCGATCGAGCGACACCGTCAGGTCCACCGGCGTGCCCGCCCGCACCGACTCGCCGACCAGCCGTTCGACGTCGGCGACCCCGGGCTGCGGCAGCTCCCCGACCGGTGCCCTCAGCACCCCGATCACCTCGCGCAGGTCCTGCAACGCCAGGTGCGCGTTCTCCCTGATCACCCCGGCCGCGCGCACCACGTCGGCCGCCGGCGCGTCCGGCCGGAACTCCAAGGCCCCGGCGTGCACGCTCAGCAGTGAGAGGCGGTGCCCCAGCACGTCGTGAATCTCCCGCGCGATCGTGTCCCGGGTGTCGCGCTGGGCCTGCTCGGCGCGCATCCGCGACTCGCTCTCGGCCCGCGCGGCACGTTCCCGCAGCGACTCCACCAGCTTGCGCCGGTGGGAGACGAACAGGCCCCAGCCCACCGCCGTCGACTGCATCGCGAAGCTCAGGATCAGCGACATCGCGAGCCCGGTCTCCGGGTCCGGCCGCACGAACGTGTAAGCCCCGCCGGCGAGCAGGCCCAGCCCGAACAGCGCCAGTGTCGTCCTCGGCGGCCGGTGCACGGCCACCGTGAACAGCGCGATCAGCATCGCCCCGGCGACCAGTTCGGAGACCGCCGACACCGCGATCAGCGCCACCGCCAGCTGTACCGGCCAGCGCCGCCGCAACCACAGCGCCCCGCATCCCAACGCACCGACCACCTGGTCGAGGTTGTACAGCCACGGCGGTTCCGGCATGGGCCCCGCCTCGATGCGCAGCCCCGACAGCACCAACCCGGCCAGGACCGCCAGCGCGAACGCCGTCGAGTCCACGACCCAGTCCCGGACCCCACGCCTACCGCTCATGCCCCGAACCTACCGACGCACAGCCCATCGGGCACCGCGGCGCGGTGAGGTCGATACCGAAGTCGCCGCGGCCGATACTTTGGTCGCCACACCGGGCCTCGACCGCATACCTCGGTCGGACCATCTCCTGCCGACGACCGATCCGCGCGCACCGCCGGTCTCCATAGCGTCGACGACCATGAGAAAGACAGTCGAGACGTCCGGACTCATCCTCGTCCTCGTGGGCGTCAGCGGAGCGATCGACCGCCTGTGGACCCAACCGATCATGAGCCTCATCCTCAACGCCTTCGACCGCTGGGTCGTCCCGGAGCTGAGCTTCGCCGCCGGCTATGAGGTCTTCGCCAACCTCATGCTCTCGGTGATCGGCGCCGTCATCATCGTCATCGGCGGGAGGCTCGAAGCATGAGGCCCGACCTCTCGGCACCGCGCCGTCTGCGCTGGGGCCCGGCGGCCGCGCTACTCGTCCTGTCACCGGTGTGCGCCGAATACCTCGTCGGCTACGACGACAGCACCGGTGACCCGGGCGCACTCCTGGCGGGCCTGATCGTCTTCGTCCCGCTCTACGGCGCACCCGCGCTGCTCATCCGCGAACTTTCCCGCCGCCTCGAAATGGGCCGGCCCGGCATCCTCGCGCTCGCCTGCGCGGCGGGCGTCGCCCAGGCCGGGATCATCGACCAGTCGATGTTCAGCCTCGACTACCGCGACATCGACTACTGGGCCGCGCTGATCGAGCCGACGTGGATCGCACCGCTCGGCACCAGTGCGACCACCACGATCGGCTTCGTCGCCGGACACACGCTCATGAGCTTCGGCGCACCCATCGCGATGGTCGAGTCCTTCGCGCCCGGACGGCGGCCCTGGCTGCGGCTGCCCGGGCTGATCGCCACCGTTGGCCTTTACCTCGCCGGTGCCGCCGTCGTGCTCCGCTGGCACCTGACCACGGAGTCCGACCACGCCTCCACCGCCCAGCTGGCCGGGGCCGCGAGCGTGGCACTCCTCCTCATCGTCCTCGCCGTCGTACTCGGCCGGCGGAGGCCTCGGCGCGGCGACGGTCCGGTACCCGCGCCGATCCTCGTGGGGACGGCCTCGCTCGCGCTCACCTTCGCCTACCAGCTCATGCCGCCGACCTGGCTCGGCGTCGCCGGGACGCTGGCGATCCTGGCGGGCGCCGCCCTCGCCGTCGGCCGGCTGGCGCGCTCACGGCGCTGGACCGGCGCGCACATCGCGATGCTGGCCACCGGCGCGCTCGCATCGTCGGCGCTGGTGGGCTTCTTCAGCGCGCCGATCGGCGACGTCGACCCGGTCGCGCGTTATGCCCACAATGTCTTCTTCCTGGTGGGTGCGATCGTCCTCGGCCTGCTGGCCGCGCGCTCGGCCGGCCGCCGAGAGACGAGGGAGGAGCCCGCCGGTTCGACCGCGGTGGCGTGACCGTCCTATGTGGAGCAGCTGTCGGCACCGCGTCGGCCGCCCGGAGCGCTCGGAGGCTGTTAAATCGGCCACGGTGGTTTCGTCACGGTCGGTGACCGGCGCTCCCCTTCCCGCCCCCCACCAGGCAACCCGGGGGTGAGGTGGCTCCGCCCGCTGTGACCAGGGACACGGCCCCCGCATGGGTCCTTGTAACAGTCGGTGTGAACACTTGAGTGCGCCTACACCTCACAGGAGATTCACTGATGTCCACCGTTCCAAGCGGTCCCGCCGCCTCCGAGAAACTCGACGGCGGTGTTCTGAAGATCGCCGGTGTGGTCGTGCTCGGCCTGGTGATGTCGATCCTCGACATCACCGTGGTCAGTGTTGCTTTGCCGACCTTCACCACCGAGTTCGACACGTCCCTCGCCACCGCGGCGTGGACGATGACCGGCTACACCCTGGCCCTCGCCACCGTCATCCCGATCACGGGCTGGGCCGCCGACCGCTTCGGCACGAAGCGGCTCTACATGATGGCCCTCGTCCTGTTCGTGGCCGGCTCGGTGCTGTGCAGCTTCGCCTGGGACATCAACTCGCTGATCGGCTTCCGGGTCCTGCAGGGCCTCGGTGGCGGCATGCTGATGCCGCTGGGCATGACGATCATGACCCGCGCGGCCGGTCCGCAGCGCGTCGGACGCGTCATGGCCGTTCTCGGCGTCCCGATGCTGCTGGGTCCCATCGGCGGCCCGATCCTCGGCGGCTGGCTGATCGAAGAGGTCAGCTGGCAGTGGATCTTCCTCATCAACGTTCCGCTGGGCATCCTCGCGCTCATCTTCGCCGCGGTCGTCCTGCCGAAGGACGCGCCGAGCCCGTCGGAGTCCTTCGACTTCGTCGGCATGCTGCTGATGTCGCCGGGTCTGGCGCTGTTCCTCTTCGGCGTGTCCTCCATCCCGGAGGAGGGGACGGTCGCCGCGCCTCGCGTGCTGATCCCCGCCGCGATCGGCGTGGTGCTCATCGTGGCCTTCGTCTGGCACGCGTTCCGCCCGCGCCACCCCCTGGTCGACCTGCGCCTGTTCAAGAACAAGCAGCTCAGCGTCGCCACCATCACCATGTTCCTGTTCGGTGTGGCGTTCTTCGGCGCGATGCTGCTGATCCCCACCTACTTCCTGCAGATCCGCGGTGAGTCGACCCTCCACGCCGGCCTGCTGGTGGCTCCGCAGGGTCTCGGCGCGATGCTCACGATGCCGATCGCCGGCCGCCTGGTCGACAGGATCGGGCCCGGGAAGATCGTGCTCACCGGCATGATCCTCATCCTCGGCGGCATGGGCGTGCTCACCCAGATCGAGTCGACGACCTCGTACCCGGTCCTGCTGGGCGCGCTGTTCGTCATGGGCCTGGGCATGGGCGCCACGATGATGCCGACGATGACCGCGGCGATGCAGACGCTGACCGACCACATGATCGCGCGCGGCTCCACGCTGCTCAACATCGTGCAGCAGGTCGCCAGTTCCATCGGCAGCGCGATCATGTCGGTGGTCCTCACCAACCAGATCACCGGCTCGGAGCTCGCGGGTCCGGCCATCGCGGCCCAGTCCGACCCGGCCATCGCCGCCCAGCTCCCGCCGGGCGTGATGGAGAAGGGTCTGGCGGAGGCCGCCGAGGGCTTCGGCGCGACCTTCGTGCTGGCGTTCGTGCTGATCATCGCGACGTTCGTGGCCGCTCTCTTCCTGCCCCGCAAGAAGGCACCGGTCGCCACCGACGGCGAGGAGCGCGCGCCGGTCCTGGTCCACTAGGACGCGACCACCGCAGTGAAAAGGGCCGCCCGCGAGGGCGGCCCTTTTTCGTGTGCGAGCCGGCCTCGCGCGGTGCGGAACCGGTGTGACACCACGCCAAGATCAACCCGTATTCCGGTCGACCCCGACCACCGCGAAGCCCTGGAGCGAGATGTCACCAGAAGAGGAGCGCGACTTCCACGAATACGTCGCGGCCCAGACCAAGCGCCTGTGCCGCTTCGCCTACCTTTGCTGCGCGGACTGGCACCAGGCCGAGGACGTCGTGCAGACCGCGCTCATTCGGCTCTACGGCGCCTGGAAGCGCGCGCGACGAGCCTCGGTCGACGCCTACGTCCGCCGGATCATCGTCAACGCCCTCATCGACGAGCGCCGTCTCTTCCGCTTCCGGCGCGAGCAGACCCGCCCCGAGCTCCCCGAACGCCCGCAGCGCTCGAACGGTCTCCCCGAGGAGCGCGCGGTGCTCATCGAGGCGCTGCTGCGGCTGCCGAAGCGGCAGCGGGCCGCGGTCGTCCTGCGCTACTGGGAGGACCTTCCCGGCGATCAGGTCGCGCGGATCCTCGGCTGCTCCCCGGGAGCCGCCCGCAACCTCACCATGCGCGGTCTGGCGGCCCTGCGCGCGTCGCTTTCCACCGAGAACCTCGAACTCTTCGAAGGAGTGCCGTCATGACCACCGATGAACTCAACCGCGTCCTGAACGACGAGTTCGAGCGGTGCACCCCGGAGCTGTCGATCGTCCCCTCGGCGATCATCGCCAAGGGCCGCAGGCGGGCGCGCGCCAGGCTCGCGGGTCTCGCCGGCGGGGGAGTGGCCGCCATCGCCGCTGTCGCGGTGCTTCTGCCGACGGTGTTCGCCGGTGGGACCGCGCAGGACGCCGCCGTACCGCCGCTGCGGCAGGACCCGAGCGAGTACCCGATCGCGTTCGACCCGAACGTGGAGTACATCTGGAGCGCCGACGAGAGCCGCTTCGACGAGGAGAACGAGGCCGACGCCTACACCACCACCCCGGCCACCGAGGAGCTCACCACGGCCTGGCTCGCCGGGTTGGAGGCCCTGGGCTTCCAGGGGCAGGGCTCCTGGAACGAAGGCGCGGTGACGCGCCACAACGAGGTCCTTACACCCGACCAGGACCAATCGGGCGCCTACGGCGGGTGGGCAGGCGACGAGTCGAAGGTCCTCGCCGAGCGGCTGGCCTATTCGGCGCAGGTCGACACCGCCGACGGCATCATCTCGCTGTACGTCCGCCCGGCCGGACTGTTCCTGCGCGGCGCGGGGACACAGGCGAAGAACCCCAGCTCCCTGCTGCCCGACCCCCGCTATCTCGTCCCCGGTTGCGACTCGTACACGTACATGCTCGAGTTCCCGCGGCCCGCGGAGGTCGAGACCACTTTCGAATGCGTCGAATCCGAAGGCTCCGAGGGCGAGCGGATCCTGAGCGTCCGGCCCTCCCAGACCACCGGCGGGAGAACCAGCCGAACGATCGCCTACCTGGTCGTCTACCGCGCCGACGGGTCGGCCGTGCTCATCACCGAGCGCTCCTGGAACGAGACGAGTGAACCGTCCCTCTCCGACGAGCAGATGACCGCCCTCGCCCTCGCCCTGCCCGCCGTCCCGGTGGAATGAGACGTGTCGCCCGGCGTCCAGACGGGGACGCCGGGCGGCATCACTCCCCGATCAGCTCCCCGCCTTCGGCGCGGTAGAGCAGCAGCCTCCCCGCGACGGGTGCCAGCCGCACCTGCGCCCCGGGCTCCGGCTCGTCCTCCTCGGGCACGGTCGCACCGACGAGTTCGCCCGCGCAGTCGACCGTGACCAGGGTCGTCGTCCCCAGGTTCTCCAGGATCGACACCTCCCCGGCCAGTCCGTCGCCGGACGCGCTCAGTCGCACGTACTCCGGCCGCACTCCCACGACGACCTTCTCCCCCTCGGCGACCTTCCCGACGGCCTCCGCCGGGATCGGCAGACGGCCCCCGGCGACGGCGACCGTCTCACCGCGCACCTGCCCGTCGAGCAGGTTCATCGGCGTCGAGCCGATGAAGTTGGCCACGAAGGTGTTCGCCGGCCGCCCGAAGACCTCCCGGGGCGTGCCGAGCTGGCGGATGCGGCCGGCCTCCATCACCGCGATGCGGTCGGCGAGGGCCAGCGCCTCGGCCTGGTCGTGGGTCACGAAGACCGTCGTGACGCCGAGTTCGCGCTGGAGCCGCTTGAGGAAGGTCCGCGCCTCCAGCCGCAGCCGCGCGTCCAGGTTCGACAGCGGCTCGTCGAAGAGGAACAGGGCGGGGTGGCAGGCGACGGCGCGCGCGAGCGCGACCCGCTGCTGCTGCCCGCCCGACAGCGCGCCCGGCCGGCGGTCCATCAGCTCGGCGAGGCCCAGCTGCCGGCCGATCTCGGTGGCCTTGCCGCGCCGCTCCGAGCGTGACTGGCGTTTGATGCGCAGCGGGTAGGAGATGTTGTCGATGACGGTCATGTGCGGGAACAGCGCGTAGTCCTGGAAGACCATCGCCACGTCCCGCCGGGCCGGCGACACCGTGGTGACGTCCCGGTCGCCGATCAGCACTGTTCCGCCGGTGGCGACCTCCAGACCGGCGATGGTGCGCAGGAGTGTCGTCTTCCCGCACCCCGAGGGGCCGAGCAGGGCGAAGAACTCGCCGTCGTCGATGTCGAGGTCGAGCCCGTCGACGGCGTGCACCCCGCCGGGGTAGACCTTGTCGAGGGCGCGCAGGGAGATTCCGGCCATCAGCTCTTGATCCCTCCGTGGAAACGGAAGCCGTACTTGCGCGAGACGTACAGGTACATGGCGATCACCGGAAGCGAGTACAGCAGCGAGAACGTCGACAGCAGCGCCAGGTTCGGCTGCCCCGCCTCGGTGTAGAGGGTGCGCATCAGCACCGCCGCGGGCTGCTTCTCCGGGTCGCGCAGCAGGATGAACGGCACGAGGAAGTTGCCCCACACGTTCACCACCGTCCACACCGCGATCGTCGCCAGACCCGGTGCGATCAGCGGGGCGACGATGTCCTTGAGGATTCGCAGCGGCGAGGCGCCGAAGACTCTGGCGGACTCCTCGTAGGACTTCGGGACGGTGTCGACGAAGTCCTTGAGCATGAAGATCCCGGCCGGGAGCAGGCCGCCGGCCATCACCAGCATCACCGCGAAGCGGGAGTCGATGCCGAGGGACGGGTGGACGCCGTCGCCCAGCTCGGAGACCAGCAGGAACAGGGGCACCATCGCCGCCGTGCCGGTCACCACGCTCGACAGCAGCAGGAGCACGTAGAGAAGGGCGTCGCGGCCGGGCATGCGCACGCGGGAGAGCGCGTAGGCGGCCAGAGCGGCGCCCACCACGACGAACAAGGCCGTCCCCGCCGACAGCAGGATCGAGTTGAGCATCGAGCCCCACGCGTAGGGGTTGGCGTTGATCTCGGCGAAGTTCTCCAGGGTGGCCTCGGGGACCTCGACGGCGTAGGTCGGGCTGGCGTCGAACGGCGCGGTCACCAGCCACAGCAGCGGAAGCGCGAAGAACACCGCGATCAGGCAGGTCAGCGCATAGAACCCGATCCGGGCGGCCATGCGCCAGGCCGCCCGGCGGGCGTCGTCGTCGGAGACGCTCCTCATGAAACCCTCCTCACGGGATCCGCCGCTTTCGCAGCATGCGCAGATACAGCAGGGCCAGCGCGATGTTGGCGACCAGGACCAGCAGCGAGATCGCCCCGCTGTAGCCGAGGCGGCCGTCGCGGATCGCGGTGTTGTAGACGTAGACCGACACGATCTCGGAGTCGTCGCCGGGGCCGCCGGCGGTGAGCAGGAACGGCGAGAAGTCGTTGAAGGTCCACAGGGTGATCAGCAGCGTGTTGGTCAGCGCGTGCCCTCGAATATGCGGGAACACGATGTCGCGGAGGGTCTGCGGGCCCGAGGCCCCGGCCAGCCGCGCGGTCTCCAGCTGCGAGGGCGGAACCGACGACAGCGCCGCACCGTAGAGCATCATCGAGAAGGCCGTGCCGCGCCAGATGTTGAACACGACGAGGCTCGCCATCGGGTAGTCGACCAGCCACGCCAGGCCGGGGGTGCCCAGCATCGCGTTGACCGTCCCACCATCGCGGTCGAGCATCGCGATCCACAGGAACGCCACCACCGAGCCGGGCAGGATCCACGCGAAAAGGACCAGCGTCTCGACCGTCCGGCGCACCCAGCCGGTGACGTTGCGCAGCGACCAGGCCAGCGCGAAGCCGAGCCCGTTCTGCCCGACGACCGCCGAGAAACCGACGAACAGCAGCGTCAGTCCCAGCGAGTTGTAGAACGACGGGTCGGCGAGCACGTCGGTGTAGTTGTCGACGCCGACGAAGGACGGGCTGACGTGCTTCGGCCCGGTCCGCTCGTAGTCGGTGGCGCCGATGTAGAGCGTCCACAGCGCCGGGAAGAGCAGGAAGACGCCGATCAGGAGCAGGGCCGGCGCGACGAACGCGACCGCCCGGGCTCTGCCCAGTCCCACGACGTCCGAGGCCGCCCCGCCCGTCGGGACGCCGACCGCGACCACGCCCGCGTGGCTGGTCCCGGCGGTGCGGGGGTCGGCCCCGCCCGCCGGGCCGCCGTCATCCGGAGGCGACGCGTTCGCCACCGACGATGCCTTCCAGCGTCTTCTGATAGGCCGCCGCGGCCTCCTCGACCGAGGAGCCGTCGACGATCGCGTAGGTGGCCTCCTGGATCGCCGTCGAGACCTGGAGGTAGGCCAGGTCGCCCGGACGGAAACGGGTCAGCGGCACGACCTGCGAGGCGATGAAGCTCAGCATCGGATCCCCGGCCAGGACCTCGGCGTTGACGTCGTCGCGCTGGGTGATGCGCGGGCTGTCCCTCACCAGTTCCTTGACCGTCTCGGCGGAGGCCATGAAGCGCATGAGCTCCCAAGCCTGCTGCGGGTAGGCGGTGTTCGGGTTGAGCACCTGCGCGGCACCGCCCGACATCGACACGAAGTCCTGCCCGCCGACACCGGCACCCGGCGCGAATGCCGGGATCTTCGCCCATCCGACCGCCTCGTCGCGGTCGGGCATCGGCGCCACGTCCGAACTCGGGCTCAGCACTCCGCGCCACAGGTAGTCGCTCTCCAGCAGGATCCCGACCCGCCCTTTGGAGAAGGCCTCGAAGGACTTGTCGCGCCCCTTGGCCTCCTGCTGGAGCGTGGCGTCGCCCAGTTCACCGCCGTAGACCTGCTGGTAGAAGTCGAGGACCTGCCGCACCTGCGGGGTGTCGCCCTGCCACTTGCCGTCGGTGAGGATCTCCTTGCCGGTACCGGCGAGCATGGGCAGGAAGCCCTGCATCGTGGTCGCCTCGCCCATCGCGGTGCCGGCGTTGAGCTGCAAGGGGATGGCGTCGGTCTTGTCGGCGACGGCCCCGGCCGCGTCGAGGACGTCCTGCCAGCTCGTCGGCTGCCAGTCGGCGGGCAGCCCGGCCTCGGCGAACACTTCCTTGTGGAAGTAGAGGACGCGCCCGTCGGTGCCCGAGGGGATCCCGTAGCGCTTGCCCTCATAGGAGGCGTTCTGCTGGACCGAGGGCTGGATCTGGCCCCAGCCGTCCCAGTTGTTCGCCGCGTCGGCCCCGACGACCTCTTCCAGCGGCTTGATGAAGTTCGAGGCGGCGAACTCGCCGACCCAGATGCCGTCGATGTCGATGATGTCGGCGCCCTTGCCGGCTTCGAGGTCGAGGCCGATCTTGCTCTTGTACTCGGCGTCGTCGACGCCGTTGGGCTCGAACTCGATGTGGGCGGTGACGCCCTTGGCCTTCTGCTGCTCGACGAACTTCGGGATCACGTAGCCGGTGAGGAAGTCG
The DNA here is from genome assembly GCF_040655735.1 of Phytomonospora sp. NPDC050363. NCBI lineage: Bacteria > Bacillati > Actinomycetota > Actinomycetes > Micromonosporales > Micromonosporaceae > Phytomonospora > Phytomonospora sp. NPDC050363. The sequence goes on from NZ_JBFAKK010000001.1 coordinate 414,081, forward strand.
GCGCCCTCGGCGTTCTTGCCGCCCGCGATCGCGTTCGAGGTGATCGTGAGCGTGAACTCGCCTGCACCGGCGTTCTTGTTCGGGTCGGCCGCCTCGTCGTCACCGCCGCCGAGGCATCCGGTCGCGACCAGGGCGGTCAGACCGGCGAGGGCCAGGACTCGGCCGGCGCGCCGCGCCGGCCCCCATGCTGATAACGAGCTCGGTCGGCGCATCGCTGGTCACCCTCTTCGCTGAGGCGGCGTCGCCGGCCGCCCGGCGATCCTGCGATCACCGGGCGGCCGGTCGTCTGGTGTGCCGACCCTAGTGAGGACAAATCGCCGGTGTCAACACCTTCCGGCCACCGGTCCGGCCGTCCACGATGGACCGGTGGGTCACTCTCCGCCCGGGCGCAGCCTGCCCAGTTCGGCGCGCGAGGCCACGCCGAGCTTCGGATAGGCCTTGTAGAGGTGATAGCCGACCGTGCGCGGGCTGAGGAACAGCTGCGCGCCGATCTCGCGGTTGGTCAGCCCTCCGGCGGCCAGGCGCACCACCTGCGACTCCTGCGGGGTGAGGTCGGCGAAACGGTCGTCGGACCGGACCGGTTGCGCCGCGACGCTCTCCCCGGCGGCGCGCAGTTCGAGCCTGGCCCGGTCGGCCCAGGCCGTCGCGCGCAGCCGCTCAAAGGTATCCATCGACTGCCGCAGATGGGGCTTGGCGTCGTTGACCCGGCGCTTGCGCCGCAGCCACTCGCCGTAGAGCAGCTCGGTCCTCGCTGTTTCGAAGGGCCGGTCGTCGGGACCGCCGTGCGCGGCGAGTGCCTCGGCGAAGTGCCGCTCGGCGCCGGCGTCGTCGAGGAGTGCGCGGCAGCGCGCGGTGACCGCCGCGGCCCAGGGCATGCCGACGGCGGTCGACCAGGCCTCGTAGAGCTCGAAGGCGTCGCCGACGCGCACCGGACCGTCGACGCGCGTGGCTGCCTCCACCAGGTCGGGGATGTAGGGGAGCAGGTCCATGCGGTGCGGTCGTGAGACCGCCGCCGACAGCCGTTCGTGCGCCGCCTCGAAGCGGCCGAGCGCGAGATCGGCCAAGGCGAGCGGGCCTTCGCCGATCACCTGCCCGCGGTTGCCCATGCTCTCGGTGACCTCGCCGAGGAGCCGTCCGCACCGCTCCTCGTCGCCTTCGACCGCGGCGAGGAAGGCCAGTACGCTCGCCGGCACTCCGCGCAAGATCGTGTTCGTGCCGATGTCGGCGGCCAGCCGCAGCGCTTCGGTCGCCGTGTCCAAGGCCTCGGCGTGCGCTCCGGCGTACTGCTGGGCTCTCGCCAGCAGGCCCAGCGCACGGGGGAGCACGCCGAGCGCTCCGGGCGCCCGGCAGCGCGCCACCAGTGCCTCCGCCTCGGCGAGCGCCGTCACGTGGTCACCGAGCATCAGCCGCCACACGACGAGCGTCGCGGCGTCCTCAAGGCGCATCACCGCGACATGTTCGGCGACGATCGCCACCATCTTGCGCAGGGCCGTGAGGCCGTCGGCGGGGGTGAGTCCGGCGCGCCCGTTGATCCCGGCGGCGGCGACGGCGATGGCCTGGACCCGGTCGGCGTTGCGGAGGCCGAGCTCGGCGGCCAGCCGGGCGTCGGCGGCGGCCGCGTTGAAGTCCCCGGTGAGCCAGGCGAGTTCGGCGGCGTTGAAGAGCAGGAAGCTGGCGTTGTCCTGGGAGTGCGGCGCCACCCGCCGTGCCGCGTCGGACCAGATCCGGTGGGCGGAGGCGGGTTGCCCGCGCCAGTTCGCCGCCGAGCCGCGTACCCGGGCGACGAGCGCGAGCGCGATCTCGTCGGTGAGGTTGCGCGCGGCCTGGTCGGCCAGGGCGTCGGCGCGGTCCAGCTGGCCGGCGTCGAGGGCCGAGCGCGCGGCGGCCAGGAAGCGCCGGCCCCGCTCGGCTGGCGCCGGGCTCAGCGCGGCGGCCCGGGCGTATCCGGTGGTGACCGCCGCGTACCCGCCGCGGGTCAGGATGGCGTCGGTCTCGGCTTCGAGCAGGGCGGCGACCTCTTCGTCGGTGCCGGTGGTGGCGGCCGCGAGATGCCAGGCGCGCCGGTACCCGTCGACGGTGGGGTCGAGGACCGCGGCCAGCGCCGAGTGCGCGGCGGAACGCTCCCGGGATCCGGCACCCTGGTAGGCGGCGGCGCGGATGAGCGGATGGCGGAAGAGGACCTGGTCGGCGGTGGTGCGCAGCAGTTCGCGCTTCTCGACGAGATCGAGGTCGTCGACGGAGGCGCCGAGCCTGGCCGCCGCGGCGAGTACGGTCGCCGTGCTGCGGCTGTCGTCGGCGGAGGCGACCAGCAGGAGGTCGCGGGCGGTGGCGGGCAGGGTGGCGATCCGGTCGCCGAAGCTGCGCTGGATCCGGCCGTGCGTGGGCAGCCGGGTGACGCCGCCGGTTTCGGCGCCCAGGTGCCCTTCGCGCTGTGCCGCGGCCAGTTCGCGCAACGCGAGCGGGTTTCCGCTCGATTCGGTGCGGATGTGGTCGCGGACGTAGTCGGGCAGGTCTGCGGCGTAGGCGTCGAGGACCTGACCGGCGGCCTGTTCGCCGAGGGGTGACAGGACCAGTTCCTCGATGCCCTCGGCGCTGAAGACCGGCGCGTGGGAGTCGCGCGCGCCGAGGATCATCACCACGCCCTCGGCCTGAAGCCTGCGCGCGACGAAGCGCAGGACGGCGGTGGTCTCGTGGTCGAGCCAGTGCACGTCGTCGACCAGGCACAGGACCGGGGTCGTCTCGGCCAGTTCGGTGAGCAGGTTGAGGACCGCGAGGCCCACCTGGAACCACTCCCGGTCCTCGGTGGCGGCCAGGCCGAGCGCGGTCCGCAGGGCCCGGGCCTGCGGGCCGGGCAGTGAGTCGATGCGGCCGACGTGCTCACGGAGGAGCAGGTGGAGACCGGCGTAGGGGAGTTCCGACTCGAACTCGGCGCCGTTGCTGCGCAGCAGGAGCAGGCCCTCGGCCCGCTCGGCGCAGTGTTCGAGGAGCGCCGACTTGCCGATGCCGGCCTCGCCGCGCACGATCAGCGCGGCGCTGCGTCCCGATCGGGCCGCGTCGATCAGCCGGTCGAGCCGGGCGGTTTCGGTGGGGCGGCCGAACAGCATGGGCGCGATTCTACGCAGGAAGGAAGCCCTATCCGGTGCGCGCGAGTGTGACGTGGACGTCCCGGAGGGCGGCGGCGGCCCTTGCGGCCGCGCCGCCCTTCCGGTTCCTCAGGGGACCAGCACGGCCTTGCCGACCGTGCCGCGGTTCTCCAGCGCGGTGTGCGCCGCCGCCGCCTCGGCGAGCGGGTAGACCTGGGTGAGCGCGATGAGCCGTCCGGCCGCGCCTTCGGCCAGCGCCTCGGTCTCCAGGCTGCGCAGGCCCCCGGGGCGGGCGAGCATCCGCGGCCCGAGGGCGACGGTCACCTCCAGGGCCTTGGCGTAGATGTCGTCGGCGTCGAGCTCGGTGACCGTCCCCGACGACCAGCCGAACATGATGAAGCGCCCACCGATGCCCAGCAGGTCAAGGGCCGCGCGCCCGGCCTCGCCGCCCACGCTGTCGAAGGCGACGGTGATCTCGCGCCCGGACAGGGCCGTGCGCACCGCCTCCGCCCAGCCGGGCTCGTCGTAGGCCACCGTGATCGCCTGCGGCGCGACGTTCTTGATCTGGTCGAGTTTCCCGCCTCCCGCGGCGGCGACCACGGTCGCGCCCACGTTGGCGGCCGCCTGCACAAGCAGGGAGCCGATCCCTCCCGCTGCGGCGGTGACCAGCACGACGTCGTCGCCGGTCAGCGCGGCCACGTCGAGGATCCCGATCGCCGTCCGGCCGGTACCGATCAGCGCGACCGCCTCGGCCTCACCGAGTCCATCGGGGATGGGGTGGACCGCTTCGGCCTCGCGTACCGCCAGTTCGGCGTAGCCGCCGCTGGCGATGCCCAGGTGGGTGACGGCCCGTCGCCCCACCCAGGAAGAGTCGACGCCGTCGCCGACGGCTTCCACGACGCCGGCGACCTCGCGTCCCGGTGTCATCGGCAGCGCCGGTCCGGCGAACGGGTGGTCGCCGGCGGTCCCGGCACGGATCGCCGCGTCGAGCAGGTGCACGCCGGCCGCGCGGACCCGGATCAGCAGCTGCCCGGGCCCGGCGACCGGGTCGGGAGCGTCCTCGAAGAGCAGGGTCTCGGCCGGGCCGACCTCGTACTGGCGAATCGCCTTCATGGCCACTTCCCTTTCGTCAGACCGCGTAGGCGGTTTCGAGGCGGGCGGTGCGCAGCGCACGACCCCACCAGGTGAGCTGGCCGAGCATTCCCTTGGCCGCGCCGGCCAGGGCCTCGGGCTCGGCGAAGCGGCCGTCGGGGCCCAGCAAGGTCCAGTAGTTGACGAGGCCGATGGTGTCGCGCACGGTCAGCGCGTGGACCTCGGGGAAGATCTGCCGCAGGTGCTCCACCGCCCGCTGTCCGCCGACCATGCCGCCGTAGGAGACGAAACCGACCGGCTTGGTGTGCCATTCCGCCTGGTAGTGGTCGATCGCGGCTTTCAGGCCGGCCGGGTAGCTGTGGTTGTACTCCGGCGTGACCACGACGAACGCGTCGGCGGCGTGCAGCCGGGCCGACAGGCTCCGCACGTTCGGGTGGTCGTCGCTGTCACCGGTGATGTGGGCCGGCAGCTCGCAGTCGAGCAGGTCCACGACGTCGACGTCGAAGCCGCCGTATCGACGGGCCTCCTCGGCGATCCACTCGGCCGGAACCGGACCGAAGCGTCCTTCGCGGGTACTGCCGATGATGACGGCGAGTTTCAGGTTGTCGGGCATGGGGTGCTCCTCGTCAAGGCTTCGACCACCGGTTTCGGTGTCGTGGCCAAAGCTATGGGCGGCCGGCGGTCCCGCCATCTGTCAGGTGACTGGGCCCGGTGACCGGTGACCTGTACTGGCGGTGCGACCGGCGCCCCGGTCGCACCGACCAGTCACGCGACAGATGCCCCGGCCGGTCCCGGATCCATAGTTTCGGGGTATGACTCAGCTCGGCACCACCGAACCCCGCAGCGAAGTTCCCACCCGGTGGGCGCCCGTCTTCGCTCTCGCCTTGGCCATGGTCGTCGTGACCTCCGACCTCATGCTCGCCGCCGTCGCCCTGCCCGACATAGGCGACGACCTGAGCGTCGGCCCGGCCGTCACCGCCTGGGGCCTGCTCGGCTACGCCCTGCCGATGTCGGCGGCGGCCATCCCCGCCGGCCGCTGGGCGGACAAGGCCGACATCCGCAAGGTGTTCCTGCTGTCGATGTTCGGTGTCGCCGCCGCCAGCGTCCTGGTCGCCGCCGCCCCGACCTTCTGGCTGCTGATCGCCGCGCGCTTCCTGCAAGGGCTGGCCGCCTCACTGGTCATGGCCGTCTACATGCCCATCGTCGCGGCGTCCGTGCCCGCGGACCGGCGCGGACGGGCCATCGGTTACATCATCACCGTGATGACCATCGGCGGCATGATCGGCGCCCCGCTCGGAGGCCTCGCCGTCGGCGCTTTCGGCTGGCGCGGCCTGTTCCTGCTGAAGCTGCCCATCGTCGCCGCCGCCCTGTGGCTCGGCTGGCGGGCGATTCCCGGCAACGGCAAGGGCCTGCCCGTTCCCGACCGCGTCCTGATCCGCGACAGCCTCGTGATGGGCGGCGCCGTCGCGGCGATCCTCCTCGCCTTCGACCGACTCAGCGAACAGCCCGCGCTCGCCGCCGTGCTCGTCGTCATCTCGGTCGCCCTCACGGTCGTCTGGCTGCGGCTGCGCAGCTCGGCGCCGCTGATCGCGGTCATCCGCCGGCGGACCGTCGGGATGGGCCTGCTCGGCCTCTTCCTGATGAGCTTCGCCGTCGGCCTGATGTCCTTCCTGCTGCCCTACTTCGTCGTCGACGAGATGCGCGAAAGCCCCGCGACCACGGGTGTCGCGCTGCTCTTCCTCTCCGGCGCCATGGCCCCGATCGCGCCCATCGCCGGCAAACTCGCCGACACCTTCGGCGCCCACAAGGTCGCCGTGGTCGGGGCGATCCTCTCGGTCGGCGCGATGACGACGATGCTCACCGTCGACTCCGACACCGACCTGTTCGGGCTCGCCTGGCGCCTGGTGCTCATCGGCATCGCCTCGGCGCTGTTCAACGGGCCCATCAACACCAGTCTCATGGCGGCCACTCCCCGCGAGGCGATCGGCGCGGCGGGCGGGGCCTTCGCGACGGTGCGGACGCTCGCCTCGACCATCGGCCCGGCCGTGACGGCCCTGGCCTGGACGATCGGCGGTGGCGGGATGACCGGCTTCACCGTCGGCGTGCTGACTCTGCTGGCGGCCTACGGTCTCGGGGTCCTCGCGCTCCTGGCCGCCGGCCCTTCACGGGAGAAGGCACCGGCCGTTTGACCGGGACGCCGTCGCGTCATTCCTGTGTGGTGAACAGCGCGAGCGCGGCCGCGCGGACCTCTGCTTCGGCGTGCCCGCGCAAACGCAAGAGCAGGTCGCGCCACGGCGGGTCGGCGCCACGCCGGCCGGAGCCGACGCGGGAGCCGCCGTCGGCGAGCGCCAGCGCGAACAGTCCGGCGGGGAGATCTCCGCGTTCGGCGAGCGTCTCGGCGGCCGGCCGGAAGGCCCGCGCGTCGCCGTGCGGACGGCGCGAGGCCGCCGCGAGGATCTCCCCGGCGACGCGGGACGCGGTGACCGGCCGCCCGGCGAGGAGGTCGGCGACCGACGCCAGGTCTTCCGCGATCGCGCCGGGGACCGCCGAGGTCAGGCCGCTGGAGGCGATGAGCAGCCGTGCGGCGCCGGCGAGGTGATCGGGACGCTCGGCGAGGATCCCGCCCGCCCGGGCCAGCGCGGCGCGGCCCGCCGGTGACAGGGCGGTGTCCGCGTGGGCCACGGCTGCGGACACGAGCGCGTCGAGGCGCTGAGCGGACGGACGGTCCCGGTCGCACGCCTCCGGCCGGGTGTCGGCGGCCTCGGCGTCGAGGAGGCCGGCGACGGCTTGTTCGAGCGCCTCGGAGTCCGGGGCGGTGTGCAGCATGGCGGCCAGCGACCGCGCGGCGATCCGCCAGTGGACCCGCTCGTCGAGATCGGCGAGCGCGCCGACCAGCAGACCGCCGGCTTCGGGAGCCCATGGAGCCCAGGATGGATAGGCCGCCCAGGCGGCGACGGCGATCAGCGGCCGCGGGTGGGCGCACAGCACGCTGACGAGGCCGCCGTAGCGAGTACGGTGCCGAGGCGCGGTGTCGAGTGGTCCGATCGCGAGGACGGCCGTGGCGACCGCCGTCTCGTCGCCGGCGACGGCATCGTCGAGGATCTGCCAGGCGCGGGGATCGTCGAGCTGGAGGCGCACCGCCGAGACGATGGCGGCCTTGACATCGCGATGCGTTCCGGGCCGCCAGGCCGCGGCGAGCGCGTCCATCGCTGCGGGCACCGCCAGCCGCGACAGCAACCGCGCGGCCTCTTTTCGGCTGGTCACCTTGCGCCCGTCGGCGAGGGCGCCGGTGAGTTTCGGTCCGAGCCGTGACGGGTGTACGAAGCTCGCGGCGCGTCCGGCGGCGTACGCGGCGACGCGGGCGCGGTCGCCGTCGAACTCGGTGAGCGAGACGTCGAGGGCGTGTTCGGGGTCGCCGGTGTGGGCGAGGGCTGCGAGGGCGGCCTCGGCGAGGACGACGTCGGGGGAGCCGAGGTAGCGCGAGACCACGGTGTCACCGCCGGGGACATCGGCGACGGCGTGGATCGCCTGGACTCGGGAGTACCGCTGCGCGCCGGCGTCCGCCGCCGCTTCGGCCAGCAGTCGTGCGCACACATCGCGCTGGCGCGGCAGCATGCGGCCGGGGAACCTGATGGACGGGACCCAGGGGGCGCCTTCGGCGATGAGGCGTCCGTGCGGCGGACCGGGCAGCACCAGGTCGAGCAGATCCGTGCGCCGCGCGGACAGGATGTTCCACACCGGTGGCATCGCTACCGTCGAGCTGTCCTCGCCGACGACTTCTTCCACGCGGGTGTCGCGGGTGGCGGGGTCGTCGAGCCACAGGCGGATCCCCTGGAGCATCACCGGGACGAGATTGCGTGGCGACACGGCCCGGCGCAGCAGGGCCTGGAGACCCCGGACGCCCCGGGCGCGCTTGCCGAGAGCGTTGGCCACGGCGAAGAGCGGGTCGAAGTGGGCGCGGTCCGCGCACGCCGTCAGCCAGGGGAGCACCGCCTCCGCGAAGGCGTGCTCCTGGCCTCGGCGCAGGGCGCGGTCGAGCCGGGGAAGCGGAGGCATCCTGTTGGCGAACAGGCGGTCGAGCGTCCGGGTGGCCCAGACGCGGAGCGGTGCGACCTCGCCGCGTTCGGCGAGGACGGTCGTGGCGAGGCGGCCGAGCGCGTCGAGTGTCATCCAGGAGGCGTCGCGCGCCTCGGCCACACCCGTGGCCAGTTCTTCCAGCGTGGCGAGATGCGAGGCCTCGAAGCGGTGGGCGGGCACGGCGGCGATCGCGCCGACCGCGCTCTCGCGCACCGGGTCCTGCTCGTTGCGGAGCCGGCCGAGTGCGCCCAGTGCCGTGCCGAGCGCGGTCGGATCGTTCGATCGGACGGCGCACTCGAAGAGCAGCCGGTAGGCCTCGGCTCGTTCCTCCGCCCGGTGTGAGCGGGTCGCTTCGGCGATCGCGGGGAAAGCCTCTTCGAAAGGAAGGCGTGCCGTGAACCAAAGCCTCTGCCCGGCGTCCTGGGCGATCTGCGGCAGAGCCAGGCAGCGCCTCGCCTCGGCCGTCTGGCGCGCATGGGGGAGCGCCGACAGCAGCGGGTCGCCGATCGGGTCGGTGAGGTCGGGACGGACCGCGTCGAACAGTTCCGAGCGCCGCGACGGGGGCAGCGCGTCGAGCAGGGCGGCCAGTTCGCCGTCGCCGTCGAGGGCGTGCGCGAACCCGGTGAGCACGACGGTGTCGAGGCCGGCGATCCGGCGCAGCAGGGACGGACGCGAGCGGGCCGCGCGAAGTCCGGTCTGCGCCGGGTCGGTCAGCAGCCGCACGACCCGTTCGGGCCGCCGGACGGCCAGCAGGCCGACGGCCCAGGCGGTCTCCGATACCGCGGGCAATCCGGGGTGGCGCTCCAGCAGCGCGAGGAGGTCCTCGGGCGCGTGGCGGGCGGTGGTCAGGACGGCCCGCCCGCGCCTCGACCACCACGCGTCGCGGGCGGGACCGGCGAATTCGGCGAGGAGGCGGCCGGCCTCGTCGAGGACCGGGCCGGGGTGGCGCCCGGCGAGGAACTTCCAGCCGGTCAGCGCGTAGGACAGTTCCGGCAGGAGCCGGGCGACGGTGTCGCCCTCGCAACCGGGAAGCACGCGGGCGGCCTCCCGGTCGCCGTAGCGGGCGCGCACCGGGCCGATGATGGCCTCGGCGAGCGGCGTGTCGTTCCTCGCCAGCCGGTAGAGCCGGGCCCGCGTCCCGGCGGGGGCGTCGTCGAGCAGGGCGGTCAGCCGGGGCGTCTCGACGCCCAAGGCCACGGCCGCGCGCAGTGAGCGGGCGACGATGCCCCGGTCGGTGTCCGCCAGCCCGGTGCGCACCGAGCGCCCGTCACGGGCGGCCACGCCCATGGTCAGCGCGATGTGCCGGTGGTCGGTGTCTCCGGACCACAGTTCGCCGAGCAGTTCGCGCAGGTCGGCATGGGGCAGTCGGCACGCGTGCGACGCCAGCAGACGCGCGCGGGCCGGATACGCCAGGGAATCGAGGCGGGTGAGCAGTGCCGTGCCGGGTGAGGCGGACATGCCGACATCCTGCACGACGCTCGCACGAGGGTCACCAGAATTGATCTCGCCGAATGTTTAAGTGTTGATCACACTGGGTAGCAAGTGGCTTGCAGAGATCATCGGCGAACCATCGGGGGGATGGACAAATGATCGGCAACTCGCAACTCACTCAGCTCCACGACGCGACCGTCTACGACGCCAACGGTGACAAGATCGGCGGCGTCAAGCAGGTGTTCGTCGACGACGCCAGCGGCGACCCCGTCGTGGCGAGCGTGCACACCGGACTCTTCGGGATGAGCGAGTCGTTCGTCCCGATCCACGACGGCGACCTGAGCGACGGGCGGCTGCAGGTCAAGGTCGACAAGGACATGGTGCGCGACGCGCCGCGCCTCGACCCGGCCGGAGAGGGCGACGAGGTCCACCTCAGCGACGAGCAGCTCGGCGAGCTGTACTCGTACTACAACCTGCCCTACGGCAGCGGCCGGCGCGACTACGCCAACACCGACAAGCAGCAGACTGGGCCGATGGCCGGGCAGAACACGGCGAAGGGGCGCGACACGGCGAAGGGGCGCGACACGGCGAAGGGGCGCGACACGGCGAAGGGGCGCGACACGGCGAAGGGGCGCGACACGGCGAAGGGGCGCGCCCAGGTGCCGGCCACCGAGGCGCAGGGAGCCGCCGACCAGGCCGCGGCGAAGCGTTCGGGCCGCAAGTCCGGCGCGATGGACGCCGACGCCGAGTCGCCCGAGCTCACCAGCTACGCCGAGAAACTGCACGTCGGCACCGAGGCCGTCGAGGGCGGCCGCGTGCGGCTCCGCAAGCACGTGGTGACCGAGAACGTCACCAAGACCGTTCCGGTCCGCCACGAAGAGGTCCGCGTCGAGCGTGTCCCGGTCGACGGCGACGCCGCCGACCCGAAGCACCAGTTCGCCGAGGAGACCGTCGAGGCGACGCTCTACGCCGAGCGGCCGGTCGTGGAGACCGAGACGGTCGCCGTGGAGAAGGTCCGCCTCACGAAGGACATGAAGACCGACGAGCAGCAGGTCACCGGCGAGGTCCGGCACGAGGAGATCGACGTCGACGACACCGGCCGCGAGCGAGGCCGTGAACGCTGACGATGGCAGGGAATGGGCCGGGGAGGCGGCGCCGCCCCCCGGCCGCCCCCGTGCCCGCCGTCAGGACACGCCGTAGTCGGTCTCGCGGACGAAGATCGTCACGTCGTGCCGGATCCACGAGCGCAGGAACTCGGCGTCCTCGTAGGGCAGCAGCCCGATGCCGGGCGGCTCCCATCCCAGCGAGTAGGACTTGCGGCGGGCCCGGCACAGCCGCAGCGCGAGGCCGTCGGGGAATTCGTCGAGCCTGCGATCGGTGTGCACGACCATTTCGCCGAGCGCGAGGACCAGGTACAAGACGGCGCCCAGGACCTCACGGCGGTGCCCGGCGGCGCGGGCCAGCGCACGGTCGCCCAGTCTCAGCGCCTCCGGAACGAAGCGCTCGTCGCCTCCCGGCAACGGGGGCATCGCGGTGAGCTGGTGCAGGTCGAAGGGCGAGCCGATCGTCTCGCGCAGCAGCGCGAGATCCCGCAGGGCACCGGTGCGCACGACACCCCGCCGCTCCGGGAAGGCCGCGTCCAGCAGCGCCATCGCCGACGTGAACGGCGGCCGCCTCGTGTAGGTGTGCAGTTCTCCGCCGAAGAGCCGGTCGAACCGCGACGCGAGCTGGTCGCCGGGCAGGTCGGCCAGGCGCAGCAGGCCCCGTTCCAGACAGAAGTCCCACAGCCACGGATGCGCCAGGCACAGCTGGCGGACCTGGGCGGCGTCGCGTGACAGACGCTCGGCCACCAGCGCCTTCAAGACCCCCGGCACCGCCCCGGAGTGCCGGAAGTGCTCGCCGAGCAGCAGCCGGAGATGAGCGTGGGCCGAGGAGGTCGGCATGCTCTCCAGGAAACCGGCGAGGACACCGCGCAGTGCGTCCCGGTTCAGCGGCACGGTGTCGGCGGTCAGGACGCAGAACTCCCGCAGCACCCCCGCCTGCGGCTGCTCGGAGCGTTCGGCCTCGGCGAGCAGTTCCAGGATCATCTGCGACGAGCCCGCCGCGCTGTTCTGGCTGACGATGCTCAGGCACATCTGGGCGAGCACCGGGTTCTTCTGCGAGACGATGTGCGGCACGAGCTCGCGGGCGAGGCGGCTGACCGAGGCGGAGTGGCGGACGTGGTGACGGGCGGCGAAGTACTCCATCAGGCTTCGGTGGGTGAAGGCGAAGATCTCCTCGCCCTCGTCGTTGGGCCCGATGTCGGTGAACAGCCAGCCCCGCCCCCGGCACAGCTCGATCACCTCCCCGGCGAGGCGCTCGGCCTCGCGGCGGTCGGCGACCACTTCGGACAGCAGATTACGGGCGGCGACCGAGCGCAGCTGACGCTCGGTCATGCCGCCCTGGTATTCGGGGGTGTGCAGCATCAGCGCGGCGATCTCGATCAGCGCGATCTCGTAGGTGTCGACCTCCCAGGTGCTGTCGACGATCCCGCGCGACAGATCCCAGTCGCGCAGCAGCAGCTCGACGCACTTGCGGTAGATCTGGGTGCGCCGCCTCGGGATGTCGGCGTGACCGCGGTAGAGAACGCAGATGAACGACAGCATGAGCGGATTGCTGCGCAGGTCGTGGATGGAGCCGCTGGTCTCCATGAAGTGCGCGATCGCCTTGGCGCGCGCCGAGTCGTCGAAGGACGCCGCCAGCCGGAACCACTTGCCGACGTACTCCTCCACCTGGCGGGGAGTGAAGGGGTTGATCTCCAGTTCGGTGTAGACCTCGGTGTCGAGCCGGATGGCGGGGTAGCCGATCCCGCGCGCGGTCACCAGGACCGCGCTGAGCGGGAAGGCGTTGCCGACCGCCTCAATCGTGCGCGACACCTGCTTTCGCCGTGCCAGCGAGCTGACCTCGTCGACGCCGTCGAAGATGACCAGCGCCCCGCCCTCCAGGAGCGTGCGCTCGACGAGGCCCGGCGGTGGCGGGGTCTGGAAGCCCCGGGCCAGGACCCGCTCGATCTCCTGCACGACGTTGAAACCGGCCGGGTCGAGGTTGAGGCCGCGCACCGGGAGCAGGAACACCGGGCCGCGCTCGCGCGACCACCGGATCCCGATCACCTTGCTCAGCGTCGACTTGCCCGCGCCGGGGTTGCCGACGATGACGGTCCGGTCGAGCTCGTCGACGATCCGGCCGACTCCGGTGCGCCGCGACATCCGCAGGCTCGGCGCGTTCACCCCGGCCTGCGCCGGCGCGGTGACCTCCGGTTCGACGTAGAGCTCGGCGAAGGGGATCTCGCGCCGCGAGCCGAGGTCGGGCAGCGGGATCCGGCCGTGCGCGCGGTCGAACTCCAGGCGGTACTTGGCCATCCAGCGGGCCGAGTCCTCGGTGCCGCCGCCGTTGGCCGCCAGGAAGGCCACGTAGCGTTCGGCCGACTCGGCGGTGGCCAGCGACAGGGTGGCCTGCGCCCAGTTGAAGGTGTCGCCGCCGGCGACCGGGTATCCGGTGAGCTGCTCGGCGACCCGCGCGCAGGCGGTGTCCAGGCTCTTCCAGAGCGCGTCGAAGGCCGGCCGGAACGACTCGGTGAGCACCCGCCGCCGTTCCGGCGCGGCATCGGTGAACAGCTCGTCGGCGAACAGCGTGAATGCGGCCTCGCCCAGCCTGCGGCCGCCCCTGGCCTGACCGGCGATGCGCAGGGCGATCAGCTGCTTGGCGAAGACCTGGAAGCGGGGGAGGCCGACGACCTTCAGCAGCCGCTGGTGGGTGATGTTCTCGGGCAGGTCGAACACGATCGACAGGGCGGAGAAGTCGCCCTGGTGCGGCCCGCGGATCTGTTCCAGCCGCCCGTAGGCGTCCGGGCTGCGCACGTGGCCCTTGCGGACCAGCGCCGACCACGCGCGCTGGATGAACGGCCTGGCGGCCTGGTTCACCACGTTCGTCAGCGGGGGCACGAGCCGGGTCAGGTCCACGCACCGAGATTACGGCTTGTCCGGCGGATCGGCGTGGGGCCGCGGCCGCCCGGCCACCGCGAAACCGCGTCTACTGTGGAGGCCGCCCGTTCGGGCAGCGGTTCACGGCGCCTCGCCGCGGACCCGAAAGTCCCGTGCGGTGGCCTCGATCGCCGCCGTCACCTCGGCCGGTCCGGCGCCCCTGAACCGGAAGCGGCCGCCGACGTGCTCGTAGTACGCGTCCGCGGCGGGCAGGACGTCTCCCGGGCTCAGCAGAGCCTCGGCGTAGGGGCCCGGCACGCGGCCGGTCATCGGCGTCGCCTCGGTGATCCGGCACGGCCGGGCCGCCGGGGCGGGCACGAGCAGCCAACCGGCCGTCTCCTCCGCCCGGAAACCGTCCCACGGCAGGGGATCGAGGCCCATGGAGAGCCGGAAGGCGGCCTCCATGAGGTCGTAGCCGTGCACCTCACGCCACAGGAAGGGGATCTCGGCGCCGCCGACGCGCGCGCCCACTTCGAGAAAGGCGCACTCGCCGCTCTCCTCGCCGACGAACAGCTCCAGGTGGAAGGGCGTGGCCCGGCCGGGCGACAGGGCGCCGAGGACGCGGTCGGTGACCTCCGCGACGAGCCCGGTGACCGCCGGATCCTCGACCGAGCCGAGCACGTCGCCGGTCCGGAAGCCCAGGCAGGTGTTGAGGTACCGGGAAGCGCGCAGCGGTCCGGTGCGGGTGCCGTCGAAGAGCCCGTCGACGTGGAAGATCTGGCGTTCGTCGAAGGCCTGGACCATCAGGGGGCCGTGGGTGTCGACGTCGAGGTCGCCGAGTCCGGCCGGTCCATCCAGTTTGGACACCCCGGCGCTCGAACTGCCGACGCGCGGTTTCACCACGACCGGGTAGCCGTGCTCGCGGGCGAAGGCCTCGACCTCGCCGGCGTCGGTGACGCCCGCGAAAGCCGGCACCGCGACACCGGCCGCGGCGACCTTCCCGGCCATGACCAGCTTGTCGCGGAAGGGGACCAGGTCGGCCAGTACCGGACCGGGGCAGTCCCACTCGGCGCGCAGCTGCGCCGCGACGAGCAGGTCGTCCTCCTTGAGCCCGACGATCGCCGCCGGGCTCCCGTGGTCCTCGACGAGGTGCTTGACCCGGTCGGCGACCGAGGGCAGGTCGTCGGTCGCCGCGACCAGCTCGACGGCGGCCGCCGCCGTCGACAGGGACGGCGCGGCCACCTCCGTCGTCACATAGGTGACCGCGTTCGCCTCGTGGTCGATGTAGCGCTCGTACTCGGCGTAGCGCGCCAGCCAGCGGTGGATGACGACGACGTGCGGCCGCGCCTCCATCAGGACTCCCCGGCCAGTTCGTAGAAGGCCGGGCCGTCGAGGTGGCGGACGGTCCCGAAGTCGCGGATCGCGATCTCCTCCACCTCGTGGGCGAAGTTGACGATCAGCGGGCAGGTCATGTCGTCGATCGTGGGCCGCAGGCGCCCGCCGGGCGAGACGACCGGCCGGACGTCCTGGAAGCTCTCCAGCCCTTCGATCACCGGCAGCAGCGGGTATCCGGCCAGTTCGGCGTCCACCGTGGACACCGCCATCGCCGAGACCCAGTGCCGGTTGAGCCGGTAGTCGTCCTTCCAGCGGGCGTCGAAGCGATCCGGGCGGACGTAGGCGTCGACGATCCACTCCAGGTGCGCCTCCCCGATGCACTCGCGCGAGTAGAACGGGATGTCCAGTCCCGCCATCCGAGCGGCCGCCTCCACCAGGCAGGGACCCTCCGGCGTCAGCTTGATCTCCAGGTGGGAGGCGCCGTACTGGACGCCGAGCGCGTCGAGGACCTCGAAGGCGTAGGGCACCAGCGCGTCCTGGGCGTCACCGCGCCGGGGCAGGATCCGCAGTCCGGTGGTCAGGTCGAGGATCCCGTTGGCGGAGATCTTCTCGTACTTCCACACATCGGTGACGTGGTGGCGGCCCTCGCGGCTGACGATGTCCACGATGTACTCGCCGCCGGCCAGGTACTCCTGGGCGACGACGCCGTCGTTGCGCGCGGAGAAGACGTTCTCGGCGCCGAGGATCGCCTCGTAGGCCGCGACGGACTCCTCGGGCGTCGAGCAGAACGCGACACCGTCGCCGGCGGCGCTTCGCAGCGGCTTGACGACCACGCGGCCACCGAAGTCGCGATGCCAGTCGGCGAGCTGCGCGGCATCGGTGACCAGGAGCTGCCGGGTCGCGCGGACCCCTGCGGCGCGGACGGTCTCCATCTGCACGTACTTGTCGCGGCGGGCGGCGCTGAGGGCCGTCCCGTTGCCGGCCAGACCCATCCGCTCGGCGAGGAGGTCGGCGAACTCCACGCCCACCTCACCGCCGGCGATGACCGCCTCGGGCTCGAAGGCCGCCACCGCCGCGATCGTGGCCTCCAGGTCGCCGTCGTGGACGATGTTGGCCGCGTAGGGCGACAGGTCGAAACTCGACTGGTAGACCAGCGGCACGCCCGGCGTGCTCTGCACCCGCACCACCGCGTAGCCGGCCTCGTGGAGCACCGGCGCCAGCCGCCTGGTCGGGGAGTAGGCGTCGACGATGACGACGTGCTTCTGCGTGCTCATGGACAACCCTTTTCCTCCGAGGTCTCGCCTGACCGGCAAAGGATGAGCGCCGCCGCCATGGATTCGCCACAGATCCGCCAGTGCCCGCGCGCACCGGATTCGCAGTGGATCTGTAGGCGGCGTTGCCAGACTCGCCCGGTCCTCACCCGCCGCGCCCGGCGGCCCGCCCCCACCTCGAGAACGGTGAACCATGACTGAGGCGACTAGCACGCTACGACGCGTGGTCTGGCTCTTCCCAGACCGCGAGTCCACCCGGACCCGCGCGAAGTGGAGCGCCTCTTTCTGGGAGGCCTACCAGGACGTCGCCAAGGAACTCGGCCTTTCCTTCGAACGTGTCGCGCCCGAAGCGGTCACCGCCGACGCCCTCGACCCGGGCAACCCGAAGTTCTACATCGACGGCGAGCGCGTCACCCCCGACGACACGCTGTTCATCTCCTCGCTGTACTCCCTGCCCTACCAGTCGATGGACGTCTTCAACCAGCTGACGCTCTACAACGTCCTCGAACTCGCCGGCTTCTACCTGCCGCACCCGCCGGAGCTGGCCACGGTCTGCAACGACAAGCTGGCCACGATCCTCTACCTGCGCGACTGCCCGGTCTCGCCGGTCCCGACCGTGCGCATCGGATCGGGCCGCGACCTGGTCTACGACGAGTACGAGGCCGCCATCGCCGACCTGCCCTACCCGGCGTTCAGCAAGCCGGCCGGGTGGGCCACCTCCCGCGGCATCAACCTCGCCCGGGACTCCCACGACGTCCGCGGCCTGCTCAGCCTCGCGCAGGGCGGCGACACGACCATGGTGTTCCAGCCCTACCTGGGTGCAGGCACCGTCGACTTCCGCGTGTTCATGATCGCCGGCGAGCCCCGCAAGGTCATGGTGCGCGCGCCCGGCGACGGAGCGCTCTACCCGCAGTACACGACCGGCGCCAAGATCCACTGGGCGGACGTGCCTGAGGAGCTGTCGGAGGCGCTGGCCTACTTCCGCGAGAAGCTCCCGGTGCCCTTCGTGTGCATCGACTTCCTGCACGACGGCGAGCGCTTCTGGCTCTCCGAGATCGAGTTCGACGGCGGCATCTTCTGCCCCGACCCGAGCGACCCCGAGGCCGTCCGGATCCAGCGCGAGCTGATCCGCGGCCGCTTCCAGGCCTACCGCGACGCCCACTCCGCGCGGATGGGAGCCGAGGCGCGATGACCGGTTTCCAGTCCAGCGCGCCCGGCGCCCGCGACGTCGCCGCCGCGACGCTCGGCAAGCTCCGCTCGGTCCCCGCGCTCGCCGAGCGCTACTCCGACGTCGTCGTGCTCGACAGCCTCGAAGACCTCGTGCACGTCCCGGTGATGCTCAAGGACGATCTCAACATCGCCCTCGACCACCTCCAGCCCCGCGCTCACGAGGGCTCGACGTGGATGTTCCAGAGCGGTGGCACGACCGGTGCCCCCAAGCTCGGCTACGCCCCCACCGGCCTGTACATGAACGAGGTGCACGAGCAGTGGAAGCCACTGGGGCCCGATGACCTGTTCGTCAACGGCTGGAGCGCCGGGAAGATGTGGGGCGGCCACTACCTCGTCGCCGCCTACGCCGATCTGACCGGCTGCACGGGCATCCCGCTCGGCGCGATCGGCAAGGCCGAGTACGACGCGTGGCTCGAGTTCTTCCTGACCCGCCGGGTAACCGCCTTCGGCGGCGCGCCCAGCACCCTGCGCAACCTCTTCGGGTACGCCCGTGAGGCGGGCGTCAAACTTCCCGACCTGCGCAGCGTCCTGTGGCTCGGCGAGGCATGGCACCCGCAGCTCGACGACGACATCCCCGCCGTCGCGCCGAACGCGCGTCGCTGGGGTCTCTACGGCAGCACCGAGACCTGGGTGATCGGCACCAACACCCCTGACTGCCCCGACGACACCTGGCACCCGCTGCCCTCGCAGCTCGTGCACGTCGGCGCCGACGGGCTCATCGACTTCACCTCCCTCAA
Organism: Phytomonospora sp. NPDC050363; assembly: GCF_040655735.1. Lineage (NCBI taxonomy): Bacteria > Bacillati > Actinomycetota > Actinomycetes > Micromonosporales > Micromonosporaceae > Phytomonospora > Phytomonospora sp. NPDC050363. The sequence goes on from NZ_JBFAKK010000001.1 coordinate 432,296, forward strand.
GCCGCACGGCCTCAATCCCGTGCTGCGCTACCAGACCGGTGACGCCGGCGAGTGGGTCTCCTGCGAGTGCGGTGAGCCCGGGCGGGCCCTGCGACTGCTGGGCCGCCGCGACGGTGTCGTCCAGTTCCGCAGTCACAACCTCGACGTGGACGCCACCATCGCCGAGTTGACCGCGCTGCCGGGCGTCGCCCGCATCCAGCTGCGGATCACCTCGCACCCGGCCAAGGCCGACACCCTCGAAGTCCTCGCGGTCCCCACCCGTGACGCCGGGCCCGACCTCGCCGACAACCTGCGCCGTCACATGTGCGGCTCCGGTTTCGGTCCGGGCGTGGTCTTCCACAACGACCCCACCTGCCTGACGGTGACCCTGATCGACTCGCCCGTCATGAACGAGCGCACCGGCAAGTCGGCGAACCTGCTGCGAAGGCAGGCGGCATGATCCGCGACCGCGTACGCCTCGGCCGGGACTTCAACCTCCTGTGGGCCGGCCAGACCGTCAGCTACGTCGGCGACAAGATCAACCTGTTCGTCATTCCCACGGTCATGATCCTGCTGCTCGACGCCTCGCCCTTCGAGGTCGGCGTCGTCGGCATGGCGCAGTGGCTGGCCATCCCGCTGCTGAGCATGGTCGCCGGGGTGCTGGTGGACCGCTGGGATCTGCGGCGGACGCTGATCTGGTGCGACCTGATCCGCTTCGGCGTCATCGGCATCCTCCCGGTCGCCTGGTGGTTCGACTTCCTGTCGGTCCCGCTCATCTTCGCCAGCGTCGCCGTGGTCAGCGCGATGACGGTGTTCTTCAACATCGGCTACATCGCCACGATCGCCGCGGTCGTGCCGAGCGAGAACCGGGTGAAGGCCTTCTCCCGCATGGAGACCAGCCGCACCACCTCCGAGGTCGTCGGGCCGGCCATCGCCGGCGGCATCTACCAGCTCACCGGGGTCTTCTCCCTCATCATCGACGCGGCGACCTACCTGTTCTCCGCGGGCGCGATCCGCTCGATGAAGCCCTACGGCGGCGGCGCCGGGCGCAGCCAGCCGATGTGGGTGCGCTTCAAGCGCGGCTTCCAGCTCAACTGGAACGACCGCGTCCTGCGCGGGACGATGCTGGCGACCTTGCTGGCCAACATCGGCGGCCCGATCTTCGTCACCGTCATGCCGCAGCTCGCCTACCGCGGGCTCGGCCTGTCGGCGGGCACCTTCGGCACCGTCATGTCGGTCGCCGCGGTCGGCGCCGTTGCCGGCGCGCTGCTCACCCAGCGGGTCAGCAGACTCCTCGGCCCCGCGCGGGTCATGCCGTGGGCGATCTTCCTGCACTCCGCGGTCGGTCTCGGCGTTCTCGCCGCACCGGAGCTCCCCGCCCCGATCGTGCTCGGCGCGACGCTGGCCGCCTACGGCTTCACCCTCGTCATGTACAACGTCAGCACCGCCGCGGTCCGCCAGGTCCGCGTGCCCAACGAGGACCAGGCCATCTCGCAGGCGGCCTTCCGCACCGTCACCTGGGGCATCATCCCGATCGCCGCGTTCGTCGGCGGTGTGGTCGTCGACGCCCTCACCGAGCCGCTCGGCTCGCTCGACGCCACGACCTACACGATGGTCGCCGCGACGCTGATCGGCACCTTCTTCGCCTGGGTCCCCATCGCCTCCGCACACCGCCGCCTCAAGCGCGAGGAGGAGGCCGCGGCCGCCGCGGCCGCCGGGGACGACACTCCCGAGGCCCTGACCGAGGAGGTGACCGCGAAATGACCGGTACCGTCCTGATCACCGGCGCCTCATCCGGGATCGGCATGGAGACGGCCGTTCGCGCGGCCCTCGCCGGACACACCGTCGTCGCCACCATGCGCGACACCGGCCGCTCCGAAGAACTCCGCAAGACCGCCGCCGAAGCCGGAGCGACCGTCGACGTCCGCGCCCTCGACGTCACCGACCCCGACTCCATCGAGGCCTGCGTCTCCGAGGCGGTCGAGGCCCACGGCGGCATCGACGTCGTGGTCAACAACGCCGGGGCGGCCAGCACCCTGCCCACGGTCGAGGTCTGCCCCATGGACCGCTACCGGGCCGGGTTCGAGGTCAACTTCTTCGGCGTCGTCAACGTGACCAAGGCCGTCATGCCCCACCTGCGGGCCTCACGGGGACGGCTGATCACGGTGGGAAGCACGCGCGGCCTGATCGCCCAGCCCTTCAACGAGTGCTACTCGGCGTCGAAGTTCGCCGTCGAGGGATTCATGGAAAGCCTCGCGCCCACCGCCGCGGCCGTCGGGGTCGACGTCGTCATCGTCGAGCCGGGTCCCGTCCTGGGCACCGCCTTCGCGGCCAACTCCGGGGCCACCCGTGACTCCCTGCTCGCGATGGCCGGCCCCTACACCGACGTGCTGACGTCGTACCTGGACTGGTTCGCGAGCAACGGCTTCCCGGGCGCCAAGACCGCCGGCGAACTCGCCGAGACATTGGTCGAGACCATGACCGCCGACGACCCGCCGTTCCGCGTGCTCGCCGGCGAGTGGGCGGCGGAGTTCGCCGCCCGCAAGCTCACCGAGCCCGAGGGCCGCGCCATCCTGGCGATGACCTCGGCGTGGGTCCGCAACGAGGCAGCCGGACGATGACGACACCGACCGCACTGGAGGCGGCCGACCTGTCGGCGGAGTTCGCGCGGCACGCGGGCGGCACCGGCCCGGCGATCGTCCACAACGGACGGACGATCGCCTACCGTGAACTCGCCGACCGGGTCGACGCCCTGGCCGAGGGCCTCGGCCCGGATCCGGGCACCGTCGCCGTCCTCACCTCCCGCACGCCCGAGACCGTGGTGGCGCTCCTCGCGATCCTGGCCGCGGGCGGCACCTACTGCCCGGTCGATCCCGCGTTCCCTGCGGTCCGCCGCGACGCCATGCTCGCCGCCGCGGGCTGCCGCTCGGTCGTCGTGACCGCGCCCGGGCAGACTCCGCCGCCGGGACTGCTTGCCGTCGACGCCGCCGCACCGCCGCCGAGCCGGGGCGGCCGCACCGCCCCGGCGGGCCCCGGGAGACCGGCCTACGTGCTGTTCACCTCCGGATCCACCGGAGTCCCCAAGCCCGTGGCCACCCCGCGCGGCGCGATCGCGGCGACCGTCGCCTCGCTGCGCGACCTCTTCGGTGTCACCGCCGACGACCGGGTGCTCCAGTTCGCCTCACTGAACTGGGACACCTGCTTCGAGGAGATCCTGCCCGCCCTGACCGGCGGGGCGACCCTCGTCCTCGACGATGAGGCGCACACCGGCTCCTTCCCCAGGTTCCTGCGGGCGATCGCCGAGCGCGGGGTCACCGTCGCCGACCTGCCCACCGCCTACTGGCACGAGCTGGTCCACCACCTCACCGACTACGGCGACCCCCTCCCCGATTGCCTGCGGCTGCTGATCATCGGCGGCGAGGCGGCCTCGCCCGCGCGCCTCGCCGACTGGCACCGCCTCGAAACCGGGGGAGTACGGCTGCTCAACACCTACGGCTGCACCGAGACGACCCTCATCACCCACGCCGCCGAACTCGGCGCCGAGGTCGACGGCCGTGTCCCTATCGGGCATGCGCTGCCGCACGTCGTCGAGGAGATCGGCGCGGACGGCGAACTCCTGATCGGCGGACCCGCCCTGGCCCTCGGCTACCTCGGGCTGCCCGAGGAGACCGCCGCCCGCTTCGCCGAACTGCCGGACGGCCGCTTCTTCCGAACCGGAGACCGCGTGGTGCGCGCCGGGGACGCCGGACTGCTGCACATGGGCCGCATCGACGGCGAACTGAAGATCCGCGGGGTGCGCGTCGACCCCGCCGAGGTCGAGGCGCTCATCGGCGCCCACCCGGCAGTCGCGGCGGTCGCGGCCGTCGGCGCGACGGTGGCCGGCCGGACCCTCCTGGTCGCCTACGTCGTCGCCTCCGGTGACGACCCCGAAGACCTGCCCGGCGAAGTGCTGGGCCATCTGCGCACCACCGTCCCCGGTCACCTGGTTCCCGGGCGGCTGACGGTGGTCGGCGAGCTCGCGTACACCGCGAGCGGAAAAGTCGACCGGGCGGCGACGCACCGGCGGTACGCCCGCGAGGGCAGGGAGGCGAGACGATGAACGTTGACGGGGTGATCGTGATCTTCCGTCGGGTGCTGGAGATCGACGAGATCACGGCCGATTCCGACTTCTTCGAGCTGGGAGGCGACTCCCTGCTGGCGACGCGGGTCCTGAGCGGGGTCGCGCGGACGACGGGCGTGGAGCTGTCCTTCGACGACTTCCTCCTCGCCCCGACCCCGGACGCGCTGGCCAAGCGGATCGGCGCGGCGGAATGAGGGTCGCAGTCGTCGGAGCGGGGCTCGCCGGACTGACCGCCGCCGCCCGCCTCACCGAGGCCGGCGCCGAGGTCACCGTCCTGGAGGCCCGTGACCGCGTCGGGGGACGCACGCACGGCATCGAGGTCGCGCCCGGAAGCTGGGCCGACGCGGGCGCCGCCTACCTCGGCGACCGCCACACCCGGCTCACCGAGCTCATGTCCGAACTCGACCTGAAGGCCACGCCGACGGGCATGGTCGGCGACAGCCGCTTCGAACTCGGCCACGGCGCCGACACCAGGCACGGGCGCTTCCCGCCGCTCAACGCCGTCGCCCTCGGCGACCTGTTCGACCGGCTCGCCGACGTGACCGCCACGATCCGCGCCGACGCCCCCTGGCTCACCCCCGACGCCGCCGCGCTGGACGCGACGACCGCCGCGGAGTGGCTGGAGAACGGGCTGCCGCACCCGGACGCGAGGCTGTTCTTCCCGCTGTTCCTCGGCGAGATGATGGCCGCCGACCCCGCCGACGTGTCGGTCCTGCACATGGCCTTCTACCTGCGTTCCGGCGGCGGGATCCGCTACCTGAACGCCTTCGAGGGAGGCGCACAGCAAGACCGGGTCGACGGGGGCGCCCACCAGATCTGCGAGCGTCTCGCCGTCAACCTCGACGTCCGGCTCGGGCAGCCCGTGCGGTCGATCGAGTCCACCGACGGCGGCGTCACGGTCACCACCGACTCCGGACCGCACCGCGCCGACGCCGTCGTCGTCGCGATCCCGCCGGTGCTCGCCGACGCCATCGACATCCGCCCCCGCCCGGCCGTGCCCCGCTCGACCGAGCGCACCGCTCCCGGCTGCGCCGTGAAGGTGCACATCATCTACCCCGCACCGCTGTGGCGCGACCACGGCCTGTCCGGCTGGTCGGTCAACGCCTACGGTCCCCTGCTGTCCACCGTGGACGACTCGCCGACCGACGGTCCCGGCGTCCTCACCGGCTTCGTCACCGGCACCGAGGCCCACCGCTTCGCCGCCCTGCCCGCCGCCGAGCGACGCGCCGCCGCCGTCGCTCAGGCCGACCGGCTGTTCCCCTTCCTGCCCGAGCCGATCGGTTTCCACGTCACCGACTGGGTCGGCGACGAGTTCAGCCGCGGCTGCTACGCGGCGCTCTTCGGCCCGGGCGACTGGACCCGCCTCGGACCCACCCTGACCGAGCGGCACCACCGCGTGCACTGGGCCGGGACGGAGACGAGCACGGAGTTCTTCGGGCTCATGGAAGGCGCGATCCGCTCCGGCCACCGCGTGGCCGCCGAAATCCTCACCCTCTACTAAGGAGGCCGCAATGAGCGACACCACCTCTATCGCCCCGCTGGAGGCCCGGCGGAAGCTGATGACCGAGCCCGATCTCGGCGCCGGCAACTTCCTCGACCACGCCTTCGCGGCAAACCCCAACCGGAACGTCCCCTTCGTCTTCACCCACCGCCTCGACCACCGCGGCAAGGTCTCCCTGCGCGGCCACAGCCTCAAGGACCTCGTCGCCCTCCGCGACCGCTACGCCCGCTGGTACCACACCTTCGGTGTACAGCCGGGCGAGCCGGTCGGCGTCGTCGTCGCCGAAGGCCTCGAACCCCTCATCCACTTCCTGGCGCTCTCGGCGCTCGGCGCCATCCCCGCGATGATCAACGACGCCATGCGGCCCGACGTCATGATCCGCTACCTGAACCACGTCGGCGTGGTCGGCGTCGTCGCCGACGACACCACCCGCCTCGCGTCGGCCTACCGCGCCGACCCGCAGTCCCGCCCGCGCTTCCTCGCCCTGGCGGCCGAGGTGCAGGCCTTCGACGCCGAGTCGGCCGGACTCCCCGAGGTCTACCCCTACAAGCACCAGGCCGACGACATCGTCGCCCTCATCCACTCCTCGGGCACCACCGGCACCCCGAAGTCGACGATGCTCGGCCACCGCCAGTTCTGGGACGGCAAGCAGCCGCGCATGATCCGCTTCCCGGCCGAGCCCGGCGACCGCCTCATGTCCCTCATGCCGCACACCCACGCCGGCGGCCTGAGCTACTTCCTCACCGCGACCCTCCTCGGCCTGCCGCAGGTCATCATGGGCGACTGGCGCCGCAAGGTCGTCGAACCGGTCATGGAGGCCTTCCAGCCCACCATGCTCGCCTCCTTCCCGCGCACCTACGTCGAACTGGCCACCGGCGAACTTCCGGTCAAGGGCGCCGCACGAGTCCACTCCTGGTTCAACACCGGCGACTGCGCCCACTACGGCCACATCCGCCGCCTGGTCACCCTCGGCGAGCGCCCCGCCGGCCTCATCAAGCCCTGGCTGCTGCCCAGCGAGGCCGCCGCCGAGAAGGCCCTTCCCGGCTCCCAGTTCATCGACGGGCTCGGCTCCTCCGAGATGGGCATGGCCCTCTTCGGCCAGGTCACCACCCCCGAGTCCGAACGCGACGACCGCTGCGTCGGCAAGCCCACCGAGGTCGTCACGGCCGCCGCCGTCCTCGACGACGACGGCCGGCAGGTGCCCGACGGGACCGTCGGCATGCTCGCCATCCAAAGCCCCTCGCGCACCCCCGGCTACTGGAACAACGAGCGCCTCACCGCGTCCTTCGAACTCAACGGCTACTGGCTCACCGGCGACGTCGCCCGGCGCGAAACCGACGGCCGCTTCTACCACCTCGACCGCACCGTCGACGTCATCGACACCTCGGCCGGGCCGGTCTACAGCCTCCTCCTCGAAGAGATCCTGCTCGCCGACTGCGCCGAACTCGTCGCCGACTGCTCGGTCGTCGGTGTACCCGCCGCAGGCGGCGTCGGACAGGCGCCGGTCGCCGTGGTCCGCCTCCAGGCCGAGGCGGCCGGGACGAGCGGTGAGGCCGTCGCCGAACGCGCCAACAAGGCGCTCGCCGACGCGGGACTGGCCACGCTGGCCGCGGTCCGCGTCGCCGTCGAGCCGGGCGACTTCCCGCTCGGCCCGACCGGCAAGGTCCTCAAGCGGGAGCTGCGCACCCGCCTTGCCGGAATCCTGGAGGACGCCGGCCGATGACGCCCGACGCGGCCCGGCAGCCCTACCGGTACGTCCGGAAGCCCTTGACCGAACCGGACTGGCGGCGGCTGCCGGGCTGGCGCGGCGTCACCGAGGCGGAGTGGCGCGACGCCCAATGGCAGCGCGCGCACTGCGTCAAGAACATCCGGCAGCTTCGCGAGATTTACGGCGACCTCGTCGGCGAGGAGTTCTACACCGACCTCGCCGCCGACGGCGAGCGCTTCGCCACGATGTCGATGCTCCTGCCGCCGCAGATGCTCAACACCATCGCGCCGCACGGCCCGCCGGACGCCGAGGCGCTGTTGGCCGACCCGATCCGGCGGTACATGCTGCCGGTCGCCTCCGACCGGGATCCGCGATGGCCGAGCCATCCCTTCGCCGAGCGCGACTCCCTGCACGAGGCCGACATGTGGGCCGTCGAAGGGCTCACGCACCGCTATCCCACGAAGGTCCTCGCCGAGATGGTGGCGACCTGCCCGCAGTACTGCGGGCACTGCACCCGCATGGACCTGGTCGGCAACTCCACCCCGCAGGTCGTCAAGACCAGGATGGAGCTGCGCCCGGCCGACCGCCAGGAGCAGATGCTCGACTACCTCAAGCGCACCCCGGCCGTCCGCGACGTCGTCGTGTCCGGCGGGGACGTCGCCAACGTGCCCTGGCGGCAGCTGGAGGCGTTCTTGACCCGTCTGCTGGAACTGCCGTCGATCCGCGACATCCGGCTGGCCACGAAGGCGCTGGTCGGCCTGCCGCAGCACTGGCTCCAGCCGGAGGTGCTGGCGGGGATGGAGAGGGTGGCGCGGGCGGCGTCGGAGCGGGCGGTGAACCTGGCCGTGCACACCCACGCCAACCACGTCAACTCGGTCACGCCGCTGGTCGGCGAGGCCGCGCGGGCGCTGCTCGACGCCGGCGTCCGCGACGTGCGCAACCAGGGCGTGCTCATGAAGGGCGTCAACGCCACCACGGAAGACCTGCTAGACCTGTGCTTCGCGCTGCAGGGCGAGGCGAACGTCCTGCCGTACTACTTCTACATGTGCGACATGATCCCGAACTCCGAGCACTGGCGGACCTCGCTGGCCGAGGCCCTCGAACTCCAGACCGCGATCATGGGGTACCTGCCGGGCTACGCAACGCCGAGGATCGTGTGCGACGTGCCCTTCGTGGGCAAGCGGTGGGTGCACCAGGTCGTCGACTACGACACCGAGCGCGGTGTCTCGCACTGGACGAAGAACTACCAGATCGCCGGTGAGGACCTCGGCGAACGCTTCCCCTACTACGACCCGATCGCGACGCTCCCGGAGGCGGGCCGCCGCTGGTGGGCGGAGAATCACGGGCCGGCCTAGGTCCTTGACGCGAAAGGGGGCACGGCGATCGCCGCGCCCCCTTTCGCGTGCCTCAGACCCGGGCCGCGGCCAGGCTCGGCGCGCGAGCCGTCAGAACCCGGCGGCGCAGGTAGAACCACCAGTTGGCCGCCGCGAAGACCCCGTAGGCGGCCAGGAACAGATACAGGGCGGTGGTGATCGTGCCGGTCTCGCTCAGCGAGACGGCGAAGCCGCGCGGGATCAGGAAGCCCCCGAAGGCTCCGATCGACGAGGCGATCCCGATCGCCGCGGCCGACTCGCGCTTCGCGCGGGTCAACGCGGCGGCGGGGTCGGCGCCCTCCGACAGTTCCTTGCGCGCCCGTGTCGTGAAGATCGCCGGGATCATCCGGTAGGTCGAGCCGTTCCCGGCGCCGCTGGCCACGAAGAGGACCAGGAAGGAGCCGAGGAAGAGCCCGAAGGATCCCCGCTCCAGGCCCGCGAGGGCACCGCACACTCCCAGCGCCATCACCGCGAACGACCAGCCGGTCACCCGTGCGCCGCCGAGCCGGTCGGCGAGCCGGCCTCCGAGCGGCCGCGCGAGCGAGCCGACGAGCGCGCCGAGGAAGGCGAAGTAGGAGGCCTTCGAGTCGGGGAACGCCCGGTTGATGACCAGCGGGAACGCCGCCGAGAACCCGATGAACGAGCCGAAGGTGCCGATGTACAGGAATGACATCACCCAGGTGTGCAGGCGCTTGAACGCCCTGCCCTGTGACACGAAGTCGGCCTTGACCACCGTCAGGTTGTCCATCAGGAAGAAGGACAGCACCGCCGAGAGCAGGATCAGCGGCATCCACACCAGTCCCGCGTTGGCCGCCACCGTCCCGGCGCCGACGGTCACCACGACCGGCACCAGCAGCTGCACGACCGCGACGCCGAGGTTGCCGCCGGCGGCGTTGACGCCCAGCGCCGCCCCTTTGCTGCGCTCGGGATAGAAGTAGGAGATGTTGGCCATCGACGACGCGAAGTTCCCACCGCCGAGGCCCGCCGTCGCCGCTGCGGTCAGCAGCAGCCAGTACGGGGTCGACGGGTCCGACACGCACCACGCGAGCAGCCCGGTCGGGATCAGCAGGAGCAGGGCGCTGACCACCGTCCAGTTCCGCCCGCCGAACAGCGCGACGGCGAAGGTGTACGGCAGGCGCATCGCCGCGCCGCACAGGTTCGGCACCGCCACCAGCCAGAACAGCTGGTCCACGGTCAGCTCGAAGCCGGCGGCGGGCAGGTAGAGCACCACCATGCTCCACAGCAGCCATACGGTGAAGCCGAGGTGCTCGACGAAGATCGAGTTCACCAGGTTGCGGGTGGCCACCCGTCGCCCGGTCGAGCGCCAGAAGCCCTCGTCCTCGGGCTCCCAGTGCTCAATGGTCCTGCGCAGGCTCAACGGTCGTCTCCTTCGGTCTGAGGGTTTCGGCGAGGGCCGCGATCCGGCCCGCGCAGTCACCGCAGCCGGTGCCCGCACGGGTCGCGGCGGTCAGGGCGGCGGCGTCGGCGGCTCCCGCGCGCCACGCCTTCACAAGGGACTCCCGGGTGACGCCGTTGCAGCGGCACACCAGCGCCCCCGTCTCGGCGCGTGAACCGGGCAGCGCGCGGCCGAACATCAGCGACAGGCGGTCGGCGGGAGCGGCGCGGCCGCTCGCGTGCACGTCGGCGACGACGGCGGCCGCCTCGGGCAGACCCAGCAGGATCGCGCCGGCCACCCGGTCGCCGTCCATCGCGAGCCGGGCGTAGCGGCCACCGGCAGGGTCCTCGAAACGCAGCACCTCGCCGGTCGGCGCGCACGGGTCGCCGACGGTGGTGAGATCCACCGGGCCCACCCGCAGGCGGGTCGACGCGGGGGGCGGTTCGTAGCGGACGTCGCCGCCGGTGAGGACCTCGGCGAGCACTTCGGCCTGCGCCCACGCCGGTGCGACGAGACCCGCGGGCACCGGCCCGAAGCGCGCGCAGTCGCCGATCGCGTGGATCCGCGGGTCTGCGGTGCGCAGCCGGTCGTCGACGAGGATCCCGGAGTCGGCGGCGAGTCCGGCCCGCTCGGCCAGCGAGGTCTCGGGCCGCACGCCGGCGGCCAGGACGACCAGGCCCGCCGGGACGAAGGTCCCGTCGTCGAGTTTGACGCCGTCGCCGGGGTACACCCGCACGGCTCCGCGACCGAGCACAGTGGACACACCGGCCCGGCGGCACAGCCCGTCGAGGACGGCGCTCCCGGCCTCGTCGAGCGAGCGCTCCATCAGCCGGCCCGAGGGCTGCACGACCGTCACCGGCACGTCGAGCCCGGCCAGGGTCAGCGCCGCCTCCACACCGAGGACCCCGCCGCCGAGGACGGCGACCGGCACGCCGTCGGCGACCCCTTCGGCGACACCGAGGAAGTCGTCGACCGTTCGCAGGACCGAGACACCGGGGACGTTCGGGAGAAGTCCCTCGATCTCCGGGACGACGACCCGGCTGCCGGTCGCCAGAACGAGCACGTCGTAGGGGATCGGCGCACCTCCGGCGAGGCGAGCCACGCGCGCCGTCCGGTCCACCGCCGACACCTCGTCGCCGAGGCGCAGGGTGACACCCGCACGCCGTGCCCACTCGTCGTCGTGCAGGCGCAGGTCCCGCTCGGCGAGCGCGCCCGACAGCAGCCGAGGCAACAGCACCCGGTTGTACGCCGGCCGTGTCTCGGCCCCGGCGACCGTGATCTCCATCCCGGCGTCCCGCTCGGCCAGCAGCTCGGCGAGCCTTGCGCCCGCCATCCCGTAGCCGGCGATCAGCACCCTCATGCCGGCTCCAGCCGCACCGCGCAGGCCTTGAACTCCGGCATCCGGCTGATCGGGTCGAGCGCCGGGTTCGTGAGCAGGTTCGCCCGCCCGGCTCCGGGGAAGTGGAAGGACGCGAAGACCGTGTCCGGGCGGATCCCGGGGGAGTGGCGCACGCGGGCCACCATCGCACCCCGCCGCGACACCACCCGCGCCATCCCGCCGTCGGCGAGCCCGGCCCTCCCGGCGGTCTCCGGATGCACCTCCACCGAGGGCTCGGCGGCCAGTTCGGGAATCCGCCGGGTCTGCGCCCCCGACTGGTACTGCGCGAGAACACGGCCGGTCGTCAGCCACAGTGGATGATCCCGGTCCGGCGACTCGGCTGGGCCCCGGTGGTCGACGGCACGGAACCTCGCCCGTCCGTCGTCGTGTGCGAACCGCTTCCCGAACAGCCGGGGAGTGCCCGGATGCGACTCGTCCGGGCAGGGCCAGTGCAGCGCCTCACCCGCCCGCAGCCGCGCGTACGAGATCCCCGCGTAGTCGGCCGGACCACCGGCCGAGGCACGCCGCAACTCGTCGAAGACCGCCTCGGGCGCGGCCGGGAAACGCTCCGGCGGCTGCCCGAGCCGCACGGCCAGGTCCCCCAGGACGCCGAGCTCGTCCCGGACTCCTTCCGGGGGCTCGGCCGCCTTGCGCCGCAACAGGACCCGCCCTTCGAGGTTCGTCATCGTCCCGTCCTCTTCGGCCCACTGCGGCACGGGCAGAACGACGTCGGCGGCGGCCGCCGTCTCCGACAGGACCAGGTCGGCGACCACGAGCAGATCCAGCGCGGCCATCCGCCGCTCGATCCGGCCCGCGTCGGGTGCCGAGACGAGCGGGTTGCTGCCGAAGACGAGCAGTCCGCGCGGCCCGCCGGGCTGCCCGAGGGCGTCGAGCAGTTCGAAGGCCGAGCGGCCCGGTCCGGGAAGGCTGTCGGGGGCGACACCCCACACACCGGCGACGTGCGCTCGTGCCCCCGCGTCGGTGATGGAGCGGTACCCGGGCAGCTGGTCGGCTTTCTGCCCGTGTTCGCGGCCGCCCTGTCCGTTCCCCTGGCCGGTGAGGCACCCGTAGCCCGAGCCGGGTGTGCCCGGCAGGCCGAGGGCCAGCGCGAGGTTGATCCAGCCGGAGACCTGGTCGACGCCGTCGGCGTGCTGCTCGGTACCGCGGCCGGTGAGGATGTAGGCATTGCGCGCCGACGCCAGCGCCGTCACGGCGGCGACCAGCTCGGCCGCCGGGACGCCCGTCACCGACTCGGTCCGTTCCGGCCACCAGCGGCTCGCCACACGCCAGGCCTCGTCGAAACCGCTCGTGCGGGAGGCGAGGTAGGACTCGTCGGCCATCCCGCCGGTGACCGCGGCGTGCAGCATTCCCAGCGACAGCGCCAGGTCGGTACCCGGCCGCGGCGCCAGGTGCAGTGAGGCGTTCTCGGCGGTCGCCGAGCGGCGCGGGTCGACGACGACGAGCCCGCCTCGCTCGCGGGCCCGCCGCAGGCGCCGCACCAGCGGCGGCATCGTCTCGGCGACGTTGGCGCCGGCGAGCAGGATCGCGTCGGCGCCGGCCAGATCGGCCTCGGGGAACGCCAGACCGCGGTCGATCCCGAAGGCCCGCGTCCCGGCGGCGGCGGCCGAGGACATGCAGAAGCGTCCGTTGTAGTCGATCTGGGAGGTGCCCAGCGCCACCCGGGCGAACTTCCCGAGCAGGTAGGCCTTCTCGTTGGTGAGCCCGCCACCGCCGAACACGGCGACGGCGTCGCGGCCGTGCCGCTCCTGGATCGCGCGGATGCCGGTCGCGACGGTGTCCAGGGCCTCGTCCCAGGTCGCCTCGCGCAGCACGCCCTTCTCGCGGACCAGCGGTGTCCGCAGCCGCTCGGGGTGGTCCAGCAGGGCCGCCGCCGACCAGCCCTTGCGGCAAAGGCGTCCCTCGTTGACCGGGAAGTCGCGCGACACCACGCGTAGCCCTCGCGGCTCGGGGGCCAGGCCCATGCCGCACTGGAGGGCGCAGTACGGGCAGTGGCTCGCCACGGTGGCCGCGGTCTTCACGACCGTGCCGGGAAGGGGTTTCCCGCCAGCGTCACGCTGTGGCCGCGGAACTCGGCGACCACACCGCCGCCGGAGCCGGTGACGGTGACGTCGTAGAGTCCGCCGCGCCCGGCGCGCGCCCGCTCGACGGCTTCGGCGACCAGCACCTCGCCCACCTCGGCGGCGCGCAGGAACGTCACGCTCGCGTGCTGCGCGACCGCGACGGGCCCGTGGGAGTTGCAGGCGTAGGCGAAGGCCGCGTCGGCGAGCAGGAACACGAAACCGCCGTGCCCGATGCCGTGGCCGTTGACCATCGTCTCGGCCACCGTCATGCTCACCCGCGCGCGGCCCGTCTCGACCTCGTCGAGGGTGATGCCGAGGCTTTGGCAGGTCAGGTCCCGGGCGTACATCGCCTCGGCGCGCGAGCGGGGCATTCTTCCTCCTGAGGGGCCGGCCGTGCGCCGAGTCTGGCGGCCGGCCCCTCAGATTCGCTTCAGATCCGGTACGAGTCCGCCGCGTCCAGCCGTGGCAGCGCCATGTAGACCTCGTCGGCTCCCTGCTCACGCCGGGCGAGCGCGACGTCGATCGCCGCGATGTCGTCCGGTGCGCGCAGGCCCAGGCTCAGGCCGATCAGCGTCCGGGCCAGACCGCGGTCCTGCGGCGTCACCCGCTCGGCGTACAGCGACTGCCCCAGGTGGGCGAGGTACTCGTCGGCCAGGCGCCGGCTGAGGCACAGCCGGTCCGGGTCGAAGCGACCGAACCTGCCCTCCTGCCAGCCGACCGCCGCCTGGCACAGGATGAGCGCCTGGGCGAACCGCTCATGCCCGCGGTCGACGGCGCCCGAGCGGACCAGCACCTCGGCGTAGCCGAGGAGCACCACCGCGTAGGACAGCGGCTCCCGGCCCGGATCGAGGTGCCGCAGCGCCGACTCCAGCGACTCGCGCGCCTCCGCGGGACGCGACTGGCGCGCCCGCAGCACGCCGAGCCCGAAGGAGGCCGCGCTCGGCAGCCTCCCGTCACCGGGATCGAGGAGTTCGGCGGCGAGGGTGAGATGCCCGTCGGCGGTGCGGACGCGCGCGGGGTCGCGCAACAGCACCAGACCGAGCCGGGCATGCGCCTCACCGGCCGCACGGCGGTCGCCGAGACCCAGCGCGGCGGCCAGGCCCTGCTCGCACACCTCGGCGGGCAGGTCGGCCCCCGACGCGTGCGCCAGCGCCACCAGGCGCCAGGTGAGCGCCCGGTCCCGCCGCTCGGTGGCCCAGCGGACCACCGCCAGCAGGTTCGGGCTCTCGGCCTCGATGAAGCGGTCGGTGCCCGAGCCGTCCGGCTCGAACGGAGACCACTCCGGCTGCCCGACCACCAGTGGCCAGTCCCGGTCGGGCTCCAGCCTGCGAGCCAGCACGTCGAAGACCGCGAGGTACCAGCGCACCACCCGCTCCTCCACGATCGCGCGGTCGGTGAGCGCCGCCCCGCAGCGGCGCGCGAACCGTCGGATCATGTCGTGCAGCCAGTACCGGTCGGGACCGGTCTCGACCACCAGGTTGGCGCTGATCAGCTCGTCGAGCAGCCGCCGCGCCCGCAGCACCGAGGTGCCGGCCGCGGCGGCGGCCAGCGACAGGCACACCGTCGCGCCGGGAAGGAGGCCGAGCTGTGCGAACAGCCGCCCGGCCGCCGGGTCCAGCGAGTCGTGCGCCTCGGCGAGCGCGGCCCGCACGGTGCGCGGATCGTCGGCCACCGACAGCGCGTCGACGTTGTCCCGCAGTTCCTCGGCGAACGACGACAGCGACTGGCGGCGCCGGGCGGCCAGCGTCGCGCCGGCCTGGCGGATGGTCAGCGGCCAGCCGCCGCAGAGGTCGACGACCTCCGTGGCGTCCTCCCCGCGCAGCCGCTCGGGACCGACGATGGCGCGCAGCAGAGCGTGCGCGGCCTCGCCGCCGAGCGGCTCGATGGTGAGGGTTCGCACCGCGTGATGGGCCGAGAGCGCCGACAGGCTGCCGCGGCTGGTGGCCACGACCAGGCTTCCCGAGGTCGGCGGCACCAGTGGCAGCAGCTGCGCCACCGACCCGGCGTCGTCGGCGACGATCAGCACCCGCCGGCGGTGCGTCAGCGTCCGGTAGAGCGCCGCGCGTTCCTCGGCGCTCACCGGAAGCTGCTCGACGGCCACGCCGAGAGCGACCAGGACCGTGCCGAGCGCCGACCCCGCCGACAGCGGGGCGCCGAGTCCGGCACCGCGCAGTTCGACGAAGATCTGGCCGTCCGGAAAGCGCTCGGCGACCGAGTGAGCCCAGCGCACCACCAGCGCGGTCTTGCCCAGACCGCCGACGCCGGTCACGACCAGCACCCTCGGCTCGTCGGACGGACCGGGCATGGCGGCGTTCAGCGCGGCCAGGTCGCGTTCCCGGCCCGTGAAGTGGCCGACGCTGGCCGGCATCTGCGCCGGCCGGGGTTCCTCCTTTCGTTCCTCGGGAGGCGGTGGCGCCTCCACGACGTGCACGGCGCGCGAGAGCTCGCCGCCGCGCAGGATCATCGCGTGCAGGTCGCGCAGGTCGGCGCAGGGTTCTCCGCCGAGTTCCTCGGCCAGCCGCTCCCGCAGCGCCTGGTAGGCGCGCAGTGCGTCGGCCTGGCGGTTGCTCCGGTAGAGCGCGAGCATCAGCTGCGCCGCGAGCCGTTCCCGCAGGGGGTGGACCGCCACGGCGGTGATCAGCTCACCGACCAGTTCGGTGTGCTTTCCGAGCCCGAGTTCGGCCTCGAAACGCTCCTCCAGCAGACCGACGCGCAGCTCGTTGAGCCGGGCCCGGTCGGTGTCGATCCCCGGTGCGGAGAGCCCGTCGAGGGGCTCACCCCTCCAGAGGGCCAGTGCGCGGTGCAGCAGTTCGGCGGCCGAGACGGGGGCGGTCGCCGAACGGGCCTGGCGGGCGAGGTCCTCGCACCGGTTCAGGTCGCTGCAGCCCGCGGCGAGCGCGAGCGAATACCCGGGGTGCCGGGTGAGGAGCGCTTCGCCGACTTTTCGGCGAAGGGTCGACACCAGACCCTGCACACGGGATCGAGGCTGCGCCGGTGGGCGCTCGCCCCATAGACTGTCGATGATCCGCTCGGTGGAGAGCACCTTCCCCGGTGACAGGGCGAGAAGCGCGAGCAGATTCCTTTCCAGCGGTGCCAGCGGCACGCCGATTCCATCGACTCGGGCCTCCACCGGCCCGAGTAGGACTACCTCCAACAACGCAGCACCTTCGCTATCGTCGAATCGGGACGTACTCCACGGAGCCCACCTCTCGGGCGAGACGCTTTCGGCGTCTCGCGGGAAATCCGCTAATCACCGTCGGCG
Source organism: Phytomonospora sp. NPDC050363 (assembly GCF_040655735.1). Taxonomy (NCBI): domain Bacteria; kingdom Bacillati; phylum Actinomycetota; class Actinomycetes; order Micromonosporales; family Micromonosporaceae; genus Phytomonospora; species Phytomonospora sp. NPDC050363. Next base: position 449,094 of record NZ_JBFAKK010000001.1, read on the forward strand.
AAATTGGGGCGTTCGCTGGCGGTGATTTCTCGGCCAATCGGTGGAACCGACTGTGGAGTTTTCGTTTATGAGTTCTAACGTTTCGGGCGGTCAGGGTCGTCGATCAATTCCGTAATCGTGATCTCGGACGAGGTGGCGAAATGAACTCGGCACATCACGGACGGTGAATGTGCCCCGGACAGGGGTGGGAGAAGGGGGTGTCACGGGCTCCGCTTCGGTATCGGATGCCGGTGGCGTGAGGGGTAGGGCGCGCGACGACACGCGCGGTGAACAGGGGAGGGGTGCGGGCGGCGAGTCGGGAGCGAATGAACGCCCGGCCGACTTCGCCCGTGATTTTCTCGCCGGGCGGACCGTTGCGGTTCACGGCGGCCGCCGATGGCCCGCAGGCCGTCCGCGGGCGCTGCGGCCTCTCCGGATCGCTGCTGCGGACATGGCTTCACACTACCGGCCTACATCAACACGGCCGAACAATGTGGACGGATTGGTCCACTTTGACTCGCCGCTTCGCATGCGCTTTTTTCGGTGGCGAAGAGAGGGGGCGAACTAAGGGCTCGTGCGCATTTGCCACGGGCATTCCCGTTTGTTCACCATCACCGTTTGGTCCGGCTTTCCCGCCATTGGGGACGATGTCGGCGCGGTGCAGGCGGGCGAGGCGCACGAGAACGACCGGACCCGAAGAGCGCGACCCGGTGATCATCATGTGGTGGCCGTTGCCGGCCAAGACCGGCAGGGCACCGGGCCGAGTCCCACGCGTCACACCGGCCACACCGGCCACCACCTGGCCTCCTGTCTCGAAAACGCCAGGTTCCGCAGTCGGCGATCCGACGGCGCTTCGCCGTGTTTGTATCGGATCATCGCGGGTAAAGCCCACCAGGGCGGCTGCCGCAGCCGACGCACAAGGGTGGGTGCGATCGGCCCATGGCCGCCAAGGGGGAGCACATGACGTACATCAAGTGGGGGACGGCCGCACCTAGTGCCCGGGTCCTCGTCATCGGAGGCGCGGAGAGTCACTGCGAGCACGACGACACCATTCTCGACCGTTTCATCGAACTCTCCGGTCGCGGCGGGTCGCGCATCGTCGTGATCGCCACCGCCAGCGGGGATCCCGACAAGATCGAGGCCGAGTACCTTGAGGTCTTCGCCCGGCTGGGCGCGGGCCACGTCGAGGCGCTCCGCCTGGAGAACCGCGACCAGGCCAACAGCGAACACGCCGTGGCGCTTCTTCGCGCGGCGACGGGCGTCTTCTTCACCGGCGGCGACCAGTTGCGCATCACCACCGTCCTCGGTGGTTCCCGCGTCGACACGATCCTCCACGAACGCGTCGAGGACGGCCTCGTCCTGGCCGGCACCAGCGCCGGAGCCACCATGATGGCCAGCACGATGATCGTCGAGGGTCAGGGTTCTCGCGTCTCGCCGTGCAGCGTCCGCACCGGACCCGGCCTCGAGTTCGTGCACGGCGTGCTCATCGACATGCACTTCGCCGAACGCGGCCGCCTCAACCGGCTGCTCAGCGCCATCGCGCAGTACCCGCACGAACTCGGCCTCGGCATCGACGAGAACACCGCGATCCTGGTCGAGGGCTCCCGCTTCGAGGTCATCGGCGCCGGATCGGTCACCGTCATCGACGCCGGCCCCGCCTCGACCATCGAGACCCCCGCCGAAGAGCTCGGCTCCATCGCCTTGTGCGGGGCCCGCCTCCACGTACTTCCCCACGGTTACACCTTCGAGCTCAACGGACGCCAGCCGCGTATCACCGACGCTCCCGAACCGGAGGAACAGCCATGAGGATCGAGTCCGCACACCGACTGCGCGGCCCCAACCGCTACCTGCCTCGACCGGTCGTCACCGTCCGCGTCGAACTGGACGAGCTCACCGAGCGCGAGACGACCGACCACCCCGGTTTCACCGAGGCGCTGCTGGCGATGCTGCCCGGACTCGCCGGACACCACTGCGCCGGCGACCGCCCGGGCGGATTCGTCAAGCGCCTCCACGGCGGCACCTACTTCGGGCACGTCGCCGAGCACATCGCGCTCGAACTCTCCGCGATGATCGGCCGTGACGTCACCTTCGGACGGACCACGCTGGCCGGCCCCGCGGGCTGCTACGACGTGGTCATGGAGTGCCCGCGCGACGAACCGCCCTCCTCGGTCGTCCCGCGCGCGCTCATCGAGCTGGCCGCCGGCATCGTCGACACGCTGATCGCCGGCGGCGAACCCGAGTGGCAGACCGAGCTCGCCTCGATCCGCGCGGTCCACGAGAGCGAGCGCCCCGGTCCCAGCACCGAGGCGATCGCCGCCGCCGCGCGCCGTCGCGAGATCCCGGTCGAACGCGTCGGACGCCTCGGTCTGCTGCGCCTGGGCTACGGCCGGCACCGCCGCCTGGTCTGGGCCGCGATGACCGACCGGACGCCGGCCGTGGGCACCGACATCGTCGGCGACAAGCAGCTGACGCGGGAGTTCCTGGCCGCCGCGGGCATCCCGGTCCCGACCGGGCAGGTCGCCCACAGCGTCCAGGACGCGATGGGGCTGCTCGCCGAACTCGGCGCTCCGCTGGTCGTCAAGCCGCGCAAGGGGAGGCAGGGAAACCACGTCTACCTGGACCTGTGCACCCCGCGCGAGATCACCACCGCCTTCGCCGAGGCCTCGCGCGACGGCGACGTGCTCGTCGAGCGGCAGTTCGAGGGCCGCGACTACCGGGTCCTCATGGTGGCCGGTGAGGTCGTCGCCGCCGCCGAGCGCCGCCCGGCGCACGTGGTCGGCGACGGTGTCCACGACATCGCCGCGCTCGTCGAACTCGTCAACGCCGACCCCAGGCGCGGCGAGCACCACGACCGCGCGCTCACCCGGCTCAGGCTCGACGCGGGCGCCCTGCGCCTGCTCGCGGAGCAGGGCCGCTCGCCCGCGTCCGTGCCAGCGGTGGGAGAGACGGTGTGGCTGTGCGCCAACGCCAACCTCTCCACGGGCGGCACCAGCCGCGACGTCACCGACGAGGTGCACCCCGACGTCGCCGAACTCTGCCGCCGGACGGTCGCGGCCGTCGGCATGGACGTCGCGGGCATCGACCTGCGGCTCCCCGACATCGCCGAACCGCTCGAACCGACCTCGGCGGACAAGCCGGCCACCGCCGGAGTCATCGAGGTCAACGCCGCGCCGGGCCTGCGGATGCACCTGTCGCCCTCGGCGGGCAGGGCCCGGCGGGTCGGGACGGCGATCGTCGACGCCATGTACCCGCCCGGGACACCGACGCGCATCCCGATCGTCTCGGTGACCGGCACGAACGGCAAGACGACCACGACCCGGCTCATCGCCCACCTCCTCGGCGATGACGGGCGGCGTGTCGGGGTGACCACCTCGGACGGCGTGTACATCGACGGCCGGCTCGTGCACCGTGCCGACGCGACCGGCCCGGCATCGGCCGACATGATCCTCGGCGACCCGACCGTCGACATCGCGGTCCTGGAGACCGCCCGGGGCGGGATCGTCCGCCGCGGCCTCGGCTACGAGTGGTCCGACGTCGGTGTCATCACCAACATCGAGGCCGACCACCTCGGACAGGACGGGATCTCCACCATCGAGGACCTCGTCGACGTCAAGAGCCTGGTCGCCGAACGGATCCGCGACGGCGGCGCGCTCGTCCTCAACGCCGACGACGCCGACACCGTCGAGATCGCCCGCCGCAGGCCGGTCCGGGCGGCGTACAAGGACCAGATCTGGTTCGGCACCGACTCCGACAACCCCGTCATCACCGACCACCTGCGCGCCGGCGGCCGCGCCTTCCTCGCCGAAGGCGACCGCCTGGTCGAGGCGACCGGTCCGCGTCGCGAGGTGCTGATGCATCTCGCCGACATCCCCGGTTCCTTCGACGGGAAGGCACCGCACGCGGTCGCCAACGCGCTCGCGGCCGTAGCCGCCGCGCGCGCCCTCGGCGTGCCGGCCGAGGTGGTCGCCGCGAAGCTGCGCTCCTTCGACCCGTGGACGGGAAACCCGGGCCGCAGCATGCTGTGGAACCTCGACGGCGTGGACCTGCTCGTCGACTACGCGCACAACGCGCCCGGCCTGGCCGCCATGGCCGACACCGTCGCCGGGATCTGGGACGGTGCCGTCGCCGCGGTCACATTCCCCGGGGACCGTCGCGACGACCTGCTGGAAGCCTCCGCGCGGGCCGTGGCCGAGGGCTTCGACCGCGTCGTCGTCTACGAGGACGTCGACAAGCGCGGGCGCGGCGCCGGTGAGACTGCCGCGCTGATCCGCGACACCGTGGCCGCGCACCGCCCTGCGGTGGACTGCCGGGTGGAGCCGGGGATGGAGGAGGCGCTGCCCGCCGCCATGGCACTGGCCCAGCCGGGCGAGGTCGTGCTGCTGACCTACGAGAAGCTCGCGCCGGCCGTGGCGCTGCTGGAGTCGCTGGGCGCCACTCCGGTGACCGCGCCCAGGCTGTTCACGTTCACTCCGGCGGTCACGGAGGCCATCGGGCGCGGGTAGGGGACCGGTTCGCGGGCTCCCGGGCGGCGGAAGTGGGTCGCCGCCCGGGTTCGCTCCGCGGTGGCACCGGCTTCGGCCCGGGTTCGGCCGGCGCCGGTAGACTCGCGGCCGCCCCGCCCGTCTCCCCGCCGAGGCCGCCCATGAACCAGCGACTGCTCACCTTTCTGCGCCCGGCCCTCGGTCTGCTCGCCGTGCTCGCCGCACAGTGGACGCTCCGGCTCGGCGCGCGCGAGGCCGCGCTGGTCGAGTGGGACTGCGGCGGCGGAAGGTGCGGGACCAACGACTTCGCGGGAGCCGCCCCCGTGCTCGGCGTCCTCGCCCTGGTGGCCGGCGCGTACCTGTTGCTGCCGAAGAGCCGCCGTGCCCTCGCCGCGCCACTCGTCGTGATCGGCACCGCCGTGTGCGTCGTCATCGGCCTCGAAGAGGGGATCGCCGAGGGCAACATCGAGCGCGACGGCGACTCGTACTTCTTCATGTTCGGCGGCCTCGACAGCCGCAACCTGGAGATCGCGATGGCGGTGCTCGCCGTCGCGGCGGTCGCCGTCTGGGCCTTCCTGGCGTTTCGAGGGGCGCCGAGGCCGTCCGTGCCGCGAACCGAGACCGCCGCCGAGTCCGCTCCCGCCATGCCCGAGCCGGACCGTGAGGACGAGCGGACGGCGCGGGTCATCGCTCAGCTGACGCGGCTGCGCGAGTCGGGGGAGATCGACGGGCCGACCTACGACCTGGCCGTCGCCAAGCTCATGCGCTAGACCCCAGCATCCCGGCGACGATCCGCGACAGCAGGGCGGGGAAGCGGTCGGCGTCGGCCGGCCCGGCGGTCGCGGCGAAGGCGGCCGCGAGCATCGGATGGGAGCCGTCGGCGGCGACGCGGGCCAGGTAGGCGGCCTGCCGCCGGACGTAGTCGCTGTCGGCGTGCGCTTCGTGATGGGCGTACATCGCCACGGCGGCGTTGAGCATCGCGAAGGCCTCGAGTTTGGCGGTGGCGGCGAGCGGGTGTCCGTCGAGGACGCTGAGGAACCGCTCGAGCAGGTCCGCGCCCGCCGGGCCGAGGCTCGCCCGCGTCATCACCAGCTCCGGCAGCCACGGGTGGCGGCGCATGATGGCCAGCCCCTGCACTCCCAGCGCGGTGAGGTCGGCCACGGGGTCGCCGCTCGGCGGTTCGAAGACGTACTCGGCGGCGGTGGCGTCGGCCATCAGGTCGAGTATGTCGTCGCGGTTGGCGACGTAGCGGTAGAGGGAGGCCGCGCCGGTCCCGAGCTCGGCGGCGACGCGGCGCATGGACACCGCCTCCAGGCCGTCGCGGTCGGCGAGGGCGATGGCGGCCGCGGTGATCTCGGCGCGGCTGCGCTCGGCGGGTCTCCCCACGGCCGAGTGCTCGGGCCGCACCCAGATGACCTCGTCGGACATGTCTTCCCCTCTCGGCGTTTGCGAACACCGTACCCGATCGGCTAGCCTAATTTGCGAACGTCGTTCGCGAAAGGATTGATCCATGGCCACCCGCCACACCGAGAACGGTCCGATGACCATCGCCTACGAAGACCACGGAGGCCGAGGCGGCGACCCCCTGCTGCTCATCATGGGCCTGGCCGTCACCCGCTTCTGGTGGCCGCCGGGCCTCATCGGCATGCTCATCGCCCACGGCTTCCACGTCGCCACCTACGATCACCGCGACTCCGGCGAATCCAGCCGCTGGCCGGAGGAGAAGCACGGCAACCCCATCACCTCCCTGTTCCGCAAGCGCCCCGCCGCCTACACCGCCGAGGACCTCGCCGACGACGGCGCCGCGGTCCTCGACGCGCTCGGCTGGGACAGCGCGCACCTCTTCGGCCACTCCATGGGGGGACTCGTCGCCCAGCACATCGCGCTGCGCCACCCCGAACGCGTCCGGACCCTCACCACCTCCGCCGCGGTGCCCAGCGGCGCCCGGTCCCGCGACCTGATCCGCTACATCCGGCCCGGCGTCCTGGTCTCCATGGCGTCGCGGCGCGTCCCCGACGGGCCCGAGGGTGCGGTCACCGCCGCCGTGGAGATCGCCCGCAGGCTCGCCTCGCCCGGCCACGCCTTCGATGAGGAGGGCGCGCGCAACTCCGCCGAACGCGACCGCGTCAGCGGATTCCGCGACCGGCACGCGCAGGCCCGCCAGACCGGCGCCCGCTGGAGCGGGCCCGCGCTGAGCGAGCTGCGCGCGCCCCTGCTCGCCTTCCACGGCGAGGCCGATCCGCTGCTGCGCCTCGGCGCGGCCCGCGACCTCGCCGCCGCCGCGCCCGACGCCCAGCTGATCCTCCTGCCGGGCGTCGGACACGACCTGCCTAAGGCGCTGTGGCCTCGCTACGCGTCCGCCGTTCGCGGGCACGCCGATCGAAGGGCGTCACCGCCACGACGGCCAATGCCGTCGCCACCAGCCCGGCGCTGACCCACAGCGGCGAACGGAAACCGAGGCCCGCGCCGATCGTCAGGCCGCCGAGCCACGGACCCAGCGCGCCGCCGACGTTGAACGCCGCCGTCGCGAATCCTCCCGCGAGGGTCGGCGCCGATCCCGCCGCGTACATCGCGCGCGCGATCAGCGTCGACCCCACCGCGAACGACAACGTCGCCTGCACCGGAACCAGGACCACGGCCGCCACACCGCTCCCGGCCGACACCGCGAACAGCGCCCAGCCCGCGAGCAGGGCGAGCCCGCCGACCACGACGAGCCGCACCGGCCGGGTATCGGCGAAGCGCCCGCCCAGCGTCACACCGAGGAAGGAACCGACGCCGAACAGCGCCAGCATCGCCGGCACCCACGCCTCCCTGATCCCCGCGACCGAGGTCAGCAGCGGAGCCAGATACGTGAACGCGCAGAACGTCGCGCCGTTGACCAGCGCGCCCAGCAGCAGGGTGACCAGCAGACCGGGGTCCCGCAGCGCCCGCAGCTCCCGGCGGGCGTTCGTGCTCGCCGACGGCGCAGGGCCGGACGGAACCGAGCGGAAGACGGCGACGACGGCCGGCACCGACACCGCCGCGACCGCCCAGAAGGCCGAACGCCAGCCCCAGTGCTGGCCGAGCAGCGCGCCCGCGGGAACGCCCGCGACGCACGCGATGGTGACCCCGCCCAGCAGCGCGGAGGTCGCCTTTCCCCTGGCGCCGGCGGGGACGAGCGCGCTCGCGGTGGCCAGCGCCACGGCCAGGAAGCCGGCGTTGGCCAGCGCGCCGACCACCCGCGTGGTCAGGAGCACCGCGTAGCTGGTGGTGAGCGCGCCGAGGACGTGCACGAGCAGGAAGGTGACGAGGAAGACGAGCAGCGCCCTGCGCCGAGACCAGCGCAGGCTGAGGATCGCCATGAGCGGCGCCCCGGCGATCATTCCGGCGGCGAAGGCCGAGGTGAGGTTTCCGGCCGCCGGGACGGACACCGACATGTCGGCGGCGATGTCGGGCACCAGGCCCGCGAGCATGAACTCCGAAGTGCCCTGCGCGAAGACCGCGAGGGCTAGCATGTAGACGGCGATGGGCATGAGAAGACTCCGTGACCGCGAGGTGGACGCGGCGGCTGGCGGGTGCCGGCGGCCGGTGACCGTGCGCGATCCGGTGGCGGAGCCGAAGAGTGCCCGAATACCCGGCTGGAGACGTGAGGTCTCAGCGCGAGGTCGACGACGGGCGGCCACCGGAACGCGGTGGCCTGCGTCTGGACGCCTCGGGACTGGACATGGCGGCGACGCTAGCTTGCGGGGTCGGTGCGGCGCAAGGATTTAACGGCCGTCTTCGGCGAGTTCGCGTTCCATCGCGACGCCCGCCAGGGTCGTCCCGTCGGGGAGCGGGAGGTCTTCGCGGCCGACCTCGCGGAACCCGAAGGCCTGGTAGAGGGGCACTCCAGGAAGGGTGGCCATCAGCACCAGCGAGCGGTAGCCGTCGGCGGCGGCGTCCTGCGCGCAGGAGGTGAGGATCGCGCGGCCGAGGCCGCGCCGGGCGAAGTCCCCGCGGACGAACATCGCGCGCACCCGTGCCGGCTCGGTCGCGGGGTCGAGGAGGCGCGCGTCACCGGACTGGTCACCGGACCCGGTGTAGAGCTTGTCGCGCTTGCTCCAGCCGCCGCAGGCGACGATCTCGCCCTCGGCCTCGTGGACGTAGTAGGTCCCGTCGTCGATGAGCATGGTGTCGGGGACGGTGAGGAACCTCGCGGCGGCCGCGGTGTCGCGCTCGTCGTGGAAGAGCGGGAACAGTTCCTCGACGGAGCGGCGCATCAGCGCCGCGATCTTCGGCACGTCCGCGGGGACGGCCTTGCGCTGGGGAGGTCGCGTGCTCACGCCGGTGATCTTTCCATCGGCGGCGGCCGATGTGAAGGGTCCGCGGGCGTGTCCGCTCGCGGACCCCGGATACCTAGGTGAAGGTCCACTTCTGGTTGGCGGCGCCGGTGCAGCTCCACAGCTGCAGGCGGGCGCCGTCGGCGCTGCTGTTCCCGGTGACGTCGGCGCACTTGCCGGCCGCCGGGTTCGTGAGGTCCCTGGTGGAGGCGTTGTAGGCCCACTGCTGATTGGGTGTGCCCGAGCAGGTCCACAACTGGAGCGTGGTGCCGTCGGCGGTGCCGTGTGCGGTCGCGTCGAGGCACTTGCCGAGCGCGCGCACCGTCCCGTCGCCGGGACGCGACCACTGCTGGGCGCCGGATCCGTTGCAGGTGTACAGCTGCACGGCGGACCCGTCGGCGCTGCTGCCACCGGCCACGTCCATGCACTTGCCGGCCAGGCCGGTCACCTGCCCGCCGGTGGGGCCGCCGCCGGGCGTGCCCGACCAGGTGAACGTCGCCGTCGTGCGGGCCGGGAGGCTGTAGGTGAAGGACTGGCCGCCCCAGTTGACGCGCACGGTCTGGGCCGAGCCGCCGCCGTTGTGCGCGATGAGCGCCTTGGAGCCGTCGGGGTTGCGCCAGGCCACGTTCGGGACGGTGCCGTTGGCCGTGGAGTCGACGCGGTGGGCTCCCGGCTTGACGAACTTGGTCAGGTGCCCGGTCGTGTAGTACTCGATCGTGTAGTCGACCTGCCCGGCTCGCGGGCCGCCCTCCTGGACGGTGACCAGGCCGGTGCAGGTGCCGCAGCCGCCGTTGTGCGGGCCCATGTTCTGGTTGAGCGCCAGGCTCCACTTGACCAGGCTGCCGCTCCAGTTGCGCGTGTAGTTGACGATGTCGGCGAGGTCCTCGTTGTGCTGGTTGGAGACCCAGGTGCCGCCGGAGTGCTCGGTGCTGAACTGCTTCACGCCCGGGTACTGGCCGTGCACCTGCGAACCGACGGCCGGGTCGCCGAAGTAGCCGTGCCAGGCGATCCCGCCGAACAGGGGGTCGTTGCGCAGTGCCGCGTCGGCGAGGATCTGCCCGCCGAAGTTCGGGTAGTCGCCGTAGTTCCAGTCGTGCACCAGGACCTTGGTGCTCAGGCCCGCGGCCCGGAAGGCCGGATAGACGTGGTTCTTGGTGAACTCGATCAGGCCCGAGGCGTTCCAGCTCATGCCCGGGTAGTTCATCGCGGTGGGGTTTCCCGACTGGCAGCAGTTGGGCTCGTTCTGCACCGAGATGTAGTTCACCGCGACGCCGGCGGCCTGGTAGCTCTGCACGTACTTGACCAGGTACTGGGCGTAGGCGGGGTAGTACTCCCACTTGAGCCAGCCCATCTGGTCCATCCGGCCGTTGTCCTTCATCCAGCCCGGCGCGCTCCACGGGACGCCTTTGACGCGCAGTGCCGGGTTGAGCGACTTCGCCTGCTGGGTGAGCAGCCGGACTCCTGTGTCGTAGCCGTTGGTGTTGAAGTCGGACAGGTCGCAGCAGGTGTCGTCGAGCGAGACCATGCCGGGCCGCGAGAGGTCCGAGGCGCCGATGGGGTTGCGTACGAAGGAGAGGCCGATGCCCTCGGTCGGCGAGAAGAGCTTGCGCATCACCGCGTCGCGGGTGGTGGCGCTGATCGGGCCGCCGCGCATGAGGTAGGCGGTGGTGTCGGTGATGGAGGCGCCGCCGCCCTCGAACTGCTGGTAGGTGGTGCCCTCGTTGACGGTGATGGTGTTGCCGCCGCTGCCAGGGGCGCCGAACGCGATCGCCGGCTGCTGCTGGAGGCCGCGCGTGACGACGCGGCCACCGCCGTCGGACGTGGTCGTCAGCCAGACGTCGACCCGCTCGCCGGCCGCGCCGGCGGGGGGTGGGGAGACGGTGGTTCCTAATGCGGCCAGGCAGACGGCGACGATGCCGATGCCGAGCGCGCGTCGGGGTGTCGGGTGCATCCCGGGCTCCTTCCGGAGGAGTGAGACGAGCGCTGCAACAAATGAAACAAAACTGGAACACGCTCGCCGAACCAGAGAAACACGACCGTCACCCGCTGTCAAGAACCTGAAACATTTCCTCAGCGCGCGGGCCCCGTCGAGCCTCGCACCACCAGTTCGGTGGCCAGCTCCACGTGCAACGCCTCCAACTCGTGCCGGTCCAGCAACCGCATCAGCAGCGTCACGGCCATCCGGCCCATCTCCTGCAGCGGCTGTCGCACCGTGGTCAGTGCGGGCTGCGCCGCCCGGCTCAGATCCAGATCGTCGAACCCGGTCACCGACACGTCCCCCGGCACCGACAGCCCGCGCTCGGCGGCGGCCCGCAGCGCCCCCACCGCCATCTTGTCGTTGAAGGCCGCCAGCGCCGTCGGCCGCCGGGGAAGATCGAGCAGCTCACCGGCCACCCGATAGCCGTGCTCGATGGTCGGCTCCGGCACGGACCGCACCAACTCCGGCGCCGACAGCACGCCCACCTCGGCGAGCGCAGCCGCGTACCCGGCCAGACGGGCGTCACTGGTCAGCCACTTGCTCGGCCCACCGACAACCCCGACCCGCCGGTGCCCCAGACCGACCAGGTGCGCCATCACCTGCCGCGCCCCGGCGAAGTGCGCCGCGGAGACCGAGACGATGTCACGCGGCAACGGCGTCCGCGGATCGACCACCACGAAAGGAAAGCGGCGGTCCCGCAACAAGATGATGTCCCCGGCGTCCTCCGGCGGGAGTATCAGCACCGCCGCCGCCAGGTCGCTCTGCGCGGCCAGCCCGGCGAGGACCGGCTCTCCCTGCGAGGCCTCCCCGGCGCTGAGCACGACCCGGCGCCCGTGCCGCTCCAGGGTCTCGGCGATCGAGGACACGATCAGTCCGAAGTAGTCGGTGAGGACGTATGGGCAGCGCACGAACACCGCTCCCTCGGACGGACGGCCCGCCGCGGCCCGGGGACGCGGCGCCTGAGCGCCCAGCCTGTCAACGGCCCGCAGCACCAGATCGCGCGTGTGCGGAGCGACATTGCCCTGTCCGTTGAGCACGCGTGAGACCGTCGCGATGGACAGTCCCGTCTCGGCGGCGACGTCCCGCACCGTCGCGCGGACCCCGGATGGCCTGGTCATCTGGCACCCTCCCTGGTGGAGAACGTTACCCGGATCCGGCGACCCGCCCCGCGCCGACGCGAACGTCCGGCGACGTCCACCATGGACGGCCCGCGGCCGATTCGTAGGGCGAGGCCCCCGTCAAGAGGGGGCTGGGCCCACTGCCCACAAGAGCCGGTCACGCCATCCTCGCCAAGTGACCCAAAGGACCCCGACACGTGTCGCCGCCGGCCTCCTCACCGCCGCCGTCACCACCGCGACCTTGCTCGCCGCGACACCCGCGCACGCCGAGACGACCGACCTGCCGGGCATCGCCCAGCTCGCCGACGCCGTCGTCTCCGAACAGCTGAGCACCGGAGACGTTCCCGGTGCCGCCGTGGTCATCGTCGCCGGAGGGGAGGTCGTGCACACGGCAGGCTACGGCCTGGCCGACATCGCCTCGGGAACACCGTTCGACCCGGCCACCACGGGCTTCTACACCGCCTCGACGGCCAAGCTCTTCACCGCCGCGGCCGTACTCCAGCTCGCCGACCGGGGACTGCTCGACCTCGACGCGGACGTCAACGACCACCTCACCGCCTTCGACGTCCCCGACACCTTCCCCGGCAAGCCCGTCACGCTCGAACACCTGCTCACCCACACCGCCGGCTTCGACCCCGACGGCGGCACCTTCGCCACCTCCGCCATCGATCCCGCCGACCTGCCGACCCTGGCAGACAGCCTCGCGGAGACCATGCCCGAGCGCGTCCGCGAGCCGGGCACGGTCCTCGCCTACGACAACTACGGAGTCGCGCTCGCCGGGCACATCGTCGAGCAGGTCGCCGGTGTGCCGTACGACCGCCACATCGCCGAGAACGTCTTCGCTCCCCTCGGCATGACCGGGTCGACGGCGGCCCAGCCGCACCCGGCCGAGATCGAGGCGACGCTGGCCACCGGTTACCGTCCGGCGGGCGACGGCCAGACCGAGACCGCCGGAAACCACAATCCTTGGACTCCGACGGGACCAGGCCAGGTCACCACCGCCGCCGACATGGCCCGCTTCATGATCGACCAGCTCTCCGGCGCGTCCCTGCTCGGCGCGGGCGTCCCCGAGCGGATGATGGCCGGCCACTACGCCCAGGACCCGCGCATGCCCGGCATGGGCTACGTCTACGAGGAGCGCCCGCGCAACGGGCAGCGCGTGCTCTTCAAGGGCGGCGACGGATCCGGCTTCCACAACGACATGTCGCTGCTTCCCGAGCGGGGGATCGGCGTCTTCCTCACCGTCAACGGTGACGGGAACGGAGACTTCGACGGCGGCGCGCTGACCGATGCGATTCTCGACCGGTACTTCCCGCAGGAGCCGGTGACGACCGCGCCGCAGGGCATCGGCGGCGACGTCGCGCACTACGAGGGCACGTACCGGACCTCGCGCCTGTCACGGGACGGCGTCCTGCGCGCCCGAGCCCTCACGCAGTCGGTCGTCACCGTCGCCGCCAACCCGGACGGCACCATCACGACCACCGGCCGGACCCTGTCGAGCGACTCCACGGCCGACTCCCAGATCTGGGTGCAGACCGAACCCGGGTTCTTCCAGGAGATCGACGGCCCCGGCACCCTCGCCATCAGTTCCGACGGCGTCCTCACCGAATGGCGCGGCCAGAATCAGGTCTACCTGCGCATCGACTGGTACGAGCGGCCCGACCTGCACCTGCAGGCGCTTCTCATGGCGCTCCTCGGACTTGTCGCCGCGCTCATCGCCATCCCGATCGTGGCCGTGGTCCGGCGCGGTCGCGAACGGCACCCGCGCGCCGCCCGTGCCGCGCGCCTCGTCGGCTGGCTGACCGCCGCCGTGGCTGTCGCGCTGACCGCCGCGATCGTCACGCTCCTGTCCGACCCGAACGCCGCCTTCGACCTGGTCACCCTCGGCTCGCCGGCGCTGTACGTCCTCATGATCGCGGCGACGGCGACCGTCGCGGCCACCGTCGCCGTGTGCGCCGGGGCGGTGGCCGCGTGGGTGAGCGGATGGTGGCGGATTCCGGGGAGGATCGCCCACACGCTGCTCGCGCTGTCGGCGGTGACCTTCTCGGCGGTGATGATCGCCTACAACCTCACCGGTCCGCCGTTCAACTGACCGCCGGTTCGGCGGGGGAGTCGGCCTCGGACCGGATCCCCCGCCGCAGCAGGTAACCCGCCACGGCGGCCGTGATGAACATCCACAGGCCGTAGGTCAGGGCGGGCACGGCCATGCGGGAGTCGTTCAGCAGCGTCGGACTCAGCGCGATCGCGATGGCGAGGGTTCCGTTGTGGATGCCGATCTCCATGCAGCTGGCGATCGACTCCCGCTTCCCGACCCGCGCGAGCCTCGGCGCGAAGTAGCCCACCGCGAGGCTGAGCACGTTGAACAGCAGGGTGAGCACGCCGATCTGGGCGATGTACTCGCCGAGGTGGTCGATCTCCTGGAGCACCGCCGCAGCGAGCGCGAGGATGAGCACCGCGATGGAGGTGATGCGCACCGGGCGCGTCATGCGGTCGGCGAAGGCGGGGAAGCGCGAGCGCAGCGCCATCCCGATCGCCACCGGGATGAGGATGATCGCGAAGACCTGGAGGCTCTTGTCGAACTGGAGGCCGACCGCCCCGTCGGCGGCCATGAAGTGGCCGAGGGCGAAGTTGACCACCAGGGGGAGCGTGACCACGGCCAGGACCGAGTTGACCGCGGTCAGCGTGACGTTCAGGGCGACGTCACCGCCGAAGAGATGGCTGAACAGGTTCGCCGTCGACCCGCCGGGCGAGGCCGCCAGCAGCATCATGCCGACGGCGAGGACCGGCGGCGGTTCGAAGAGCAGGATCAGGCCGAAGCAGGCCGCGGGGAGCAGCAGCACCTGGCAGACCAGGGCGATCACGGTCGCCCGCGGATATACCGCGACGCGTTTGAAGTCGGCGACGGTGAGGCTCAGGCCGAGCCCCAGCATCACGATGGCGAGGGCGATGGGTAAAAGGGTGCTGACGACCTGCATGGGGAACTCCTGTGGGTGAGGGGATCCCCCGGGTCGGGTGGTGCGCCGCGGCCCGGGCCTGAGAACTTACCGCTCCCGGACGTCCGATGGTGGGACCGCGGCGCACGCGGCGGGCCTCGTGGCCGCCACGACCGTGATCACGACTTGGTACCGTGCCCTGGCCGCACCGCCCGGAAGGCGGCGCCCAAGGGAGAGGGACCGGTCACGATGAGGGCAGCAGAGGCTCGGCGCGCGGTGGCCGCGGCCAGGGCGACCGTCTCGGCACTCGGCCTGCGAGCCGACGAAGCGGTCGTCCTCCACGACTCGAACAAGCTCACCGTGCGCTTTCTGCCCGCCGACATCGTCGCCCGGGTGGCGCCCGAGGCCGATGGGGTGGCGTGGTTCGAGGTCGATCTCGCCGTGCGGCTCGCCGAGTCGGGTTGCTCGATCGCCGCCCTCGATCCCCGGGTGGAACCGAGCGTCCACGAACGCGACGGCTTCGCCATCACGCTGTGGACCCATCACGAACCCGTGCCACCCCTGGAGATCCCGCCGGCCGACTATGCGGGCGCGCTCCAACGACTGCACGCCGGCATGCTGCCGCTCGATGTGGCGGCGCCGCACTTCAGCGAACGAGTCGAGCAGGCGCTCGGGTCGCTCGCCGACCGCGACCGCACGCCGGACCTCGCCGAAGCCGACCGGCGGCTGCTGACCGACACCTTGCGAAGCCTGGGACGGGTGATCGGCGAGCACGGCGGCGCCGAACAGCTGCTGCACGGCGAGCCGCACCCGGGCAACGTGCTCAGTACGGGCAACGGCCTGCTGTTCATCGACCTGGAGACGTGCTGCCGAGGGCCGGTCGAGTTCGACCTCGCCCACGCGCCCGACGGTGTCGGTGAGCTGTACCCGGGCGTGGACCCCGAGCTCCTGCGGGTGTGCCGGATGCTCGTGCTGGCGATCATCACGACCTGGCGCTGGGATCGGGAGGACCGGCACCCGGACGGCCACCGGCTGGGCGTGGAATGGCTCGGCCGGCTCCGGACCGAACTCGACGGCCACGGCCCGGACATCCCCGGCTGATCGCCGATCCCGGCGCCGGGTCTTTCAGCCCCAGAGCATCTCGGCGCCGGTGTGCCCGGCCTTGAACACGTACCAGCACGACGCGACGGCGAGGATCACCAGGACCGCGCCGAGCACGATCATGACGATGCCCCGGGTCGAACCCGCCGGTTCGTCGGCGCCGAGCCAGGAGCCGGCCGGGCCGATCTTGCGCGTCCGGGCGAAGGCGTCGAGGCGGCGGCTGGCCAGACCCGCGTGGACCAGGGCGCCGATCGCCAGCGCGAGAACCAGCCACACGAGGACGTCGCCGTACTGGGAATGGTCGTTGAAGCTCGTCGCGGCGGCCTGCGCCGCTTCCGGGGATTCCCGCATCTCCTCCAGGCGTTGCCCGGCCAGGTTCTGCCCGCTCAGTTTCGCGGCGAAGGCCACCACCGGCGCGATCACCGCCAGCGCGACCACCGCCCAGCCGATGTTGCGTCGCACCTTGGGAACCAGCGCGTAGGCGGCGGCGAACAGACCCAGCAGCGGCACGAAGACCACCGGCAGGTGCACCGCGAGGGGGTGCAGGGGCAGTCCGAGGAACTCCGTTGGCATACCGGCATCGCCTTCCGTTCGTCTACCGGGCGGCGGTTTCGCCCGCCCGACCATGACTACGGACAAGGCGCCCGGAAGGTTCAATCCGGCGTCGTGTTCATCGCTCCCAGCGAAGGATCGTCTTGCCTTCGAGATCCTGGATCTCCATGGCCGCGATGTTCTCCGGAGACCAGCGCGTGAACAGCGTGATCCCCTCCGAGAGGCCGTCCTTGGCGTGCCAGCTGCCCGCCACGTCGTCGTCCCCCTTGCCGTTGGTGACCACGAGCCGGTAGGGCAGGCCGCCGAGGTAGGAGTCCTTGACGGTGTAGGCGCAGTCGATGCGGATCTGCGTGCCGCCCGGGAACCGCGTCAGGGCGGCGTCGCCCTGAACGTCGAAACCTTCGACGGGCGCGAAGACCACGTCGATCGAGTCCGGCTGCGCGACGATCGGCGGCGACTCCGGCTCGGGGCGCAAGAGTTCCGCGGCCGAAAGGGAGCCGGCCGAGACCAGCACCGCGGCGGCCGCGGCGACCAGCGCCGTTCGCCACTTGCGCTGCCGACGGTCGACGCGCACTCGCCGGATCAGTCCCGCAAGCGTGTCGGCGGGCGGTGCGGCGCCTTCGGCGAGCATGTCCTCGATGGGGGCGTGCGCGAGCACGCCGGGTAGCTGGGCGAGTCCGGAGACGGTGGCGCCGCACTCGGCGCAGCCCGGCAGGTGCGACTCGAAGCGGGCGCGGTCGGCCGGGTCGAGGGCCCCGAGTACGTAGGCGGCCCCGTCGTGATGGTGCTGACAGGTCATCGTGACTCCTCGGTGACCACTCCGGCCTCTTCCAAGGCGAGTTTCAGGGCACGCAGCCCGTAGTGGAGGCGGGACTTGACGGTGCCCGGCGGGACACCCAGGCGCGTGGCCGCCTCGCCGACGCTGCGTCCTCCGTAGAAGCACTCGATGAGCACCTCGCGGTGCGCCTGCGTCAGCTTGCGCAGGGCCTCGGTGACCAGTAGTCCCTGGATGGCGGTGTCGACGTGGTCGGCGATGTGCCGGCCCGGCAGGTGGTCGGGGATCTGGTCGGTGACGACCTCCGGCCGGACCTTCCCGGCCCGCCAGTCGTCGATCACGCGCTGCCGGACGGTCGTGAACAGCCAGCGTCGCGCGTGTTCGGCGGTCACCGAGAGAACCCTCGGATACCGCCAGGCCCGCAGCAGTGTCTCCTGGACGGCGTCCTGGGCCCGCTGCTCGTCGCCGCGCGTGAGCCGCAGCGCGTAGCGCCACAGGGCGTCGGAGTGCTCGGCGTAGAGCGCGCGGGCGAGACGCTCCTCGTCGGGCGTCGTCCCCCGGCCGGCGAGTCTGCCGCCGCGCTCGGGGATCGGGTCTGTGTCCATGCCGTACGTCCTCGTCAGGGGATGCCGCCTCGGTGGCCTGGTGCGGCCGTCGCGGGAAACCGCGATCTCCATGCCGGTAACTACGGTGGCGGGCGCCGAAGCGTTCAACCCGTCGCGCACGTCACTCCCGAGCGCGCCGGCGGCGTTTCGAGATTAACCCCGCACCGGATTGAACGTTTCTCAGCTGTCGGCCGTAGTGCTGGGAAGCGGCGTCCGTCGGACGGCCTCTCCGGACGCGGCACCGTCTCCGGCGAAGGCCCGGCGGGCGAAGCCGTCGGATCGGCACTCGAGACGGGATTCAACGTGAACGAACTCAAAGAGGCACTGCCAGGCAAGTCCGCGGTCGAGATCGCCGGCGAGGTCGCACGCTCCTCCCGGCGCGGCGTCCTCTGCGGGGCGCTCGGCGCCTCCGCGGTGGCCGTCCTGGCCGCCTGCGGCTCCGAGACCGAGCCGCCCGCCCCCTCCGGCGACAACCCTCCGGCCGACAACGCCCCCAGCGGCGCGACCAGCGAGAAGCCCGGCAGCGAGAACGCGCTGGCCAAATTGTCCGACATCCCCGTCGGCGGCGGCCTGGTGGCCGGGAGCCTGATCCTCGTCCAGCCCGAGACCGGGAAGGTCGTCGCGTTCAACCGGACCTGCCCGCACAAGGGCGTCCAGCTCCCCGCCCCGCAGGACGGGAGCATCACCTGCCCCTCGCACGGTTCGGTCTTCAAGGCCGCCGACGGTTCGCTGAGCAAGGGCCCGGCGACCAGCGGTCTCACCGAGGTCGAGGTCGAGGTCACCGACGGGGAAGTCTTCGCCGTCTGACGCACGGCGGGCCGGGGCGCCCCGCTCGCGTCCCGGCCGCCGGACGCGCGGTCTCAGCGAAGGCCGCGGAAGAACTCCCGCACGTCGGCGGTGACCAGTTCCGGCTCCTCCTTGGCGACGAAGTGCCCGCCCGCGGGCAGGTCGTTCCAGAAGCGGATGTCGGCGTAGGTGCGCTCGGCGAGCGAACGCGGCATGCCCAGGTCGGCGCGGCTGACGCTGATCCCGGCCGGCACGGTGATCACCGGAAGAACGGGCTCGAAGCGGTCGTCGTGGTAGGCGCGAAAGGACGTCCCGATCGTGCCGGTGACCCAGTAGATCATCACGGTGGTCAGGATGTCGTCGTAGGTGAAGCGGTCCCCGTCGCTCCAGGCCCGGAACTTCTCCGAGATCCACGCGGCCAGCCCCGATGGCGAGTCGAGCAGGCCGGCGGCGAGCGTGTCCGGCCGCGTCGACTGGATCTGGCTGTAGCCCTCCCCGCCCGCCCAGCGGTTCTTGAGCCAGTCGAGGAACTTCCGCTCCTCGGAGGTCAGCTCGGTGCGCCGCTCATCCGGCGGATAGGCCGGATGCGCCGCGTGGACGCCGATGACGCGCTCGGCGTGGCGGGCCGCGAGCCAGTCGCTGACACCCGCTCCGACGTCCTCGCCGTAGGTCCCGAAGCGCTCGTAGCCCAGCAGTGCCATGAGTCCGGCCCACACGTCGGCGGTCGCCGGGCCGATCACCGGACCTTCCGGAGCCGAGGACCAGCCGTAGCCGGGCAGGGAGGGCACCACGACGTCGAAGGCGTCGGCCGGGTCCCCGCCGTGCGCGCCGGGATCGGCCAGCAGCGAGACGATCGGCAGCATGTCGGCGAAGGAGTACGGCCAGCCGTGGGTCACCACGAGCGGCATGGGCGGCGGGCCGCCGGGGACGCCGGCGCCCCGGACGTGCGCGAAGTGGACGGTCTGGCCCCCGATGTCGGCCAGGAACTGCGGGAAACCCGCCAGCCAGGCCTCCTTCGCCCGCCAGTCGAAGTTCCCCGCCCAGTACTCGACGAGCTCGCGGAGATAGTCGGGGTCGGTCCCCGCCGACCACGGCTCACCGGGCGTTCGCGAAGGGAAGCGGGTCGCCTCAAGACGCAGGCGGAGGTCTTCGAGCACGGCTTCGGGCACGTCGATCCGGAAGGGCTCCATCGCCAAAGGATGCCACCGCCATGCGACACACCGATCACCCGACCCGCGCTCGGCTAGGAGGCGATGCTCGCCGCCAGCACCAGACTCGCCGCGCCGCGCGCGTGGGCGCTGTCGTCCCAGGGTCGCACCCGAACGTCGAGGTCGGGGAAGGCGACGACGCCGGCGCCGATCGCCGCGCTGAAGCCCGGTTCCAGATACGGCCACAGCACGTGGCTCTCACCGATCACGGTGAGGGCCCGCACCGCCAGTACGTTGACCACGCCGGCCACCGCCCGCCCCAGGATCGCCCCGGTCTCGGCGAGCAGTTCGGCGAAGCCGGGTGCGCCGGCGAGCGCGAGGAGTCCGTCCAGGTCGAGATCGCGGTCGGTCAGGCCGCGCCGCCTGGCGCGGGCGGCGAGGGCGTGGTCGGCCACATATGCCTCCAGGCAGCCGTTGCGGCCGCACACGCACACCGGCCCGGACGGGTCGACCGGCACGTGCCCGAACTCGCCGGCGACGCCGTCGGGTCCACGATGGACCCGGCGCCCGAGGACGATGCCCATGCCGACACCGTCGCCGATGGCCAGGACCAGGAAGTCGTCGTGCTCGCGTCCGGCGCCGAACAGCAGCTCGGCGGTGGTCGACGCGCGGGTGTCGTTGTCGATGAGCACCGGTACGGGCAGGCGTTCGGCGAGGGCCGGGCCCAGCGGCACGCCGGTCCAGCCGAGTCTGGGGGAGAGGCGCACGGTTCCGGTGGTGGGGTCGATGACGCCGGGCAGAGCGACCCCGACACCGCGGACCCGGGAGCCGGTCTCCGCGGCGAAGGCCCCGGCGCAGGCGTCCGCCAGTTGGGAAACGGGATCGTCGGCGGGGTCGAAGGGGATTTCGAAGCGGTCGACCTCTGATCCGTCGAGCCGGACCAGGACGCCGACGACGTGCGTCGGGTGCACTCGCAGGCCGAGGGTATAAGCGGCGTCGGCGACGACTTCGAGGGGGACTCTCGGCCGGCCGGGACCGCTGACCTGCGGCGCGAGTTCGCGGATGTAGCCGAGCGCGACGAGTCGGCGGGTGTGTTCGGTGACGGTGGCCGCGCCGAGGCCTAGGCGCGCGGCGATCTGGGAGCGGTTGAGGGGACCGGCTCCGAGCAGCGCGAGGATCTCGGTGCGGGTGAGGTCCTCGCGGTACCGGGGGTGGCTTGGCACGTGTCCATTCTCCGTTGCGTCTTGACGACCCGGCCGGTCGGGGCCTACAGTCACCGCTTATTAATTCGCCTCCGAAATTACTACCCGTGCGGGAGTTTCGCCACGGAGGCCTCCAGGAGGAAAAATGCGAAAGCTCAAGCGGGCCGCCCTCGCCCTCGGCGCCGTGGCCGTGGCCGCGAGCGCCCTCACCGCCTGCGGCGGCGGTTCCGACTCCGCGGGCGGCAGCAAGGCCGACGACGGCACCGTCACCCTCGACTGGGAGATGTGGGCCGGCAGCGAGGACGAGAAGGCGCAGCTCGACCACCTCGCGCGGATGGTCACCGAGGCGAACCCGAAGATCAAGGTCAACCTGCGCACCGCGCCCTTCAACGACTACTTCACCAAGCTCCAGACCGAGTTCGCCACCGGCGAGCAGGCCTGCGTCGTCTCCATGCAGAGCCTGCGCCTGGCCGGGTACACCGACCTCCTCGAACCCCTAGGCGAGCACGTTCCCGCCGACGGCTTCGACCCCGCCTCGACCGCCGCGCTCAGCCTCGGCGGCGAGCAGCTGGCGATGCCCTTCGACCTCGCCTCGATGCTCGTCTACTACAACAAGGACGCCTTCAAGGCCGCCGGACTCGACGAGCCCAAGGCCGGCTGGACCGTCGCCGACTTCGAGAACGCCGCCGAGAAGCTCACCGCCGACGGCAAGTCCGGCTTCGGCATGTCCTTCTCGGACCTGCACACGCTCTCGCTGCTGCTGTCCTACAACGACGCCAAGCCCGTCACCGATGACGTCAAGCTCCAGTTCGACGAGCAGAAGATGGTCGAGGCCGTCGCCTGGTACGCGGGGCTCGCCAAGAACGACGTCGGCAGCGTCCCGGCGAGCGCCGCCGACGGAGGCTGGGGCGAGACCCAGTTCGTCAACGGCAACGCCATGATGGCCGTCGACGGCTCCTGGAACATCGGCTCCAACATCTCCGCGGCCAAGTTCGACGTCGGAGTGGCCCCGCTGCCCGCCGGCGCCGCCGGCTCGAAGACCTACGTCGCCAACTCCGGCTTCGGCGTCTCCAAGAGCTGCCAGTACAAGGACGAGGCCTACGAGGCCGTCAAGATCCTCACCGGCGCCGGGGCCGCCCAGTACCTCACCGACCAGGGCCGCGGCTTCCCGGCGCGCACCGAGCAGCAGCCGGCGTTCAAGGACTACCTCGTCGCGCAGGACCCGGACAGCGCCGAGGCCGTCAGCGCCGCCGTCGACTCCATCACCGCCAGCCTCGCCACCGGCGTTCCCCTGTTCACCACCAAGAACTGGGACGAGGTCAGCAAGAACATGGCCCGCTACCTCATCGAGGTCTACACCGGAGCCTCCACACCGGCCGACGCCCTCGCGGCGATCCAGCAGCAGGGCGCCCGCAACCAGTGATCCCGCGGCGGGCCGGGTCTTCGTCTCCCCACCCGGCCCGCCGCCCTCGACGACGAGGTGAACCGTGGCGACACCGTCATTGACAACTCCGGCGCCCCCGCGCCCGGCCCCGCGCGGGCCGGCCGGGAAGCGGCGGCGAAAGAGCCCCGGCCGCCGCGCCGAGCAGTGGAGCGCCTTCGGCTTCGCCGGGCCGAGCGTCATCGGCCTCGGGCTGTTCACGCTGTTCCCGGTCGCGATGGCCGTGGTCATGAGTCTGTTCAACTGGCCGATGCTGGGCGACCCGACCTTCCTCGGCCTGGACAACTTCAAGTACCTGTTCGGCGAGGACCCCAACTTCGGCGTGGCGCTGCGCAACACCTTCATCTTCACCGGCCTCTACGTGCCGCTCAACATCATCGTCGCGCTGGCGCTGGCCTTCTGGATCAACAACTCCCGCTACGCGCAGCTGTGGCGGGTGCTGTTCTTCATCCCCGCGATCACGCCGATGGTCGCCAACGCGGTGATCTGGAAGCTGCTCCTCCAGCCCGACGGCACCTTCGCCTACTACCTCGACAGCATCTTCGGGATCTCCGCGCCGAACTTCCTCGCCGACGGGCGCACGGCGCTGCTGTCGGTCGTGGCCATGAGCGTGTGGCAGGGCTTCGGCTACAACCTGATCGTCTTCTCGGCCGCGATCAACGAGATGCCGGCCAATGTCCTTGAGGCGGCGCGACTCGACGGTGCCACCGGGCTGCGCAAGTTCTGGTCGGTGCAGCTGCCGCTGATGTCGCCGGCGATGTTCTTCGCGACCACGATGACGCTGATCACCTCGATGCAGGTGTTCACCCAGCCCTACATCCTCACCGCGGGCGGGCCGGGCAACGCCACCGAGACGCTCGTGATGAACGTGTACCAGGCCGGGTTCCAGTCGCGCGACCTCGGTCTGGCCGCCTCGGGCGCCTGGATCCTGTTCGCCATCATCCTGCTGATCACGGCCGGCCAGTTCCTCGGCCAGAAGAAGTGGGTCCACTATGACCATTGACGCCAAGACGAGCACGCCCCGCAGGCTCAAGCGGATCGTCTCCCATGTCCTGCTGGCCGCCGTCGCGCTGCTGTTCCTGTACCCGCTGATATTCGCCGTCGCGACCGCCCTCAAGCCGCCCGGCGAGACCTTCGCCAGCCCGCCGTCGCTGATCGGCTCCGACGTTCGCTGGCAGAACTTCGCCGACGTGTTCACCTACGTTCCGTTCCACCGCTACATCCTCAATGGACTGTTCGTGGCCGGTGCCGGGACACTGGTGGTGCTGGCCGCCTCGGCGATGTCGGCCTACGCCTTCGCCTCGCTGCGATGGAAGGGCCGCGACTCGCTCTTCCTGGTCTTCCTGGCCACGCTGATGGTCCCGCAGGAGGTGCTGGTCGTCCCGATGTTCCTGCTCATGCGCGAGTTCGGCTGGGTCGACAGCTACGCCTCGCTGATCTTCCCGTGGGCCTTCACCGCGTTCGGCACCTTCCTGCTGCGCCAGTTCTTCCGCGCGGTGCCCTACGAACTCCACGAGGCGGCCCGCATGGACGGCGCCGGCCCGATCCGCATCTTCCTGCGGATCATGCTGCCCATGGCCAAGCCCGCCCTCGGTGTGCTCGCGGTGTTCACCTTCATCAACTTCTGGAACAGCTTCCTGTGGCCGCTGATCATGATCAACGACGTCAGTGAGCGCGGGACCGTCCCCCTGGGCATGCAGTTGTTCTTCGGGCAGAACGGCAACCAGTGGCATCTGGTGATGGCCGCCGCCGTCGTGTCCGTCGTGCCGACCCTCCTGCTGCTCATCGCCCTGCAGAAACACCTGGTCAAGGGCATCGCCACCGCCGGTCTCGGCGGACGCTGAGCCCGCACCCCTGAAAGGGATCCATTGCTTCTCTTCGACCGCCGCACCGGGCCCGAGCTGGGTGATGCCGCGCCCGTCTACCCCGACCGGAAGGTGCCCGCCTGGTATCGCGACGCCAAGTTCGGGGTGTTCGTCCACTGGGGCCTCTACTCGGTGCCCGCCTGGGCGACGCCGCACACGCCCGGCCGCCACGTGCCGACCGAGCTGGAGTTCAGTCACCACCAGTACGCCGAGTGGTACGCCAACACCGTGCGGATCCCGGGTTCGCCGACGCTGGCGCACCACGAGGCCGCCTACGGGGTCGGGACGTCCTACGAGGACTTCGCCGACGAGTGGACCACCGAGGCCTTCGATCCCGCCGGGCTGATGCGGCTGTTCGCCGAGGCGGGCGCCCGATACGTCGTCCCGACCTCGAAGCACCACGACGGATTCTGCCTCTGGGACACCGCCACGACCGCCTTCAACAGCGTGAGCCGCGGGCCCCGGCGCGACCTGATCGCCGACCTGGCGAGCGCCGCGCGCGATGCCGGCCTCAGGTACGGCCTCTACTACTCCGGCGCCCTCGACTGGCACGTGTCGGACTTCCCGCCGATCCAGTCGCTGACCGAGTTGTTCACCTTCCGCCGCAACGACCCCGCCTTCGCCCGCTACTGCCACGCGCAGGCGAGCGAACTCGTCGAGCGCTTCGCCCCCGACGTGCTCTGGAACGACATCGACTGGCCCGACGCGGCCAAGGCCGATGTGCCCTATGGCCTGGCGGCGCTCTTCGGGGCCTACTACGCCGCCGTCCCGGATGGCGTGGTCAACGACCGCTGGGGTGTGCCGCACCTCGGCTACCGCACCCGGGAGTACCGCACCGAGGACGGCATCCAGAACGGCGTGTGGGAGGCGACCCGCGGGATCGGGCGTTCCTTCGGGCACAACGAGGCCGAGGACGACCGGCATCTGGCCGGCCGCTCCGAACTGGTGCACCTGCTGGCCGACACCGTCGCCAAGAACGGCAACCTGCTGCTCAACATCGGCCTGCGTGCCGACGGATCGGCGCCGCCCGAACAGGTCGAGCGTTTGCGAGGGCTGGGGGAGTGGCTGGCCCGCGACGGCGGCGCCGTCTACGCCACCCGCCCGTGGCGGCGCCACGCCGAGCCGGCCGGGGACCCGGTGAGGTACACCGCGTCCCCGGACGGCACACTCAATGTGATCATGCTCGATCCCGGCTCCGGTGTGCTGCGGCCCGCCGCCGACCTGCCGCGCACCGGCCTGCGCTGGTACGGGCAGCCGGCCGAGCCGGACGCCACCGGCGCGATCGAGGTACCCGGGCGGCTGCGCGGCGAACCCGCCGCCGTCCTCACCGTCGAAGGAGGAGCCGCGTGAGCGAACTGGGTGACACGGGCCGGGCCGTCCGCCTCGCCGAGGTGGTCCGGGGCGGCTTCGTCGAGAGCGTCCACCTCGGGCACACCGTAGTCGTCGACGTCCGCGGCGAGGTCGTCTACGCCGCCGGGGATCCCGAGGTGACGATGCTGCCGCGCTCGTCGGCCAAGCCCTTGCAGGCCGTCGCGAGCCAGGCGTCCGGTGCCGGACTGTCCGGGGAACTCCTCGCGGTCGCCTGCGGCAGCCACACCGGCGAGGAGTTCCACGTCGAGGCCGTCGACGCGATCCTCGACCGCGCGGGCCTCCCGCGCGCCGCGCTGCGCAATGTCGCCGACTACCCCGAGGACCTGCCCGCCCGCTACCGGCTCGTCCGCGCGGGCGGCGAACCGGCGCCGGTGTACATGAACTGCTCGGGGAAGCACGCCGCCATGCTCGCCGCCTGCGTCGTCAACGGCTGGGACCTCGACGGCTACCTCGACCCCGCGCACCCGATGCAGCGGATCGTCGTCGAGACCGTGGAGCGCCTGGCCGGAGAGACCGTTCCACTGACGGTCACCGACGGCTGCGGAGCGCCGTGCCCCGCCGTCAGCCTCGCCGGGCTGGCCAGGACCTTCGGCCGCCTCGCCGCCGCCCCCGGCGGAACGCTCGACGGTGCAGTCGCCGGGGCGATGCGCGCCCACCCCGAGTACGTCGGCGGCACCGGACACGTCAACACCCGCTTCGCCCGGCTCGCGCCCGGCGCGATCGTCAAAGGCGGCGCCGAGGGGGTCCTCGTCGCCGCGATGCCCGATGGGACCTCCGTCGCGGTCAAGTGCCTCGACGGCAACCCCCGCGCGACGACCGCCGCCGGGATCGCCGCGCTGCGCCTCGCCGGCGTCGCCCTGCCCGACCTGGGCGAGCTCACCGACCTCACCGTCAGTGGCGGCGGTCGGCCCGCCGGGCACATCGCCGTCACTGTGAAGGGAAGAGCGTGATGATCTACGAGGTCTGCATCGACAGCGTCGCCGGAGCCCTCGCGGCCGAGGCGGGCGGCGCGCACCGGGTCGAACTGTGCTCGGCGCTCTTCGACGGCGGTCTCACCCCGACCCTCGGCACCGTCGAGCGCACCATGGAACGCGTCACCTCGATCCGGGTGCACCCGATCATCCGCGCTCGTGGCGGCGACTTCGTCTTCGGCGCCGACGAGCTGGCGGCCATGCGGCGCGACACCGAGCTCATCGCCGGCACGGGCGTGCACGGCATCGTGATCGGCGCCCTCACACCCGGAGGCGACGTCGACGTCGATGCCTGCCGCACCCTCATGGAAGCCGCACCGGGGCTGTCGGTGACCTTCCACCGGGCCTTCGACATGGCCCGCGATCCCTTCGCCGCGCTGGAGACCCTCATCGACATCGGCGTCGACCGGGTCCTCACCTCGGGGCAGGAATCGCTCGCCTTGGAGGGGGCGCCGCTGATCGCCGAGCTGGTCCGCGCCGCCGGTGAACGCGTCATCGTCATGCCCGGCGCGGGCGTGACGGCCCGCAACCTCGACCGCATCCACGCCGAAACCGGGGCCGCCGAGTACCACTTCGGGGTCTGGGAGACCGCCGAGAGCCCCATGGTCCACCGCAACCCGTACCCGTTCATGGGCGGTGAACTGCGGCGGCCGGAGTTCTCCCGCGACATCACCAGCGGCGTCGGCGTCGCCGACTTCGTCGCCGCGGGGGAGCGCATCGCCGGCCGACCGTAGCCTGGTCGACCCGGCGTTGGGCGACGCCGAACGGGAATGTCCGCCGGGCGTGCGATCCTCTTGCCGTGGGCTCTGGAGCCCGTTTCGGCCGGCCCCGAGGTCAGCTCGAACCGTCTCGACACAGGAGCTCCGCGATGGAAACCGACGACCCCCACCGCGGTGTGGACCCGCGAGAACGCCGAGCTCGCCGCGCCGACGCGAGGGTTGACGAAGCCGGTGCGGAGGAGAAACCGCCGGCGCCGACTCTCCTCGACGACTTCCTGTCGAAGGACAGGCGCAGGGTCCTGCACGCCGTCTGGGAGGTCTTCAAGACGCGCGACCCGAAGGTGCTGGAGCCGCTGGCGGCGGCCCTGCCGGTGATCGACCGGGCGACGGACGACGTCGATCTCGGCGGCGCCCTGATGTCCAACGGCGAGAACCTCACGCACGCGCTCGATCGGATCCGGCTCTTCGGCAAGGGCCGGTGCCTGTGCGCGGCCTATACCGACCACGTGTTCTACGAGCCCAGGAAGGAGGTCGCCTACGGGCACGTACGGATCGTCGAGGTGGTCGAGGGCTTCTACTACGGACGCCCCAAACGCATCTGCGAGTGCGCCGACTGCGGACAGCGCTACGAGATCGAGGAAGGCGAGTACCACTACCCCTGGTGGAAGTGGACCGTGCCGCACTGACGGCCGCGTCGCCGGTGGAGCGGACGGAGATCCACGGCCGCGCGACGCCCGGCTACGACGAGGCGTGCGGACGCGGGTTGTGCCCGCCGAACGCCGCCACCCGGTCCCAGAACCACGCGGCGAGGCTCTCCGCCACCGGTTCGTCCTCGGCGCCGGACCGGCGGATGACGACCCGGCCGGTCATCAGCTCGATGAGATAGCCGCCGGCGTCGTCGGTCATCACCTGGCTGTAGTTGTCGCTCACTTCCTCGTTGCGCCATTGCGGGTACGACGCCGGGTCGGCCTCGATCGCAGCGTCCATCGCGGCGACCTCCTCGGATGACATCAGCCGGAAGTCACCCGGCAGCCCCCAAGCCCTCCCTGCGCCGGGAGCCTGCCCCGCGTGCCACATCGCGATCTCGGCGTTCAGGTTGCCCTCCTGCGCCGTCTCCTCGTCGGCGGGCGGTCGCAGGACGGCCCGCAACTCGGCGGGCATCACGCCGTCGAGCGCGCTCAGGGCCGAGGCCAGGTCCACGCCCAGGCGCTCGTCGCGCAGCTCCGACCACAGGCGCTCGAACACTCCGGCGCGGTGCAGGTCGTCAAGGGTCTGTCCCTCCTCGGCGAGCGTCGCCCGCAGGTTGCGGATCATCGTGAGAGGGACCGCGAGGGACTCGTCGGTGGGGTCCAGGCGCAGCAGTCGCAGCGCCAGTTCCTCGGCGTCGGTGAAGCGACCCTGGTGCAGATACGCCCAGATGAGCGGAATGGCGATGAACTCGCTGGACGGATCGGCCCGCACGGCCTCCTCCGCGGCGGGGCCGAAGCGCTCCGGGGGCGCCAGGCTCCGCAGCAGGAACAACGCGCGGCGCACCAGCGCGAGCGGCAGCGAGTCGGCGTCGGTACGCGCGCACATCGCCACCGCGTCGTCGAGCAGTTTCCAGCCCTCCTCGAACTCTCCGGTCAGGGCGGTCAGCCCGCCGAGGTCCATCCAGTCGTGCCAGCGGTCCTGCTCCTCCCGCAGCACGTACCGAGACCAGCGCAGCGCCTCGGTGTGGTCCTCCTGATGTTGTTCGAGGCTGACGAGTTCGCGGGCCGCGCCCAGGGAGCGCTCGTCACGCAGGCCGACGACGGCCTGCAGGATCTCGCGTGCCTCGGCGACCTCGCCGCACCGGTACCGATGCTTCGCCAGGAGGATCCGCATGCCGCTGAGCGACGGATGCTCGGCGAGGACGCGCAGCGCGATCCTGGCGATCTCGGGGTTGGTGGGCTGGGCTTCATAGAGGGCCCAGCCCAGCCGGACATCGCGCTCGACGTAGTCGACCTCGCTCATCACATGCCCCGCTTCACCCGGTAGGCGCGCAGTTGCTCGAAGGTGCCGTCGTCGGCGCCGTACTCCAGCACCGGCGCCACCTGGTCGAACCACGACGCCGTCGACGGTGTGACCCCGCGCGCCACGGTGAGCAGCGCCTCGGTCGTCACCGGCACGATGGAGCCCGCCGCCATAGACGCGGTGAGCGCCTGCTGCAGCGCGACCTTCACCACGTGGGCGATGTCGGCGCCGGAGAACCCCTCGGTCGCCGTGGCCACCTGGTTGAGGTCGACGCCGTCGGCCGGCTTGCCCTCCAGGTCGCCCTTGAGGATCGCGGTGCGCGCGACCGCGTCCGGGGGCAGCACGAGGACCGTCTTGTCGATGCGGCCGGGACGCCGCAGCGCCGGATCGATGTCCCACGGCCGGTTCGTCGCGGCCAGGAAGTAGACGCCTTCGTTGACGCTCGACACACCGTCGAGTTCCTCGAGCAGCTGCGTCACGATCAGCCGCATCGACTGCGCTCCGACGCTACCGGATGTACGCCGGCCGCCGAGGGCGTCGAACTCGTCGAAGAAGATCACGCAGGGCGCGGCGGCCCGCGCGTAGCGGAACACGCTGCGGATCGCCTTCTCGCTGTCACCGATCCACTTGCTGAGCAGCTCGGCGAGGGTGACGTGAATGAAGGACGCCCCGAGGTCCCCGGCGATCGCCCGCGCGATGAAGGTCTTGCCGCAACCGGGCGGGCCGTACATGAGCAGGGAGCCGCCGGGCGTCTGGCCGAACGCCGCCGCCAGCTCCGGATTGCGCAGCGGGGCGAGGAACGTGGTGTTGAGGTGCTGCTTGACCTCGGAGAGGCCGGCGACGTCGGCCAGCGTCACTTTCGGGCGTTCGGCGTCCCACACACCGGGCACGTCGGGCTCCTTGGCGAGGTTACCGTCGGAGGGGGTGGGGATCGGCGCGGGCTCGCTCGGAGGTTCCGTGGCGCCACCGCGCAGCCGCGCGGCCAGGACGCGCGCACGCAGGACCCGTGCGCGGGCGGGGTCGCCCCCGCCGGATTCGAAGGCGGTCAGCTCGGCGGCGGCGCGAGCCGGGTCCGCCTCCAGCAGCAGCATGATGAAGTCCTCCCGCAGCGCGAGATTGCGCGGGTCCCGGCGCACCTCGGACTCGATCACCTCGAGGAAGTCGTCGTCCGCCATGTCCTGCCCTCCAACCGCGTGCGGTGACAGTGGGGCAACGTCCCGCACTGCGGCGGACGATCTCCGCCGCCGTCATTCTGGCCGATCCGCGCCAGCGACCTCGGCCGGGCTATCGCGTTGATCGGCCGAGACCACTCCGTTATCGTTACGACAGCCGCATCGAGGGAGAAAACAACATGAAGCGGTACGCCGTCGTCTTGCTCGCCCTCACAGCCCTCACAGCTTGTACGCCGTCCCGGGCCACGGTCGAGGCGGGCGCCGCGCCCTCCGCCTCGGGGTCACCGTCTCCCTCGGCGCCTTCGAGCAGCCCGCCGCCCGCCTCCGACGGCGAGAGCCTGAGCGCATGCCGCGACGGCTCCTGCACCGTCACGGTCACCCCGCCCGTGGACATCCTCTTCGACGGCGAGGCCGGCCTGCGTTCCCTGACCGTCGCGGCGATCGACGGACAGAACGTGGACTTCACGTTCAGTCAGGGCGGCTCCTCCGGCGGCGCCTCGGCACCGGTCGGCTGCCGGGTCGCGCTGGGCCTCAACGGTGGCGGCTCCTACTGCGAATCCGGCGACGCGCCGGACTTCGAGGGCGTGGAGATCCTGATCGTCAGCGTGCAGGGCGACACCGCCGTGCTCACCGTCTCCTACCTCTGATCTTGAGCGGCACCCGATGACGCACAATCAAGGCTTGGGAACACCGACGATCCGATCATCGTGGCCCTCGACTTCGACGATGCGCGCGACGCGGAGTCCCTGGTGGAACACGTGACGAGCATGACCGAGACCGACCTGGCGTGCGTCGGGATCGACGGGACCGTTGACGAGCAGGTCGAACGGCCGGCCGTGCTCGCCCGGGACAGCGGCTGCGACGGCGTCGTGGCCTCGCCCGCCGAGGCCGGCCCGCTGCGTGCTCTCCTGGGGCCCGAGGCTCTGATCGTGACGCCGGGCGTGAGCTTCGGGGATCCGACGAGTGATCACGCCCGTACGGGTACCCCGGCGGCGGCGCTGCGGTCGGGAGCCTCGCACGTGATCCTCGGCCGAGGAGTCAGCAAGGCCGCCGACCCGGTGGCGGTCATGCGCGAGCGGCGGGCGGCGATAGCCGTCTGACCAGCTGGAATGCCATGTCGTGGGTTCTGTCGCGCAAGATTTTGCTCATGCATGCTAAATTTAGCTCATGCAAGCAAAATCTCGCGCCAGGTCCGCTCCCTCCATGACGGAGCAGGCGAGGCGCGCCCAGATCGTGGCCGCCGCCATCGACACGATCGCCGAGGACGACCTGCCGAAGGCGTCCTTCTCGCGCATCGCCCGGCGCGCGGGGCTGTCGAGCACCGGCCTGATCTCCTACCACTTCGCCGGCCGCCAGGACCTCCTCGACGAGGTCGTCGCCACCGTCACCGCCGACTTCACCGCCTATGTACTCGCGCGCGGCGACGACGGCACCCCCGCCGGCGGCTTGCGGACCTTCCTCGCGGCCAGCCTCGACTACATGCGCGAGCACCGCGCGCGGCTGGTCGCGATGCTGCGCGTCCAGGAGGCGTCGGCCGCGGCGGCCGAAGGCGCCGGCGATCTGGCCGCCTCCGACCGCGCCAAACTCGCCGCGCTGCTCGTCGAGGGGCAGCGCGCGGGTGACTTCCGCGACTTCGACGCCGACGTGATGGCGGGCTTCGTCCTGTCGCTGCGCAACGGCGTCATCGCCCGCGTCGCGCGCGAACCCGGCTTCGACCCGGCGGCCTGCGCCGGAGAGCTGGTCAAGGTCGTCGAACTGGCGACACGAAGGGAGCGGTGATGAGACGAAGGCTGATCGCGGTCACGGTGGCCGCGGCACTGCTGGTGACCGGCACGAGCGCTTACACACTGGGAGGCGACGGAATGGACGACGGCGCGGTGGTACGCACCGAGTACGGCGAGGTCAAGGGCTCCGTCGAGGCCGAGAACCGGGTGTTCCAGGGAATCCCGTACGCGGCACCGCCGGTCGGTGACCTGCGCTGGGCGCCGCCCACGAAGCCTGCGGCCTGGGAGGGGGTCCGTGACGCCACGCGGCCGGGGAGCCCGTGCCCGCAGCTGCCCACTCCCTACGGGGGCGAGGGCAGTGTCGACGAGGACTGCCTGTTCCTCAACGTCACCGCCCCTCGGGACGCGACACCCGGCGAGCCGCTGCCCGTCATGGTGTGGATCCACGGCAACGGCAGCATCGGCTCCGGGGACGTCTTCGACGCCCGGCGGCTCGCCGCCTCGGGAGAGGTCGCCGTGGTGACCCTCAACTACCGCATGGGCGTCTTCGGGGCCTTCGGGCACCCCGACCTGCCCGACTCGGGCACCATCGGCCTCCAGGACCAGCGCGCCGCGCTGCGCTGGGTCCAGGACAACATCGGCGCCTTCGGCGGGGACCCCGCCAACGTCACCCTCTTCGGTGTCTCGTTCGGTGCGACCGCGACCGCCGCGCACATGATCGCCCCGGCCTCGCGGGGCCTGTTCCACAAGGCGATCATGCACAGCGGCTTCGCCACCTTGGACGCCCCCGCCGGCGCCCTCTACCCGCAGCTCGGCGCGATCGAGCACTTCGGCTGGAAGACCTCCGAGGAGAACCTCGCGACGGGTGCCATGGTCGCCGCCGAACTCGGCTGCGGCGAGGGCACCGACGCCATGGCCTGCCTGCGCGCGAAGGGAGTCGAGGAACTGCTGGCCTACCCACAGGTCATGAACATCTTCCAGACCTACGCCTTCGGCAACGCCGAACTCCCCGTCCTGCCCGAGACCTCCCTGGCCGCCGGCGACTTCGCCGACGTCCCGGTCATGGCCGGGGCCACCCGCGACGAGCACCGCACCTTCGTCGCCATCCGTGCCCTCAGCGGCTTTCCGATGACCGAGCCGGAGTACGAACCGGCCCTGCGGCAGGCGTTCGGCGACGACTGGAAGGCCGTCGCCGGGCAGTACCCGCTGACCGACTACGACGGCAACGCCGGTCTCGCCTACTCCGCCGTCATGACCGACCGCATGTGGGCGATGAACATCCAGCGGCAGAACCGGCTCATCGCGGCCCACCGGCCGCTGTACTTCTTCGAGTTCGCCGACCAGGAGCCGCCCGAGGAGTTCCCCTTCCCCGAGGACCTCCCGTCGGGCGCCTACCACAACGCCGACATCAGCTACCTGTTCCGCAGCCCCGAGTTCACCGAACAGCTGCGCCCCGACCAGCGCGAACTCTCCGAGGCGATGATCGGGTACTGGACCCGCTTCGCCCGCACCGGCGACCCGAACACCGAAGGCGCCCCGGCCTGGCGGCCCTACGCCGACGGCCGCCAGGTGCTCTCACTGGCGCCCGGTTCCGACGGCATCGCACCGGTCGACTACGCCGCGGAGCACCGCCTGGCCTTCTGGGAGGACCTCGGGGTGTGAGGGTGGGGTACATCGGTGCCGCGCTCGCCGGAGGGCGAGTGCGGCACCGCCCGCACTCACCCCAGCTGCCCCAGCGCCGTCTCGATCCCCGCGCCCGCCAGGTACTTCCGCCACCGCTCCCGCTCGTCGGTGCCCGTGCCGGCGCCGTTCCAGAGCCGTACGGCGACCGGTTCGACCGGCGGTGCGGTCAGCGCCGCGAACTCGCCCTCGGTACTCGGGACGGCGGGGACCAGGCGGCCGTCGGCGTCGGTGAACTCCCAGATCGCCGCCCGCGCGACGGTACCGGTGATGGGGTGGGAGAGGTAGAGCCGCGACCACTCGTCGTACTTCCAGCTCTTGGTGGGGGACAGGCGCGATAGGCGCCGGCGTTCGGCGGCGAGTTCGGCGAGGACGCGCTTGGCCGCGCGCTGGGTGCTCTCGGTGTGGTGGGAACCGAAACGGCGCTTGAATCCGGTCGGTGAGGGGAACGGGTGCCGGGTGGTCGCGACGAGGCCGTCGTCGTCGCGCCAGGTCAGCGTGACCGTCCGGAAGTCGACGACGGCGATCTCGGCGCGGTAGGGGGCGTTGCCGTAGATCGTGCCCTCGCCGCTCGGGCCGATCGTGCCCACCGCGTCGGGTCCCAGGCCCCAGGCGGGGATCGCCCGCTCCAGCCAGTCGTCCTCGGCGACCCCGAGAGCCTCGGCGGCCTGGCGGAGGACCTCGGTGACGCGTTCGTTGAGGATGACGTAGTCGAGGTCGCGGCGCAGTTCGCACAGCGCGTCGAGTCCTTCGGGCGAGTCGAGGTCGGCCAGCGCGTAGAACGCCGCCGCTGCGATCCCGTCGTCGCGGGTCATCCGTCCCGTGCCGGGGATCGAGGCGGCCCGCCTGGCCAGGCGGAGCAGGACCGGCGCCGCTCCGGCGATCCGGCCGGCCCCCGCTGCGGCGACGAAGGCGATCGCCAGGTCCCGGTTCTGCGTCCCGGCCATCGGCTGGGAGATTCCGCCCGCTTCGGCGAAGGCGGCGACCGCGTCGAGGACGAAACCGTCGACGCCGGGACCGAGCAGCGCCACGGTTGCGCGCGACCACGCCTTCTTGATCTCCCGGCGCTTGGTGAGGTTGTCCGGAAGCGTCGCCAGATGCGCACCGAGCACGTCGACATGTGGGGACCCGGCCGCGGCGATCAGTTCGCGGACGGCGGTGCCCCACTCGCCCGTGTCCGAGGGCGCCCAGGCGGGAAGAGTCATGACCGTGATTCTGTCCGACGGGCGCCACCGGACGACACGCCCGGGACGCTCGCCGACTCCACGACGCCGGCGCGGGAGGGCCTCGGTGCGCCCGCCCGCACGCTGACCGACATCCGACACACCACCGGTGTCCATGCCCTCGTCATCGCCCTGATCACCGGCGACCGAGCGCGCCGCCGGAGCCCTCCCGCGCGTAACGTTGGAGGGTGCCGCAAACCTTTCCAACAGGGCTCTCCATCGAGAGCTCAGACCGGCCGGACTGCCGTGTCTTCCGCCTGTCCGGCGAGCTCGATCTTCTGGTCGCCGGAGCCCAGGAGG
Source organism: Phytomonospora sp. NPDC050363 (assembly GCF_040655735.1). Taxonomy (NCBI): domain Bacteria; kingdom Bacillati; phylum Actinomycetota; class Actinomycetes; order Micromonosporales; family Micromonosporaceae; genus Phytomonospora; species Phytomonospora sp. NPDC050363. The sequence goes on from NZ_JBFAKK010000001.1 coordinate 484,508, forward strand.
CGGAGTTCGCCAACCTGGTGTCCGCCTCGCCGGGCCACACCGCCGTCCTCGACATGTCCGATGTGGCCTTCTGCGACTCCACCGGCCTCGGCATGCTCATCCGGGCCGCCAAAGGCCTCTGGCCGCACGGCGGTTCACTGCGCATCGCATCCCCTCAAGAACAGGTCACCCGCCTGATCACCACGAACGGCCTCGCCCGCGCCCTGCCCCTCTTCGACTCGGTCGAACTCGCCTGCCAGGCGAAGGACACCAGCCCTCTCTGAGGCTTGCCCGGTGGGTGCCCGTGGGGCACCCGCAAGACCGCGAGCCTCATCCCCTCACCCCTCCGGTTCCTGAGCGATCATGAACCGGTACCCCTCTATTCGCGCCTGGAAGACCCGCTCGCCCCATTCCCGGTCGGCCGGCTCGGTGGTGACCGCTCCCGCGTCGGCGTGCCGCGTGCGGATCCGGTCGATGTCGAGCGCGGCGGGCAGCCGAATGCAGATCTTGGCGCCGGCCCCTCGATCGGGCCGCGCCGCGTCGGGAAGAAAGTCGGGACCGGCGGCGCCCAGCATGATCTGGGCGCCGCCGAGCTCGGGTCTCAGCGGGTCGTCACAGGCGAGGATCACCGAGAGCATGGCCGTCGTCTCAAGCCCGCGCGGGTCTGCCCGGGATCGTCCTGGCCGCACGTATCAGTGGTCCGGTGGCCCTGTGTCGGACGCCATGTCGACAGCACGGGCGGCGTCGGCGAAGCTGACCGCGTGTCAGACAACCGGAAGATCCGCCTCGGCGTCATCGGGCTGGGTGCCATGGGCGGCCACGTCCTCGCCTCCGCGCGCGACCACGCCGACCTCACGGTCACCGCCGCCGCCGATCTAGACCCCGCCACCGTCGACCGCCACCGTGCGACCGACCCCGGCGTCGTCTTCACCACCGACCCCGCGGCGGTGGTCGCCTCCGACGACGTGGACGCCGTGTACATCGCCACCCCGCCGGCTTTCCACGCCGAACTCGCCGTGGCGGCGCTGCGCCGGGGACTCGCCGTGTTCTGCGAGAAACCCCTCGCCATCAGCGAGGCCGACGGCCGCGCCATGCTCGCCGCAGCAGAGGAGGCCGGGGTCGCCTGCGCGGTCAACTTCGCCCTCTCCGACCGGGCCGCCGTCCTGGAGATCGAACGCGCGCTCGGCGCCGGTGAGGCCGGCGACGTCGTCGGCGTCGACGTGCGCCTGCGCTTCCCGGCCTGGCCGCGCGACTTCCAGGCCGACGCGCGGTGGCTCGACGGCCGCGCCCAGGGCGGCTTCGTGCGCGAGGTCTTCTCCCATTTCGCCTACCTCACCGACCGCCTCCTCGGTCCGATCGAGCCGGTCGCGGTGAGCCTCGACTACGCCGAGGGCGCCGCCGAGACCGCCGCGCGCGGCCACCTCGTCGCCGGGGGTGTGCCCGTGCACCTGTCGGCCTTCTCCGGCCTCGCCGGCCCCGAGACCTACGAGTGGGTCCTGTGGGGCAGCCGCCGCTCGTACATGCTCCAGGGCTGGAGCAGGCTCCTCGTCTCCGAAGGCGGCGACTGGGAGCCCGTCGCGCTCACCGGCGAACCCGGCGGCGAGCCCACCCGCCTGGCCGCGTTCGCGCGCGCCGTGCGCGGCGGCGGCCACGTCAACCTGGCCGATTTCGACGCCGGCCGGCGGGTGCAGCGCGTCGTGGAGGCCTTCCACAACGCCTGAGGTCAATCCAGCGAGAGCACGACCTTGATGTCGCCGGGGCGCCCTTCGAGCGCCTCGGCGAAGTCCTCCAGCGGAACCCGTCGCGTGATCAGCCGCTCCAGCCACGGCAGGTCGGCGGCCAGCAGCGACGACGCCGCCGCCTCGTAGTGCCCGACGTTGGCGTTGACCGTCCCGATGATCACGTCGTTCTCCAGCACGATCTCCCGGTTGACCGCCCCGGCGTCGACGCCGATGGTGTGGCCCCCTGTCGAGACACCGGTCAGGCACACGATCCCGTAGGCCGCGGTGTGCCGCATCGCGTCGAACACGACCTGCCCGACACCGGTGGCCTCGATGACCACGTCGGCGGCGAGCCGCTCGGCCACCTCGGCGGCCGGCTCACTGTGATACGTCGCGCCCAGCGCCGCCACCGCCTCGGGCTTCGGGCCGTCCTTGGCGAGGTCGACGACGTGCACGTCGAGACCGCGCTGTACGCCCATGAGCGCGCCGAGCAGCCCGATCGGACCCGCGCCGGTCACCAGCAGCCTGCGCGGCTCGAACCACGACCGCGCGCCTACCCGCTCGATCTGATCCCAGGCCTTCGCCAGCACCGACGCCGGCTCGATGAGCATTCCGACCGACTCCAGCCGCGCGTCGACGGTGACGGCGTAGTCGGCCTCCACCGTCCACAGTTCGCTGGCGTAGCCGTCGATCTCCTTGATCCCGCGCTCGGTGTACTTCCCGTTGCGGCACATGTCGAAATGACCCCGCGCGCACGCGCCGCACGGCTCCGGGTCGGGACGCCTGACCACCCCCGCCACCAGATCGCCCGCCGCGAAGCCCGAACCGTCCGGCGCCGAGACCACCCGCCCCAGCGACTCGTGGCCCAGCACCAGCAGCTCCCGGCCGGGCGGCGCCCAGCCGTAGTCCCCCGCGATGATCTCGCGGTCCGTGCCGCACACCCCCACGGCCAGCCCGCGGACCAGAAGTTCACCCTCGCCGGCCACTGGATCGGGGACCTCGCTCACCCGCACGGCCCCCGCCTTCAGCGGTTCCATCGTCAGCGCACGCATCGACGACCCCCTCCGTCAAAATCACGATAGATCCCACCGGAGGGAAGCGGGCCGCTATCGCCCCATCGCCCTGAGACTCCCGCCCGGGCCGGAGATAACCTTCCCGGGTGACCGCCGAGCTGACCCTCCTCTCGCGCGTGGCCTACCGCGACCAGGAGATCACCGCTCCCCGGCTGCGCGGCCTCCTCGCGCTCCTCGCCGACGACCTCAACGCCGGCTGCGGCACCGCACGCCTCGTCGACGGCCTATGGCCCGAAGAGCGCCCCGAGAACCCCGCCAAGGCACTCCAGGTCCTCGTCTCCCGTGCACGCGCCCTACTCGGCACCGACGTCCTCGCCAGCACTCCCACCGGCTACCGCCTCACCCTCGGCGAAGACCACGTCGACGCCGCCGCCGTACTCGCCAGAGCCGCCGAGTCGGCCCGGGCCGCCCGCTCGGGCGACCACATCACCGCCCTCGACGCCGCCGAACGGGGACTCGCGCTCTGGCACGGAACCACACCTAGGCCCGTCCCCGCCGACGACGACCCCCTGACCGCCCTGCGAACCGCCCGCGCCCGCACCCACCAGAACCTCTCCAGGGGACGCGCGCTCGCCCTCGCCCGCGTCGGCAGGCGCGCCGAGGCCGCCGAACCGCTCGCCGTGATCTTCGGCGACCATCCCCGCGACGAAGAGGTCCTGCTCGAACTCCTTCGCTGCGAGGCGGCCGCCATCGGCACCTCGGCCGCGCTCACCCGCTACGACGCCTACCGGGCGGCGCTCCGCGACGAACTCGGCGCCGACCCCGGCGCGGCGCTCCAGGACGCGCACCGCGAGCTCCTGCGAGCCGAGTCGCCCGTCATCCGGCACGGCGTCACCCACGAACCCAACCGGCTCCTGGGCCGTGAGGCCGACATCGCGGCCGTCACGGCGCTCCTGCACACCTCACGGGTCACGTCCATCGTCGGCCCCGGCGGCCTGGGCAAGACCCGTCTGGCCCACGCGGTCGCGCGCGACGCCGAGCAGCGTGTGGTCCAGTTCGTCGGCCTGGCCGGGATCACCAGCGAGGGCGACGTCGGGAGCGAGGTCGCCGGGGCTCTCGGCGTACGCGGGAAGTACGGCGCCGAAACGCTTCCCGGCATCGTCGCCGCCCTGACCGGCGGGTCGACGCTCCTCGTCCTCGACAACTGCGAGCACGTCCTCGACGGCGTCGCCGAACTCGTCGGAGCGCTGGTGTCCATGGCACCCGACGTGTCCATCCTGACCACGTCCCGGGCACCGCTGGGCCTGTCGTCGGAGACCGTCTACACCCTGCCCGAACTCGACCTCGCCACCGCCGCCGAACTCTTCGCCCGCCGGGCCCGGGCCGCGCGGCCCAACGCCGAACTGCCCGCCGGCCTCGTCGAGGAGATCTGCCGGCACCTCGACGGGCTTCCCCTCGCGGTGGAACTCGCCGCCGCCCGGATCCGGGTCATGTCGGTCGCCGAGATCGCCCGCAATCTCGACGACCGCCTCACGCTCCTGCGCGGGGGAGCGCGCGATGCCCCCGAACGGCACCAGACCCTGCGCGCGGTCGTCGACTGGAGCTGGAACCTCCTCGCCGGCCGTCCCCGCGCGGCGCTGCGCGCGCTGTCGGTCTTCCCCGGCGGGTTCACCGCCGACGCCGCACGGCACCTGCTCGGCGCCGACGCCCTCGACCTCCTCGAACAGCTCAGCGAGCAGTCCCTGCTCAGAGTTCACGACGACGGTGCCGCCATCCGCTTCGGCATGCTTGAGACCGTGCGTGAGTTCTGCACCGCGCACCGCCAGGCGGAGGGTGAGTCCGAGCAGGTCACCGAGAGTTTCCTCGCCTGGATCCGCGACCTCGCCGCGGCCCGCCACCAGGATGGATTCGGCCCGCAGCCCTTCGCTTTCAGCGCCGCGATGCACGCCGAGCAGGACAACCTCCTGCTCGGGGTGCGCATGGGCCTCGAACGCGAGGACGGCGCGACCGTCGCCTCCGCGACGGCGCTCCTGGCCGCCATGTGGACGATCGACACCAACCACGCGCGCATCAGCCGGCTCGCCGCCGAAGTCGACGGACTGCTCTCGCGCTACCGCCCGGAACCCGAGCACGTGGAGGTGACCCGGGCGGCCGCCGTGCTGTGTCTCGCGAACACGCTCCTCGTCACCGGCCCCGGCCCCATCAGGTCCATCGCCACCCTCCGCCGGCTGCCGGAGACCCCGCCCGACAGCATCCTCGGGGCAATCGAGCACATCCTTCGTGACGCCGGCCGCTACTTCGGTCCCGACCACGGCCCGATCCGCGAACTGTGCGAACGTCCCGAACGCCACCTCGCCGGAGGCGCCAACGGCATCTACAGCTACCTCGCCGAGGCCGCCGGAGACGGCGAAGGCGCCCTCACCGCGGCCCGGCGGATGCTGGCCGCCTTCGACCGCGTCACCGATCCATGGATGCGCTGCATGGCGCACGGCCGCATCTCCGACCTCTGCCTGCAGCAGGACCGCCCCGAGGAGGCGCGCGATCACCTTGAGGCGGCTCTGGAGCTCATGGAGTCGCTCGACGCGTGGACCGACGAGGTCGGCATCCGCTGGGGTCTGGCCATGGCGAACCTCCAGACCGGCGACGTCGAGGCCGCCCAGCGGTGGATGATCCGGACCCGCCCCGAGGCCGCCGAGAAGCTCGCCGGCGTCCTGCGCCCCGACTTCGGCATCGAGGCCGAGATCCACCTGGCGCGCGGCCGCATCGACGAGGGTCTGCGGCTGTGGCGGTCGACCAACCTGGAGACCCACGGGGCCGGGCGCGTCGACCCCTACCTTGAGGCGTGGGTCATCGAGGCCGCGTCGGTCGCGGTGATCGCCCACGTGCGGCACGGGCGCCTCGACCTCGTCGCCGACCTCGCCGGCACGCTGCCCGCGAAACTGCGCGCGCTGCTGCCCGGGCAGTTCTCGCTTGAGCGGCAGACCACGATCTACGACCCGATCCGCGGGATCCTCATGGTGGCGATCGCGATGACCGACATCGCCCGGGCCCGCGACGGCGGCGATCCGGCGGCCCTGGGCAGGGCCGCGCGGATGTTCGCACTCGCCGAGTCCACGCGCTATCTGCGCAGCTTTCAGCCGACCATGTCGCCGGCGGTGCTGCGCGCCGAGGTCCGTGACGCGGTGGGGCCGGCGTACGACGAGGCGGTCTCGTCGTACGCCGGCCTCGACCCCGACGGCGTCCGGACGGCCGCGGTGGCGGTGCTCGACGAGCGGGTCAGCGGCCCGGGTCGCGGTTGAACGCGGCGCGCGCCCAGAGGAAGCCGAGCAGGTTCAGCGCCAGGCACCAGGCCAGCGCCAGGTAGCCGCTGTTCCCGATCGGCAGTCCGAGCAGCAGGCCGCGCAGCGTGTCGATGATGGGCGTGAACGGCTGGTACTCGGCGAACCAGCGGATGCCGTCCGACATCAGCGCCGGCGCGATGAACGCGCTGCTGACCAGGGGAAGGAACTGCATGGGGAACGAGGCCATGTTGGCGCCCTCCGCGGACTTGACGACCAGGCCGAAGGCGACCGACAGCCATGTGAAGGCCAGGATCAGCAGCACGAGCAGACCCACGGCGGCGAGCCACTCGACGGGGCCGGCGTTGGGCCGAAAGCCCACCGCGAAGGCGACGGCGACCACGAGTAGGAGGCTGATGAGGGTCCGTGCGGTGCTGCCGATGACCTGCCCGGTGATCACCGAGGTCCGCGCTATCGCCATGGTGCGAAAGCGCGCGATGATGCCCTCGTTCATGTCGACGGCGACGCTGACGGCGGTGGAGGCCGATCCGGCGCCGACCGCCATGACCAGGATCCCGGGCGCCAGGTAGTCGACGTAGGAGATGCCGCCGGAGCCGGCGGCCAGCGCCGGGCCCATGGCCCCGCCGAAGATGTAGACGAACATCAGCATCATCAGGACGGGCAGGAGCAGGCCGCTCACCGTCATCGCCGCGTAGCGGACGGAGTGCTTGACGTTGCGGCGGAGCATGGTGGTGGTGTCGGTGACGGCGCTCATCGTCGGTCTTCCTTCTCGGGTGTGGCGGTGTGCCCGGTGAGGGCGAAGAACACGTCGTCGAGGTCGGGCTGGTGGACGGTCAGGCCGTCGACGCTGATGGCGGCCCCGTCGAGCGTCGCCAAGACGTGCTTGAGGGTCTCGATGCGCCCGTCGCCGGGGACGGTGAGCGTCAGGGACTCGTCGTCGCGGGAGGCGCCGTCGAAGACCGCGGCGGCCTTGTCCAGGCCGGCCGGTTCGGCGAAGCTCAGCCGGATGTGCCCGCCGGGGATCAGCCGTTTGAGTTCGGCGGAGGTGCCCTCGGCGACGATCGTTCCGCCGTCGAGGACGGCGATGCGGTCGGCGAGCCGGTCGGCCTCCTCCAGGTACTGCGTGGTGAGGAAGATCGTGGTGCCGTCGGCGACGAGTTCGGTGATGATCTCCCACATGGTGCGGCGGCTGCGCGGGTCGAGGCCTGTGGTGGGCTCGTCGAGGAAGATGATCCGGGGGTCGCCGACCAGCGTCATCGCCAGGTCGAGGCGCCGTTTCATGCCGCCGGAGTAGGTGACCGGGGACTGCCGGGCGGCTTCGCTGAGTTCGAAGCGCTCCAGCAGGGCCGCGACACGCCGCCGCCCTTCCTTCCTGCCCAGCTGGTTCAGGTCGGCCATCAGGAGCATGTTCTCCTCGCCGGTGAGAAGCTTGTCGACCGCGGAGAACTGGCCGGTCACGCCGATCGCGCGGCGCACGTCCTGGGCCTCCCGGAGGAGGTCGTGCCCGGCGACGCGGGCCTGTCCGGCGTCGGGTCTGATGAGCGTGGACAGGATCTGCACGGCGGTGGTCTTGCCGGCCCCGTTGGGGCCGAGCAGGGAGAAGATCGTGCCCTCGGCGACGTTGATGTCGATGCCGTCGAGCACCACTTTGCCGCCGTAGGCCTTGCGGAGCCCTGACGCCCCGATGGCCTGCCGGGATGGGACGGTGGTCATGCTGTTCCTCGCCTCGTTGGGCGCGGCCCCGTCGGCCGCGACCCGGTGAGCGTGCGTCGGGCGGGGTTCAGGCGGGCTTCAGGGCGCTTTCAGCGGTGGCGCGGGCGGTTTCACGTCGCTGAAACCGGTCGTTCTATCCGGCGACGCCGTCGGCCTTCGAATGCAGGAACCGCTGCTGCTGGAGGTTCGCGGTGAGCCCGGCCGCCGTGAGGTAGGCCTCCCGCGCGGCCGGCTGTTCGCCGGTCATCTCCAGCAGGTGCGCCCGCGCCGCGTGGAAGCGGTGGTCGGCGCCGAGTCTGCCCTCGCCGGCCAGTGCGTCCAGCAGTTCGAGGCCGGCGCGCGGGCCTTCTGCCATGGCGACCGCGACGGCGTGGTTGAGGCGCACGACCGGGTTGTCGGAGATCCGCAGCAGGAGTCCGTAGAGCGCGGCGATCTGCGGCCAGTCGGTCTCGGCGGCCGAGGGCGCCTCGTCGTGCACGGCGGCGATGGCGGCCTGGAGCTGGTAGGGGCCGGTGTGCCCGCGCGGCAGGGCGGCGGTGACGAGCGCGATGCCCTCGGCGATGTGCGCGGCGTTCCACCGGCCACGGTCCTGCTCGGCCATGGGGACCAGGCCGCCGTCGGGGGCCGTCCGCGCCGCGCGGCGCGCGTCGGTGAGCAACATCAGCGCGAGCAGCCCGGCGACCTCCCCGTCGCCGGGAAGCAGCCGGTGGACCATGCGGGTGAGGCGGATCGCCTCGTCGGCGAGGTCGGTGCGCTGGAGGCTGGGACCCGCCGTGCCCACGTAGCCCTCGTTGAAGATCAGGTACAGGACGTGCAGGACCGCGCCGAGCCGCTCGCCGCGCGCCTCCCCGGACGGCAGCGCGAAGGGGACGCCGCTGGCCTTCACGGTCTGCTTCGCCCGGCTGACGCGCCGCGTCATCGTCGCCTCCGGGACGAGGAAGGCGCGGGCGATCTCGGCCGTCGTCAAGCCGCCGACGGCGCGCAGGGTCAGCGCGATCTGGGAGGCCGGCGACAGTGCCGGATGGCAGCACATGAACAGCAGGATCAGCGTGTCGTCGGAGGCCGGGCCCGTCCGGTCGGCGGCCGGTGCCAGCCAGTCCTCCGGCAGTGCCCACCGCGCCACCCTGTCCTCGCGCCGGCGGCGGGCCTGCTCGGCGCGCAGTAGGTCGGTCAGCCGCCGCGACGCCACCGTGATCAGCCACGCGCGCGGGTCGTCGGGGACACCGTCGGCGGGCCATTGCGTCGCCGCCGCGACCAGCGCCTCCTGCGTGGCGTCCTCGGCGAGGTCGAAGTGCCCGTAGCGACGCACGACCGCGCCGAGGACCTGCGGCGCCAGACGGCGCAGCAGGTCCTCGGGTCCCATGGCGGGTTCGGTCACAGCATGTCGCCCGCGGCTTCCTGGAGCGGACGGACGTCGATGTAGGCGGTCTCGCCGACGTGCGCCGGCCCCGGGCAGCGGCACAGCCGGCCCGCGATCTCGGTGGCCCGGTCGAAGCTGTCGACCTCGACGATCCAGTAGCCCGCCAGGACCTCCTGAGTCTCGGCGTAGGGGCCGTCGGTCACAACGGGGACACCGTCCTTGAGACCCGTGACCCTCCGCGTGTGGACCGGCCCGGCCAGCCCTCGCGTCTCCACGAGTTCACCCGACTCCTCCAGGGACTTGTTGAAGGCGGTCATGAACTCGACCATCGCGCCGAACTCCTCCGGCTTCCAGGCGGGTTTGTCGGTCGACTTGCCGGCCATGCCGTCGTAGTCCTGCTGGGATCCGTTGGTGAGGATCATGTACTTCATCGCTGACTCCTTGTCCTCCGGCGCCCTGCCGGGCGCCCCTTCACCGGAGACGTCGAGACCGCCACGACGGACCGGACATCGGGAACGGACCGGGTGGGGAAGTTTTCACGCGGGTGCGTGCAGGGACATTTTCGCGCACGGGGAGAGGCCCGGTGCGGAATCGGCCCGCACGGTCTCTCGACGGCCGACTAACCGTTTCCCGCCCACCCCGCCTCGTTCCCAGGGTTACGGTGATCGCATGACGAATCCTTACAGGGGCAACGACGACCGGGAGCAGAGCGGCGAGGGAAGCGTCGACAAGGGCGCCGAGCGTGAGGCCGAGGAGCACTCGGAGGTCCTGCGTCAGGAGGATCCCGCCGCGATCGCCGACGAAGACGGCCTCGACGGGCTCGCCGACCGGCGCGACGGCTCTCAGGAGCCGCCCGACTAGCGTCGGCGCCAGGTCTCGCGGGCGCCCCGACCACCGGATTTCCGGCGGTGCCGGGGCGCCTTTCTCATCGCGGGTCCCGCAGCAGCCGAACGCCTTCGGCGAGGTCGGCGGCCCGCGCGGTGGCGGCGAAGGCCAGGCGCAGGAAGGCGCCGGGCGGTTCGGCGGGGAAGAAGCGGCGTCCGGCGCCGACCGCCACGCCCGCGCGGCGTGCCCGCACGGCGTGGTCGGTGTCGTCGGAGCCGGACGGCAGCTCCACCCACAGGTGCAGACCGCCGGACGGGACGCGCGCGACCGTCCACGCGGGATGATGACGGGCCAGCGCGTCGGCCAGTGCCCGGCAGCGCGTGTGCAGTTCGGCCGAGAGGGCCCGAAGGTGCCTCTCCCACCCGGGCGACCCGAGCAGTTCCAGCGCCGCCTCCTGCATGGGGCGCGGCACGAAGAAGTCGTCGACGTAGCGGACCGCGCGCATCCGCTCCAGCACCGGGCCGCGCGCGACCAGCGCGCCGATCCGCAGGCTCGGCGCGGCAGGCTTCGTCAGCGAGGTCAGGTGCACCACCGTCCCGTCGCGGTCCTCGGCCAGCAGCGGTCGGGGAGGTGCTTGGCCGTGGCCGAGATGGCGGGCGAAGTCGTCTTCGACGATGAAGGCGCCGGCCGCCCTGGCGACCGCGACCACCTGCGCGCGCCGCCGCGCGGCCAGGACCGTCCCGGTCGGATTGTGGTGGGTCGGCTGGCAGTACAGCAGCCGCGCGCCGGTCATGGCGAAGGCGTCGGCGAGCAGGTCGGGCCGGATCCCGTCGCCGTCCATGGGGACCGGAACGGGCCGCAGACCGGCCGCGCGGGCCGCCGACAGGGCGCCGGGATAGGTCGGCGACTCCATGAGCACGGGGTTCCCCGGTCCGGCGATGGCGCGGAAGGCGATGGACAGGCCGCTTTGGCCGCCGGCGGTGATGAGCACGTCCTCGGCGCCGACGTCGGCGCCGGTTCCCCGCGCGAACAGCGAACGCAGGGACTCCAGGCCGCCGGTCGGCGCGCGGTCCCAGGCGTCGGGCCGGCGGGCCGCGCGGGCGAGTGCCGCCGACAGGGCCTTGGTCGGTTGCAGCGAGCGGTGCAGGTAGCCGCCGTCGAGGGCGATCGCTTCCGCCGGCGGGGGCCCGAGGCCGTCGGTGGCGGCCCTGGTGTCGACGGCGCGGTCGGTGAGAGCGACGGTCTGCCAGCCGGTGTCGGCGACCTCGGCGGGGCGCCTCGGCGGCGTGGCCGCGAAGGTCCCGCTGCCCGGCCGGGTCACCACGAGGCCTTCGGCGCTCAGGTGCGCGATCGCGCGCGAGACCGTCACCGGACTGACGTGGAAGCGCTCCACGAGTTCGCGGCTGCTGGGCAGCCGGTCGCCGGGGGAGAGGGCGCCGAGGAGCGAGCGGAGCTCGTCGGCCAAGCCCGCAGAAGTGCTACTCTCTGACATGAAAGACCATGATAGCGCTACTGTCGTCCTCGCGGAACCACTACCGCCCCGCCCGAGCCTGTGGCGCAACCGCGACTTCCTCGCCTTCTGGTTCGGCGAGACCCTTTCGCTCATGGGAACGCAGGTCACCAACCTCGCCTTCCCGCTGACCGCGATACAGGCCTTCTCCGCCGACGACGAGCAGGTCGGCCTTCTGCGTTTTCTCCAGCTCGTCCCCTACCTCGGTCTGGCCCTGCTCTTCGGCGTCTGGATCGACCGTGTCCGCCGCCGCTCGGTCATGCTGGGCGCCAACCTGGTCCGCTTCGCCCTGCTCGCCGCGATCCCGGTCCTCCACTGGACGGGCGCCCTGGATCTGACCATGCTGCTGATCCTCGCCTGCGCCGTCGGAGTGGCCTCGGTCCTCTACGACCTGAGTTGGATGTCCTATGTGCCGACTGTCGTCGGCGACCCCGCCGATTACGTCGAGGCGAGCGCGAAGATGGGCGTGAGCTCCTCCACCGCCGAAGTCGCCGGACCCGGCCTCGCCGGGCTCCTGATCGCCTGGCTCACGGCGCCGGTCGCCCTGGTCGCCGACGCCGTTTCCTATCTCGTCTCCGTCGTGTCCCTGCTCGTCATCCGCACCCGCGAACCACGCCCTGAGCCCGTCCGGCGCCATCTCGGCAACGAGCTGCGCGACGGGCTGAACTGGGTACTGCGCAATCCGATCCTGCGCGCGCTGGCGCTGATCGGCTTCTGCTGCAACTTCTCCATGGTCTCGACCTGGACGATGTTCCTGCTCTACGCCGACCGCGACCTGGCCCTGGGCTCGGCCGTGATCGGCGGCATCTTCGCCACGGCCTCCGTCGGCGGGCTCATCGGCGCCGTCGTCTCCCGCAAGGTCATCGCCCGCTTCCCGCTCGGGCGCGTCTATCTCGTCGCGCAGACCGCCCTGCTGCTCGGTCCGGCGCTCATCGCCGTCGCCGGTGGCCCCACCCCGGTCCTGGTCGCGATGTTCGTCGCGTCCTTCTTCACGACCTACCTGGGACTGGGCGTCGCGGGCGTCATCATCGTCAGCCTGCGCCAGACCAGCACCCCGCAGTCGATGATGGGCCGCATGACCGCGGTGTTTCGCACCCTGCTCTTCGGCGGCGGCGCGCTGGGCGGACTCGCCGCCGGCCTGCTCGCCGGAGGGCTCGGCGCGCGCGGCGGACTGATCGCCGTGGCCGTGGCCTCCGCCGCCGTGGTGATCGGGCTGCTCCTGTCCCCGGTCAGCCGGCTGCGCGAAGTGCCTGTCACATCCGCCTGATCGAATGGCCGGGTGTCGATTCCCGGTCTCACCCTCGCCCCCGGTTACCTCGACGACGCCGGGCAGGCCGCCCTGCTGGGCGTCGTCGACGGCCTGCCGTGGTCGGCGGAGCTGCGCAGGCGTGTCCAGCACTACGGTTTCCGCTACGACTACAAGCGCAAGTCCGTCGACCCCGACCTCTACCTCGGCCCGCTGCCCGCGTGGGCCGCGAAGCTGGCCGCCCGCCTCCACGCCGACGGCCACGCGCCGCGCCCGCTCGACCAGCTGATCGTCAACGAGTACCTGCCCGGTCAGGGCATCGCGTCCCATGTGGACTGCGTCTCCTGCTTCGCCGACACCGTCCTGTCGGTCAGTCTCGGGTCGAGTTGCGTCATGGACCTCAGTCGGCGTGACCGTTCCGAGAAGGTCCCGCTCCTCCTCGAACCCGGTGGGCTGCTGGTCCTGTCCGGCGAGTCCCGCTATGACTGGCTGCACGGGATTCCCGCGCGCAAGTCCGACCGCCATGACGGCCGGGTTCTCACGCGCGGGAGGCGGGTGTCGCTCACTTTCCGGACGGTGGTGCTCCAGCCGGACGTCCTCACCGGCCGCCGACCCGGCGGGTGAGGGCCAGCAGGTACTCGCGGCGGTTGAGCGGGTTGTTGTCGGTCCTCGACCGCTTCTGCAGCACGGTTCCCCGTACGGTCTCGTAGTGGTCGAAGGCCGACTCGAGCACGCCCTCACCGTGGGCGAGGCCGGGGAGGCGCTGCTCCAGGTCGTGCACGGATGCCGCCGGGATGTCGCCCTCGACCTCGCACACCTCACCTCGCGTCAGCGTCGATCCCGGCACCGCGCGCAGCCTCGCCAGCACCGGCAGGACGGCGCTCAGCGCCACCGCCGGCACTTCGAGCCGGAAGCGGTGCATCGGCTCCAGCACCTCGGTCCCGGCCTCCCGCAACGCCTCGGCCAGCACCAGCGGCGTCAGGTTGCGGAAGTCGCCGGCGGTGCTCGACATGCTCGGGTCGAAGCTGCCGTGGCTGTGGCTCTGCCTCGCCCAGTAACCGGAGTCGGTCATGGTCACCACGATGTCGGTGACCTGCCAGCCGTGCAGCCCCTGCAGCAGGGTCTCGTGAACGGTGTCCTCCACGGCCCGGAAGAACGAGGGCGGCATGGATCCCAGCTCGACCCCGAGGCGGAAGTCGACGCCGCTGTTGAGCGGCCCCGGCTCGACGCGCAGGCCGAGCGTCGCCAGGAACGGGTTGGGCTCCTTGGCGATCACCTCGACGGCCGATCCGGTGCCCAGCGGCCGTTCGATGTGGACGGTCGTGGTCTCCCGGAACGCCACCTCGACGCCGAAGTCCTCGGCGAGGGTCGCCTGGATGACCTCCTTTTGCACCTCCCCGTACAGGGAGACGAAGACCTCGCCGCGAACGTCGTCCTGCCGCAGGTTGATGAGCGGATCCTGCTCGGCCAGCTGGGCCAGCGCCACGTGCAGCGCGCCCTTGTCGGCTCCCCGCAGCGGGACCACGACCGTCTCCAGCGACGGCGGCGAGAAGTACCGGCGCTCGACGGCCCCGGGCGGGGGTTTCCCGACCGTGTCGCCGATGCGGACGTCGCCGAGTCCCCACAGTTTCCCGATCCGGCCCGCCGAGACCGATTCGGCGCGCTCGTCGGCGCCGTCGCCGAAGACGCGGATCGCGGTCACCTTGGCCTCGTCGTCACCGCGGAAGCGGAGGCGGTCGCGGGTGCGGACCGTCCCGGCGAACATGCGCACGTAGGCGATCTTGTCGCCGGTGGGGCCGCGCTCGATCTTGAAGACCGTGCCCGACACCTCGGCGTCCGGGTCGCCCTGCGCGCCGGGAAGCAGCTCCCGGATGCCGGCGGTCAGGGCCTCGATCCCCGCTCCGGTGATCGCCGAGCCGGTGTAGACCGGGTGGACGGCGGCGCGGGCGGTCTGCGCGGCGAGTTCGGCGCGGACCCGCGCGGCCGGGAGGTCGCCGTCGAGGTAGGCGGCGAGGAAGGAGTCGTCGTTGTCGGCGAGCGGTTCGGCGTCGATCTCGGTGATCGCGACGTGGTCGGCCGCGCGAGTGCCGGGCGCCGAGGAGGCGCCCATCGGGACGAGCGCGGGGCTGAGTTTGGCGGCGATGTCGGCGATGACGCGCTCGGGGTCGGCCCCGCCACGGTCGATCTTGTTGACGAACAGCAGGGTCGGGATCCGCAGCCGCTGGAGGGTCCGCATCAGCACGCGGGTCTGCGGCTGGACGCCCTCGACGGCGGAGACGACCAGGACGGCGCCGTCGAGCACGCTCAGCACCCGCTCCACCTCGGCGATGAAGTCGGGGTGGCCGGGTGTGTCGATGAGGTTGACGGTGACGTCGCCGAGGCCGAAGGACACGACCGCGGACTTGATGGTGATGCCGCGCTGCCGCTCAAGGGCCATGGAGTCGGTGCGGGTACTGCCGTCGTCGACGCTGCCGATCTCGTCGATGACTCCGGCGGCGTGCAGGAGCCGCTCGGTCAGGCTGGTCTTACCGGCGTCGACGTGGGCGAGGATTCCGAGGTTGAGGGTGCGCACTTGGCGTCATGTCCTTCATGTAGGCCGAATGGTGAACCTGGTGGGACACGAAGGCTGTGCGCAACGGAGTGCTCCTCGCCGTGAATCGGAAGTGGTGCCTGTGCCCCGAGTAGAACAAGGCGTTGCGGCGCAGGCAAGTGGATTAACGCGGTGACCGTCACGACGGACCACGGAGTACGTCGGCCCGAACGTGCATGCGCGCTCATACTCCTCGCCGGGTGCGCGAGGGAAGGCGGCCTTTCGGTGAATGCGCTGGCAGGAGCCTCACCTGGGCCGAAAGTACGAGCGGTACGGGGCTGAAAACCGTCGATCACGGCGACCCCAAAGGGCATGTCAGGCTGCCCACCCGGCTGTCCGCGACGGCATGCTCGGCCACCCGGGGCGGGGCGACGCTCAAAGCCGAGCAACGCCGCCGGAGAGGACTGAAGCGATGGCCACCTCGCTCATCGTGCCGGGAGTGCGGGTCGAGGCCCGCTTCGACATCCTGCCACCACTGCCGAGCCCCGCCGGGATCGTCGGCGTCGTCGGCATCGTCGACCGACCCACCGCCGACGGCTCGCTCGTCGGAGTGTCCAAACTCGCCGAACTGCGCGACGTCCTCGGCCCCGGCACCGCCGTGACCATGCCCGAGGCGGTGCACGCCCTCGGCAACGGCGCCAGTGAGATCGTCGTCGCGCCGGTCCTGGGCGGAGCCGCGGCCCGGCTCACCCTCGACAACCGCGACGGCGCCGACGCGGTGCTGCTGCGCTGCCGCTCGGCCGGTGACTGGGCCAACGGCCGCCTCGCCGTCGAGGTCCGCGAGAGCACCGACGCGCTCGGTGAACCCCTGCGCGTCACCCTGCGGATCCTCCGCGACGGGGCCGTCGTCGAAACCCACAGCGACCTGCGGGTCGCGCCGGGAGAGGCCGACGACCTGTTCGGCACCCTCAACCGCGCGTCCAGCCACGTCGTCGCCCTCGACCCCGGCATCGCCGGAGCCACGGCCGCCCCCGCCGACGCGACCTTCGACCCCAACGCCGAGGCCGTCGAACTCCCGGTGAAGAACGCCGCGAACAAGGTCCTCGCGATCCTCGTGCCCGCCGAGGGAGCCGACGCCACCGGCCTGCGCGTCGTGCTGACCGTGCCCGCGAGCGGCATCTCGATCGACGTGCACCAGAACGGGCTCCAGGAGTCCTTCCGTGGCCTGTCCCTCGACCCCGACTCCGAGCAGTACCTGCCCTTCGTCCTGGCCACCCGCAGCGCCTACCTGCGCGCCCGCGGCGCCACCACCCTGACCGGCACCGACGCGCTGCCCGCCGCCACGGCCGCGCCGCAGCCCTTCGCCGACGGAGCCTCGCCCGGCGTCGATGCCTACGTCACCGCCGTCGACCGCCTCGCCGACGACACCCGCGTCGACCTGATCCTCGCCGCGATCGAACCGACGCGCACCACCGCCGAGGTCCGCCAGATCCACCAGGCGCTCGTCGCGCACGCCGTGGCCATGTCCGACCAGGGCGCGCCGCGCATCGCCTTCGGCGCGGTCACCGCCGAGGAGCAGAAGAAGATCGCCGACGTCCGCGACCACGCCTCGGTCGCCCGCAACCGCCGCTTCGTGCTCGTCTCCCCGGCCGGAGCCGCCGGAGCCGTCGCCGGCATGGTCGGCCGCCTCAACCCGCAGGACGCGCCCACCTTCAAGAGCGTCCCGCTGTTCGGCACCCCGCCGGCCGCCTACCGCGAGAGCGAACTCAACGTCCTGCTCGGCCCGACCGTCAACGCCTGCGTCGTCGCCGACCGCCGGGGCCGCGGCGTCATCGTCCTCAAGGGAATCGACACCACCGGCGACCAGATCTCGGTCACCAGGGTCGCCGACCAGGCCGTCCGTGAGACCAAGGCGATCGCCGAGAACTTCATCGGCAGCCTCAACACCGACTCCGCCCGCGTCGCGCTCAAGGCGCAGCTCGTCGCGACCTTCACCCGCATGGAGCGGGCCGGCGCGCTCGTTCCCTCCACCGACGGATCCGACCCGGCGTTCATCGTCGACGTCTACTCCACCCAGCAGGACTTCGCCCAGGGCATCATCCGCATCGACATCGCGGTACGACCCGTGCGGGCCATCGACTACGTCTACGCCACGATCCGGGTCAAGAACTAAGGGGACGCCATGCCGACTATCGTCGCCGCCGCAGAGAGCAAAGTGCAGGTCGACGGCACCCCGGTCGACGGGGTGCGCGCCATCGACTACCGCACCCAGCAGGCCCGCACCAGCGTCTACGCGCTCGGCAGCACCGAGCGCATCGGGGTCGTCGCCGGCGCCCGCTCGGTCGAGGGCCGCCTCAAGGTCGCCTCCACCAGTGACGCGCTCAACAGCCTCGCCGTCGACCAGCCCTTCGCGCTGGTCGCCGAGTTCCAGCACGGCGCGACCAAGCTGACCGTCAGCTTCGAGGAGTGCTTCCTGACCGAGAGCGGATTCGCCCTCGCCGTGGGGGAGTTCGGTGAGGCCGTCTACAGCTTCACCGCCACCAGGGTCACCGAAACAGTCACCCAGGGCTAGGCGGCCATGGCGAAGGTCAGCGTCGATCTCGGCAACGGCACCGCCACGGTCGCCGGGCGGGCCATCGCCGTCGGCGAGCATCCCGACGGCCTGCGCCTGCACGGCCCCGACGGCCCGGTGCTGCGCTCGCTGAGCTTCGGGGAGCGGCGCTTCGCCGTCCGTGCCGCCGAGGGCTGCCCGGATCCGGCCGACGCGCTCGCCCGCTCCGTGGGGCGCCTCGCCCTCGGCGAGGAGACCGCCGACGCGGCCGTGGAGGCCCTCGCGCTGTTCCTCGCCGGCGCCCGCGAGGAGACCGGAACGGGACCCGGGCTCGCCGAAGCGGCGCTGGCCGTCGTGCGCGCCACCGGTTGGACCGCGACCGAACTCGACGCCGCCGTGGCAACCTCCGTCGACGAACTCGCCGGCGGCCTCATTCCCCCTTCCCTCGACGCCGACGACGGCTGGACGAGCCTCCGGCTGGCGCCCGCCTCCGTCGCCGAGATCCGCAACGACCTCGCGGCCGACCTGCTCAGCAGGGCCGCGCGCAGGCCCGCCGCCGAGGCCTTCAGTACCGTCGGCCGCACCGATAGCCCGACACCGCCGGAGGCCGCGTCCGACGCCTCCGCCGGTGCCAAGGACCCGGGTGCCGGGTCCGGTGCCCACGTGTCCGGGCCGACCGCAGGCGCGCCACCGGCGGTCGGCGACCCGTACGCGCAGGACCCGCCCGGCACCCGGCAGCACACCAGGGCGGCAGACCCCGGCCCACCTTGGCCGGCGTCCCCGTCCGCGGCAGGAGACCGGCCACCGTCGCGGGGCGTCAACGGCACGAGCCCACGACAGCCGACGCCTCCCGCACCCCGGCACACCGCCAACGGCGAACCCCGATTCGGCGGCGCGAACGGAACACGCGGCCCGCGAGCGGCCGCCCCGAACACGAATCACGGGCCCGGCGCCGCCCCCCGTGCGCGCCCCGAGCCGATCGTCCCGCGCGGCCCGTACTCCTTCGGCGCCCCCGGAGCCGCCCACCGTCCACACTCGACCCCGCGACGGCCCCTGCCGCCCCCGCCCGCACCCGGCACCTGGTCCCCGATCACGCGACCACCCACCCCCGAGCAGGCCGGAACGCTCATCACCGGCCCCTGGGCGCCCCTCGCCGAGCAGCCGCCCACCCCATTCGATCCCGGCGCACCCGCGCACCGAGCCCCGGGCGACCCGATCCTGCGCCTGGTCACCGAGGACGAGGACCTCGCCGAACGCCTCGCCCGCGTCCTCCACGACGAGGCCGACCTGAGGGGAATGGCGCCATGACCCGCCCGACACCCCTCCTCGGCGACATAACCCTCGACGCCGTCCAACACATCGAACACGTCCTCGACGGCGGCCACACCTCCACGGCCATCACCGGACTCGACGGTGAACTCCAGCAGCGCACCGGCCGCCCCTCGCACCGCATCCGTCTCCTCGGCGAGATCTTCGGAGCCGAGGCCGCCGACCGCCTCGCCGCGATACAGACCGCCGCCGCCGACGGCGCCGAACTCACCTTCGCCGCCGACATCGCCTCCGCGCTCGAACTCCAGAAGGTCGTCGTCACCCGCCTTCACGTCGCCGCGGTCGCCGGGCACACCGAACGCTACGGCTTCGAACTCGTCCTCGCCGAAAGCCCCGAACTGCCCCCGCCCGCCGAACTCGGCGGCTTCGGCGGACTCGCCGACTTCGGCCTCGGCGATCTCGGTTTCGGCGACCTCGGCGGAGTCCTCGACGACATCGGCGACCTCGCCGCGCAGGTCGCCGGCGCCGTCGACCAGGCCATGGCCGCCGTCGAAGCGATACAGGCCCTCGCCGCGCTCGCCGACCTCGCCCTGCCCGACCCCTCCGGCCTCCTCGCGCCGCTCAGCGGACCCGTGGCCGCCATCGGGGAGGCCGCCGACACCATGAACGACGCCGCCGCGGCCATCGCCGAAGCCTTCGGTGGTGCCTGATGAGCCTCGCTCCCACCGCCGCCCTCACCATCGCCGACCTGCGCTACGACGCGCAACTCGCCTCCGTCACCGTCGTCCTGGGCCTGCTGCCGGAGGTCAACCGCTGCCGGGCCGTCCTGCCGGCGACCGTGCGCTTCGAGGCCTCGCCCGGCGACCCCGCGAGCCTCACCCTCAGCGGCCTCGGCCTGGCCGGCGGCGCCGCCGCCGCGATCGTCCTCACCGGCACGGTCCACCGCGTTCGCCGCGACCCGCGCTGGATCCACCTCGACGTCACCGACGCCTCCGGCGCGCTCGCCGCCGTACGGCCGGGCGCCGGTTACACCGCGACGAGCGCGGCCGACGTCGTCGTCGCGCTGCTCGGTGAGGCCGCCGCGGTACCAGGCGAACTGCGCCTCGACCTTCCCCTCGCCGGTTACGTCGCCGACCAGTCGCGCACCGCCGCCGAGCACCTCGCCCGGCTCGCGGGCCTCGCGGGCTGCATCGGCACCGTCACCGGCGAGGGACCCGTCGCGGTCGTCCCGCCGCCCGCCGACGCCGACACGGCTCTGCGGCACGGACGCGAGCTGCTCACCTACCGGGTCGCCGACCACGGTCCGCCGGTCGCGCGCACTGTCCCCGTCGGCTCCGGGGCCGCTTCCCCCGAGGAACTGCGCCCTTCCCCCGACTTCCTGCCCGCCGACGCTCCCGAGCCCGCGGCCGACGTGCGCCGAGTGCCCGAAGCGGTCCTGCGCGCGCCCACGTCGGCCGGCACCGCCTCCGACGCGGCCGATGCGGCGGCCTCCCGCCTGTCCCGGCGCCTCTACGCGCGCTGCGTCCTGCTGCCCTCGCTGCGGCCGGGCACCGTCGTCGAAGTCGCCGAAGCGCCCGACGGCACGCTCACCGGCCCTTGGCTGCTCACCCGTGTCACCCACCGGGTCACGGCGGGCCGCCCCGCGGGAACCGAACTCGACGGGACGGCGGCGTCATGAGCGGACTCGTGGAAGCCGTCGCCCGCATCGCGCGGCACGAGTCGGCCGCCCGCGCGGTCGCCTCGGTCGGCCAGGTCACCGAGGCCCACTCCGGCGACGCCGACCACGCCGTGACGGTCCGGCTGCGCGACACCGGACTGGTCCTTGCGAAGGTCCCGGTGGCCGTCGGGATCCTCGGGTACACCGCGATTCCGGCCGTCGACGACCTCGTCCTGGTGGTCTTCTGCGAAGGCGACCGCAACGCGCCCGTCGTCGTCGGCCGCCTCTACCACCCCGGCCTCAACCCACCCGACCACGCCGACGGGCAGGTCGTCTTGAGCCTCCCGGCCGGTGAGAGCGAACCGAAGGTACGCGTTCTCGTCGAGCCCGGCGCGAACAAGGCCGTCGTCGAGATCGGCGGCGAGACGCGCGCCGAGATCACCGACACCGTCGTGCACCTGCGCATCGACGACGAGTTGTCGGCGAAGGTCGACAGCGGCGGCGGGGGGCGCGTCGAGCTCACCGCGGGCGGATCCTCGCTCGTCCTCAAGAAGAACGGCGACGTCACCCTCAAGGCCGCCGGGAAGCTCGAACTGTCCGGCACCGAGGTGGCGGTCAGCGGCACGGCCAAGGTCAGCGTCAAGGGCGCACTCGTGGAGTTGAACTGATGGCCGACACCGATCTGCTCGTCCTGCCGCACTTCGCCGCGCACGACGCCGGCGAGGCCGACCTGTCCACCGCTCCGAAGATCGCCGTCCGCGTCCGCCCCGACGGGGGCGTCGAAACCGGAGGGCGCGGCGAGGTCGCCGACCTCGCCGCCGTGTCCGGCCGCGAGAACCTCGCCCAGGCGCTCATCCTGCGGCTGCTCACCCCGCTGGGCAGCCTCGCGCCCCTCGGCCATCCCGACTACGGGTCCAGGCTCCACGAACTCGTCGGCGCTCCGCGCGACACCGCCCGCCGCCACCTGTGCCGCGCCTTCGTGCTCGCCGCCATCGCACGCGAACCCCGCGTCGAGCCCGGTGCGGTCAGCCTCGACTTCGACCCCGCCGCCGAAGGCCCCGACTCGCTGGCCTTCACCCTCGTCGTCCAGCCCGTCGCCGGCGGCGACCCCCTCGCGCTGAACCTGGAGGTGGGGGCATGAGCTACGTCCCGCGCGCCTACCCCGACATCGTCCGCGACCTGCTGACGACCTTGACCGGTGGCGTCGTCCGCGAGCAGATCACCGTGCCCGCCGGCGACGACCCCGTCCTCGTCCTGCAGCGGCTCGCACAGCGGCCCGTCCGCCGAGTTTCCCACCTGACCGGGCGCATCACCGCCGGCAAGGGTGCCAACGCCCGTGAGATCGACTACCGCTTCACGCCCGCCGACTTCGAACTCGTCACGAGCAACGGCGGGGAACCCGACGCGATCGCCTTCCGCGCAGGCGGACGCCGGCCGGTGCCCCTGTCCACAGTGGTCGTCAACTACTACCCGCTGGTCGCGCCGCCCGCACCGCTCACCGACCTCAACGTCGGCTCGGTCACCAGGACGCTCCTGGAGAGCGTCGCCCGCGAACTCGCCGAACAGTACGAACACCTCCGCCTGGTCTACGAGTCGGCCTTCGTCGACACCGCGACGGGCACCTCGCTCGACCAGGTCGTCGCGCTCGTCGGCGCCCAGCGCCTTCCGGCAGGGTTCCCGGTGGCCACCCTGCGGTTCACGCGCGCCACCGGAGTCCTCGGGCAGGTCACCGTCCCGGCCGGCACCGCCGTCGTCGACGCCACCGGCAACCGGTACCTCACCACCGCGGCCCTCACCCTGGAACCCGGCGAACCCGAGCGAAGCGTCCAGGCACACGGCGAGACCGCGGCGACGCCCGTCGTCGCCGCCGGAGTCCTCGACCGGCCCGCCGTCCTCATCGCCGGAATCGGACAGGTCACCAACCCCGAACCCGCGCGCGGCCTCACCGCCGCCGAGTCCGACCCCGACCTGCGCCGGCGCGCCAAGTCCGCCCTCCACGGAGTCGTGCGGGGCACCACCGACGCGCTGCTGTTCGCCGTCCGCTCCGTCCCCGGCGTCAAGGACGCCACCCTCACCGAGGCGCCCGGCGAGGTCAAGCTCACCGTCGTCTACGAGCAGGACACCCCCGAAGTGCGCCGACTGGTCCAGCTCGCCGTCGACGACACCCGCGCCGCCGGCATCCGCGTCCACAACGGAGCCGCCGAACCGCTCACCGTCGGCGCTCGCGTGCGACTCACCGTCGCCGGAAAGGTCCCGCCGGCGGGAGCCGAACTCGCACGGATCACCGGCGGAACCGTCGACCGGATCACCGCGCTCCTGCGGGGCGTCGCGCCCGGCGGCAAGATCCGGCGCGCCCAGCTCACCGGGCAGGCCCTCGCCGACCCGTGCGTCGTCGACGCCGAGATCGTCCTGGTGCCCGAAGGCGGCCCCGAGACCGAGGAACTCCAACTCCCCGAGGGCGTGACCGCCAAGGCCGGCACCGTCGAGGTCACCGGGATCGTGCCCGAGGACGCCACCGGAGCGGCCGCGCCGACCGCGACCGCCGATCTGTTCCTCCCCATGCACCTCAATCCCGGCGTCACCGCCGCCGAGGCAGAGACCGCCCTCAACGGCGCCGTCGACGCCCACCTGGCCACCCGCGCCCCCGACCAGCCGCTCACCGTCGACGGGCTGCTCGCCGCAGCCCGCGACGACACGCGCTACGCCGTCGTCCGCACCGAGGTCACCGTCACCGTCACCGACGCCGACCGCTTCCTCCAGCTCACCGACGGCCAGGGCACCTTCGCGCCGCAGGCCGGACAGGCCGTGGCCCGCGGCACCGTCACCCTCGACGTGCGGGAGGGGGCCTGATGGCACACGCCGACCGCATCACCGCGCGCCTTCCCGTCCTCTACGCCGACGGTGAGCTCGTCCGCACCTTCGCCGCGCACCCCGGGCTCGCCTGCGAGATCGTCGACGAGGACGTCCTGGAGATCCGCCGGGCCCACTTCTTCGACGCCGCCCTCGAACTGACCGAGGCCGCCGGGCTCGCCGCCCTCCTCGACCTCGCTCCCGAGCCGTGGCAGGACCTCGGCGCCTACCGCTCCTGGGTTCATGCCCTGCGTGAGGCCACCCTCGACCACGGTGCCGTCGGCGTCCGCGCGCTCCAGGTCTTCGTCGAGGAGTACCTCGCCCGCCTGACCCTCGCCACCGGCGTACCCGGACTGTTCACCGCGATCCCGGGCCGCGAGAGCGACTGGTCGCACGACCCCGAGACCACCGACCGGGCAGTCTTCACCGAGAACCCGCCGCGTGAGGTCACCGTTACCCCCGGCCCGCTCGCGCCCCTGAGCCGCTTCACGCTGCGCAACGACGGCCTCGACCCCGCCCCGGCCGGCTTCGTGCTCACCGGCCTGCCCGCCGGACCCGAGTACGTCCCCGTCGTCGTCAACCTGACCACCGGCGCCGCCCTCGTCTACCTCGACGCCGTCCCCACCGGGCAGCGCCTCCGCCTCACCGCCGACGGCCGCGCCCGGCTCGACGGCCGCGACGTCACCGAACGCCTGCGCCACATCGAACGGGTACAGCCGGGAGAACCCTGGAGCCCGGCCGAAGCCTCGCCCACCGGAGCGCCGTTCACGCTCGCGCGCGGCGTGAACGACCTGTGGTTCCTCACCGTCGCCCACCACGACTCGCCCGGCCTCGACCGCGTTCTGCTGGCCCTCGCCGACCTCGACCTCACGCAGGGCGCCTACGACATTGCGCGCCTCGACCACGCCCTGTTCGCCCAGGACCCGGCCGTCACCGTCTCGGCCGTCTGGCGCGAGAACGCCCCCGCCACCGTCCGCGTGACGCTCCCCGCCGGGACACTGCTCACCCGCCATGCCGCCGACCCCGGCCTCGCCGTCCGCGAGCAGACCGGCACCGCCCTGGCCGCCGGGCTCGCGCGGCTGTCCGTGGCCGGCGTCGACACCTCCGTCGACCTCGCGCCCTTCCGCGAGACCCAGCCGCAGCGGGCCCATCTCACCGGCCGCGGCCCCATCGTGATCCGCGAAGGCGGACCGACCGGCGCCGACACGCTGCCCGAAGCCGGCGGCGTGTTCGACGTGACCCCGTTCGAGGACTCGACCTTCCGCTGAGGAGTGACCATGCGTGCCCGGATGCGCCTTGAGTTGAACGACCGGCGCGGCGACCTGCTCGTCGTCCGCGAGGCGCGCAACGCCGTCATGCGCGGTGGCGCGCTGCTCGTCGCGGCCCTGTTCACCGGAGCCGAGGACAGCGGCCCGATCAGTCACCTGGGGGTCGGAACCTCCGACACCCCCGAGGCCGACACCTACGACACCGCCGCGCTCAGCAACACCGATCCCGCCCTCGAAGGCGCGACCGAGGCACCGGTGCCGGGCAGCGCCTTCACCGTCATCCCCGACCCGCAGCGGCGGCTCGCGCTGGTCCGCGTCCGCGCGACCCTCCCCGAGACGGCCGCCCTCGGCACGATCCGCGAGGCGGGCCTGCTGTCGCGGACCGGAGACACGGCCGTGCTCTACAACCGGGTCACCTTCGCGCCGGTCACCAAGGGCGACGACCACGAACTGACCCTGTTCTGGGAGATCACCTTCCCCTACGGCGACCTGCACGGTCTGGCCTGAGGAGTACCACGATGCCTGCCACGCTCAACCTTCAGATGCAGGGGCACACCCTGGCCTTCCGCGACGCCGAGGTGCACCTGACCAACCAGGCCACCGGCGCCACCATGACCCGCCGACCGTTCCTGGACGGCAGCCTCGTCGTCCGCGACATCGACCCGGGCGTCTGGCAGCTGAAGGTGACCCACCCCAACCTCACGTTGCCCATCGACAACCGCCCGATCAGGATCTTCGACCAGCGGCCGCCGACCCTGATCCCGGTGCCGGTGCCCGCCGACCTGTTCCGCGACAGCCCCATCCGCGACATCCCCGACGCCGACCTCGGCCCGGTGCAGACGCTCGCCACCTCCGCCCGAGACCGGGCGGCGCCGCTCGGTGCGAAGGCCTCCGGCGAGGTCATCCGCGCCTCCGACTGGAACGGGCTCGTCGGCACCGTCACCGACCTGGCCAACGCCGTCCTCCAGCTCGCGTCCCTGGTGTCCCCACGCGGGCACGACCATCCCGAGATCGCCGAGAAGATCGCCGAGGTGCAGGGCAACCTGCGGCGCTTCGCGGAGTCCTTCGGCCATTCCCTGCTGGAACTGCGCCGCGAGATCGAGGCGGGCACCCTGCACCAGCGCCTCACCGACGTGCTCACCAAGGGCCAGGCCGGGACCGTGCTCAAGGACCGCCTCAACGGACGCGTCCTCGACCTGCACCGCAGCCTCCAGGGCGACACGGTGCTGTTCAGCCAGCAGCTCTCCTCGGCCGGCTCCGACATCATCACCGGCGTCCACGAACTGGCCACCCAGCAAAGCGACGGCGGCGCCGCCTTCCTCGCCGACCCGCAGGTCAAGCAGGTCC
Organism: Phytomonospora sp. NPDC050363; assembly: GCF_040655735.1. Classification (NCBI taxonomy): domain Bacteria; kingdom Bacillati; phylum Actinomycetota; class Actinomycetes; order Micromonosporales; family Micromonosporaceae; genus Phytomonospora; species Phytomonospora sp. NPDC050363. The sequence goes on from NZ_JBFAKK010000001.1 coordinate 510,646, forward strand.
TCGCGATGGCCGGCACCTACTTCGAGGCCGGCACACAGACCCGCCAGGAGAGCGAGCTCCAGACCTACCGCAAGAGCACCGTCAACGGCGGCCCGAAGCTCGGCGCCGTCTTCGCCATCCCGCCGGCGGTCTGACATGACCACCACCGCCGACCTCGACCGCCTACAGGCGCTGCTCAGCAGGCTCACCCCCGTCGCCTCCCGCCAACGGGGCGAGGTCATCCGCGCCGACGACTGGAACCTCGTCGTGGGCAGCCTCATCGAACTCGCGCGGGCGGTCCTCGCCGAGGCGGCCTCGCCGACCGTGCCGGCCCACGACCACACCGATCAGGTCCAGCTCTCCTGGCTCGACGGGCGGCTGCGCGGCATCCTGCAGACCGGGCCACTGGGCGACCCGGCCGCCATCACACGGCTGTCGGCGGTGGAGCGCAGGCTGTCCGGCTCGGGCGGGAACCTCGACGAGGTCAAGGCCGAGATCGACGCCCTGCGCGACCGTGTGGGCCAGGTGACGACCAGGGACCTGGTCCGCGAGTCCGACGTGACCCTCGTTCGCCGCTCAATGGCCGCGATCGGTGACACGCGCGGCGACGTGCTGAGCCTGCGCGAGACGCTGGCCGCGATCCGCACCGACCTCACCCGCGCCATCGAGGTCGGCCGCGAACTGGAGGTCGACGGCCGCCGCGTGGACATCCCGGGCCTGGTCGGCACCGTCGCCGAGCTGCAGAACCTGCGCGAGCACCTGACCTTCCCCGACGGCCGTCCCCTCGACGCCGCCGAACTCGAGCGCCGCCTCACCGAGCTGACCAACACCCTGGTCACCGAGGAGGAGCTGGACGCCGCCCTCGAAGAGGTCCGCGGACCGATTCCGGCGGACGTGCTCGAAGGCGTCAAGGGCGACGTGTTGCGCTCCACACTCGCGCAGGTGAACCCGAAGATCGACGACCTGCGCGCCGAGACCTCCGGCACCATAGACGATCGGCTGTCCGATCTGGACGGACGCATCGGCGGCGCCGTCGACGACCGCCTCCCGCAGGTGCGCGACGAGATCCTGTCGGCGGCGCAGTCGCTCGTCGACAGCGCGATCCTCGACGAGGACGCCGCCGTGCGCACACTGCTCGAACAGCGCCTCACCGCGACCTCGGCCGGGCTGCGCACCGAACTCGGCGAACGCGTCGACTCCGTCGAGGACACGATCGCGCCGACCTCGCGGACCGAGGCGTCGAAACTGCTCGACCAGCGGCTCCCGCCGATCATTGCGGCCGTCGCCGGGCTGACCGGCCGAACCGGTGAGCTGGAGTCCGACGTCACCGGCCTCGCCTCGCACAACGGCACCCAGGACGCCGCCATCGGCAAGCACACCGCCGACCTGGCGGCGCTGTCGGGACGCGTCGACCGCGAGATCCCCGCCGCGATCGCCACGGCCGACGTAAACGCGCAGGCCCGCGTCACCGAGGCAGGCGGGAAACTCAGGAACGAGCTGACCGCGTTCTGCGACCAGCGGATCGGCGAGAGCCTGTCCGACGTGCTCACCCAGCTGCGCGGCGAGGTCCGCGAGATCGTGCGCGACGAGATCGAGCCGGTCCGCGAGGAGCTGCGAAAGTACACCGACGAGCGGATCCGCGACCGTTTCGAGCAGTTGCCCGAGGACGTCCTCGACATCTTCAAGGCCGACTTCGCCCGGCAGGGCCCGCTGTACCAGCTCATCGTCGAGCGCAAGGGGATCGCCCCGAAGGCGGCCGCCGAGTCCGCCGGCGACGGGGGAGAGCCCGAGCCCACCGCGAGACCCGCCGCGCGCAAGGCCACGACGAAGAGGTCCGCCGCCAAGAAGTCCGCGCGCCGCAAGGGCTCCGGCGGGGAGAACACATGATCCGCGACCTCGAACTGCGTCTCGCCGAGGTTCTCGGCGAGCGCCTTCCCGCGCCGTTCGGCGGCCGGGTCGAGGCGGCTCCCGCCGAGGGCGCGCCGGGCGCCGAGCCGCGCGTCACCGTCGCGGCCGTCAGCGCCGAACGTGTCGTCGGGCAGCTCGGAGGCGAGGGGACACGCGTCGTCGCCGGTTCGGATCTGCCGCGCCGGGTGCTGCGTCTGGCGTGCGTGCTCACCGCCACGGTCGAGCCCGCCGACGGCGCCGGGCGCGCGCAGGAGGTCGCCGGCCTCGATGCGCTCGGCTACGCGCTCGACGATCCCGGCCTGCTCAAGGCCCTCGACCCGGCTCCCGGCACCGATCCGGGCTTCCAGCTCGACCTGCTCGATCTGACCGGCCTCGCCGCGCCGACCGATACCGCCGAGGGCCCGGCCCTGGCGAGGGTCGCCGCGCTGGGCTCGTTCTGGCCGGTCGGCACGGTCGGCGCGACCGGCCCCGCGATCGTCGAGATCCGTGTTCGCGCCGGACTCGCCCCGATCGAGCTCGTGCTGCCGCCCGACCCGTTCACCGCCGGCGGCCCGGCGGGCACGGTGACGCTGCGGGCCGGTTCCGCCGGAACCCTTCGGCTGCGCGAAAGCGGCCCGTCATCGGAGCCCTTCGGGAAACTCGCGCTGAGGCTGACGGCCGCGGGCGGGAAACCCGGCGCCGGATCACTCGGCGGAGGCGCCGCGGGCGCCGAGCCCGGTGTCCGGATCGTCGACCTGTCCGGCGGTTCGGCGTCGGTGACCTACACGCCGCCGGCCGAGGCGGCGCGCGACTTCCTCGTCGTCTCCCTCGACGACGCCGAGGGCGGCGCCTCCGCCGAACTCGGCCGAGCGCTCCTGGAGGTCCGATGACCGTCCTCACGGTCGCGAATGCCTCGATCGGCGAGGTCGCGATCCTCGCCGCGCCGATCGACATCGGCGCCGGCCACCGGCTCGCCTACGACTGGGCGCCCGTGCCCGGCGCCGACGGTGTCGAGATCGCCTCGGGGGATCTCGCGATCGTGTCGGCCCCGGGGGAGGAGTCGCTGAGCATGCCCGTCACCGCCGACGGGAACTCGCTCATCGTCACCCCGCCGCCCAATGTGGACGTCAAGGCGCTCACCCTCGTCGGCATGCACCGCTTCGACGGTGAGGACAAGGTCGTCATCCGCTCCCAGGCCGACCTCGCCGGCCGTCTGTCGGTGCGCGTCGAACCGGCCACCGGCGGCGGTTTCGCCGCCCCCGTCTACAGCGTCCCGGCCGTCGGGGCACATGGGTCGGTTCCGGCGACGCTCACCGGCGCGAGCCTCGGCTACTCGCCGCAACCCGCCCTGCGCCTGCCGCCAGGGGTCCGTGCCAAACGCCTCCGGCTGAGCCTGGTCACCGGGGGGACACCCGAGGAGTTCGAGGAGCGGCCGTTCGGCGTCGACCGCGTCCAGGGCCTGCTCGTGCGCCCACCGCGAGACATCACCGTCACCGGACCCGATGGCACGAAGGTGCTCGACGTCCCCGGCGAGGCGACCGCGGGTCGCCGCTTCGGCGTCGACCTCCTGCCCGAGGCGCGCAAGCTGCTCTCGGCCGCCCTCTCCGACGGGCGGCCCCTGGCCGGGGAGTTCACCGTGCGCGGTGCCGCCGGTTCCAAGGTCAGGATCACCGGCGGCAAGGTCGTCGGCGCTCTTACCAGGACCTTCACCGGCGTACGCGGCACCGCTCTGCGAGGGCAATCCGTCGTACCCGCCGGCTTCGCCGCCGCCGTTCCCGACGAAGCGCGCGGTGACCTCACCGTCACCTATCTGGGACTGCGCGTCCTTACCGGACTGTCAGACCCGGAACCCACCCGGCAGGGCGGCATCGGCGGGCCCGTCCTCACCCCGGACGGCTCCGCCGCCACACGCCCCTTCCCGCCCGCGGGAATCGGACCGCATCCCCTCGCGCTCATCGGACTGATCGGCCGCGCGACCACCGAGTGCGCGCTCACCGCCACCCTGATCCGCGCCGACGGGACCGCTCTCGGACCGTCCGCCCAGACGCCGATCCCGGCCACCGGGCGGATCGGCCTCACCTGGATCGCCCTCCCGGCACCGATCACGGTGACCGAGCCCGTCTCGCTCACGGTCGCCGTCACCCGCGGCCGCTACCTCTGGGCCGCCGAAACCCACCCGCTGGCCAGACTCGTCGTCGCCGACCCCGCGCCTCCCGCCACACCCCTCAGTCTCGGCGCGACCGTCCTCACCGAGGTCGCCGCCGCCGGGATCCACCTTCCCGCGCACACGCTGCCCCCGGCGCCGCTGGCCACCGGCGCGCCGCTCGCCTCGGACCTGTTCCTCCAGGTCGACCTGTCCGACGTCGTGATGAGGTACCGACGATGAGCCTGCTCGACGACCTCCAGAACATCGACCTCTCCGACATCCTCGACGCCCGCGCCGGCATCAGCGCCTCCGTCTCCACCGACGGAGTACAGGTCGTCATCGACGGCGGCGCCGTCACCAGCGCCCTGGGGCCCCTCGGCGAACAGCTCACCGCCGTCGTCGACGCCCTCGACGACCCCGCCGCCCTGATGGCGCCCCTCCTGGCCCTGTTCACCGAGTTGCTCGACCGCGTCGGAGCCACCGACCTGCCCATCGCCGACCTGGCCCGCGCCGTCACCGAAGGCGTCGAGATCCTCGCCGGTGTCCTCAACGGAATCGCCGACGACCCCCTCTCTGCCGGCGGCGCCCTCGGCCAGGCCCTGCCCCAGGCCCTGGAGACCCTCGGCCGCAACGCCGGCGGCTACGAACTCGCCGGCGGCGAGGGCATCGGTGCCTTCGGCGCGCTCATCACCCGCGCCGACGCCGGCCTCGGCGACCCGGCCGCGATCGCCGAACTCGCCCTCGACGTCCTCTCACCCTTCCCTCGCGACGCCCTCGACGGTCTGCGCGCGGCTGTCGCCGCCGTCCTCGCCGCCACCGGCGGCATCGCCCTTCCGGCCACCCGGACCCGGGGACTCGCCGACCGCTTCGACGCCGTGACCCTCGCCGCCGAGGCGGGAGACGCGGCCGGCGTCCTGCGCGCCGTCGCCGAACTCGACCGCGCCCGCGCGCAGGCGGTCGACGTCATCCGCGCCGACCTCGCCACCGTCACCGCGGCCATCGACCGCCTGCCCGTCGACGCGGTGGCAGGCGCGGTCGCCTCCGCCGGGAACGCGCTGGCCGGCGCCGAGAAGGGCGTCCTCGAACTCTTCGCCGAATGGAGCGCCGACGTCGCGAGCGTCCGCGCCATGATCGAAGGCCTCGACCCCGCTACGGCCCTCGCACAACTCGACCCGCTCGTCGACCGGCTCGAAGCATTCCTCCGCGAGCACTTCGAAGCACCGATCACCGCGCTCGCCGACGTCGTCGGCGACGAGGTCCACGCCCTGTTCGCGCACGTCCCGATCCGCCCGGTGCGGCAGACCATCAGCGACGCCCTGCACGAGGCGGCGCAGGCGATCGCCGACGCCGACCTCGACGCTCCCGCCGAACAGATCCGCGCCGTCCTGGGCTCCCTGCGCGAGCTGATCGCCGACGTCGACCTCGCCGACCGCGTCCGCGACGCCCTCGGCGAGGTGACCGGCACCCTGACGACGGCCCTCGACGGCGTCATCGCCGCCATGGAGAGCGTGGCCGCCGCCGTCAACGCCGTCGCAGGTCCCGCCGCCGACGTGCTCGGCCGGGCCGTCGCCGCCGTCCAGGCGTTCCAGGAGGCCGTCACCGCGGTCACCGCGACCGTCGGCGCGATAGACCTCAACGCCGCCGTCGACGAGGTCATGGCCAAGGTCCGCGAGATCCGCGAGGCCGTCGAAGGCGTGCTCTCCGAGGTCCCGCTCCCCGAACCGGTCCGGCCCCTGGTCACGCAGCTGGCCGAGCAGCTCGAGGCCCTCAACCTCGACGGCGACCTCGCCGACATCCCCATCCTCGCGCCGATGCTCGACGTCGTCGGCCGCCTCGAACTCTCCGAGACCCTCGGCACTGTCGTCCACGAAGGACTCACCGCACTGCGCGACGCCGTCGCGGGCATCGTCCCCGCGCAGATGATCGCCGACATCGAAGCCGAGATCCAAGCCGCCATCGACGTCGTCGCCGGCTTCGACCCCGCGAGCCTGCTGTCCGGCGTCACCGAACTCCTCGACGGCGTCGCCGGCCGGATCGAGGCGATCGACCTCGCCTCCATCGGCGCCGCGGCACACGGACCCTTCACCGAACTCCTCGCCGCCTGGGACCGCGTGCGCCCCAGCACCCTGCTCGCCCCCGTCTCGGCCGCCTACCGATCCATCCTCTCCGGGATCCCGGTGCCCACACCCGAAGCCGCGATCGGCACGGTCGGCGCACGGGTCGACTCCGCCGCGGATCAAGCCGGCCGCGCCGCCACCGCCCCACTCGCCCAGGCCGTCCCCGGCGCCGAACCCGCGCCCGCCGGGAACACCCCGCCCGCCGCCCCCGCACCGCCCACCGAGGCCGACCTCGCCGACCTGCGCCCCGGCGACGTCATCCGCCTCTTCGGCTACCTTCCGGGCAAACTCCGGCAGGCCCTCGCCGAACTCGACGCCGGACCCGCCGGACAGGCACTCGACACGATCGACGCCTTCATCGGCGGCCTCGCCCGCGACCTGCGGCGCCTGGCCACCGAACTCGCCGAGATCGAACGCCGCCTCGACACCGGACTCGACGCCCTCGTCGCACCACTCGCGCCGGCGCACGCGCGCGCTCAGATCGCCGTGCAGGCCAACTTCTCCGGCGGCGGCCTCGACCTGCAGATCGCCCTCGGCGGCGTCAACCGCAGCGGCCCCGCGGCCTTCCGCGCCGACCTTTCCGCGCACACCGCCGAGGCGCGCGGCCGCGTCGCCGGCGCCGGAACCCGCCACGCCTCGATCGCCGCGCGACTCCACCACATCGCCGCCGCCCTCGAAGCCTCCCACCTCGCGCGGCTCTCCGGCGGACTCGACGACCTCCTCGCCGCCCTCGACCCCGAACCCCTCGCCGTCGAGGTCGACGAACTCGTCTACGCCGTCATCCTCAAGGCGCCCGAACTCTTCGAGGCCATCGGCCCCGCCCTCGACGCCGCCGTCGAACGCGCCCGCGCCCTCTTCGGCGCGCTCAACCCCGCGGCCCTCGCCCAACGCGTCCTGCGCGCGGCCGTCGACGCCGTCCAGGAGGAACTCGCCGTCCTCGATCCGGCACTGCTCGCCGCCGAACTCGACGAGATCCACCAGGCCGTCCGCACCTCCCTCGCCGCCTACGACCCCGCCCTGCTCGCCGCCGAACTCGCCGGGGTGCAGGCGGAGGTCGTCGCCGCGCTGCGCGAGATCGACCCGGCCGTGATGCTCGGCGATCTCGGCGACCTGGACGGGCTCCTCGAACGCGCCGCCCAGGCGCTTCCCACCGGCATCCTCACCGGCTTCCCCGAGCAGCTCACGGCGCTCGACGAGGCTTTCGCCGCCGTCGACCTCGACGCGATCCTGGAGACGGTGGCGGGTCTGGCGCCGGAGATCCTCGAAGCCTTCCAGCACGCCCTCGACGGCGTGCGCAACGAGATCGTCGCCCTCCTCGAATCGCTGCGGTACGCCACCGCCCGCATCGAGGCCAGCGTGGAGGTGAGCACATGATCCGCTATCGCCTGACCGTGCCCGGCACGTGTTTCCAGCTCGACGTCGCCCGCGCCGAGGACGGCCGCCTCCTCGAACTGCGCTGCGGCGAGCGCGTGCACGCCCGCTGGGACGGCGAGGCGCTGCATCTCGGCGACGGCCTCGCGCGGATCGCCTCGCGCCCGCACGCCGACGGGTTCAGCCGGACCGTGGAGACGCCCACCGCGCGGTGGACCGAGAACTACCGCTGGGACGGCGACGAGCGGCTCGTCCACGTTGACGGCATGGAGATCCGGCGCGACGAGCAGGGCCGTGTCACGGCCTGCGTCGACGCCGGGCGGGTCTGGCGCTACGGGTACGCCGGCCGCGATCTCGCCGTCATCGACACACCGGACGGGCCCCGGCATCTCACCGCCGCCGAGGACGGCCGACCGGTGGGCGTTCGCGTCCAGGGCGCCCGCCGGCGCCTTGACTACGGTCCGGACGGGGCGCGGCCCGCCGCCGTTCCGGGAAGCTGGCACCACGACGAGGCCGGCCGGCTGTGGACCGTCATCGGCGAGGACGGCCGCGTCGAGGCCACCTATCTCTGGGACGGCGCCGCGTGCCTCGGGCGCGTCGACGGCCCGCCCGATCGTCCACTGTCGACGGTCTACTCGCTGGACCCGAGCGGCACGCCCGTCCGCCTCATCCGGCATGACGAGGCGGTGCGCGTCCCGCGCGACGCCTTCGGCGAATCACTCCTGGCCCACGACGGCGCGCCGGGTCTGTTCGGCGGGGCGGTCCACAGCGGATTCGTGCACCTGCCCGCCCGGACTCTCGATCCGCGCACCGGCTCCTTCTGCGCCGCCGATCCCTTCCACGGCGGCGGCGATGATCCCCGGCGCTCGGAGGGCTACCGGGGAGACCTGCCGATCGAGACCGGCGCCGCCGGGCCCTACGCGATCTGCCGCCACGACCCGGTCGGCCGCACCGACCCGACCGGCGCGATCTCCTGGTGGCTGCCGCTGTCTGACTTCACCTGGGGTCTCCAGAACAACATCGTCTCGCTGCTCGGCCTGGACTTCACGGTGAACTGGTGGGGGAGCCTGTTCAGCGGGCAGCCCGGCCGCTTCTTCCACTTCGACGGGGTGTCCACCAGCGACCGCATCGGCGCCTACGCCCTGCGGCGGGACGGTGTCTTCTCCGGGAGCCGGGCCTTCACCTTCGCCCACACCATGTTCGTCAACGACGAGGGACTGCGCCGCGTCACCAACGCCGAGCTGTTCCACCCCACCGCGGCTTTCAGCCCCACCTACTACGGCAGCGTCCTTCGCATGGCCCGCACCGGGGCCGAGGGACCGCCGCCGCTGCTGCTCGCCGGGGACTCCTCACTCCCCGCGTCGCCGCTGACCTGGGGCCGGGGCGGGGGACCGGCGACCGCCGCGATCCCCGGCACGCCCGCGACGGTCTTCCCCGAAGGCGGCCTGTTCTTCACCCAGCCCGGGGACATGCCGTGGCGGGCCGGGACCGACGCCACCCTCACCGAACTGTTCCCGGCGGGCACGCCCGCGCAGGGCGCCTTCACCGCCGGGACGCTGTCGGCGGCCATCACCGGCGCCGCCGGGCTGGCGGCCGCGCGCACCGAGCAGTACGGCGTCGCCGACCTCGCGGCCCTGGTGGCGGCGACCCCGCGCGAGACCTTCGCCGGCGGCACGGTCAACGGCACCGTCGTCTCCTTCACCGGCGTCGATCCCGGCGATGTGCGGCCGGGCCAGACCGTCCTGTTCGACGGTGTGCCCGAGGTCGTCACCACCGTCACCGTCACCTGCGAGTTCGACCGTGCCCTCACCGGCCTGACCGGGACGCTGACCCTCAGCCAGGTCGCCACGACCGGCCTCGCCTACGACGCGACCCTCCTGCCCGACGGCAGCCTCGCCGTGGCGCCCACGACGACCGCCGGCGGGATACGCACCCAGTTCCCGCGCTTCACCGCCGGGAACCTGGTCCAGGTCGCCTGGGCCTCGGCGACCCAGCCGGGACCCGACGAGTTCGCCGTCGCCGCCGCCGACGGGGGACACCTGACGCTCACCGGCGGCCGTGCTCCGCTCCCCGGCGACGCCACCGGCATCACCGTCACACTTCTCACGCCTTTGGCCGCGCCCGGCGGCAGTGTCGCCCAGGGCCGCGCCGGAGCGCTCGTCGCCGGTGCCACGGCGACCTTCGACCTGTGGCGGGCCGACCAGTCGACCGCCTGGACGGGCGCGAACACGATGCTCGCCGTCAGCGACGCCACCGCATCGCGGCCGGTGCGGATGGCGGCCGCCGCGACCCCGCCGGTCCCGCCCGACTGGAGTCTCACGCTCGCCGCCGCGCCCGCGGTCACCGCACCGGTCACGATCGTCGTGCCGCCGGCTCCGACGTCGACCCAGTACTACGCGACGGTGACCACGATCGGGGCCACCACGTCCCTCGCCGATCCCGACACCAGGGGGACCGAGCCCACCGGCGGCAATCTCGTCATCGCCACCGGCTTCGCGCCCGGCGCGACCCCGGTCGCCGCCGGGCGCGCCGAGAGCGCCGCCAGCCGTGTCGCCGAGGCCGAGGAGGACTTCGAGACCGACAAGTTCCAGGGCCTGATGGACCACGAGCTGATGCACACCGTGCAGTCGCAGCGGCTGGGTCCCTGGTTGCTGGCGTGCTTCCCGCTCGGCCTGTTCGAGCTCGGCCGCATCGCCCCCGCACTGCGCGACTTCGACATGCCCGACTACTCCGCCTTCGGCTCGGCGACCCTCGCGGCAGCCGAACCCGGCAGGCGGATCCTGACCATCGGCGACGCCGCCGGCGTCGGCTACGGCAGCGGGGACGACGTCCAGATCTGGAACGCCGGCCAGCAGTCGGTCGTCAAGCTCGGCGAGGTCTCGGGCGCCGGCGGCTTCGTCGTCAACGTCTCCGGGGTCGGCCCCGACGGGCCGGTGAGCATCCGCAAGGTCAACACCGGCACCGGACTGACCTGGTACCGCTCCTTCTACAACGCCATCAGCCTGCTCACGCACACCGGGATGATGAACCTCGTCGCCGGGACCATCTGGGGCGGACTGTTCTTCCTCATCGGGCGCGGGGTCGAGGCCATCGACCGCGCGTTCAACGAGATCACCAGCCCCGCCGAGTTCGACGGCACCGACGAACTCGTGCTGCGCCTGCGCCCCACCGGCAGCGACACGCAGAAGGAGAACACGATCGGGCACTTCCGCGGCGCGCGGCGGATCCTGATCAAGCAGAACGACAACTCCCTCCTCCGGGAGATCGCCGACGCCTCGGGCTCGCCGCTGCTGCGGCTGGCGACGCCCACCGCCTTGTCCGGCGACGTGACCGTCTCGCTCGACACCACGCAGGGCTCGGTGTGGGACGGCTACGACTACTACCCGGTCTCCGTCCCCGACGGCACAAGCCCCGGCACCGTCAAGGTGGAGCCCGCCGGGAGTAAAACGCTCACCCTCCACATCCACGACCGCGTGGCCGTCGAGTTCGCCGACGCCAACGGATCGAACTCCAACTCGGTGACCACCTACGTCTCCCATGTCCGCCCCGACGGCCTCGTCGAGCTGGAGAACCCGCCGTTCCTGGACGGCCGCCCGGCCGCGATCGGCCGGATCGCCAAGATCGCCTCTACCGACGGCGCCGGCTGGTGGGACAGCTGGCTCATGGAGCGCATGGGCATGGGCTGGATGCGCTGGATCTTCGACCCATACGGGCAGCTCACACTGCGTACCAACCCCGAGCACAACTCCGCCGGGGAGATCGTCGGCCGCGTCTTTCGCTACCTGATCGGCGGGAAGTCGTGGAGCATGGTCCCGCCGGTGTTCGGCTACTTCTGGTGGGACAACCTGTTCAACCAGCCTTCCAACGGCTACCGGTCCAAAATGGAGCAGGAGGCCTCCCAGGAGAGCGGGCGCCTCTACAGCGCCGAAGGGCGCCTGCGGATCGCGCCCGCCGTGGTCGGCGACGTCGGCCGTTACTGGTTCTTCGTCACCAGCAACCAGGATCCGCTGCTGATCGGCAGCCAGGACGAACCCGGCGTGACCGTCCCGCAGGTGCCGACCGTGATGCCGCAGGTGACCGCCGAGACCTCCGGGACCGTCCCGCCGTTCAACAAGGACGCCTCCGGCGGTCCGCGGACCGCCGTGCCCGGGGCACCCGACGACCCGGGCGGGTGCGTGCCCGACGTCTTCTTCGACAAGACCCCCGCCGGCGAGCCGACCGGCCCCGCCCGGTCGTTCCAGTTCACCGACCGGGGCGCCATTCCCGTCGGGCCGGCCACCGCCTACTCGGTCGGGATGCACACCGCCTTCTGCCGTCCCGGCAAGCACCGGATCACCCTCGCCAATGGCTTCACCGACGGTGACAGCGAGACCAAGGCCCGCGACGCCCAAGACCGCGACCTGCAACGCGTTTACTACGAGCCGACAATCGCCGACGTCGCCGTCACCCTCGGCGGGATCCCGGTCGCCGAGGGCGCCACGGTACGGCTCCTCGCCGGGCAGCGCGCGCCGCTCGTCGTGACTCCCGGCGGCGCAGGCCGCAAGCACGCGCTGACCGTCGTGCGCCCCGCCGACGGACCGGTGCGCACGGCCGACGACGGCGACACGCTCATCGCCGCTGCGGCCGTGACCGGCGCGCCCGCCGAGATCACCCGCCGCTACCGTCCCGGCGCCGATGGCCTGCACACCGACGGCGGCCTCGCCGGCCGCCGCGTTCATCTCGGCGGCGATGTGCACATCCCCGTCCGCGTCTTCTCCGTCGACGTGTCCACGACCCTGATCCTGCGGTCGGCGGCCGCGTTCGACCCCGCCGATCCCGAGTCGAACGCGGTCACCACCCTGCATCCCGGCCAGCCGGTCTTCCTGGTCCTGCCGGTGACCACCACGGGAGCGCCGACCGTGTCACCGGCGGGAGCGGTGAACATGACCGTGACGCCCGTGTCGCCCGTGCCCGCAGCTTTGACGGCGTTCGTCGGCGACGGCACGGTCCTCGAACTCTCCTTCGAGGCGCCGACGGCCACGACACCGTTCACGATCGGTGTGCCGGCCGCCATTCCCGGAGCGCCCGCCGAGCCGCCGGTGCCACTGGTCACCGGGGCGCTGACGCTGGAGACGACCTGAGTCCCGGGTGTACCCAGGTACACCCCGATCGGGCAGCCGGGTCCAATGGCGGCGAGTCCGCGCGGGCATCGTCGAAGCCGTCCTCTTCGTGACGGCGAAAGCGAGCCGGCGTGCGCACCCTCCAGATCCCCACGCCCACCCGCGCACCCCTGCGCACGATCCTGCCCCCGGCGGCGGTCTTCTTCGTCCTCGCGCTGGTCCTGTCGGGAGTCTTCGCCGCCGCGCAGACCGCCACCGGCGTCACTGGTACGCCTTCATTTCCGCGAACAGCACCGCGACCATGCTCGCCGCCGCAGCCCTCGGACTGGCGTTCATCGCGGCCGGGCTGCGGCTGTCGGCACCGGTCCTGCGGCTCCACGCCCGCTGGACCCGCCTCCTGCTCGCCGCGCCCCACTCGGCCGAGTTATCCCGCCGCGTCGAGCACCTCACGGACACCCGCGCCGACGCGATCGACACCCAGGCCGCCGAGCTGAGCCGCATCGAACGCGACCTCCACGACGGCGCCCAGGCGCGACTGATCGCCCTCGGCATGACCCTCGACCACGCCGCCCGCCTGCTCGACACCGACCTCGACAGCGCCCGCGATCTCCTCCTCGACGTCCGCGCGACCTCCTCGCGCGCCCTCCCGCACCGGTCGAGCCGGCCGCCTACTTCGCCGTCGCCGAGGCCCTCACCAACACCGCCAAGCACTCCGGCGGACGCTCCTGAAGGACAGGGTCACCGACACCGCCCAGTTCATCGACGCGGTACGACGGGTCGCGGCCGGCGGGACGGTGATGGACCCGCACGTGATCGCGCGCCTGCTCTCGCGTGGGGACGCGCGGCACCATCGGCTCGCTCACCCCTCGCGAGCGCGACGTGCTGGAACTGATGGCGGAGGGCCGGTCGAACGCGGCCATCGCGGCGAGCCTGCACTTCAGCCGGAGCGCGGTCGCCAAGCACACCGCCGGGATCTTCGCCAAGCTCGGCATCGGGGTGTCCGACGATGACAACCGCCGGGTGCCGGCGGTGCAACCTACCTGCGGCGCTGAGACGGCAGGCGGCCGAGCCGTTCCAGCACCTGGGTCAGCAGCTCCTCCACCGGTCCGCTCGTCTCGACGCGCACGACCGAATCCGGCCACGGCGCGTACTCCTCACGGCGGCGGCACACGTCGGCCCAGGTCGGGTCGGCGAAGTCCGGGACCGGCGGCCGGGCCTCCAGTCGCGCGCGGTGCAGGGCGAGGTCGTCGAGGACGCACTCGAACCAGACCACCGGGACCCCGGCCGCCGACCCGACCCGGTCCCAGGTCGCGCGTGCCTCGGCCACCGCGTTGACGGCGTCGACGACCGCGTCCCGGCCCGCCTTGAGCTGAACCTCCGCGACCGCCGCGGCGACCTCGTAGGCCGCGACACCGGCGCCGGCGTCCCGGCCGACACCGCAGCGCCACATCGCCGCCTCGGCGGTGTCGACCGACAGGTGGGTGCAGTCGAGCGCGGCGGCGGTCGCGGCGGCGAGGGTCGTCTTGCCGGCTCCGGGTAGTCCGGAGAAGACCACGAGCGTCGGTTCGGGCACCGTTCCTCCTTCGCGGGCGAGAGGGATCACGCTAGACCACCCTTGTCGGTGGTGCCTGCCGCTTCCGCCCGCTGCGGGCACGATCGTGGTCCCGCGGCGCCGGGCCGACCCGGCAACAGCGGCCGTCCAGCTCAGGCCCGCGCGTTTTCGCTGTCGGCGTAGACCCTCGGCCATGGCCCCGTGCCGGTCGTAGCGTTCCACCCACCCCGTCACGACCGGAAGGCCGAAGCATGCCCCTCTTCGAGGTCAACGGCACCCGCCTGTTCGCCGACGTTCGCGGCGCCGATGACGCGCCCCCGCTGCTCTACGTCCACGGAGGCCCCGGCATGTCGGCCTTCGATTTCATGCACGTTCAGGGCGACCGCCTCGCCGGGACGTCCCGTGTCATCGGCGTAGACCAGCGCGGCCTACTGCGCTCCGACCCCCTGACCGTGGGCACCGAGCTGTCGGCCGAACTGGTCATCGCCGACTTCGAGGCGCTGCGTGAGACGCTGGGATACCGGCGCTGGGCGATCCTCGGCCACTCCTTCGGCGGCTGGCTGGCCACCGCCTACGCCCACCGCCACCCCGAGTCGGTCTCGGCCGTCGTCTTCGACTGCCCCGCCTGGGACGCCGACGTCGCCAACAAGCACCGCCTGGCGCTCGTGGCCGACAAACTGGAGGAGATCGGCGACACGGAGGGCGTCGAGCGCGCGCGGGCGCTGATGACGCTGCCGCGTCGCCTCACCCTCGAAGACGACGCGTGGAGCGTCATCGCCCGGCTCGGCGCGCGCACGCTCGAACTGAACTTCCACCGGCAGGAGGCCGCCGTCGAGTTCACCGCCACCCGCGAGGACTCCGGTTTCACCGACGCCGACTTCGCCAGGGGCACCGCCGAACACGTCGTCGCGCTGCGCGGGTGCATGTTCGACTCCGCCCTGCCGCTGCTGCCCGGGCTGAAGCAGCCGAGCATGCTCGTCTACGGCCGCTACGACCCGGTGATGGCCCCGGTCGCCGTGATGTCCTACCGCGAGTCGCGGCCCGAGCCCGAGATCGCCGTTCTCGAAGGGTCGAGCCACCACACGCACATCGAGGAGCCGGACGCCTACGCGCGGGTCGTCGGCGCCTTCCTGAGCAGCCGGAGCTGACCTCGACCCCACCAGGTACATCCACAATGGACGCGTACGATGAGCCGATGCGCACCCAGGTGACCGTGGCGGGCGCCGGCCCGACCGGCCTCGCGCTCGCCGCCGGCTTATCGGCGCGCGGAGTCTCCGTCCGCGTCGTCGACGCCGCCGAAGGTCCGGCGACGACCTCCCGGGCACTCGGGCTGCAACCGCGCGGAGCCGAGGTCCTCGGCCGCCTGGGAGCCCTCGGCGGGCTGGCCGCCCGCGCGGTCGGCGCCAAGCGCCTCACGGTCAAGGAGGGCGGCCGGACGGTCTTCCGGCTCGACTTCACCAGGGCCGAGGCGGCGCACCGGATCCTGTTCGTCTCCCAGACCGAGGTCGAGGCCGCGCTCCGCGAGCGTCTCACCGGCCTCGGCGGAACCGTCGAGTGGGGCACCGGCGTCACCGGCGCCGAGCAGGACGGCGACGGCGTCAAGGTGACCGTGGCGACCGCAGACGGCACCGGCACCTTCGGTACCGACTGGCTCGTCGGCTGCGACGGCGCGCACAGCGCCGTCCGCGACCTCGCCGGCATCGGCTTCCCCGGCACCCGCATCGTCGAGAACCTGCTGCTGGCCGACCTGCGCGCCGACTGGACCTTCGACCGCGAGGGCTCCACCACCTGGCTCGGCGCGTCCGGCGCGCTGATCGTCATGCCGCTTCCCGACGGCGCCTGGCGCGTCATCACCGAGCCCGCGCACGACGTCGCCGCCGTCACCGCGACCGAGATCGCCGCGGCCGTCCGCGCCGATCTGGCCGCACGAACCGGCGCCGACGGCGAACCGGAAGTGCTGTGGACCTCCCGCTTCCGCGTCCACCGCCGCCTCGCCGACACCTACCGCAGTGGCCGCGTCTTCCTCGCCGGGGACGCCGCGCACGTGCACAGCCCGATCGGCGCGCAGGGCATGAACACCGGGCTCGCCGACGCCGAGAACCTCGCCTGGAAACTCGCCGCCGTCATCGGCGGCAGCGCCTCGCCGAGCCTGCTCCACACCTACGAGGCCGAGCGCAGGCCGCTCGCCGAGGCCGTCCTGGCGAACACCTCGACGGTCACCTCGCTGCTCCTGGCGCCCACCCGCGCCCGCCGCCTCCTGCGCGACCTTCTGATCCGGCCCCTGCTGCGCCTGCCCGCCGTCCAGAAGGGACTGTGGCGGCTCACTTCGCAGCTGGGCCAGCACTATCGCGGCAGCGTCCTCGCCGCCGGCGGCGGACCCCGCCGGGGCCCGCGCCCCGGAGACAGGGCCCCGAACCTCACCTGCCGCCGCCAGGACGGCGCGGCCACCGTGCTGCACGCCGCTCTCGACGGCCGCTGGGCCGTCGTGGCACCCGAAGGCGCCGCCGACTACACCGACGCGGTCGCCGGGGTCGTGGGCTCGGACGACGTGCTCACTCTCGCCCACGACGGGCGCGAAGTCCTCCTCGTCCGTCCCGACGGGCATCTCGCCTGGCGCCGGGACCCCTCCGACGGCGGACCCGCGGCACTCGCCGGCTGGTTGCGCGCGGCACTCGGCCGCTGAGCCCGGCACGCCCCCAGACGCGGGCGGTCCGGCCCCGTCTGCGCGGACGGGGCCGGATCGTTTCGCCTAGGGCGTGTCCGGTGGATCACCGCGGGTGCCCACAGGCCCCACGGGACGAGCGCCGGCCGTCAGGCCGCGTCGACCAGCGCCGTCACGCCGGCGGCGAACCCGCCGAGGGTCGGGCGGTCGAAGATCAGCCGCACGGGCAGCCGCACCCCGAGCTCCGAGCGCAGGCGGATGATCATCCGGGTGGCGGCCAGCGAGTGCCCACCGAGATCGAAGAAGTCGTCGCCGGCGGTGATCCCGGGCCGCTGGAGGACGTCCTCCCACACCGCGGCCACCTTCGCCTCCATCGGTGAGACCTCGGCGACGGGCGCGACCGCGACGGGCCGCGCGGCGGCGTCGCCGGCCACCGCCGGGGTCGCGGCGACCGCCGCTTCGACGGGACCGGCAACCGGCCGGTCGGGGTCGGCGGCGATCTCCTCCAGGATCCGGCGGTACTCGTCCTGGAGGACCGCGACGGCCTCCGCCGAGAGCACCCTCCCGTCGTAGTCCCACACGCCCTGGTGGCCGCCGACCTCGCTCATCACCGTCAGCACCAGGTCCACCGGCGGCGGCTCGGAGGCCATCGCCAGGGGCTCGATGACCGTCCCCGGCAGCTCCACCTCGGCCCGGTCGATGTCGACCAGCTGGAACATCACGTTGAAGAACGGCTGCCGGCCCGGCTCGCGCGGCGGATTGATCTCGGCGACGACGTGCTCGAAAGGCGCGTCCTGGTGAGCGTGCGCGTCGAGGGTGGTCGCCGCGACCGCGCCGATCAGCTCCCGGTAGCTCGGGTGCCCCGCCAGGTCCAGTCGCAGCGCGACGGTGTTGACGAAGAATCCGATCAGCGGCTCGATCTCGGTACGCGTGCGGCCCGACAGCAGCGATCCCACGACCAGGTCGCCGCGCCCGGCGTGCCGCCCGAGCAGCAGGCCGTAGGCGGCCAGCAGCACCGAGAACAGCGAGGCGCCCTCGCCGCGTGCCAGATCCTCCAGCGAGCTGAGCAGCTCCGCCGGGAGGGGCCGGCCGCTCGACCCGGGAATCCGCTCACCCGGACCGACCACGCCCAACGGGATCGGTTCGCTGCCCGACAGGCGCTCGCGCCAGTACCCGGTCTGCCGCGCCAGCTCGGCGCCGGTGAGCCAGTCGCGCTGCCATTCGGCGTAGTCGGCGTACTGGATCGGCGGTTCGGGCAGCGCCGGCGCGCCGCCGGCGGTGTATCCGGCGGTCAGTTCGGCGTGCAGCAGACGCAGGGAGGCCGCGTCGGCGGCGAGATGGTCGAGGGTCACGACAAGGACGTGCTCCTCGGCGCCGAGCCGAACGAGCAGCGCGCGCAGCGGCGGCTCGGCGGCCGCGTCGAAGGAACGCAGCAGCTCGGCCCGGGACACCCGGGCGAGATGGTCGTGGGGATCGGTTTCGGACTCGAGGTCGAGGGTCGACAGGGGCACCGGCGCCGGCGGGGCGATGAGCTGCACCAGCTCGCCGTCGAGGACGTCGAGCGTGGTCCGCAGCATCTCGTGCCGCGCGACGACGCCGTCGAGGGCGCGCCGCAACCGCTCGGCGTCGAAGACGCCGCGGAAGCGCAGGCCGACCTGGACGTTGTAGGTCGGTGCCCCGTCCTCCATCTGCTCCAGCATCCACATCCGCTCCTGAGCGAACGAGGCCCGCGCCACCAGCACTTCTTCCGCTGTCGGGGTAGTCACAGAGGTCTCCATGGGAGCGACCATCCGCTCCTGGGCTATCCGGTCGGTATCGGCTCGCCATCTCGATCGATAGCGCACCGAAAGGCCGCCGATAGACGCCGTCGCGATCGTTTCGGTCAAGCCCCGACAGCGAACAGGAGCACGCCGTGTTCGACGACGACCAGAGCACCTACCGCGTCGTGACCAACGACGAAGAGCAGTACTCGATCTGGCCCGCCCACCGCGACATCCCCGCGGGCTGGCACGACGAGGGCACCTCGGGCACCCGGCAGGTGTGCCTCGACCACATCGAGACCGTGTGGACCGACATGCGCCCACTGAGCCTGCGCCGCCGTATGGCCGACGCAGCCTGAGCCAGCCCCGAACCCCAGCCCGCCGCCTCGCCGCAAGGGATCGCCCATCATGACCTCAGACATCGCCGCCCCCCACCTCAGCGAGGCGAAACGGCTCCTGCTCGAACGCAGGCTCCGCGGTCTCGGCGCGGGCCCCGCACCGGCGGGGATCCCGCGCCGGACCGAGCCGGGACCGGCGCCCCTGTCGCCGGCCCAGCACGGCGTCTGGCTCGCCGACCAGCTCCGCTCCGACAACACGCTGTCGGGGGTCTACCGGGTCATGTGGCTGCGCGGACACGTCGACACCGCCGCCTTCACCGAGGCGGTCGCCGCCCTGGTTCGCCGGCACGAGATCCTGCGCACCACCTACGAATCCACGCCCGGCGGACCCGTGCAGGTCCCGCGCGAACCCGGCGAGGCGCCCCTGACCATCGCCGAGGCGCCCGGCGACACCCTCGCCGAACGCCGCGCGAACGCGCTCGCCGAGGCCGAGCGCCACGCCGGCGAGGCCTTCGACCTGGCGAACGGGCCGCTGTTCACCGCCGCGCTGACCGCCGTCGCCGACGACGAGCACCTGCTCGTCCTGCGAATGCACCACCTGCTCACCGACGAGTGGTCCTGCGGACTGCTCGCCCGCGAACTCGCCGCGCTGTACTCCGCGCGCCGCCGCGGCACCCCCGACGGTCTCGCCGAACTGCCCGTCCAGTACGCCGACTACGCCGCCTGGCTGAGCGAGCCGGCCCAGACCGAGCGCCGCGAGCGCGACACCGGTTACTGGCGCGACGCCCTCGCCGGTGTGCCGCCCGTCCTCGAACTGCCCACCGACCGCATCCGCCCCGACGAGCCGTCCTACCGGGGCGGCGTCGAGCGCCGGACGCTGTCGCCCGAGCTGAGCGCGGGCCTGCGGGCACTGGCCGCCGCCCACAAGACCACGATGTTCAGCGCGCTGATGGCGCTGTTCGGCACGGTCCTGCACCGCTACAGCGGTCAGGGCCGCTTCGCGGTCGGATCGCTGCTGTCGGGCCGGGGGAGGCCCGAGGCGGAGTCGATGATGGGCATGTTCGCCTCCACCGTGGCGATCCCGCTCGACTTCACCGGTTCCCCGTCCTTCGCCGAGGCGCTCGGCCGCGCCGGCTCCTCGGTCACCGGCGCCCTCGACCACCAGGACGCGACCTTCGACCAGGTCGTCGCGGCCCTGCGGCTGCCGCGCGAACCCGGCCGCAACCCGCTGTTCCAGGTCATTTTCCAGTGCGTGGAGGCCAGCGAGCACGAGTGGGACTTCGACGGCCTGAGCTGCGAGCCGGCCTGGTTCGACACCGGACTGGCCAAAGTGGACCTGACCCTGATCGCGGTCAACCACCCCGACGGAGTCACCCTCGACCTGACCTACGCCACCGACCTGTACCGCCCGCACTTCGCCGCGCGGCTCCTCGACCACCTCGCCAACATCGCGGCCGCCGCCGTCGCCGATCCGGGCACCCGTGTCGCCGACGCGGGCATGCTCACCGGCCCCGAGCGGCGCGACGCGCTCGTCGAGTGGAACGCCACCGCGATGGAGTACCCGACCACGGCGACGGTCCACGGCCTGGTCGAGGAGTGGGCGAACCGCGAGCCCGCCCGCCCGGCGATCTGGCGCCTCGACGGGACCGCCGTCACCTTTGGCGAGCTCAACGCCCTCGCCAACAAGACCGCGCACTACCTGCGCGGCCTCGGCGTCGGGCGCGAGACGCTGGTGGGCGTCTGCGCCGACCACTCCGTCGAGATGTTCGTGGCCCTGCTCGGCGTCCTCAAAGCCGGCGGCGCCTACGTGCCGCTCGACGTGGCCCTGCCCCGCCAGCGCGCCGAGTGGATCCTGGCCGACACGGCCGCGCCGATCGTGGTCACCACCGAGGCGCTGCGCGCGTCGATCCCGGAGACCTTCACCGGCCGGATGGTCACCATCGACGGGGACTGGCCGTCGATCGAGGCGTGCTCCGACGCCGATCCGGAGCCGCTGTCGACGGCCGACAACCTGCTCTACATCATCTACACCTCCGGCTCCACCGGCCGCCCGAAAGGCGTGCTGGTCCCGCACCGGGGCGTGGTGAACTACCTCTGGTGGGCCGTCGAGGGCTACGGCCTCGACGGCGAGCGCGGAGCCCCGATGCTGGGGTCGATCGCCTTCGACCTGTCGGTGCCGAACTTCTGGCTGCCGCTGACCGGCGGCAAATGCGTGACGCTGCTGCCGACCGACAAGAGCCTGGAGACGCTCGCCGAGGCGCTCACCGAGCCCGGCGACTTCAGCCTCCTCAAGATCACCCCGGGGCATCTCGACGTCATGCGCGGCATGCTCGAACCCGGCTCCGTCGACTCGGTGCGGACCTTCGTGGTCGGCGCCGACGAGGTGCGCCCCGAGACGGTCTCCGGATGGCGCGCGGTGGCGCCAAACGCCCGCATCATCAACGAGTACGGCCCGACCGAGACGGTCGTCGGCTGCTCGATCTACACCGTGCCGCCGGACTTCGACGCCTCCGTCTCGGTGTCGATCGGCAAGCCCATCGGCAACCTGCGCATGTACGTCCTCGACGCCGGCCTCAACCCCGCGCCCGTGGGCGTGGTCGGCGAGCTCTACATCGGCGGCGACGGCGTCGCGCGCGGCTACCTGCACCGCCCCGCACTCACCGCCGAGAAGTTCGTACCCGACCCCTACGGCGCGCCCGGCGAACGGCTGTACCGCACCGGCGACCTGGCCCGCTACCGCGCCGACGGCGACTTCGAGTTCCTCGGCCGCACCGACTTCCAGGTCAAGATCCGCGGCTACCGGATCGAGCTCGGCGAGGTCGAGGCCCGCCTGGGACTCCACCCCGGCGTCACCGAGGCGGTGGCCGCCGCCGTGACCGGCCGCAACGGGCACAAGCGGCTCGTCGGGTACCTCGTCGCCGCCGACCCGGACGCGGCGCCCGCACCGGCCGAACTGCGCGAGTTCATGGCCGCCGAACTGCCCGAGTACATGGTCCCGTCGGTCTTCGTGACCCTCCCGGCGATGCCCCTGACCTCGGCGGGCAAGGTCGACCGCACGGCGCTGCCCGACCCGGCGACGGCCCGCCGCGACGCCGCGTCCGCCGAACGGCCCGGCACCGCCGCCGAAACCGCGCTCGCCGCGATCTGGGCCGAGGTGCTGGGCGCGACGGCGGTCGGCCCGCACGACAACTTCTTCGAACTCGGCGGCGACTCGATCCTGGCGATCAAGGTCGTCGGCAAGGCCCGCGAGGCCGGACTGGCACTGCGGCCGACCGCTCTCTTCAAGCACCAGACCGTCGCCGAGCTCGCCGCGGCGGCGTCGGCGACGGCCACCGCCGCGCCGGTCGACGCCGAACAGGGCTTCGTCACCGGCGAGGTCCCGCTCACGCCCGTGCAGCACTGGTTCACCGAGCTCGACGTCCCCCGCGACCACTACAACCAGGCCGCGCGCCTGCGCTACGAGCGCGCCCCCGACGAGGCCGCGCTGCGCTCGGCGCTGACCGTCCTCGTCGGACACCACGACGCCTTGCGCTCGCGCCTGTCGAACGAGGACGGGACCTGGCGGCAGTTCATCGCCCCGCCCGGCGAGGCCGAGCTGCTCAGCGTCGTCGACCTGGCCGGCGTCGCCGATCCGGCGGCCGCGGCGCACGAGGCCGCCACCCTCGCCCACACCTCGCTGTCCCTGACCGGCGGGCCGCTGCTGCGCGCGGTGCTCTACCGGCTCGGCGACGGCTCGGCCGAACTGCTGATCGCCGTCCACCACATCGCCGTCGACACCGTCTCCTGGGGCGTCCTGCTCGAAGACCTCGACGCGCTCCTCGAAGGCCGGGCACTGCCGGCGAAGACGACCTCGGTGCGGGCCTGGGCCGAGCGCCTGGCGGCCTACGCCCGCGGTCCGGAGTTCGACGGCGAGGCCGACTTCTGGGCCCGCCGCGACGCCGAACTCGCGCTCGTGCCGCCGATCCCGACCGACCAGCCGCTCGACGGCAACCTGCTCGGCGACACCGCGCACGTCGCCAGTCGCCTGCCGGCCGCCGAGACCGAGGCCCTGCTGCGTCGCCTCCCGACCGCGCATCGCGCCGGCGTCGACGAGATCCTGCTGACCGCGCTGGCGAAGGCCGCGTTGACCCTGTGGGGCGGCACCGCTCTCGCCGTCGACCTGGAAGGGCACGGCCGCGAAGACCTGTTCGCCGACGTCGACCTCACCCGCACCGTCGGCTGGTTCACCACCGTGCAGCCGGTCGTGCTGCGTCCCGAAGGAGCCCGTCCCGGCGAATGGGTCACCGCCGTCAAGGACCACCTGCGCGCCGCCCCACGACGGGGGATCGGTCACGGCGTCGCCCGGCACCTTCGCGGGGGTGAGCGGCCCGCCGCCGGCGCGCCCCAGGTCTGCTTCAACTACCTCAGCGCCATCGACGGCAGCGCCGCCGACGCCCTCGGCGTCGAGCGCTCACCCGCCGGGCACCGCCCCTACCTCCTCGACGTGACCGCATACGTCCTCGACGGTGAGCTGTGGGTCGCCTGGCACTACGGGACCGGCTGCCACGACGAGGCGACCATCGAGAAGCTCGCCGGGCTCTTCGAGGACGCCGTGCGCGAACTGGCCGCCGACGGCGGGGGAGGGCCCGCCGCCGAGGACTTCCCGCTCGCCGGGCTCGCCCGCGACGGCTTCGACATCCTCGACGCCACCCACGACCTGACCGGCGTCACCGACGTCTACCGGCTGTCGCCGCTCCAGGCCGGGATGCTGTTCCAGACCGCAGCCCAGCCCGAACGCGGCGACTACGTCGAGCAGTTCGTCTACACCGTCGAAGGGGAGCTCGACCCGGCCGCGCTGCGCGAGGCCTGCGCGCTCGCGGTCGCCCGCCACCCCGCTCTGCGGACCTCCTTCGCCTGGCGCGGACTGCCGCACCCGGTGCAGCTCGTACACGCGCCCGGCGCTCCACAATGGACCGAGCTGGACTGGACCGGCGTGGCCGGCGGCGATCTCGCCGCCCGGCTGGAGTCCGCGCGGCTCGCGCCGATGTCGCCCGACACCGCCCCACCGCTGGAGTTCACGCTCATCCGTCTCGGCGCGGCCGAGCACCGCCTGGTCTGGCGCTTCCACCACATCCTCCTCGACGGGTGGAGCGTGCCGATCGTCCTCGACGAGATCCTCACCGCCTACCGCGCCCTCGCCGCCGGTGAACCGGTGCCCGCCATGCCCGAGCCCGTCGCCTACCGCGAGCACATCGCCTGGCTCGCCGGGCAGTCCGGCGAGACCGCGGGCGACTTCTGGCGCGCGGCGATGGCCGGCATCGACGGCCCCACGCCGATCTCGGCGGTGCGGCCGGAGAACGACGACGACTCCGCCGAGGTCGGCATCGCCCGCGCGACCTGGCCGCGGGACCGCGCCGAAGGGCTCGTCGCCTTCGCCCGCTCCCAGCGCGTCACACCGGGCACCGTCCTCCAGGCGGCCTGGGCACTGCTCCTGGCCGGCGACAGCGGGCGCGCCGACGTCGTGTTCGGCACCACCTCGGCCGGGCGTTCGGCGCCCGTCGAAGGCATCGACCGCATGGTCGGGCTGCTCATGAACACCCTCCCCGCCCGGGTGACCGTGGCCGACGCGCCCGTCGGCGACTGGCTGCGCGAACTGCACATGTCGCTCGGCGCTCTCCGCGAGCACGAGCACGTCTCCTTGAGCGAGGTCCGCCGCGCCGCGGCCCTGCCGGCCGGCGAGCCGCTGTTCGACAGCATCTTCGTCTACGAGAACTTCGGCGCGCCCTCCACCGAGGTCGCCGAAGGACTCCGCCTCGACCTCGACAGCGCCTACGAGCAGAGCGGATACCCGCTCGTGCTGGGTGCCGGGCTCCACGGCGACCTGCTCCTCAAACTCAACTACGACGTCGCGCGCGTCGGCGCCGACGCGGCTCACCGGCTCCTCGACTCCTACCTCGGGGCCTTGTCGCGGCTGCTCGAACCCGGCGCGGAACTCACCGCGATCGCCCCCGTCGGCCGGCCCCGCCGGGCGCCCGCGCCCCGCCGCGAGGACGCCGGCTTCGCGCCCGTCGCCTACGTCGCGCCCCGCGACGAGACCGAACGCGCACTGGCCGCACTGTGGGCCGACCTGCTCGACGTCCCGCGCGTCGGCGTCCACGACGACTTCGTCGCCCTCGGCGGCGACTCGATCCTCGCGATGCAGGTCGTCGCCCGCGCCCGCGACCTCGGCCTCACCCTGCGACCGCGCGACCTGGTCCGCACGCCAACGATCGCCGCGCTCGCGGCCAAGGCCGACCGCCCCGAGGCGCCGGCGACGGTCGCGCGTCCGTCCGGAGTGGACACCGCGCTGGTCGCCGACCGCTTCGCACCCGGCACGGTCGAGAGCGTCCACCGCCTGGCGCCACTGCAGACCGGCATGCTCTTCCACGTCCTCGGCGACAACGAGGGCAGCGACTACGTCCAGGTCTTCGCCTTCGACGTCGACGGCACCCCCGACACCGACGCCTTCGCCGCGGCCTGGCAGACCGTCGTCGACCGGCACCCGGCCCTGCGCACCGTGTTCGCCTGGCGCGGACTGCCGCACCCGGTCCAGGTCGTCCTGCGCGAGTCCGCGCTCGACTTCCGCGACGTCGACCTCGGCGGACCCGGCGCCCGCGACCGCCTCCTCCGGCTGATCGACGCCGAGAAGACCACTCCCGTCGACCTCGCCGCCGCCCCGGCGACCCGTGTCACTCTCGCCCGCACCGGCCCCGGATCCTGGTCCTTCCTGTGGCGCACGCACCACATCGTCCTCGACGGCGCCAGCGTGCCCGTGGTCCTCGCCGAGGTCTTCGACGCCTACCGCGCGCTCGCCGCCGGGCGGGCCGCCCCCGCCGCACCCGAGCCCGCGTCCTACGGCGGCTACCTCGACTGGATCGCCGGCCACGCCGACGAGAGCACCGGCCGCCACTGGGAGCGGGTCCTCGACGGTTTCACCACACCCACCCCCCTTCCCGCCGCGACAGCCGCGAGCGGCACCGGGGCAGGCCTGCACCACCTCGAAGTCGGCGAAGACCTCGTCGCGAGCCTCACCGACACCGCCCTGCGCCACCGTGTGACCCTCGGCTCCCTCCTGCACGGTGCCTGGGGCCTGCTCCTCGCCCGGCACGCCGGAACCGGCGACGTCGTGTTCGGCAGCACCGTCAGCGGACGCTCGGTGCCCGTACCCGGCGCCGAACGCATAGTCGGCATGCTCATGAACACCCTCCCCGTCCGCGTCCGCCCGTCCAGCGACGGAACCACCGGACAATGGCTGCGCGAGGTCCACGAAGCGCTCGCCGACTCCCGCGAACACGAGCACAGCTCCCTCGTCGAGGTCCAGCGCCGCTCCCGCGTCCCGCAGGGAAGGCGGCTGTTCGAGAGCATCCTGGTCTTCCACAACGTCCGCCACGCCGCGGGCGAGGTCCCCGAGGGCGTCACCGTCATCGAGCAGGACAGCGCCATCGGCACGGCCTACCCACTGGTCCTCGACGCCGTCTGGCACGGCGGGCTGACCCTCCAGCTCAACTACGAGCGCGAGCGCTACGCGCCGGGCGACGTCGCCTCCCTCGTCGACCAGTACCTCGCCCTGCTGCGCGGCCTGGCAGCCGGCACCGCCGAGAGCCCGTCGGCGCTGGCTGCCCGCGTCCTGCCGTACGTCTCACCCGTCAACGCACCGACCACAGTGGACACGCGCCCGGCCGCTCCCGCCGGACACGTCGAACCGGCCGGCGAGACCGAGCGGATCCTGGCCGTGATCTGGGCCGACGTCCTGGGCTATGAGCGCGTCGGCGCCGCCGACAACTTCTTCGACCTCGGCGGCGACTCGATCCTGGCCATCCAGATCGTCTCGCAGGCCAGGGAGGCGGGCCTGGCGCTCACCACCCGGCACCTGTTCGCCCACCACACGGTCGGCGAGCTCGCCCGGGTCGTCCCGCGCTCGGGACAGGCCGTCGCGACCGGCGGGAGAGCATTCGCCGACAGTGGACTCGACGCCCCCGAGCTCGCCGGACTCCTCGACGGAATCGGCGGCGCCGAGGTCGAGGACGTCTATCCACTCTCGACGATGCAGTCCGGGATGCTGTTCCACACCCTCTACGCGCCCGAAGGCGGCGACTACCACCAGCAGTACGTCGTCGACGTCGACGGGGACCTCGACCCCGCCGCCCTCACCCAAGCCTGGCGCCACGTCATCGGCCGCCACGCGATCCTGCGCAGCACCTTCGCCTGGGACGGGCTGCGCGAGCCGGTCCAGATCGTGCGCCGCGCCGCCGAGGTGAACCTCGGGCGGATCGACTGGTCGGACCGGCACCGCACCGACGCGGAGTTCGCCGGCTGGCTTCTCGCCGAACGCGGCCGTCCCTTCGACCTGGGCGCGGCCTCACCCCAGCGCCTCGACCTCATCACGCTCTCGCCCGGACGGCACCGCATGGTGTGGCAGTTCCACCACCTTCTCCTCGACGGGTGGAGCACCACGACGGTCGCCGGCGAGGTCTTCGCCGCCTACGGGTCCATCGTGGACACCGGGGACGCGCCGGACCGCGGGCCCTCGCCCCGTTTCGGCGACTACGTCGCCTGGCAGCGCCGCCAGGACCCCGAGTCCGACCGCGAGTACTGGACCGGGCTGCTCGCCGGTTTCGACTCGCCGACGCCCCTGCCCCTCGACCGCCCGCACGCCGCGCCCGGCGAGACCGGCGCACTCGCCATGGCGATCGGCGAGGACGTCACCGACCGCCTGCGCGAACTCGGCCGCCGCGAGCGCGTCACCGTCGGCGCGATCCTGCACGCGGCCTGGGCGATGCTGCTCAGCCGCTACGCGGGGGAGCGTGACGTCGTCTTCGGCAGCACTCTCGCCGGGCGCTCGGCCGACGTCGGCGGCATCGAGGACATGATCGGCATGCTCATGACCACCCTGCCGCTGCGGATCCGGGTCGACCCGGCCGAACCGCTGCCGCGCTTCCTGCGCGAGGTCCACGAGAGCTACCTGTCCGTCCGCGACCACGAGCACGGAGTCCTCACCGAGGTCCAGCGCTGCGCCGCGCTCCCGGCCGACCGCAGGCTCTTTGACAGCATCTTCGTCTACGAGAACCTCGCACCGGCCGAGCCGCGCACCGGCGGCCTTGAGCTCAGCGCCGGACCCGGCTACGCCCAGACCGGCTACCCGTTGCTGTGCGCCGCCGCGCTGTCCACCGGGATCGACCTGAGCCTCAAGTACCAGACCGGCCTGATCGGCGCGGACACCGCCCGCAGGCTCCTGGCGAACTACGCCGAGATCGTGCGCGGCATCGCCGGGGCCCCGGCGAGCGTCGGCGAGGTCCCGGCGATGACCGCCGCCGAAGGCGAACTCGTCGTCGGCGCCGCCGCAGGTGAGTCCACCGCCGCACCGGGACCCACCGTGCACGCTCTCTTCGAGGAGCAGGCCGCGCTGACCCCCGGATCCGTCGCCGTGACCGCAGCCGACGGCTCCACGGTCACCTACGCCGAACTCGACACCGCCTCCAGCCGGCTCGCCCGGCATCTGCGTTCCCTCGGCTGC
Organism: Phytomonospora sp. NPDC050363; assembly: GCF_040655735.1. Classification (NCBI taxonomy): domain Bacteria; kingdom Bacillati; phylum Actinomycetota; class Actinomycetes; order Micromonosporales; family Micromonosporaceae; genus Phytomonospora; species Phytomonospora sp. NPDC050363. The sequence continues at coordinate 539,089 of NZ_JBFAKK010000001.1, forward strand.
GGGGCCGGGACCTTCGTCGGCGTGCACCTGCCGCACTCGGTCGAGGTCGTCACGACACTGCTGGCGATCCTCAAGGCCGGTGGCGTCTACGTTCCGCTCGACCCCGCCCAGCCCGCCGAACGCCTCGACTACATGCTCGCCGACACCGGCGCGGCCATCGTCGTGACCGACGCGGGGCTGTCCGGACCGCCCCCGGCCACCTTCGGCGGCACCCTCGCCGACCTCGCGGCCGACGCCGAAGTCATCGCCGCGAATCCCGCCGGCCGGCTCGAAGCGGTCACCGACGGGGGCGACCTCGCCTACGTCATCTACACCTCAGGGTCCACCGGCCGGCCGAAGGGCGTCCTCGTCGAACACCGCGGCCTGGTGAACTACCTGGCCTGGACCCTCGGCGAGTACGGCATGGACGGCGCCTCCGGTGCCCCGCTGGTCGGCTCGATCGGCTTCGACCTGTCCATCACCGGCACGTTCCTCCCGCTCATCGCCGGACGGGACATCACTCTGCTGCCCACCACCGACACCGTCGAGGCGCTCGCCGCGCTCGTCTCGCGGCCGGGGGACCTCAGCCTCGTCAAGACCACCCCGAGCCACCTCGACGTCCTGCGGTCGATGCTCCCGGCGGGCTCGATGCGCTCGGTGCGGACCTTCGTGGTCGGCGGCGAGGAACTCAAGCCCGACGCGGTCGCCGACTTCCGCCGCATCGCGCCGGGAGCCCGTCTCGTCAACGAGTACGGCCCGACCGAGACGGTCGTCGGCTGCTCCTGGTACGTCGTGCCCGAGGTGGTCGATCCCTCGGTGTCGGTCCTGGAGATCGGCCGGCCGATCGCCAACACGAGCATGTACGTCCTCGACACGAGCCTGCGGCCGGTACCGGTCGGCGCGGTCGGCGAGCTGTTCGTCGGCGGCGAGCAGGTCACGCGCGGCTACCTGAACAAGCCCGCGCTGACCGCCGACAAGTACGTGCCCGACCCCTTCGCGACCCGGCCCGGCGCCCGGCTCTACCGCACCGGAGACCTCGCCCGGTTGCGCGCCGACGGCGTCTTCGAGTTCGCCGGCCGCGTCGACCACCAGGTCAAGATCCGCGGCTACCGCGTGGAACTCGGCGAGATCGAGGCGCGGCTGCTGGCCCACCCCGAGGTCCGGCACGCCGCCGTCACCGTCCACAGCGGACACGACGGCAGGCGGGAGCTGGCCGCCCACGTCGTAGGCGAAGGCACCGGCGTCGACATCGACGCGCTGCGCGACCACCTCAAGGCCGCGCTGCCCGACTACATGGTGCCGCCCGCCATCGCCGTTCTCGACTCCATGCCGCTGACCTCCAACGGGAAGATCGACCGCAAGGCCCTTCCCGCGCCCTGGACCGAGACGACTCCCGCCGCCGGGGAGGCCCCGCGCGAAGGGGCCGAGAAGCTCCTCGCGGCCGTCTGGGCGAAAGTCCTGGGACGCGGCGAACCCGCCCGCTTCGACGACTTCTTCGACCACGGCGGCGACTCCATCCGCGCCATCAGGCTCATCTCCCTCGCCCGTCGCGACGGGCTGCGCCTGACTCTCCGCGACGTGTTCGAACGGCGCACCGTCGCCGGGCTCGCCGAGGCCGCCGGCGTGCCGGGTGCCGCCACGGTGCCCGAGGAGCGGGAGCCGGTGACCGGCGAGGTCGCCCTGACCCCGATCCAGCACTGGTTCACCGCACTCGACATGCCGCACGACCACTACAACCAGACCGCCCTGCTCGCCTGCGCCGAGCCGGTCGACCCGGCTCTGCTCGCTCAGGCGCTCGGCGCCCTGACCGTCCACCACGACGCCCTGCGCACGAGGCTTCGCCGAGACGGTGACGGCTGGCACCAGCATGTCGCGGCGCCCGGCGAAGCCGTGCCCGTCGACGTGACCGACCTCTCCGGCCTCTCCGAGCAGGACCGGGCCACGGCGATGGAGCGCGCCGCGACCGCCGCCAACACCGCGCTCGACCTGGCCGCCGGACCGCTGCTGCGAGCGGTGCTGTTCCAGGGCGGCGGAACCGACACGGTCCTCGTCGTCGCCCACCACCTGGTAGTCGACATCGTCTCCTGGGGCATCCTCCTCGAAGACCTCGACACCGCCTACCGGGCAGCCGCCGACGGCACCGAACCCGCCCTGCCGGCCAAGACCAGCTCCTACCAGAGCTGGGCGCGCCGCCTCGGCGAGTACGCCGCGAGCGAGCGCTTCGCCCCGGAGTCCGCCTACTGGCACGGACGCCCCATGCACGCCGCGCCCCTGCCCGTCGACCACGACACCGGCCCCAATTGCGAGGGATCGGCCGCGACCGTCTCGCTCGCCCTTGCGGCCCAGACCACCTCCGACCTGCTCCTGCGCGCCTCGCAGGCATACCGCACCGGCGTCAACGACCTCCTGCTCGCGGCCCTCGCCCGCACCCTGCGCGACTGGACCGGCCGCGACGACGTCCGCGTCGACCTGGAGGGCCACGGGCGCGAGGACCTGTTCGACGACGTCGACGTCTCCCGGACCGTCGGCTGGTTCACCGCTATCCGTCCCGTCGAGGTCCGACTCGACTCCGGCGACCCGGGAGCCGCGGTCACCGCCGTCCGCGACCGTCTTCGGGCCGTCCCGCACCACGGGATCGGCCACGGCATCGCGAGGCACCTCGCGCCGGCACCGGGCCGCTCGCGCGACGCCGGGCAGATCTCCTTCAACTACCACGGCCAGGACGACGGCGAGACCGCCGCCGGTCTCTTCACCCCTGCTGCCGGGCCCACCGGCGTCATGCGCGCCCCGCGCGGCCTGCGCCCCTACCTCATCGAGGTCGACGCGGCCGTCATCGGCGGCGAGCTGCACGTCGAGTGGCGCTACTCGCCCCGGCGGCACACCGAGGCGACCGTCACCGGCCTCGCGAAGGCCTACCTGACGCACCTGCGCAAGGTGGTCGGCCACTGCCTGGAACGCCTCGCCACGCCCGGCACGGCACGCGCCGGAGCTCTGCTCCCGGCCGGATCCCCGACGCTGCTGGTTCCGCTGGCGCGCAACAGGGTCCCGGGCGTGAGCGTGGCGACCATGCGCGGCGGTGAACCGCACGAGGTGTGGTGCCACGGCGTCACCGACGCCGACGGCGGCGCGCCCGTCGGACCGGGAACCCTGTTCCAGGCCGGCTCGATCAGCAAGCTCGTCACCGCCGCCGGCGTCCTTCGGCTCGTACAGGACGGCGTCCTCGACCTCGACACCGAAGCCGACCGCTACCTGCGCGACTGGCGGATCGGCGCCGGCGTCACCATCCGGCGGCTGCTCACGCACACCGCAGGGCTCACCGAGACCGGATACGACGGCTACGTGCCGGGCGAACCCGTCCCGACACTGCTCGATTCACTGAACGGACGGGCACCGGCGACCACTCCGCCCGTGCGGCGCGAACTGGAGCCCGGCGCGCGAACCCGCTACTCCGGCGCCCACTTCACCGTCCTCCAGCAGGTGATCACCGACGCCACCGCGACCGGCTTCGCCGAGCTGATGCACGGACTCGTGCTGGACCCCTTGGGAATGCGCGAGAGCGGCTACCGGCCACCTGCGGCCGACACCCCGTCGGCGACCGGTCATGACTACAGTGGACAGTCGTATCGGGGGAGGTGGCGGGTCATGCCCGAACTCGCCGCGGCGGGCCTGTGGAGCACACCGCGAGACCTGCTCCGGCTGCTGGCCGAACTGTGCGGCACCGGACCGGGCGACGCCTCGCGCGTCCTGACGCCCGACTCGGCCGCGCTGATCCTCGGCCGCACCGGGGAGGCGGGGGAGAGCCTGCGCATCGACACCGGTGGCACGCCCGGGTACCAGTGCCTGGTCGTCACCGACCGGCGCACCGGCGACGGGCTGGTCGTCATGACCAACGCCGACGGCGGGCGCGAAAGCCTCGATGAGCTGTCGGGAGCACTACTTGACGATTTCGGGGCCGACACGGCCGTCACGAGGAGGAGTTAGATGCGCAGCCTGTGGAAGAACCACAACCTTCGGGTCTATGTGGCCGGTCAGACCCTTTCCGGGATCGGCGACTCCTCACTGTGGCTCGCCGCCGCGATCTGGGTCAACGAGATCACCGGCAGCGCCGGCGCCGCCGGAATCGTGATGTTCTGCTTCGGGGTGAGCGCTCTCGCCGGCCCCGTGGTCGGCCTCGTCGTCGACCGCGTCCGCCGCCGGGAACTGCTCGTCGCCGCCAACCTGCTCGGCGTCGTCCTCGTCCTCCCGATGCTCTTCGTGGACGGCAAGGGCGCGGTCTGGACGGTCTACGCGGTGATGTTCGGCTACGGCGTGCTCAACCGGATCGTCACCTCCGCCCAGAACGCGCTGATCAGCTCGATCGTCCCCGATGAGCTGCTCGCCGACGCCAACGGCGTCCTGCGCACCCTCCAGGAGTCGATGCGGATCCTGCTGCCGTTGGCCGGCGCGGGGCTGTACGTCTGGGCCGGCATCGAGGCCGTCGTCATCCTCGACATCGTCACCTTCATGGCCGCCGCCGGGCTGTTCACCCTGCTCAAGGTCACCCAGGACAAGCCCAAGAAGCCCGAGCCGGGCACCAGCCTGCGCCGCGAGGCGATGGCCGGGATCCACTACCTGCGACGCCAGCCGGTGCTCATGCCGGTCGTCGGCGGCGCCGTCGTGGCCGCGCTCGTCTTCGGCTTCACCGAGTCGGGCCTGTTCGCGGTGGCCACCGACGGCCTCGGGAAGTCCGGCGCCTTCGTCGGCGTGATCGCGATGGTGCAGGGAGTCGGGGCGGTGATCGCCGGACTGTTCACCGGCGCGATCGCCCGGCGCATCGGCGCCGTGCGGCTCACCGCGGTCGGTCTCGGCGGTTTCGCCGTCTCGATGCTGCTGACGACGATCCCTTCGCTGCCGCTGGTCCTGTTCGCGGCCTTCTTCGCCGGGCTGACCGTGCCCCTGTCCAGCGTCGGCGCCGTGACGTGCCTCCAGCGATACACGCCCGACGAGCTCCAGGGCCGCGTCTACTCCGCCGCCGACATGGCCTTCACCGCCGCCTCGACCGCCTCCATCGCCCTCGGCTCGGGCCTGGTCGGCTACATCGGCTACCAGCCGATGTACTTCGTGGGAGCCGCGGTGCTCGTCCTCGGTGCGTTGATCGCGCTCACCGGCCGGGGCGCCGAGGCCCGGGCGACGGCCGCCAAGGCCGCCGAGCCGAAGCCCGGCACCGAGGGTGAGGCCGAGGCCGAGACCCCGGCCGCGAAGCCGTCGCCGGCGCCCTCCGAGGTCTAGGACGCACGACGAAACCGGCCGCCCCCGCCATGTTCGCGGGAGCGGCCGGTTTCGCCGGTGCTCAACCGAGGATGTACCCGTCACCGGCCCGCAATGCCCGCGAGCGGCGCAGGTCCACATTGACGTAGGTCCGCTGGAGCCAGCGGTCGAAACCGTCGTAGCGGGGAACGAAGCGCGTCCTGCCGTGAGCGGCGATCCGGTTGTCCACGATCGCCCAGTCACCGGGCTGCAGCCGGATCGTCGTCGCGACCTCCCCGAAGACCTCCGCCAGCGCCGCCAGGGCCCGCCGTGCTCGGCCGGTCAGCGGCTCGGTGGCCGCGAAGTCCACCCGCAGGTCCGGGTCGGCCGGATCCCCGCCCAGCACCGGATGCGGGTCGGCGCAGGACACGCCCGCGCCGAACGAGGGCGGGGCGGCCGTGGAGAACTCCGGTGCCGACAGCGCCGCCACGGTGGCGGCGTCCAGCAGCGGCCTCGCCCTGCGGATCGAGGCGATCAGCAGACCCGCGACGTTCTCGTGGTCGGAGCGCAGGCACAGCAGCGAGATGTACTCCGGGCGATGCTCGTGGAAGGCGTTCTCCACATGGAAGGACAGCATCGTCTTCGAACCCGCGTTGCCCTGGAACTTCTCCAGACCCGGGACCGGGACGACGTCTTGCACCAGCGCGCCAGACTTCTCCGGCCGATAGGCGACCGGGTCGCCGAGCCCGGTGGCGAACATGGACAGCACCGCCGCGGCCGCCGTCGGCTCCGAGCACACCGAACCGGCCTTCGACGGCGTCGGCTGCGTCGCGCCCGCCGCCACCGGCAGCCCGCGCACCAGCAGGCAGCCGCCCGCGTTGCCGAAGCGTTTGAAACGGCCCACCAGCAGCCGCGCCCGCTCCGGCATCCGCTCCCAGCGGGCCCTGGCGAGCTCGACCCATCCCGGATCGTCGGGACCGGTGTGGCCCGAGGTCTCCAGGTCGAGGGTCAGACCGGACACGATCTCCTGCTCATAGGGGGCGAGCTCGAGGATTCCGTCGTCGACGTCCGGTACGTGGGTGGGGCTGGATAGGGCGTCGACGACGCCCAGCCCGGGTGCGATGGTCACCATGGTTCCTCTCTTGGCGCGCTTGGGAATGCGTTGGCCGAATACCGCGATCGTCCGAGCGCGCGCTATCCGGCCGCTATCGGCCGCCATTCCCGACCCCATCCCGCGCACCGCACCGATAGCGGCTCGACAGCGCCGCGACAGTGTCCCCGCTTTACCTGGCATCATGACGATTCAGCTCATCCGCAGCACCCGGAACAGGACCTGGTTCCCGTTCCCGAGCCGCGCGAGGGACGAACGGGCCCGGCTGATCTGCCTGCCCTTCGCCGGCGGCGGTGCCAGCAGATTCCTGCCCCTGTCCCGGCTCCTCGAACCCGACCTGGGCGTCCATCCCGTCCAGTTCCCCGGCCGTGAGGGCCGCTTCGACGATCCCGCCCACAGCGACGCCGGCGCGCTCGTGACCGAACTCGCCGGTGCCGTCGCCGAACTCGCCGACCGTCCCTACGCCGTCCTCGGCTACAGCCTCGGCGCCTCCTACGCCTACGAGCTGGTCCGCGCCCTGGAGAAGGCCGGCGCACCCGCGCCCCGTGCGCTGTTCGCGGTCGCCTCGCCGGCGCCGCACACCCGCTCGGCCCTGCGCCTCAGCGACGCCACCGACACCGAACTCCTCGAACGCGTCAAGAGCTGGCAGGCCGTCCCCGACGAGGTCCTCGGCGACGCCGAACTGCTCGGCATGGCCCTCAACACGCTGCGCATCGACCTGGGGACCTGGGAGCGCCACCGGCACGACATCAGCACCCGCCTGAGCATCCCGATCCACGTCTACACCGGCGACACCGACCCGACCGTGACCCGGCCGCAGCTGGCCGGCTGGCGCACCCGCACCACCGGGACGGCGCGGTTTCGCACCTTCACCGGCGGCCACTTCTTCGGCTTCGACCAGGGCGAGGTCCTGGCCGCCGCCGTCCGCGCCGACCTGGCCCTCTACACGTGATCCGCCGGACCCCACGGAGTTGATCAGCATGCCCGACACCCTCCACGCCCGTTTCACCGCCGTCGCCGCACGCCATCCCGACCGGATCGCCGTCAGCGACGGCGCCGTTGAGGTGACCTACCGCGAACTCGACGAGGGCAGCGCCGAGGCCGCCGCCGTCCTGGCCGCCGAACTGCGGCCCGGCGAGCGCCTGGTCGCCCTGCGGGCCTCGCGCGGCGTGCTGGCCCCCGCCGGGATGCTCGCGATCATGCGGGCCGGCGCGGGCTACGTCCCGATCGACCCGGGCTACCCCGAGGAGCGGCGCGCCTACATCGCCGCCGACTCCCGGGTGTCGCTGGTCCTCACCGACCGCCTCGCCGAGGGAGAGGAGGCCGTGGCCTCGGTCGGCGGCCTGCACCTGGTACGCCTCGAATCGCCCGGCCCGCACGAGGTCCCCGACGACGTCGCCTACGTCATCTACACCTCCGGGTCGACCGGGAACCCGAAGGGCTGCGTCGTCGGGCACGGCCACGTCCTCAGCCTCATGGACGCCACCGCCGGTCTCTACGACTTCGGCGAGGAGGACGTCTGGACGCTGTTCCACTCCACGAGCTTCGACTTCAGCGTGTGGGAGGTCTGGGGGCCCCTGCTGTCGGGAGGCCGGGCCGTGGTCGTGCACCCCGTACAGCAGCTCGACCCGCTCGACTTCGCCGAACTCCTCGAACGCGAGCGGGTGACCGTCCTCAACCAGGTCCCCTCGGTGTTCGGCAACCTCGTTGTCGAGTGCGCCCGCAACGGTGTCGGACTCCCCGGCCTGCGCTACGTGATCTTCGGCGGCGAGGCGGTCAACCCCGCCGACGTGCGCGCCTGGTGGTCGGCCGGCATCTCCCCGGACTGCGCGCTGGTCAACATGTACGGGATCACCGAGACCACCGTGCACGCCAGCCACTGCCCGCTCGACGAGGACGTGTTCGACGGGCCGGACGCCACCACCCCGATCGGGATCCCGCTGCCCAACCTGGCCTTCTCGCTGCGCGACGAGGACGGCGAGCCCGTCGCCGACGGAGAGGCCGGCGAACTGTGGGTGTCGGGCGGCGGTGCCGCGCACGGCTACCTCGACCGCGCCGAACTGACCGCCGAGCGTTTCGTCACCGACTCCCGCGAAGGCGATGAGCGCCGCTACTACCGCAGCGGCGACTGGGCCGTCCGCGACGAGCGCGGCGCCTACCACTACATCGGCCGCCGTGACGGCCAGGTGAAGCTCAACGGCTTCCGCATCGAACTCGGCGAGGTGGAGTCGACGGTCGCCTCGGCCGACGGCGTGCGCCAGTGCGTGTGCGTCGTCGAGAAGGACTCCACGGGCGGTTCGATCCTGGTCGCGCACATCGCGACCCTCCCCGGACGGGAGGTGGACCTCGGCGCGGTACGGCAGCGCGTCGCGGCCCGGCTGCCCGCCCACATGTGCACCCTGCGCTACCAGATCCACCGGACGCTGCCGCTGACCGGGAACGGCAAGGTCGACCGAAGGGCTTTGGTGTCACGATGAGCACGACTGGTATCCGGCCGCTCTCCTTTGGACAGGAGCGGATGCGGCTGGTCCGGCGGATGGCCGAGGGGTCGTCGGTCGGCAACATGTCCTATGTGTACCGCCTTCGCGGGCCGCTCGACGCCGCGGCGCTCGCCGGCGCGGTGGCCGAGCTGACGCGCCGGCACGAGATCCTCCGGACCGTGCACGGCGACGACGGCCAGCGGGTCCTTCCGGCCCGGTCCGCGGTCTTGTCCACAGTGGATGTCACGGCGGCCGGGCTCGACGCCCTCGTCGCCGACGCCGTCGACGAGCCCTTCGACCTCGACGCCGAGGTTCCCGCCCGCTTCGACCTGCTGCGCCTGTCGGCCGGGGAACACGTGCTGCTGGTGCGGATCCACCACATCGCCACCGACGGATGGTCGGAGTCGGTCCTGCACCGCGAGCTCTCGGCGCTCTACCGCGCCCACCGCGACGGCGCCGCCGCGCCGCTGCCGGAACCGGTCGTCCAGTACGGCGACTACGCCGCCGCGCAGCGCCGCGAGGACCACGCCGAGGGTGTGGCCTACTGGCGATCCGCGCTCGAAGGCGCCCCCGCCGCCGTCGCGCTGCCCTTCGACCGCCAGCCCGCCGTGACCAGCGGCTTTCGGGGTGCGACCGCCCGCGCGGTCGTCCCGGCCGAGGTCACCGCCGCCGCCAACCGCGTCGCGCGCGAGAACCGCACCTCGCTGTTCATGGTCGCCTTCGCAGCTTTCGGCGTGCTGCTGTCGCGCTACGACGGGCAGACCGACGTGGTCGTGGGCACCCCGGTCGCCGGCCGCACCCGCGAGGAGTACGAGAACCTGATCGGCTTCTTCGTCAACACCTTGCCGCTGCGGCTCGACCTCGCCGGAGATCCGAGCTTCGCCGAACTCCTCGACCGCGCCCGCGAGAGCGTCCTCGAAGGGCTCGAATACGCCGAGGTCCCCGTCGAGCGGATCGTCGCCGAGGCGCGCCCGAGCCGCGAACCCGGCAGGCAGCCGCTGACGCAGGTGTTCCTCCAGGTTCACAACACCCCGGCCGAACCGCTGGTCCTCGACGGCCTCGACGTCACCCGCGAACAGCTCTTCCCGGCCGCGTCGGCTCTCGACCTCTCGGTCTCGCTGGTCGAGGAGGACGGCGTCCTCACCGGCTACTGGGAGTACCGCGCCGACCTGTTCGACCGCGCCACGATCGCGCGCCTCCAGGGCCAGTACACACGGCTGCTCGCGGCACTCCTCGCCGACCTCGACGCCCCGGTGTCGCGGGCCGGCGCGCTGTCGGCGAGCGACCGGGAACTGCTGCTGTCGGAGTGGAACGACACCTCCCGCGAGATCCCCGGCACCGACGTCGTGGCCCTCTTCGAGGAGAGGGTCGCCGCCGGGCCGGACGCGATCGCCGTCCGCGCCGGAGACGAGACGCTCACGTACGCCGAACTCAACCGCCGCGCCAACCGCCTCGCGCACCGGCTCATCGCCGAGGGCGCCGGGCCGGAGAAGCTCGTCGGGATCCTCGCCGAGCGCGGGATCGGGCAGATCACCGCCGTGCTGGGCGTGCTGAAGTCGGGCGCGGCCTACCTCCCGCTCGACCCCGCGATGCCGCCCGCGCGGCTGGCGGGGATGGCCGCCGACACCGGGCCCGCGCTGGTGCTCGTCGGGGAAGGCGTCACCGACCCCTTCGGTCCCGACGGCCCGCCACGCCTTCCGCTCGGCCCCGGACTCGGCGCCGGACGGCCGGAGAGCGACCCGGGCCGCTCCGCCGACCCGGCGCGGCTCGCCTACGTCATCTTCACCTCCGGTTCCACCGGCCGTCCGAAAGGCGCGGCCATCACCCACCGGGGCCTGCTCAACTATCTCCAGTGGACACTGCGCGCCTACCCGCCGGCCGAGGGCGCCTCGGGTTCGCTCCTGCACTCGCAGCTCACCTTCGACTTCACCGTCACCCCGCTGTTCTGGCCGCTGGTCACCGGCCGGACCGTCGAGATCGTCGGCGAGGCCGACACCCTCGACCGCGTCGCCGACGCGCTGCGCCGCCCGGGCCGCGCGCTCGACCTGGTGAAGCTCACACCGGCTCACCTGGACGCTCTCGCCGCCCGCTTCGGGACCGGTGACCGGCTCTCCGAGGTCGGCACGCTCGTCGTCGGCGGGGAGCAGTTCCACGGCGCCAAGGCCGACGCGTGGCAGCGGCTCTTCCCCGCGACCCGCATCGTCAACGAGTACGGCCCGACCGAGACCGTGGTCGGCTGCGTCACCCACGTCTTCGGCGACGGTGACGGCCCTGACCGTGCGGTGCCGATCGGCCGCCCCATCGACAACACGTCCGTCTACGTCCTCGACGCCGGGCTGCGGCCGGTGCCCGTCGGTGGTGCGGGCGAGCTGTACATCGGGGGAGAGGGCGTCGGGCGGGGCTACGTGAACCGTCCCGGCCTCACCGCCGAGCGCTTCGTGCCCGACCCCTTCGCCGGTGCCGGCGCCCGCATGTACCGCACCGGCGACCTCGTCCGGTGGCGGGCCGACGGCGTCATGGAGTACATCGGACGCCGCGACGACCAGGTCAAACTGCGCGGCTACCGCATCGAACTCGGTGAGGTCGAGTCGGCGCTGCGCAGGCACCCGGGCGTGGACCGTGCCACCGTCGTCCTCCGCGAGGACGTACCCGGCCTGGCGCGACTCGTCGGCTACTACGTGCCCGCCGCCGGCGCACAGGACGGCCCGGAGGCCGTCACCGCCGGCCTCGGCGCCGAACTGCCCGCGTACATGGTGCCCTCGGCGCTGGTGCCCATGGACGCCATTCCCGTGACGCGCAACGGAAAGGTCGACCGCGCGGCGCTTCCCGTCCCCCCGGGTTCCGCTGCGGCCGGGCATGTCGCGCCCCGCGACGAGCTGGAACGGATCGTCGCGGACGTGTGGGGCGAACTGCTCGGCACGACCGTCGGGGCCCACGACGGCTTCTTCGCGCTCGGCGGCCACTCGCTGGTCGCCGCCCGCGTGGCAACGAGGCTCTCCGGCGCCCTCGCCCTGCCGGCCGACCGGCTGCTCCGGGCGCTCTTCGCCGCGCCGACGGTCGCCGGGCTCGCCGCCGCGATCGGCGTCATGCGCGCCGACGGAATCTCGGCCGCGGCCCGCGAGCCGATCCCGGTCCACGACCGCTCCGGCCCCTTCGAACTCCCACGCGGGCAGGAGCGCGTCTGGTTCCTCGACCAGCTCGACGAGTCCGGCGGCGAGTACGAGATGCCCCTGGCCCTGCGGCTCACCGGCGTTCTCGACGTCGACGCCCTGCGCCGCTCGCTGACCGGCATCGTCGAACGGCACGACGTGCTGCGCACCTCCGTGCGCGTCGTCGACGACCGTCCACTGGGGATACTGCGCCCGGCCGCCGACTTCACCCTCGACGTCGTCGACCTCACCGGACACGGCCCGCTCGGTGCCGGCCGGCTGGAGGCGCTGGCCGCCGAACACACCGGCGAACACCTCGACCTCGCCGGCGGCCCGCCGATCCGCGCCCGCCTCCTGCGGCTCGCCGAGGACGACCACCTGCTGTGCGTGACCTTCCACCACATGGCCTTCGACGGCTGGTCCTACCACCTGTTCTACGCCGAACTGGCCGACGGCTACGCGGGACGGACTCCCGAGGCGCCCCCGGTCGCCTTCCACGACCTCGCCCGCTGGCACGAGGCGGGCACCGACCCCGCGGGCCTGGCGTACTGGCGGGACACCCTCGACGGGCTCACGCCCTTCGAACTGCCCGCCGACAAGCCGCGCGCCGCCCGGCGCCGGGGCCGGGCGCACAGCACGGTCGTCGACGTTCCCGAAGCGGTCGCCACCGCACTGGAACGGCTGGCCGCCGAGCGCGGCGCGACCCTGTTCATGGTCCTGCTCGCCGCCTGCCAGGTTCTGTTCCACCGGCACAGTGGCCGCACCGACGTGACGGTCGGGACCACCGCCGCCGAGCGCACCCACGCCGAGTCCGAAGGGCTCATCGGCCTGTTCGTCAACATGCTCGTCCTGCGCGGCGACCTGTCGGGCGATCCCACCTTCACCGAACTCGTCGACCGGGTCCGCGAGATCGCGGTGGCCGCCTACGCCCACCAGGCCGTCCCCTTTGACCGCCTTGTCGGGGAACTCTCACCTGAGCGGGACCTCTCACGCACCCCGCTGTTCGGCGTGATGGTCAAGCTCAACACCCAGCCGGAGTCGGTGCCGGTGCTGCCGGGCCTGTCGGTCGAGGAGATCCACCTCGACCTGGCGATGACCAAGTACGACGTCGCCGTCGACTTCGACCGCGTTCCCGGCGGCCTGCGCGTCCTCGTCGTCGGCGACGCCGACCTTTACGAGGCCGAGACGGTGCGGCGCTGGGCGGAGCGGCTCTCGGTGCTGTTCTCGACCTTCACCGACGACCCCGGCGCACGGGCCGGCGCCGCGCGCATGCTGCCGGCGGCCGAGGAGGCCGCCGCGCACGAGCTGTCCGGCCCGCCGCTCTCGGAGTTCCCGCGAGTCGGCCTGCACGAACTGTTCGAGGCACAGGCCCGCAGGACTCCCGGGCTCATCGCCGTGCGGGACGACGCCGAGGAACTCACCTACGCCGAACTCGACGACCGCGCCTCCCGGATCGCGGCGACCCTGCGCGGCAGCGGCGTGGGCCCCGACGTGCCGGTCGCGGTCATGCTCGACCGCTCGGCCGGGATGCTCGCCGGGCTCCTCGGTGTGCTCAAGGCCGGCGGCGCCTACGTTCCGATCGAGACGGACACACCCGTCGCGCGGGTGGCGAAACTCCTCACCGAGGCCCGCTGCCCGGTGTCCCTTGTGGATCCCGGCTCGGTCGCGAAGATCCGGCGGGCCGGCGGACGCGCGCTGACCCTCGCCGAAGCGCAGGACGGCCCGCCGCTGGCCGCCGCGGTCCCCGTCGATCCGGGAAACCTCTGCGCGGTCTACTTCACCTCCGGATCGACCGGCCAGCCCAAGGGCGTCGCCTGCACGCACGAGGGCTGGGTCAACAGAATGTGGTGGATGCAGCGCCGGCACGGCATGGCCGCCGGAGAGACGGTGCTGCACAAGACGACCCTCACCTTCGACGACGCGGCCGTGGAACTGTTCTGGCCGCTGCTCGCCGGCGGGCGGGTGGCGATGCTGCCACCGGAGCTGCACCGCGACCCGCGCGCCATCATCGACGCGGCCGTCGCCCACAGCTCGGTTCACCTCAACTTCGTGCCGAGCATGCTCGACCTGGTCCTGGAGAGCCTCGGCGAACCCGACCTCGCCGGACTCGCCGGTCTGCGCAGCGTCCTGTCCAGCGGCGAGGCGCTGCGGCCCGCCCTCGTGGCGCGCTTCCGCGAGCGCTTCGGCGAGCGCGTCTCCCTCGACAACACCTGGGGCGCCACGGAAGTGTCCATCGACTCGACCTGGCGCGTCTGCTCGGCCGCCGACGCGGACTCCCCGAACGCGGCGGTCAGCCTCGGGCGGCCCTTCGACAACAACGACGTCGCCGTCATCGACGAGTACTGGCGCACCCTGCCCGTCGGGGTGCCCGGCGAGCTCGCGATCGGCGGCGTCGGGCTGGCACGCGGATACCTCAACGACCCCGCCCGCACGGCCGCGGCGTTCGTGCCGCACCCGCACCAGCCCGGCGAACGTCTCTACCGCACCGGCGACCAGGGCCGCATGCACGACGACGGGTCGCTGGAGTTCATGGACCGCCGCGACCACCAGGTCAAGATCCGCGGCGTGCGCATCGAACTCGGCGAGGTCGAGAGCGTCCTGCGCCAGCACCCCGCCGTCGCCGACACGGCCGTCATCGCCTGGCAGGCGACCCCGACGGACAAGCGCCTGGCCGCCTACGTCGTCCTCGACGACACCGCGACCGCCGCCGACGTCCGCGAGTTCGCCCGCGAGCACCTGCCGGTCTACGCCGTCCCGAGCTCCATCGCCGCCGTCTCCTCGCTTCCCCGGCTCGCCAGCGGAAAACTCGACCGCAAGTCCCTGCCGACGCCCGACCCCGACGGCGTCCGCGAGACCCCGTACCGGGCCCCGGCCACACCGACGGAGGAGGCGATCGCGGCGATGTGGGCCGAAGTCCTCGGCCTGAGCCGGGTCGGCGGCGACGACGACTTCTTCGCCGTCGGCGGCCATTCACTGATAGCCATCCGCATCGTCACGCGAATGCGCCAGGCCTTCGGACTTGCCCTGCCGCTCAGCCTCATGTTCGAACGGCCCACCGTCGCCGCGGCCGCCGCGCTGGTCGAGGATCTCGTCCTCGCCGAAATAGCCGGACTGTCCGAAGAAGACGCATTGCGACTCAGTGTGAGCTGACCACCACGCCGGGCACCGGTGGCCTGATTCCCTTATGGACTGGTCACCGGTGCCCAAATAGACAATTGGCTCGCATGGCCACGCTCTGTACCCTCATACGCACGGCGCCTTGCCCGCGGGCGCTCCACACCCATGGGGCACGAACGCCCACACGAGGGGAAGTTGCATGCGATTTCGGGTTCTCGGGCCGATGGGCGTCGACGGCGCTCAGGGCCCGGTCGTCATTGCGGCTCAAAGGCAGCAGATCATTCTGATGATGATGCTGGTCGAGGCCAACCGGCCCGTTCCCGTCGACCGTCTCATCGAAGCGGTGTGGGACGATTCGCCACCGGCCACCGCAAAAGGACAGGTTCAGATCTGCGTTTCCATTCTGCGCAGAATGCTGTCCGAGGCGGGTTTGCCTGATTTCATAACAACCGCGCCCTCCGGTTACCTTTCCCGGATTCCCGAAGGCGAACTCGATCTACAGGTCTTCGATGAACTGACCCGAAACGCCCGGAAAGCCTCCGGTGAGGGCCGCTATCCCGAGGCCGAGGAGGACTACCGCACCGCGCTGGGCCTCTGGCAGGGCAACAACCTCACCACCGGCAACAGCCGCGTCCTCCAGGCCGTCGAGGTCCGGCTCCTCGAACAACGCGTCGCGGTCATCGAGGAATGGGCCGACGTGCGGCTGCGCCTGGGCCTCCACGACGAACTCATCGGCGAACTCACCGAGCTCGTCGCGCAGCGGCCGCTGCGCGAGCGCCTCCGCGCCAAGCTCATGCTCGCCCTTTACCGCTCCGGCCGCCAGGCCGAGGCCCTGGAGGTCTACCGCGAGGGCCGGCAGCTCCTCGTCGAGGAGCTCGGCATCGAACCCGGCGACGAACTGCGGCGCCTGGAGAAGGCCATCCTCTCCGGCGCGTCCGAACTCGACGTCTCCGCCCCGCAGTCCTCGCCTTCCCCGGTACAGGCGATGCCCGCGGTGGCCACGGTCCCCAAACTCCTGCCCGGCGACGTCAGCGACTTCACCGGCCAGGTCGAACTCGTCCAGCAGCTCTCCCGGCACCTGCTGCCCGACCCCGAGACCGGTCCGCCCTCGGGCGTCCCCACCGTGACCGTCAGCGGCAAGGCCGGCGTCGGCAAGACCACCCTCGCCGTCCACCTCGGACACGAACTCGCCGACGACTTCCCCGACGGGCAGCTGTTCGTCAAGCTCAACGGTCTGTCCTCCCAGCCGGTCACCCCCGCACAGGCGCTGGAGCGCTTCCTGCGAGCCCTCGGCGTGCCCGGAAACTCCATGCCCGCGGGGATGGAGGAGCGTGCGGAGATGTACCGGCAGCGCGTCGCCGACCGTCGCGTGCTGGTCATCCTCGACGACGCCGCCACCGAGGAGCAGGTCCGTTGGCTCCTGCCCGGCAGTCCGAGCTGCTCGGTGATCGTGACCAGCCGCTTTCGGCTCACGGGCCTCTCGGGGGCCGTGCCGGTCGAGGTGGAGGTGCTCGACAGCGAGCACGCGATGAAGATGTTCGTCAAGATCGTCGGTTCGGCGCGGGTGTACGCCGAACTCAGCAAGTCCCTCGAACTCATCGCCCTGTGCGGCGGGCTGCCGATCGCGCTGCGGATCGCCGCCGCACGGCTGGCCGCCCGTCCCCATTGGACGGTCGAGCAGTTCGTCGACCGCCTGGTCAACGAGAGCCGCCGCCTCGACGAGCTCGTC
This sequence comes from Phytomonospora sp. NPDC050363, assembly GCF_040655735.1. NCBI lineage: Bacteria > Bacillati > Actinomycetota > Actinomycetes > Micromonosporales > Micromonosporaceae > Phytomonospora > Phytomonospora sp. NPDC050363. The sequence goes on from NZ_JBFAKK010000001.1 coordinate 555,880, forward strand.
CACGGCGGGCTCGGCGTGCGCGCCCACCTCGAACTGACCGCCGAGGTGCTGACCGAGCCGGCCCGGACCCTGTTCCGCCGCCTCGGGATGCTGGAGACCGGCGACTTCCCCGGCTGGGTCGCCGCGCCGCTGCTCGGCATCGAGGCTCCCGACGCCGAGGAGGTCCTCGAGGAGCTCATCGACGCCCAGTTCGTCGACGTCGAGCGGGTAGGCCAGGGCCGCCGGGTCCGCTTCCGGCTCCACGACCTGATCCGCGCCTATTCTCGCGAACTCCTCGCGCGCGACGAGTCGCCGGGTTCGCGCATGGAGGCGCTGACCCGCACGCTGGGCTCCTGGCTGTTCCTCACCGAGGAGGCCCACCGCCGCGAGTACGGCGGCGACCACACCCTGATCCACGGCGACGGCGCGCGCTGGAAACTGCCCGACCGGGTGGTCAACCGCGAACTCGTCGACCCGATCGACTGGTACGAGAGCGAGCGCTACGGGATCATCGCCGCCGTCCGCCAGGCCGCCGGCTGCGGCCTCGACGAACTCTGCTGGGACCTCGCGCTGACCGCGGTCACGCTGTTCGAGGCCCGCAGTTACTTCGACGACTGGCGCACCACGCACGAGATCGCCCTGGCCGAGGCCCAGCGGGCGGGGAACCGCCGGGGCGAGGCGGCGATGCTGCACTCGCTGGGCACGCTGCGCCTGTTCGAGCAGCGCTTCGACGACGCCGGTCCGCGGCTGGAGCAGGCCGAGCGGATGTTCGCCGAGATCGGCGACACCCACGGCCACGCGCTCGTGCTGCGCAATCTGGCGTTCCTCGACCGCATCCAGGGTCGCCTCGACGCCGCCGAGGCGCGCTGCTCGCAGGCCCTCTCCGAACTGCGCGTCGTCGGCGACCAGATCGGCGAGGTGCACGCGCTGAGCAGCCTCGCCCAGATCCACATCGACCGCGGATCCTGGGGCACCGCCGAGGAGAAGCTCACCGCCGCGGTCGCGCTGCTCGACGAGACCGACAACCGCCGTGTCCGTGCGCAGGTCCTCTGCCGTCTGGGGGACGTCCACCTGGCCCGCGCCGACCACGCGGCGGCGGAGGCGACCTTCCAGCAGGTGATCGCCGCCGTGCGCTCCTACGGCGACCAGGTGGGCGAGGTCTACGCCTTGCACGGACTCGGCACCGCCGTCTCCCGCCAAGGGCGCGGAACCGAGGCCGAGGACCATCTGCTCAAGGCACAGGCACAGGCGGCCTACCTCGGCCACCGGCTCATGGGGGCCCGCATCGGGCTCACCTTGGGGGAGCTGTTCCTCGACGTCAAGGCCTGGGATCGCGCCCTCGACGCGCTGACCCGGGCCTTGCAGACCTTCGGCGACCTCGACATGCTCCGCTGGCGATGCACGACCCTGCGAGCCATCGGCGACGCCTACGCCGGACTCGAGCAGTCCGACGCCGCCCGCATGGCCTGGCGAGAGGCGCTGGCCCTCGCCGGCGAACTGGAGCCGGCGGTGGCCGAGAAGCTCACCGCCGAACTCGGTGCGCGCCTGGTCGGCTGACGCTCACCCTTCGAGTACGCCCGAGAGGGCTTCGAGCGCGCGGTCGACGTCGCCGGCCGACACCCCCGAGTGCGTCACCGCGCGAACCCGGCCGTGGCCCAGCTCGCTGAGCCGCACACCGGCCTCGTTGGCCGCCGCGATGAATCCCTGCCAGGTGTAGCGCTCGTCCAGGACGTCGAACAGGATGATGTTCGTCGAGACCGGATGGACCTTGAGGCCCGGCAGCGAGGCCAGTCCCTCGGCGAGGCGGCGGGCGTTGGCGTGGTCGGCCGACAGCCGCTCGGGGAACTCGTCGAGGGCCACGAGGCCGGCCGCGGCGATGATCCCGGCCTGCCGCATGCCCCCGCCGAGCATCTTGCGGATGCGGCGGATCCGGCCGACGACCTCCGCCGAGCCGACGACCATCGACCCGATCGGCGCGGCCAGCCCTTTCGAGAGGCAGAACTGGACGGTGTCGGCGGCCTCGGCCACGTCGGCGACCGGCACTCCGAGGGCGACGGCGGCGTTGAAGACGCGCGCGCCGTCGAGATGGAAGGCGACGCCGTGCACGGCGGCGAACCGGCCCACCTCGGTGAGGTAGTCGAGCGGCAGAACCGCGCCACCGCACCGGTTGTGGGTGTTCTCCAGGCACAGCAGCGCCGGTGGCGCGAACTGCGGGTCGTCCGGGTCGTCGTCGAAGGGCCGCGCCAGGTCGGTCAGGTCGACGCGACCGTCGGCCTGCGTCGGCAGGGGCGCGTAGACCGCGCCGCCGCACACCGAGGCGCCGCCCGCCTCGTAGCAGTAGATGTCCGACTCGTCACCGACCATGACCCGGCCGCCGCGCGGCGTCTGGGCCATGATGGCGGCGAGATTGGCCATCGTCCCGCTGGGCATCAGGCACCCCGCCTCTTTGCCGAGGGTCACCGCCGAGCGCTCTTCGAGGGTCCGGACGGTCGGGTCCTCTCCGTAGACGTCGTCGCCCAGGGGTGCCGACACCATCGCGTGCAGCATGGCGGGGGTCGGCAGCGTGAAGGTGTCGCTGCGCAGTTCGATCACGTCGACCGGTCTCCTTGTTCGATGTGGACGGCGATCGCGGCTTTCGCGAGGCCGAGGGACTCGCCGACGGCCCGGGGGTCGCGACCGGCGGCGATGACATGCCCGAGCCGGTGGTAGGCGTCGCGGGCTGGGTGCACCCGGGAGCCCGGTTCGGTGGTGAGGGTGACCCGTTCGACGCCGGGGACGGCGCGGGCCTCGGCGGCGCCGCTCACCGAGGTGAGGACGCCGTCGCCGGGGGAGAGCAGGAAGGCGATGCCGGCGTGCCCGGCGCGGGTCGGGTCCAGCCGTACCGGCAGGCCGGCGGCCGCCCGCAGCTGCTGTTCGAGCAGGTCGACGCCGGTGGCCAGGCGGACCAGTTCGGGGATCATGCCGCCGGCGGCGCGGGCGTTGATCTCGATGAGCACCGGCCCGCGCTCGGTCAGCCGCACCTCGGTATGGGTGGCGCCCAGGCCGATGCCCAGTACCGCGACGGCTTCGCGCACCGCCGAGACGATCGCGGCCGCGTCCGGCCCGTCGAGCGAGGCGGGGAACACGTGCCCCGCCTCGACGAACCAGGGCTCGCCCACCACGGTCTTCTCGGTGATCCCGACGCAGGATGTGACCCCGGCGTGCCCGAACAACTCGACGCTGAACTCCCGACCGTCGACGTACTCCTCGAAGAGCACCAGGCCCGCCGACGGCTGATCGCGGACGTTGCGCGTCACCGCGAGCAGCGCGGCCGCCTGTGTCCGGGCCTCGTCCAGGGTGGAGCACAGGCGGACGCCGGAGGAGCCGGACTCGTCGACGGGCTTGACCACGCAGGGCAGCCCGACCTCGGCGACCGCGCCGGCGACCTCACCGGCCGCCGACGCCACCGCCCACCTCGGCTGCCCGATGCCCGCGCCGGACAGCGCGGCCCGCACCGCCGCCTTGTCGCGGCACCTCCGCGCGGCACCGGGCGGGTTGCCGGGAACGCCGAACTTGGCCGCCAGTTCGGCCGCGGCGGGCAGATAGTACTCACTGGTGGTGGTGATGCCGGCGAGCTCGGTCGCGTCGAGACGGTCGGCGATCTCACCGGTGTCGTTGGTGTCGCAGACGATCACCTCGGCATCCACATCGGACAGACCCCGGTAGCGGCCGGGCCGGCCGGTGACCAGCACCGGCCGCAGTCCGAGGTCGCGGGACTTCGCCAGCGCGAGCATCCCGGTCCCGGTCGTGTTCGACTCAACGAACACCAGCGATGACCGCATCGGCCGCCTCCGTCCGCTCACCGGGATCGGCGCACGACCACCGCGAGACCTGCGTCCCGTAGGCGACCCGCTCCGGCTGCGAGGCCAGCGGCAGCTCGCCGAGGCCCTTGGCCGCGCGGTAGGCGGAGTCGTAGACGGTGTCGACGTAGCGGTCCCCGCGATCGGGGAAGACGCCGACGATCCGGGTGCCGGGCGCGGCGCGGCCGGCGAGGTACCGCAGCACCGTGTAGACCGAGCCGCTGGTGTTCCCGGCGAAGATCTTCTGCTCCCGGGCGAGGTCGGCCGCCCCGGCGAAGGCCTCCCGGTCGTTGAGCCAGTGCACCTCGTCGAGCAGCGCGTGGTCGAGGTTGTCGGGAAGCAGGCTGTTGCCCAGCCCGCTCTGCAGGCGCCCGGGCCGGTCCGGCTGTCCGAACAGGACACTGCCGACGCAGTCGACGGCCACCGAGCGCACGCCCGGGGAGAGCAGCCGCATCGCGCGCGTCGTCCCGCACAGCGAACCGCCGCTGCCGACCGCGCCCACCAGCACGTCGACGTCACCGAGCTCGCGACTCAGCTCGGCGGCGAGACCGGCGTAGGCGGCCGGGTTCTGCGGATTGGAGTACTGGCGGGGCCAGAACGCGCCGGGCAACGTGGCCATCAGCTCGGCGAGCCGTTCGAGACGGGCGCTCTGCCAGCCGCCGCCGGTCATCGCCTCGACGACGTGGACCTCGCAACCCATCGCCGTCAGCTTCGCCAGGGTGATCGGGTCGATGCGGGGATCGGTGACTATGTGCACCGGATGCCCCAGATAGGTTCCGACGAGCGCGACGCCGAGAGCCATCGTGCCCGACGAGCTCTCCACGATCGGTGCGCCGGGCGTCAGCTCGCCCGATTCGAGGGCGCTGAGGATGATGTGCCGGGCCACCCGGTCCTTCATCGCGAAGGGGTTGGCCAACTCCAGTTTCGCGTAGGCCGCGACGCCCGGCGCGGCGTCGAGCCGCAACCGGACCAGCGGTGTGCCGCCGATGGCGGCGATCAAATCGTTGAAGAGCACGGTTCCCTTCCCTTCGGTCAGCCTTCGGAGTGGTAGACGGCCACGCGGGAGGTGAGCCGGCGGCAGCGTTCCAGCGCCTCGGTGACCTTCTCGACGTGGTGGGGGTCGTCGTCGGGGACCAGGAGCCCCACGGTGGTCCCGCTGTGGGCGACCGAGACGCCGATCCCGCCGGTCTCCCGGCAGATCGCGATCATCTCGGGCAGGGTGCGCTTCGGCCGCAGCTTCTGGTTGAGCAGCGCGCTCTCGGTGGCCACGGCCCCGATCAGCGGCAGGTCGCCGGCCCGGATCGCCGTGCCCGCCATCGCCAGCAGCCGCGCGAAGCGGCGCCGTTCGGCGCGCGTGTAGGGCTTGGCGAGCTTGTTGAACGCCACGGTGTCGACCTCGCCGCCCTCGTCGACGGCGATGATCGTGATCGGCGGCAGCGGACCGAAGACCTCCCGCAGCCGAACCTCGCGGTGGTAGAAGGCGACCGCGCCGGGATACATGACCCCGTCGGTCGGCTCGATCTCGCGGAGCATGCCCGCGATCTCCTCGGGCGTGTAAGGCGTGCCGAGAGCGGTGCCGAGAGCGCGCGCGGTGGCCACCAGGTCCGCCGACGAACTCGCGAATCCCTTGCCCACGGGCAGATCCCCGTCGAGGCGCAGCCGTCCTCCGTAGGGCAGACCGGTCTCGGCGAGCGCCTTGGTGACCAGGCCCAGCGACTTGAGCCGGTTCGCCGGTTCCACGTCGAAGCCGGCGAGCCCGGGGTCGAGGGTCAGCGTCGCGACGGCCCGGCGGGTTATCGGCAGGGTGACCAGGAAGTCGCGGCCGTCGGGCAGGGCCCCTTGGAGGAGTTCGCCGAAGGTTCCGCCGGCCGACGCGGTGACGGTGGCCGCGGCGAGCGGGGCGGCGGCGCGGACCCGTGTCGCCGCGGGGCGGGTCATGCCGGGCCTCCCGCCGCGCGCCGCACACCGAGCAGGGCGTCCACCCGGTCGACGGCCGCGCTCACCGTCGCCGAGCGCGCCCGCCACGCCCCGCGCAGCAGCGCCTCCCGCCGGGTCAGTTCGGACAGCAGCTCGCTGACCGCGGCCGGCGCGGTCGACCCCGGGGTGACCTTCACCGACAGTCCGTTCCCGCCGAAGGCCTTGGCGAGCGCCGCGGCGGGGTCGGCGAGTGTGACGCCTTCGGCGGCGGCGACCTCGGCCAGCAGGCCGGGCCCGACGTCGGGCGGCGCGAGCCCCCGCTCCAGCGCCGCCGTCACACAGCGCCCGGCCAGCACTTGCGCCCGGCGCCACGGCACCCCCTCGTGGAGAGTGAGGTGGTTGGCGAGGGTGAATCCGCCGAGGAACTCCCCGGCGCAGGCCGCGCGGGCGCGTTCGGCGTCGATGGACAGCCCGGACAGGACCGCGTCGAGCAGCCGCAGGACCGACCCGAGCGTGCCGAACATGCCGAGCAGCCCGGCGGTGCTCTCCTTGGAGACCTCCACCATGTTCGTGAACGGCGTCGATCGCTGCGCCAGTGCCACGTCGAGGTAGGCCGACGACAGGTGCGCCGTGCGGCCCCGGATCCGTTCCAGGACGGGGTAGTTGCGCTTCTGCGGCATCGCCGAGGAGATGCCGGACAGCTCGTCGGGCAGGACCAGCCAGCCCTGGTCGCCGCCGCCCCAGGCCATCAGGTCGGTCGCGAAGCGGCTGAGGGTCACGCCGAGCACCGAGATGTCGGAGGCCAGCAGCAGCGCCCAGGAACGGGAGGCGACCGAGACCAGGGCGTGCGGCTGCGGGGCGGCGAAACCGCCGAGACGGGCCATCCGCTCGCGGTCGAAGTCGAGTTCCTGCCCGGTCATCGCGCCGGCGCCCAGCGGGCAGCGGTCGACGTGGTCGTAGGTGCCGAGCAGCCGCTCCACCGAGGCGAGGAGCTGGTCGGCGAGTGCCGCCAGGTGGAATCCCGGCGACATCACCTGCGCGGCCTGCATCTGCGTGTAGCCCGGCATGGGCAGGTCGGTCAGTCTCGCGGCGGTGCCGACGGCCGCCCGGGCGGTGTCCAGCAGACGCCCGGCGGCCTCGGCGGCCCAGCCGCGCGCGGCCATGAGCTGTGCGGTCGCCTGGAGGTCGTTGCGGCTGCGGTCGACGTGCCACGCCGGAACGGGACCGGGAAGGTTCTCCTCGACGTGGCGCTCGATCGCGAAGGCCGGATCGGACATGTTGCCGTCCGGGTCGGGTTCGAGCACGCCTTCGGCCAGCCCGCTCAGCAGTTTCGCGATGGAGCGGGCGTCCTCGGCGGACACGAGGCCGAGACGGCGGTACTCGCAGAGCAGGATCTTCTCGATCAGCGCGTACCAGCCGAGCAGGTGCGCGCTCTCGTAGCGAAACTGCGGCGCGAGGACCTCGTCGTGCAGCAGCCGGGCGGGTCCGGAGCCGATCCGCCCGCTGAGCGCCGTCGCGGCGCCCGCCACCGGTGTTCCGTTCATGTCGTCACCTCGCGTTGTGGTGGATGGGGCGCGCCGCAGCCCCCGGCGCGCCCGTTCATCGGGCACCGGCCCGTCGCCGGGCGCGGGGGACCAGCGCGGGCACGGCGGTGCCCGTCGCGATCAGCGCGTCCACGCGTGCCGCCAGGTCGGCCAGGCGCGTCGCCTGGTACACCGCCGGCAGCGGCAGGCTCACGCCGAAGCGGTCGCGGACCCGGTTGGTCATCCGGGTCGCGTGCATGGAGTTGCCGCCGACGACGAGGAAGTCGTCGTGGCGCCCCACCCTGGGCAGCGTGAGCACCTCGGCCCAGATCTCGGCCAGGCGCCGTTCGGTGGCCGTCTCCGGGGCCAGGTACTCCTCTTCGAGGAGCGCGGGCGGGCGCAGCCCTTTCCGGTCGAGCTTCCCGGTGCGGCTCAGCGGAAGCCGGTCGAGCCAGGTGTAGACCGGGGGGACCATCGCCGCCGGCAGCGTCTCCCCGAGGAACGCCCGCAGTTCGGCCGGCTCGGGCCGCTCGGCCCCGCCGACCAGGTAGCCGACCAGCCGGTGCCCGCCCGGGCAGTCCCGGTCCACCGCCACCGCCGCTTCGACGATCGCGGGGTGGCGCGCCAGCGCCCGCTCGATCTCGCCCAGCTCGATGCGGTGGCCGCGCAGCTTGATCTGGTCGTCGTCGCGGCCGACGAAGTCGAGCACGCCGTCGGCCCGGGGCCGCACGGTGTCGCCGCTGCGGTAGAGCCGCGAACCGGGCTCGCCGAAGGGATCGGGCACGAAGCGCTCGGCGGTCAGCCGGGGCAGGCCGAGGTAGCCGTGCGCCACAGCCGGGCCGCCGACCAGCAACTCGCCGCTCTCGCCGGGCGCGACCTCCTCGCCGTCGGCACCGAGGACGTGGACCCGCCGGTCGCCGACCGCGCGGCCGATCGGGATCGCGGGCACCAGGTCGGCGGCGGTGAGCGGGTGGACCGTGGTGAACACCGTGCACTCGGAGGGCCCGTAACAGGCGACGACCCGCACGTCCGGCGCGCCTTCGAGGACCTTCGCCATGTGCGTCGGAGAGATGACCTCACCGCCGGTGAGCAGGAAGCGCAGGCCCGCGAAGTGCTCCGGGCCGGCGTTGACCACGGTGTTGAACGCCTGCGTGGTCATGAACAGCAGGGTCACCCCCGCCTCGGTGGCGGCATTCGCGGTCGCGACCGGGTCGGAGGCCGGTCCTGTGTGGACGACGACCTTGCCACCGGTCAGCAGCGCGGGGTAGATGTCGAGGACGTGGCCGTCCCACGACAACGGGCAGTGGTGCAGGGCCACCGAACCGGGACCCCAGTGCGCGTAGTCGGCGGGCTCGAAGAACCCGACGACGCTGCGATGCGGCACGACCGAGCCTTTCGGGCGGCCGGTCGAACCCGAGGTGTACGGGATGTACATGACGTCGTCGGGATGGACTCGCACGCCCGGGTCGTGCACCGGCCGCGCGTCGATCGCGGCCGCCTCCCCGGCCAGGGACAGCACCGGCGCCGAGGGGTCGTCCCAGTCCAGGCCGGTTCCGGTCACGACCACGCGCGGCGAGCACTCGCCGACGATGTGCCGCAGCCGTTCCAGTGGAACGTCGGCCTCCAGGGGAACGTAGGCGGCGCCCGTGCGCAGCACGGCGAGCATCGCGAGCACGCAGTCGAGGGAGCGGCGCAGCCGCAGGCCGACCCGGTCGCCGGGCACGACGCCGGCGGCGATGAGGTGGTGGGCCAGGCGGTTGACCCGGCGGTCGAGTTCGGCGTAGGTGAGCTCGCGCGCCCCCTCGGAGAGGGCGATCGCGTCGGGCGTCCGGCGGACCTGGCGGGCGAAGCGCTCCGGGACACTTGTCGGGGTCATTGAACTATTCCGTCCTCGCTGGGGCCGGCCGCGCCGGCCGGTCAGAGATTTGCCGCCGTGGAGGCCAGCACGTCGGCGCCCGCCATCAGGTGGACGTCGTCGGTGTGCTCCTCGGGGGAGTGGCTGAGTCCGTTGGCGCTGGGCACGAAGATCATTCCGATGGGCGCGACGGCGCCGATGATCTGCGCGTCGTGGCCCGCGCCGCTCGACAGGGTCATCGTCGGCAGGTCGAGGCGTTCGGCGGTCGCCTCGATCGCCGCCGACAGCAGCGGATCGGTGTGCACCGGGGACGAGCGCATCGTCACCTCGACCGAGACCTCGGTGCCGGTGGCGCGCCCGATCTCGCCGGCCGCGCCGGTCAGCGCCGCCTCGGCTTTGGCGAGCTGCTCGGGCCTGGTGTCGCGGATCTCGACGGACAGGTGGCAGCGGCCGGGCACGACGTTGGTCAGCCCGGGCTCGACGTCGAGCAGCCCGACGGTGCTCACCGAGCACAGGCGCCGCTGCTTGGAGACGTCCTCGACGGCCAGCACGATCTGCGCGGCGGCGACCAGGGCGTCGCTGCGGCAGTCCATCGGGGTCGTGCCGGCGTGGTTCTGTTGTCCGTCGACGGTGAACTCGAAGATGGTGCGGCCGACGATCGCGTCGACCACTCCGATGGGGAACCCTCGTCGTTCGAGGATCGGGCCCTGCTCGATGTGCAGCTCCAGGTAGGCCCCGATGGAACCGGCGGGCCAGGCGGCGCGGTGGATGCTGTCGAGGTCGCCGCCGGCTCGCGCGAGGGGCCCCCGGATCGAGTTCCCCGCCCGGTCGACGGCCTGCTCGGCGTCGGCGAGCACGCCCGCCACGGCCATCGAGCCCCAGAAGGGTTGCGGGAAAAGCGCCCCCTCCTCGTTGGTGAAGGCGATCATGACCGGCTCGAAGCGCGTCCGGACGTCCTGTTCGGCGAAGGAGCGCAGGGTCTCCAGCGCGGCGACCACGCCGTAGGCGCCGTCGTACTTCCCGCCGTTGGTGACGCTGTCGAGATGCGAGCCCATCAGCAAGACCGGGCGCCCGGAGGGCTCGGCCGCCATGCGGACGATGAGGTTTCCCGCCTCGTCGACGCGCGGATACAGTCCGGCGGAGCGGGCGATCCCGGCGAGGTAGTCGCGCGCGGCGTCGTCGGCGAGGCTGAAAGCCTCCCGCGACACGCCGCCCTGTGCGTCAGCGCCGAACTCGGCGAGGCCGGCCAGAGTCTCCAGCAGGCGCAGCCCGTCGACGCGGACGGCGGCCTCTCGCGGATGCGGTGACGCCGACCGCACAGACGTGTTGAGCATGGTGTCACCTCACCGTCGCGACGGGGGCGGTCACCAGTTCGACGGCCTTGACGGGGTCGTCCATCACCTGGAAGAGGTCGCCGGGCAGCGGATCGGCGTAGCCGCCCCGGACCAGCCCGTCGAGAACCTCGGCCAGACCGACCCACTCGCCCTCGACCTGGACCAGTGCCATGGGCTTGCGGTGCTGTTCGAGGTAGGTCAGCGAGATGACGTCGAGGATCTCGTCGACGGTGCCGTAGCCGCCGGGCAGCGCGAGGAAAGCGTCGGCCTCGGCGAGCATCACCGCCTTGCGCTCGTCCATCGACTCGGTCAGCCGCACCGTCTGCGGCGGGGCGGCGATGTTGCGCTCCTTCTCGTGCAGGAATCCGGGGAGCACGCCGAGGATGCCCGCGCCGTGCTCGTAGGCCGACCAGGCGAGCTCGCCCATCAGCCCCGAACCGCCGCCGCCGTAGATGAGCCGGTGGCCGCCGCGGCCGAGGAGTTCACCGACGCGCCGGGCGACGGCGGCGGCCGCGGGTGTGCCCGGGCGGGCGCCGCAGAACACGGCGACGGATGTTCCGGTCGGTCGACGCGGTGAGGCGTGCGTGGACGCCGTCAGGGTCGTCATGTGAGTCCTTCCGAAAGAAACGAGGGGGCCGCCCGGGTCCCGGGCGAGTACCGGCGAGTCCACCAACGCCGGCTATTAGCCGCCTATCGCGGGGCAATCGGCGAAAGCCCTCGTCAGGCACGCCGTGGATCTCTATCTCCGCGCTATCGCCGGCCTGTCTCCGCGCGCCTTCGCGGGGCTTAGCGAGATGGAAGGGGCACGACAGCAGGGGGCCACATTCTTCAACTCAGCCGGAACGAACCGGCCCGATATAAAGGATGTGGACCATGTCGAAGCCCGCGAACTCCAACCTCGGCTGCACCCCCCTCGAGCCCTGCGACGACCCGCACTGCGACGAGACGATCTGGGGCTGAGGACATGTCGCTGACCGCGTTCAACGACATGCCGGCCGAGGAGTGCGCGACCGCGCTCCAGGCGTGCTGCGGATCGCCCCGGTGGGCGAGGGCACTGGCGGACGGGCGGCCCTACCGCTCGGTCCGGGCCCTCGCGGACCGTTCGGCGGACGAGCTGGCGGCGTTGACCGGTGCCGAGATCTGGGCCCTCGCCGACGGCCATCCCCGCATCGGGGAGCGGCCTCGCGGGACCGGCCGGCACGAGGCGTGGTCGCGACGAGAGCAAGCGGGTGTGGCCACCGCGGACGAAGAACTGGCCGAAGAACTGGCCTCGGGCAACAGGGACTACGAGCACCGCTTCGGGCACGTGTTCCTCATCCGGGCCGCCGGCCGCACCGGAACGGAGGTCCTCGCGGCACTCCGCGCCCGTCTCGGGCACGGCGAAGCGCGAGAACTGGCCGTGGTGCGGGCCGAATTGACCGACATCACCCGAGGCCGCCTGGAAGGACTGATCGGATCATGACCATCTCGACCCACGTACTCGACTCCACCCGCGGGCGCCCGGTCTCCGGGATGCTGGTCCTGCTCGACTACCAGGACAAGGGCGACTGGAAGCAGGTCGCCAGCGCCCGAACCGACGCCGACGGACGCATCCGCGACTGGGGCTCGTCCATCAACGGTGCCGGTCTCTTCCGGCTCGCGTTCCATACGGGCGTCTACTTCGGAGCCCTCGGCGTGCACACCATCTATCCCGAGATCGCCGTGTCGGTGCTGGTCACCGAGCCCACCGCGAAGCTGCACGTTCCCCTCCTGCTGAGCCCCTTCGCCTACTCCACCTACCAGGGAAGTTGATCTTGACATGAGCGACAGCCTCCTGCAGAGCCACCGCTACGGGAAACGGGCGATCCGCCTGGTCCACGTGGCCCGCGACGGTGAGCGCCACTTCCTGACCGACCTCGACGTCGACATCGCCCTCACCGGCGATCTCGAGTCCACCTATCTGACCGGCGACAACACCGGCGTGCTCACCACCGACGCGCAGAAGAACACCGTCTACGCCTTCGCCAAGCAGTACGGCGTCGAGCGCATCGAGGACTTCGCCCTCCTCCTGGCCCGGCACTTCGTGCGCAGTCAGCCCACCGTGAGCCGCTCCCGCGTCGGCATCTCCCAGCACCGCTGGGACCGGATCACCCCGCAGCACTCCTTCGTCCGCCAGGACGGCGAGCGCCGCACCGTCGCCGTCACCCACGACGCCGACGAGACCTGGGTCGTCGGCGGACTCAGCGGCCTGACCCTGCTCAACTCCACCGGGTCGGAGTTCCGCGGCTTCGTCAAGGACGAGTACACGACTCTGCCCGAGACCACCGACCGCATCATGGCGACCTCCGTCTCGGCGAACTGGCGCTACCGCGAGACCGCCGGCGACTTCGACACCTGGCACGCCGACATCCGCAGGGCACTGGTCACCGGCTTCGCCGAGACCTACAGCCGCTCTCTCCAGCAGACCCTCTACGCCATGGGCGAGAAGGTGCTCAACACCTGCCCCGCCGTGGTCGAGGTGCGACTGTCGCTGCCCAACCAGCACCACATCCCCGTCGACCTCAGCCACTTCGGCCTCGACAACCCCAACGAGGTCTTCGTGGCCACTGACCAGCCCCACGGCCTCATCGAAGGCGCCCTCATGCGAGAAGGCGTCCCCGCGGCCGACCCGGCGTGGTGGTGACCGGCGATGGACGATCTGCGGCCCCGAAGCTGGGGCGAGGCCCTGGCCATGCGGGCCGCCCACCCCGACGCCCTGCCCGTCGCCGGGGGAACCGACCTCATGCCCAGGATGAACCTCGCCGGCCTGCGGCCAACGGCCCTGCTCGATCTCAGCCGCGTTCCGGACCTCGCCGGCTGGGAGGACCGCTCGGCGTGGCTGTGGATCGGCGCGGCGATGACCTACACCGCCATGCTCGCCGAACTCGGGGAGCACGCCCCGGCGCTCGCGGCGGCCTCGCGTGCCGTCGGCTCGCCCCAGATCCGCAATCGCGGCACCATCGGCGGCAACCTCGGCACCGCCTCACCCGCCGGTGACTGCCACCCGGTCCTGCTCGCCACCCGCGCCACCATCGAGGTCGAGTCGCCGCGGGGCCAGCGCCTGATCCCCGCGCGCGAGTTCTATCTCGGTCCGCGCCGCAACGCCCTGGCCCCCGACGAGCTCATCCGCGGCCTCCTCGTCCCGAAGGCGACCGGTCCCCAGCAGTTCTCCAAGGTGGGCGTGCGCAACGCCATGGTCATCGCCGTCAGCTCCTTCGCCGTCGCCCTGCACCGCGACGAGCGGCGCGTCGGCACCGGCATCGGCTCGGCCGGCCCCACACCGCTGGTCGCCGGAGCCGCCGAGCGCTACCTCAACGCCGAACTCACCGCCGGCGACTACTGGGACCGCAAACGCCCGCTCCCGGGGCCGATCACCTCCCGCTTCGCCGAACTCGTCTCCGCCGCCGCCGAACCCATCGACGACCTCCGCGCGACGGCCGGATACCGCAGGCACTCGCTCGGCGTCCTCGCCTCCCGCGCGCTGCGGTGGTGCTGGACGGACTACCTGAAGGGCCACCGATGAACCTCACCGCGACCGTCAACGGCGTGTCCCGGACCGTCGAGGACGTCCGACCCCACGAGAGCCTCCTGCACGTGCTGCGCGAACGGCTCGGCCTCACCGGCGCCAAGAACGCCTGCGAACAGGGCGAATGCGGATCCTGCACCGTCCGCCTCGACGGCGATGCCGTGTGCGCCTGCCTCGTCCCCGCCGGACAGGCCGACGGCGCCGTCGTCGTGACCGTCGAAGGACTCGCCCAGGGCGGCCGGCTCTGCGCCGCACAGGACTGCTTCCTCAAGGCCGGGGGAGTCCAGTGCGGCTTCTGCACACCCGGCCTGCTGATGAGCCTCGACCACCTCCTCGAACGCAACCCCGACCCCTCCGAGGCCGACATCCGCGAAGGGCTCGCCGGGAACCTCTGCCGGTGCACCGGCTACCAGAAGATCGTCGAAGCGGCCGGCATGGCCGCCGAACGACTGCGAGGGCAGTGACATGGCGACACTCATCATCGAAAACTGCGCGATCGCCACGGTCGACCCCGACGGAACCGAGCACACCCTCGGCCACATCGTCGTCGACGGGAACCGGATCGCCGGCGTCGCCGCCGGTCCCGCCCCGCCGCACCCACACGCGCGACGCGTCGACGGGCGCGGCTGCCTGGCCACGCCCGGACTGGTCAACACACACCACCACCTCTACCAGTGGGCCACCCGCGGCCTCGCCCAGGACTCCACCCTCTTCGGCTGGCTCCAGCATCTCTATCCCATGTGGACGCGGCTGGACGAGCAGATCACCCACGACGCCGCCGCCGCCGGACTCGGCTGGCTGGCCATGTCCGGAACCACCACCACCGCCGACCACCACTACCTCTTCCCCGGCGGCGCCGACCTGCTCACGGCCGAGATCGAGGCCGCCCGGACCGTCGGGCTGCGCTTCCACCCCTGCCGCGGATCCATGGACCGCGGCCAGTCGGCGGGCGGCCTCCCGCCCGACGACGCCGTCGAGGACATCGACGCCATCCTCGACGCCACCTTCGAGGCGATCGACCGCCACCACGACCCCTCGCCCGACTCGATGCTCCGCGTCGCCGTCGCGCCCTGCTCGCCCTTCTCGGTCTCCTCCGAACTGCTCGCCCGCTCGGCCGAACTCGCCCGCGCGGGCCGCGTCCGCATGCACACCCACATCGCCGAGACCCTCGACGAGGAGACCTTCTGCCGCGGCGTCCACGGCTGCGGCCCCGTCGAGTACCTGGAACAGGTCGGCTGGCTCGGCGACGACGCCTGGCTCGCCCACGGCGTGCACCTGTCGGAGACCGAGATCAAGCAGCTCGCCCGCGCCGGCACCGCGATCGCCCACTGCCCGAGCTCCAACGGCCGCCTGGGCGCCGGGATCGCGCCTGTGCGCGCCCTCCTCGACGCCGGCGTCCCTGTGGGCCTCGGCGTCGACGGACCCGCCTCCCAGGAGTCCGGCCTCATGGCGGAGGAACTTCGCCAGGCGCTCTACCTCGCCCGCATCGCCGGCGGGCCCGAGGCCCTCAGCGTCCGTGAAGCCCTCGCCCTCGGCACCGTCGGCGGCGCCCGCTGCCTCGGCCGGGAAGCCGAGATCGGCTCCCTGGAGGCCGGAAAACTCGCCGACATCGCCCTGTGGCGCCTCGACGGCCTCGGCCACCGCGGCATCGCCGACCCCGTCGCCGCGCTCGTCCTCGGCCCGCCCGCGCCCGTCGAACTCCTCATCGTCAACGGGCGCCCCGTCATCGACGGCGGCTCCCCGCGCACCTTCGACCCCATCGAACTCGCGCTGCGCGCCGAGACCGCCGCACGCCGTATCGCCGGAGGAATCCGATGACCGGCAACGCCCTTCGCACTCCCGACCTGCCCGCCTTCCACGGCGGAGCCGTCGGCGACTCCGCGCCCCGACCCGACGGCGAACCGAAGGTCACCGGCGAGTACGACTACGCCTCCGACCTCACCGTCCCCGGCATGCTCCACGGCGCCACCGTCCGCAGCCCGCACGCCCGGGCACTGGTCACCCGCGTCGACACCACCGCAGCGCTCGCTCTGCCCGGCGTGCACGCCGTCTTGACCCACGCCGACATCCCCGGCGCCGCCCACTATGGACTCGACGAGGCCGACCAGCCCGTCCTCGCCCAGGGCGAGGTGCGCTACTGGGGCGAGCCGGTCGCGATCGTCGCCGCCGACGACGCCGAGACGGCTCGCGTGGCCGCGTCGCTCGTCGCGGTCGGCTACGAACCGCTCGAAGCCCTCACCGACCCGCGCCGGGCGGCCTTCGACCCCGACGCGCCCAAGGTCGGCCCGCTGGGCAACCTCGTCCGCCACCAGCCCGTCCGCACCGGTGACCCCAACGGGATGCACGCCGAGATCGTCGTCACCGGCGAGTACGAGGTCGGCATGCAGGACCAGGCGCCGCTCGGGCCGGAGGCCTGCCTCGCGCTGCCCACCGAGGGCGGCGTCGAGATACACGCCGCGACCCAGTGGCTGCACGTCGACCGGGCCCAGATCGCGCCGTGCCTCGGTCTTCCCGAGGAGAGCGTGCGCGTGGTCCTCGCCGGAGTCGGCGGCGCGTTCGGCGCCCGCGAGGACCTCTCGGTTCAGGTGCACGCCGCGATGCTCGCGCTGCGCACCGGACGCCCGGTGCGGATGGTCCTCAACCGCGAGGAGTCCTTCACCGGGCACGTCCACCGCCACCCGGCCCGCATGCGCTACGAGCACGGCGCCACCTCGGCCGGAAAACTCGTCTACGTCAAGGCCGAACTGATCCTCGACGGCGGCGCCTACACCTCCTCGACCGGCGCGGTGGTCGGCAACGCCGCCTCCCTCAGCGTCGGCCCCTATGAGGTCCCGCACGTCCAGATCGACGCCTACGGAGTGCGCACCAACAACCCGCCCTGCGGTGCCATGCGCGGTTTCGGCGCCGTCCAGACCTGCTTCGCCTACGAGTCCCAGATGGACCGCATCGCCGAACGCGTCGGCCTCGACCCCGTCGAGGTGCGCGCCATCAACGCCGTCCGCCAGAACTCGCGCATCATCACCGGCCAGGTCATCTCGGCCCCCGCGCCCCTCGCCCAGATGCTCTACCAGGCACGGGAACTGCCCATGCCCGCCGCCGATCGCGACACCGAGCCGCAGAGCCTGCCCGGCGGAGTCGGGAACACCACCCGTGGCGAAGGCCTCGCCAGGGGCGTCGGCTACGCCGTCGGCATCAAGAACATCTGCTTCTCCGAGGGCTTCGACGACTACTCCACCGCGCGCGTCCGCCTGTCCATCGTGGACGGTGAACCCACCGCGCTCGTCCACACCGCCGCCGCCGAGGTCGGACAGGGCGGCATCACCGTCCAGGCCCAGATCGCCCGCACCGAACTCGGCGTCGACCGCGTCCTGCTCGCCCGTCCCGACACCACCGTCGGCTCGGCCGGCTCCACCTCCGCCTCCCGCCAGTCCTACATGACCGGGGGCGCGGTGAAGGCCGCCTGCGAAGCCGTTCGCGAACAGGTCTTCGCCCTCGCCGGCGGCGGCCGCCCGGACGGCGACCTGTCCCTGCAGGGCGGAAAGGTCGTCTCCGTCCGCGACGGCGTCCTGGCCTCCCTCCACGAACTCCTCGGCGACACCGTCCTCGACGAGACCCGCGAGTTCCACCACCGCCCGACCACCCCCATGCACCCCGTCACCGGACAAGGCGACACCCACACCCAGTTCGCGTTCTGCGTGCACCGGGCCGTCGTCGACGTCGACACCGAACTCGGCCTCGTCAAGGTCGTCGAACTCGCCGCCGTCCAGGACGTCGGCCGCATCCTCAACCGGCGCTCCGTCGAAGGCCAGATCCACGGCGGCACGGCGCAGGGCCTCGGCCTCGCCCTCATGGAGGAGATCCAGGTCGCCGGCGGCGCCATCCGCAACGCCGGCTTCACCGACTACCTGATCCCCACCACCCTCGACATGCCCGCGATGCGCCTGGAGATCCTGGAGTACGCCGACCCCGAGGCCCCCTACGGCCTGCGCGGCGCCGGCGAACCACCGACCCTCTCGGCGACACCGGCCGTCATCGCCGCGATCCGCGCCGCCACCGGCCGCCCGGTGACCCGCGTCCCCGTCCGCCCCTGGGACCTGGTGGGTGCGTGATGAGAGACCTCCACGAACACCTGCGCCGGCGGACCGAGCCCTTCGCGCTCGCCACCGTCCTCGACACGCGCGGCAACACGCCCCGGCCGCCGGGCACCGCCATGGCGGTCACCGCCGAGGGCGCCGTGCACGGCGCGGTCTCCGGCGGCTGCGTCGACGCCGAGGTGCACCGACTCTGCCTCGCCGCCCTCGGCGGCGCGCCGCCCCGCCTGCTCGGCTTCGGCTACGTCCCCGACGATCCCTTCGCCATCGGGCTGAGCTGCGACGGCGCCATGGAGGTCTTCGTGCAGCGCGTCGACCCCTCCCGCGACGAGGCCGCGTCGGCGACCCTGGCCGCGCTGACCGCCGGCCGCGCGGTGGCCCTCACGCGGATCGTGCGCGGCCCCGAGCACCTCATCGGCAGGGGCCTCGCCGTCGACGCCGACGGCTCCGCGTCCGGCGAGGGTCCCGCCGACCCGGTCCTCCGGCGCCGCATCATCGTCACCGCGCGGGCCATGCTCGCCGAGGGGAGCACCGGAGCCCGGCTCTTCCCGCGCGCGGGCGACGCCGCCGAGGTCGAGGTCTTCGTCGAGAGCCTGCCGGCCCCGCCCCGGCTGCTGATCTTCGGCGCGGTCGACTTCGCCGCGGCGCTCAGCGAGACGGCCGCACTGCTCGGCTACCGCGTGACCGTCTGCGACGCCAGGCCGCTGTTCACCCGCTCCGAACGCTTCCCCGCCGGGACCGAACTCGTCACCGACTGGCCGCACCGCTATCTCGCGACCACCGAGACCGGCCCGGACACCGTCGTCTGCGACCTCACCCACGACCCCAAGTTCAGCGTCCCGCTGCTCGCCGAGGCACTGCGCCGCCCCCTCGCCTACGTCGGCGCGCTCGGCTCGCGCGGCAGTTCCCGGCGGCGCGCCGAGCTGCTCACCGAGGCGGGCGTCGGTGCGACCGAACTGGCCGCCCTGCACGCCCCCATCGGCCTCGACCTCGGCGGCCGCACCCCGCAGGAGACGGCGCTGTCGATCATGGCCGAGGTCGTCGCCGTCCGCCACGGCCGCACGGGAAGGCAGCTGTCCTCGCTGACCGGCGCACTGCACCGCAAGGGGGCTACGGCATGACCTTCGACCTCGTACTGCGCTCGCGCCGGGCCGTCCTGCCCGCCGGGGAGGCCCCGGCCGCCGTCGGCGTGCGCGCGGGCCGCATCGCCGCGATCGGCGGATACGACGACTTCCTGCCCGCGGCACAGACCGTCGACCTCGCCGATGACGCGCTCCTGCCCGGCCTCGTCGACACCCACGTCCACATCAACGAACCCGGCCGGACCGAATGGGAGGGATTCGCCACGGCCACCGCGTCGGCCGCCGCCGGGGGAGTGACCACGCTGATCGACATGCCCCTCAACTCCCTCCCGCCGACCGTCGACGCCGCCGCTCTCGACGTCAAACGCGCCGCCGCGAGCGGGCACTGCGCGGTCGACACCGGCTTCTGGGGCGGCGCCGTCCCGGGCAACCTGGGCGAACTCGCCGCGCTGCACGAGGCCGGCGCCTTCGGCTTCAAGTGCTTCCTGTCCGACAGCGGCGTCCCCGAGTTCCCCCCGCTCGACCAGGCCGGGCTGCTCGCCGCCGCGCGCGAGATCGCCCGCCTCGGCAGCGTCCTGCTCGTCCACGCCGAGGATCCCGGCGCGCTCACCGCGGCGCCGGACAGTCCCCGTTACCGCGACTTCCTGGCGTCGCGTCCCGCCCGCGCCGAGGTCGACGCCGTCGCGCGCGTCATCGAGGCCGCCGAGAAGACCGGCGCCCGCGTCCACATCCTGCACCTTTCGGCGGCGGGTGCCGCCGACCTCATCGCGGACGCCAAGGCGAGGGGGACGGCCGTCACCGCCGAGACCTGCCCGCACTTCCTCGTCCTCGACGCCGACGAGGTCCCGTCCGGCGCGACCGAGTTCAAGTGCTGCCCGCCCATCCGCGACGCCGGCAACCGCGACCGGCTATGGGCGGCGCTGGCCGACGGGACCATCGACTGCGTCGTCTCCGATCACTCCCCGGCGACCGAGGACCTCAAGCGCACCGGCAGTTTCGCCACCGCCTGGGGCGGCATCTCCTCACTCCAGCTCGGTCTGAGTCTCATGTGGACCGAGGCGCGGCGGCGCGGGTACGGCCTCGCCGAGGTCACCGCGTGGATGTCCACCGCTCCCGCACGCCTCGCCGGACTCGACACGACCGCCGGCAAGGGTTCGATCGCCGTCGGCAACGCCGCCGACCTGGTCCGCTTCGTGCCTGGGGAGACCGTCACCGTCGACCCCCTCCGACTCGCCCACCGCAACCCCGTGACCCCCTACGCCGGACGCGAACTCACCGGCCGGGTCCGCTCGACCTGGCTCGCCGGAGCACTACCCGGCGCCGGCCGGCTTCTCTCCCGTGAACCCGCACGCCACTTGTCCCCGACACCCGAAAGCGGTCGGTCATGACTGTCTCGATAGAGGTCCACGACGCTCACAGCGGCATGCCGGTGGCCCAGCTCCCGGTCCGCTTCGAGCGCCGCGCCGACGACGGGTGGGAGGTCGTCGCCTGCCATCGCACCGACACCGAGGGCCGGGTCGCCAAATGGGAACCCGAGGACGACTGCGCCCTGTCCTACCGCTGCGTGCTCGACACCGACCGGTACTTCACCGGCCTCGGCCTCAACAGCTTCTATCCCGAGATCATCGTCGCCCTGCGCCTCAGCGACCGCGACCCCAGCCTGCGCGTCACCGTCCTGGCCGCCGCGCACGCCTACCTCGTCCAGAACGAGTACGGGTGACCGGATGCGTTCCCGACCGCGCGTCGCGGGGCTGCTGCTGGCCGCAGGAGCAGGACGCCGCCTCGGCGGCCGCCCCAAGGCACTGCTGCGCCATCGCGGCCGCTCACTGGCCGAACACGCCGCGGCCAACCTCGCCGACGGCGGCTGCGACACCGTCCACATAGTTCTCGGCGCCTCGGCGGCCGAGATACCGACCCCCGGGGGCTGCCACCGTGTCGTCAACCCCGACTGGAGCGACGGAATGGGCTCCTCACTCCGCGCCGGTCTGGCCGCGCTGCCCGAGGACGCCGAGGCGGTCGTCGTCCTCCTCGTCGACCAGCCGGGCATCACCCCGGCCGCCGTCGCGCGGGTCATCGCCGCACACCGTGAGGGCGCCGAACTCGCCGTCGCCGCCTACGAGGGCGCCACGGGCCACCCGGTCTTGTTCACCCGCGCGCACTTCCCCGGCGTCGCCCGCCTCGCGGTCGGCGACGCCGGAGCGCGCGGCCACCTGCGCGCGCACGCCGATCGCGTCGTGCGCGTCCCATGTCACGACGTCGCCTATCCCGCCGACGTCGACACGCCCGCCGATCTCCGTCTGCTGATCGGCGGGGGCCCGGCCGCGCCAACAGGTTCCTGGTGCGGCCGGGTCTCCCTCAGCGCAGATTCCACGCCTTGACGGCGTTGACCATCGCGGTGTCGCCGGCCGTGTCGGCGACCGTCGAGCGGACCGAGACCGACTCGGCGCCCCGGCGATGCGCCAGGACCGTCCACGCCCGGTCGCCCAGACGCAGGACCGCCACGGCCGTCCAGGTCCCGCCCTCGTCGTAGGAGACCTCGAAGTCGAGGTCGGCGGTCCCGGCCGGGCGGACCACTCGAGCGCGACGATCTGCGGAACGACCGCGTGGGCCGCGCCGTCGACGATGCCGGAGGCCCCGACCCGTACGGTGATCAGGCCCACCGGTGTCCAGGCGTCCGGATCCGTGGTGGCCGTGGCGAAGGTCCACTCGCCGGTTATTGCGGCTCATGACACGTCCGTTACCAGCGGACCCACCAGCGCCACATCACCCCCACCACCGCTGTTGATCTCGGGTTGGGTTTAGCGTCGGGTGGATGCAGGAGAACGTGCTACTTGCCGCTCACGGCAGGTTCGATGACCGGTAGACGCCGATTCCCACCGGCCCCGTTCCTCAGCCACTGGAGGAATCGAGAGACACCGCTGAAGAGTTCGAGAACGCCGGGTCCCGCTCCAGCACTCGGCCAGGCCCATCATCGGCGGGCCGTCGGCTTCCCCGGCGACGGCGTGCGGCACGCCACCCCGGCGGCAACAGATGAAGGAACACCAGGTGCAGGCCCACCTCTAGGCCTACTCGATCTGGCATCGCGAAGTTCGCCCCGAGGAACCTGAGGGTCTGGGCGAACTTCGCCCGGCCGAAGCTGGCGGGCCCGGCGAACTTCGCCCCGACGAAGCTGGCATCCTCGCCGAACTCCGCCTCCTGGAACATGGCGTGCCCAGCGAACGCCGCCCCAGCGAACCCGGCCTCCTGGGCGAATTCCACCTCGCAGAACCTGGCGCTATCGGCGAACTCTGCCTCCAGGAACATGGCGAGCCCGGTAAACCTCGTCTTGCTGAAGTCAACGGTCCCGGTAAACGCCACCTCAACGAACCTGGCATACCTGCCGAACGCCGCCCCCCTGAAACTGCTTTGCCTGGCGAACGCCGCGCCACCGAAGTCAACGGACTCGGCGAATCCCGCCCCACCGAAACTGGCGTACCCGGCGAACACCGCCCCCATGAACCTGACATCCCTGGCGAACGTCACCCCGTCGAACCTGGCGGGCCTGGCGAACATCGCCCTGCTGAACACGGCCAGCCCAGCGAACGCCGCCCCAGCGAACCCGGCGAACCCGGCGAAGCGCGTCCCGGCGAAATTGGCGCGCCCAGCAAACCGCGTCCCGTCAAACCCGGCGGACTTGGAGAACGTCGCCTCCCCGAACTCGCCGGTCAGGAGGTGGCAGTGGTTGAAGTCAAGGTTATGGAGGTCGGCGCCAGCGAGGTCGATGTCCATGGCACCCCAGAACCTCTCGAAGGGCTCAGGGCTGGTGTCGTCGCGATCTGCTTCGGGGCGTGGGTCACGGAGGTGGTCGCCTATGAGGCGCTGCGCGGTGGCACGCACCTGCAGCTCCTCCGCCGGCCACACCTGGCGCGACGTCACCACACTCCCGCCTTCACCGTTGAGTTCCAGCTTGGTTGGCTGGCCACTGATTGGCGGGTCGGATGGTGGCATGCGCAGGTAGGAACACCACACGTCCATCACCGCACGCCGGCGCTTGGGGTGTTCTTGACCGAGGTCGTCCAAGGCATGAAGGGCGCCGACCCGTACGGCGGCCTTCTCGCTGCCGAGCTGGTCAACCGACTTGGAGAACAGCTCCTGCGCGCGTTTCTGGATCGCATCATGCTGCGTGGCGGCGGCAACGCGTTCAGCATGTTCGAAGCGGCGTTCGGCATCGGCGATGCGGTGGGTCTGGTCTTCGAGCTGGCGCTTGTGCTCGGCCGAGGCGACGACCTGCCGGTGGATTAGCACCGCGAGAGTAACCGCACCGCCCAAACCGACGACGATGGTGAACGTCCTCTGAGCGGCATCCATCTGCCGCGTGCGGTCAGCGCCGGCCGCCGTCCACAACAGATCGATCATCAACAACGCACCGATGACAAGCACGAGCCCGACCGGGACCGCCCACCACCACCGCCGCCACCAGCCCCGCGACACTTTCCCGACTCGGCCTTCGCCCCCTGAACCCATCCGGTGACCGTCCCCCATGGACACCAAGACCACCATCAACCGAATACCCGATAAATGTCCCTTCTGCGCCAGCCCACCCGCGGCTGCCGACCAACATCGTGGGAACCATTGCTGGCGGACGGTGCCTCAGGGGCCCCGCAGGCCAGCGGCACTACCTTGCCGCGTATGACACGTCTGTTACCAACGGGCCGCCCACGGCTGGTGAACCAGGACAGCGCGTCGCCCTTGGTCACCGAAGCGACCGTCAAAGCGGCGTCGGCCGATCCGGGCGCCAGCACCGTCTCCACGTTCCCCTCGTTGCCCGAGGAGATCACGAACAGCGTCCCCGTCTCGGCGGTGAGGGCGTTGAGCGACAGCGACATCGGGTGCCGTCGGACAGGTAGATGCCGATGCTGGCGTTGACCACGTCGGCGCCGCCCCGCGCGGCCCACTCGACACCGGCGATCACCGCGCTCACCTCGCACATGCCCGCCTTGACGCAGACCTTCCCCGACATCAGCCTCGCGCCCGGCGCCACACCCTTGAACCGGCCGTCGGAGGCGGCCCCCGACCCGGCCACGATGGACGCCACATGCGTCCCGTGCCCGAGGTCGTCGACACCACCCGGCGAGGTGCCGGTGAAGTCCTCCGCCGCCGTCACCAGCCCCGTCAGATCCGGGTGAGCCGCGTCTTAGCCGCTGTCGAGGACCGCGACCCGTGACACCCTCACCGGTGTACCCGGCCTGCCACGCCTGCGGAGCCCCGACCTGCGGCACACTCTGTTCCGCGGGCACCAGTCCACATTGGAAGGTCCGCGAGGGCGGCGGTCGGGACGCACCGAGGGCGGGACGCTCGGCACCGCGCCCCGCCCCGGCCCTCACCGGTTCACTCCGTTCCCACTCAGAGCGTCACCACCTTGGTCACCGTCCCGGTCGCCCCGGTCGAGTCGGTCACCGTCGAGGTCACCCGGTAGCTGCCCGGACCGTTGTAGAAGTGCGAGGTCAGCGAACCCGACCCGCTCGTCCCGTCACCGAAGCTCCACCGGAAACCGGTGATCTGCCCGCCGGGGCTCGACGACGCCGTCCCGTCGAACATGCAGAAGCGGAAACCCTGGTTGAAACAGGTCTGCGTGAAGCTCGCCACCGGATCGCCGGGTTCACCGCCGTCGTCACCGACCACGAGCGTGAAGCCCGCCGTCCGGGTCGCCTTCGTGCCGGTCGCGGTGATCGTCACCGAATATGCGCCCGCCGGAGTGCTCGCCGATGTCGACACGGTCAAGGCCGACGACTGCCCCGAGTCGAGCGTCGCCGGGCTGAACGCGGCCTGCGCGCCGGACGGCAGACCCGAAGCGGTCAGCTTCACCTCCTGCGCGGAACCCTTCGTGATCGTCGTCTTGACCGTCGAACTCGCCGACTGGCCCGGGTCGACGGTCGCCGAGCCGGGGTCGGCGAGCACGGAGAAGTCGTCCTCGGCGGGCGGCGGGCCGCCGATGAAGCCGGTGTAGAGGAGCTTGTTCGGGGAGCCCGAGCCGGGGTTGGTGACCTTCCCCGGCGTGGCGTTGTTCACGATCGCGTCGCGAACCTGTGCGGGGGTCGCGGTCGGGTTGCCCGCGAGGTAGAGCGCGATGGCGCCCGCGACGTGGGGTGCGGCCATGGACGTGCCGCTCATGGTGGCGCGCTGGCTGTCGCCGGCGTTGGCCGAGGACACGATGTTCGAGCCGGGCGCGAACAGGTCAAGGCAGGTGCCGAGGTTGCTGAAACCGCTGCGTGAGTCGTTCTCGGCGCTGGATCCGACCGTGACGGCCGCCGGGAGCCGGGCCGGGGAGAAGTCGCAGGCGTTGCCGCCGTTGTTTCCCGCCGCGAGGGAGTACTGGATGCCTTTGTCGATGGAGCGCTGGACGGCGTCCTCCATGACGGGGTGGCTGCCGTTGTCACCGAGGCTCATGTTCGCGACGGCGGGTTTGACGGCGTTGGCGGTTACCCAGTCGATGCCCTTGGCGATGACGTCGTTGGGAGCGCTGCCGTCGCAGCCGAGGACCCGGACGGCGACGACCTTGGCCTTCTTCGCGACGCCGTACTCGGCGCCCGCCGTGGTGCCGGCCACGTGGGTGCCGTGCCCGTGGCAGTCGGAGGCATTGGAGTCGTTGTCGATGAAGTCGTGGCCGGAGACCGCGCGGCCGCCGAAGGTCTGGTGCGTCATGCGCACGCCGGTGTCGAGGACGTAGATGGTGACGCCCTGTCCGCCGGTGGACGGATAGCCGTACTTCCGGTCGAGGGGCAGGTTCGCCTGGTCGACGCGGTCGAGGCCCCAGCTCGGCGGGTCGGCCTGGTCGTCGGCGAGCCGCACGGTGTGCACGGCCTCGACGTATGAGACGGCGGGGTCGGCGGCCATGCGGCGGGCGTCGGCGGCGTCCATCGTGGTCGAGAAGCCGCGGATGGTGGCGTGGTAGGTCAGGTCGACGGTCCCTCGATACCGCTCGGCGAGGCCCGCCGCCTTCGACTCGACGGAGGCGGCGACGCCGGGCACGGCGGAGTCCTCGAACACCGCGATGTAGCGGCCTTCGACGGCGGACGGGCCGCCGGCGTTGCGGATGTCGCCGGTCTCGGCCCGCGCCGCCGGGGCGGTCAGGAGTACGCAGGCCGCGGCGACGCCGACGGCGGCCGCCGTCCGCCACAGGTTCGTCGTTCTCATGTGCTCGGTCCTTTCGGGACCCGGCGGGGATGGCCGGTCCGGGAAGTGCGGCGCCTCTGCCGGGCGCCGTCGATGAGCCGACGCTATGAGCGCACGCCGGGCGCCGCTACTGGGGAATTCCCTCCGCGAAAGGTAGGGGAGGGGTGGGGTCAGTCCCTCGCCCGGCCGCCGGCGGCGAGCTGTCCGCGCGAGCGGACGCCCAGCTTGCGGTAGATGCGGGTCAGGGTCGCCTCGACGGTCTTGACGCTGACGAACAGTTGCGCGGCGACCTCGCCGTTGGACGCCCCGGCGGCGACCAGGTCGGCGATGCGGGCCTCGGCGGGCGTCAGGCGGGCATCGGCGGGTCAGGGTGCGGTCCCCGGTTCGAGCCGGGCGCGTTCGCGGGCGGTCGACTCCAGCCAGACCGTCGCCTCGCAGCGGCTGAAGATCTCCTCGGCCTCGATGAGCGTCGCCCGCGCCGCCGACCGCCGTCGCCGGCGCCTTTCCAGGCGGGCGAGCGACAGCAGCGCCCGGCCTTCTTCGAGCGGCAGCCCGCGCGCGGCGAAGACCTCGCGTGCCGAGGACAGCAGCGCCGCCGCGCCCTCCACGTCCCCGGTGCCGAGCCGCACGGCAGCCTCGGCGCGGTCGAGCTCGGCGAGGACGGGACGCCGGTCGAACTCGACGGCCGCCGCGCGCGACTTGTCGCAGACCTCGGCGGCACCGGCCAGGTCACCGGCGACGGCGAGCGCCTCGGCGAGTTCGGCGTGCCAGTGCAGGACGGAGGGGTCGGCGACCTCGAAGGCGGTGTGCAGGGTCTGGACCTTGCGCAGCGAGTCGACGGCGGCGGGCGCGTCGCCGAGCGCGGTCTGCACCCGGCCGAGCGCGAAGAGACTGTTGGCGGTGAACCAGATGTCGTGGTCCTCGCGGGATGACCGCAGGCCCTGGCGGGCGTAGGACTCCGCCATGTCGAGGTCGCCGCAGGCTGCTTCGACGAGGGAAGCGGCATAGAGCGCCGAGCCCGGCGAGCCCTGGCTGTCGGCGACGTGGGCGACCGCGCGGCGCGCGTAGTCGCGGGCGACCCCGCAGCGGCCTGCGCGCAGTTCCACCTCGGCGAGACTGCGCCAGACCTCGACCAGTGCCTTCATCTCGCCGAGGCGGTGTGCGACGGGCAGGAGCCGAAGCAGGTCTTCGCGGGCCTCGGTGAGCCGGTCGTCGAAGAGGGCCAGGCGCGCCCGCACGAAGCCGGGCGCCCCGTGTGGGCTGGCCGGTTCGTCCGGTGTGCACAGTGCCTCGGCGCGGGCGAGGATCTCCTCCGAACCGGGTTCGCCGCAGATGAACTGGAAGCGCGCGACGGTGGCCATGGCCTCGACCAGGAAACCGCGCCCCGCGCGGCCGTCGGCCAGTGCGACCGCCTCGCGGGCGAGGCGCGCGGCGGTGCGGGTGTCGCCGTCGCGGAGGTGCGCTCGCCAGGCGAGCCACAGCCGCACCTCGGCGAGCAGTTCGGGATGCCCGGCGGCGTGCACCTCGGCGTCGGCGAAGACCTCGTCGAGAACGTCGAAGGCCTGCCCGGCGACCTCCATGACCGACAGGCGCGCACGCACCCGGTCGGCGGGATCGGTGGCCCGGTCGAGAACCGCCTGCGCGGCGCGCTGGGTCAGCTCGGTGTCCCCGGCCAGGGCGGCCTGCCGCGCGGCGGCGCGATAGCGGCGGACGGCGTCCTCGGTCAGGGACGCGGGCGTGCGCTCGGCGGCCAGCATGGACAGTTCGGCGGCGGTGCGCCGGTCGCCGCGGTGCTGCGCGGTGTCGGCGGCCTCGTCGAGGCGTTCGGCGAGGGGCTCGGAGACCGCGTCGGTGGACAGCGCGCGGTGCCAGGTCGCCGCCACGGGGTCGGCGACGGCGGCGGCGAGCGCGCGGTGGGCGGAGGCCAGCGCCGTCTCGGCAGCGTCGAGGCGCAGGGTGTCGCCGACCAGCCCGGCGCTGAAGCGGATCCCGCCGTCGGCATCGACACCGGCGAGCCCCTCGGCGACCGCGCAGGCGAGATCCTCGTGCACTTGGCGGCGACCGCAGGCGCGCAGCAGCCGCACCGTCGGGCGCTCGGCGAGCGCGGCCAGCAGCAGGGTCTCCCGCCCGCGTCGGGAGAGACGGCCGAGTCTGCGCCGGATCGACTGGCGCGCGGCGGCGCCGATCTCGGGTGGCGCGGGGAGCGGCGCGCGCGGTGGTCCCGTCCCGATGGCGCCGGCGATGCGCAGCGCCAGCGCCGGATTCCCGCCCGCGGCGGCGTGGATGCGCCCGGCCAGGCGCGTCGCGATGCCGACACCGGTGAGCAACTCGGCCATCTCGGCCACGCTCCAGTCCGGGACCAGCAGCTCCTGGCAGGGGCTGCCGCAGATCTCGCCGACGGCACCGAGGTCGTCGGTGGCCAGCAGCACCGCGAGCCGGTCCGGTCGCAGGTTGCGGCATACGAAGCGCAGGACGTCGGCACTGCCCTCGTCGAGCCAGTGAGCGTCGTCGACGGCGACAAGGACCCGCCGGTCGGCCGACAGGGCGCTGAGCGCGTCGAGGACGGCGAGCCGCACCGAGACGCGGTCCGGCGCGAGGGCCTGCCCGGACTGGCGTAATAGGACGGAGAGGGCGGCCCGCCGCGGCTCGCCAAGTTCGGCGAGCGTCTCCGCGGGGATCGCCGCGAGCAGGTCGGTCACCGCCGCGTAAGGCTGGCGCGGGTAGGTCTCGGAGAGGTAGGCGCGCAGCGACAGGGACTCGGGCTGGTCGACGACGGCGTGGAACAGCGTGGTCTTACCGATCCCGTCGGGACCCCACAGGATGACGCGGCCGGTGCCCGACAGGCGATCCCGCAGCTCGGCGAGCACGGCGGCGCGTTCGATGAGACTGCCGTTCGTGCTCATCCGCACTCCTCGTCACCGGCGACGCGCCTTGAAAAGATACCCCGATCTTGGACTTCCCGGCTCGGTCCTTCGGCGCCTTCGACGGGTCCGTCAGAACTCTTCGGCGAGGAAGCGCCCGGTGACGCCTCCGGCGGCCGCCACCTCGTCCGGGCGCCCCTCGGCGACGATCCGGCCGCCCGCGTCACCGCCTCCCGGTCCCATGTCGATCACCCAGTCCGCCGCGGCGACCACCGGCATGTCGTGCTCGATGACGATCACGGTGTTCCCCGCCTCGACCAGTCCCCGCAACTGCGCCATCAGCAGGTCCACATCGGCCGGATGCAGGCCCGTGGTCGGTTCGTCGAGGACGTATAGCGTGCTGCCCCGCCTTCGCCGCTGGAGCTCCGAGGCGAGCTTCACCCGCTGCGCCTCACCGCCCGACAACGTCGTCGCCGGCTGGCCGAGCCGCAGATAGCCCAGGCCGACCTCGTCGAGCACCGACAGCGCCCGCGCCGCGCCCGGCACGTCGGCGAACACCTCCCGCGCCCGCTCCACCGTCATCTCCAGCACGTCGGCGATCGAGTTGCCGCGGACCTCGACCTCCAGCGTCTCGGGATTGTAGCGCCGCCCCCGGCAGACCGGGCAGGGCGCGGCCGCGCCCGGCAGGAACAGCATCTCGATGTGGATCTCGCCCTCGCCCTGGCAGTGCTCGCAGCGCCCGCCCGGCACGTTGAAGGAGAAGCGCCCGGCGTCGAAGCCGCGCTCGCGGGCGGCGTCGGTGGCGGCGAACATCTTGCGGATCGTGTCGAACAGGCCCGTGTAGGTGGCCAGGTTCGAGCGGGAACTGCGGCCGATGGGCCGCTGGTCGACGAGCACGAGCCGGTCGATGGCGTCGAGGCCCGAGGCGGACACCCCCGCCGCCGGGTCGTCCTCGACGAGCGCGCCCTCCGGCGACTCCTCACCCTGCTGGGGCGGTTCACCGCCCAGGTTCGCGGCGACCACCGCCGTGAGGACCTGGCTGACCAGGGTGGACTTCCCCGACCCGGACACCCCCGTCACCGCGGTGAGCGTGCCGAGTGGGAAGCGCGCCGAGAGCCCGCGGAGATTGTGGCGGGTGACGTCGTTCAGTTCCAGCCAGCCGGAAGGCGCGCGGGGTTGCGGGCGAGTGGGCCGCGCGTCGCCGAACAGGTACCGCGCCGTCGCCGAATCGGCGACCTCCGCGAGCCCGTCGACCGCGCCGGAGTAGAGGACGAGCCCGCCGCGCTCACCGGCGCCCGGACCGACGTCGACGATCCAGTCGGCGCGGCGCATCACGTCGAGGTTGTGCTCGACGACCAGCAGTGAGTTCCCGGCCTCACGCAGGCGTCGCAGCGCCGCCAGCAGCGCCTCGGTGTCGGCCGGGTGGAGGCCCGCCGAAGGCTCGTCGAGGACGTAGACGACCCCGAAGAGTCCCGAGCGCAGCTGCGTCGCCAGCCGCAGCCGCTGCAACTCGCCGGGGGAGAGTGTCGACGTCGACCGCGACATCGCCAGGTAGCCCAGGCCGAGGTCGGTCATCGTCGC
Organism: Phytomonospora sp. NPDC050363; assembly: GCF_040655735.1. NCBI lineage: Bacteria > Bacillati > Actinomycetota > Actinomycetes > Micromonosporales > Micromonosporaceae > Phytomonospora > Phytomonospora sp. NPDC050363. The sequence goes on from NZ_JBFAKK010000001.1 coordinate 586,638, forward strand.
GACACGCTCGACGAGGTTGGCGATCAGCGCGCGGGCCGCCTCCGCCTCGGCGCCGCCGGCGCGTTCGGGCGACGTCTTCGACAGCAGCTCGGCGAGGTCGGTCAGGGGCAGTCCGGCCAGCTCGCCGATGTCGCGGCCGGCGAAGCGCACCGCGAGTGCCTCCGGCCGCAGGCGTTTCCCGCCGCAGACGGGACAGGGACGCGAACTGAGGAAACGCGCCGCCCGTGCGCGCATGGACGCGCTGCGGGTCGTGGCGTAGGTGTGCAGCACGTAGCGGCGGGCGCTGCTGTAGGTGCCCTGGTAGGGCCGGGTGATCCGGGAGGCGTCGCGGACGGGATGGACGGTGACGACGGGTTGCTCTTCGGTCATCAGGATCCACTCCCGGCGCTCCGCCGGCAGCTCCCGCCACGGCCGGTCGACGTCGACGCCGAGCTCGCCGAGGATGTCGCGGTAGTTCTTGCCCTGCCACGCGCCCGGCCACGCGGCGATCGCGCCCTCGCGGATGCTCAGCGAGGGGTCGGGGACCATCCGTTCGGGGTCGACGTCGTGGACGGTGCCGATGCCGTGGCAGTGCGGGCAGGCACCGATCTGGGTGTTGGGGGAGAAGGAGTCGGAGTCGAGCCGCTCCGCGCCCGGCGGGTAGTCGCCGGCACGCGAGTAGAGCATCCGCAGCACGTTCGACAGGTGCGTCACCGTGCCCACCGACGAGCGGGCGCCGCCGCCCCCACGCGACTGCTGGAGCGCCACCGCGGGCGGCAGGCCGGTGATCTCACCGACCTTCGGCGCGCCGACCTGTTCGATCAGCCGCCGGGCGTAGGGGCTGACCGACTCCAGGTAGCGCCGCTGCGCCTCGGCGTAGATCGTGCCGAAGGCCAGCGAGGACTTGCCCGAGCCCGACACGCCCGTGAACACCACGACCCGGTCGCGCGGGGCGGCGAGGTCGACGTGCCGCAGGTTGTGCTCGCGCGCGTCGCGGACGCGGATGAACGGGTCCGGGTCGGGCGTGCCGGAGTCCGTGGTGATCATGGGTCGACGGTATCGCCCGCGCGACCGGAGGGAAGGCGAACCGCCTTCGACTCGGCGGGCCACGTTGGGCGAGCGTCGCCTCAACAGCGGGAGCGGGAGCGGGTCGCCGCCGCAGCCTCCCCGTCGCCGCACCACCCTGCCGGACGCGCCTCGCCGCAGGGGTCCTCGCTCTCGCATCACCCCGCTGGGCGCCGTCCCACCTCGCAGCGCCCTACTGTCACGCCGCTGATCCGCTGATCCGCTGATCCGCTGCTCCGTCCACGGAGGGACGGCCCGCCGCATTGCGACGGGCCGTCCCAAACGGGCCGTTCCCCGCCGGCCCACTACGCCAAGCGGTTCCAGCCGGCCGGAGCCGCGCCAAGCCGCTCCGGCCGGCCTCCCCGCCGGTCCAACCGACGGCCAACCCTGCGACATCTCACCGCCGCCCAGCGCCCAGTCCCTCAAGCGCCGGCCACAGCGCGGTTCCCGGCGAGCGCCGCACCTACCCCTAGAACACCCACGCCTCGATCGGCGCCGAGAAGAAGTACACCGTGAACAGTGCCGACACGATCCACAGCAGCCAGTGCACCTGCCGCGCCTTCCCCGCCACCAGCTTCAGCACCACGAAGGACACGAAGCCCGCGCCGATGCCGTTGGTGATCGAGTACGTGAACGGCATGACCGCGATCGTCAGGAAGGCCGGGATGGCCACCGTCAGGTCGGACCAGTCGATGTGCCGTACCTGCGTCAGCAGCAGGAAGCCGACCACGACCAACGCCGGCGCGGCGGCCTGCATCGGAACGATCGTCAGCACGGGGGTGAAGAACAGCGCCACGGCGAACAGCACACCCGTGACGACGCTGGCCAGCCCCGTCCTCGCGCCCTCGCCGACACCGGCGGCGGACTCGATGTACGAGGTCGCCGACGAGGACGAACTGGCGCCACCGGCGGCGGAGGCGACGGCGTCGACCATCAGCACGCGGCCGATCCGGGGAACCTGCCCGTTCTCGTCGAGCAGGCCGGCCTCGCCGGACACCGCGACGACGGTGCCCATCGTGTCGAAGAAGTCCGACAGGAGCAGTGTGAAGACCAGCAGCACCACCGTCAGCGCGGTCACCTCGCCGAAGGCGCCGGTGAGGCTGAAGTCGCCGAGCAGCCCGAAGTCGGGCGCGGCGACGGCGGAGTCGGGGAAGGCCGGCTTGGTCAGACCCCACTGCTGTCCGGGCGCGACGGCCTCGATGATGATCGCCACGATCGTCATCCCGAGGATGCTGATCAGGATCGCGCCCTTCACCTTGCGCAACATGAGCGCGAAGGTCAGCAGCACGCCGAGACAGAACACCAGGATCGGCCAGCCCGACAGCTGTCCGTCGGTGCCGAGCTGCACGGGGACGGTCGTGCCGGCGGCGTCGCCGATGCGGCTGACGAAGCCGGCGTCGACGAAGCCGATGAAGGCGAGGAACAGGCCGATGCCGACGGCGATGGCCTGCTTGAGCTGCATGGGGATGGCGTCCATGATCGCCTTGCGGATACCGCCGGCGACCAGCACGCACAGCACGATGCCGGTGATGACGACCAGGCCCATCGCGTCGGCCCACGCCATGCGCGGCGCGAGCTGGTAGGCGACCACGGCGTTGATGCCGAGGCCGGCCGCCAGCGCGACCGGGAGGCGCCCGACGATGCCCATGAGGATCGTCATGATCGCCGCGACCAGCGCCGTCGAGGTGACCAGCTGCACGGTCGACAGGTGCTGCCCGTACTTGTCCTCGGCTCCGGCCAGGATGATCGGGTTGAGCACCAGGATGTAGGCCATGGTGAAGAACGTGGCGAGGCCGCCGCGCAGTTCCCTGCTCAGACTGGAGCCGCGCGCGCTGATCTCGAAGTACCGGTCGAAGGAGTTGGTACCGGCCGCCGGGGGCGGCTGCGGTGGCTGTGGCGTGGATTCTTTGGACGTTGACGAGGGCATGACACTCCCGAGAATGCCGCGGGCGAGAGGTAGATCGACGATGATCTCCGGTCGGTCGCCAAGAGGCTAACCCGCGCGCCGTCCTCCCTGCTCACGGCCCCGATATGGTCTCGGCCAGGTCTCGGGAACCGCACGTTCGCGACCGATGCGGCCGGTCACCCTCCGAAGGCGCGGCGCAGGTGCCCGACGAGCGTGCGCAGCGCGGGACTCGCCGGCGTCTCCGACCACACCAGGGCCAGCACGCCCGGCAGGTCCACGTCGTCGATCACCCCCGTCGACAGGGAGTCGCCCGAGACCACCGTCGACTCGCTCAGCACCGCCACGCCGAGACCGCGTTCGGCCAGCGCGGCGACGGCGTCGGGCGCGCTCGCCTGAAGCGTGATCTCGGGGCGGAGCCCCTGCGCCGCGCAGGCACGGTCGAAGACCTCGCGGATTCCCGTTCCCGTCGGCAGGCACACGATCGGGTGGGCGCAGACCTCGGCGAGTGTCGGGCGTTCCCGCTTCGCCAGCGGATGGTCGGGCGGGACGGCGGCCACGAGGCGCTCACTGACGATCGGGAACGCCGCGAGCCCCGGGGGCGGTTCGCCCGCCGCGCCGATGAGCGCGAGGTCGAGCAGACCGGTGCGGACCCGTTCGGTGAGCAGATCGGAGGTGTCCTCGCTGAGGACGATCTCGACGCCGGGGTGCGCGGCGTGGAAGGACGACAGCCCGTCGAACAGGGGCGTGACCGTGCAGGCGGTGACCATTCCGACCGTGAGCCGCCCGCGCAGCAGCTGGACGACCTCGCCGACGGCCTGCCGCACCGCCTCGGCGGCGGCGAGCGCCGCGCGGGCGTGTTCGAGGGCCGCGGCGCCCGCCGGTGTGAGGCGCGCGCCCCGGCTGGAGCGGTCGATGAGGGCCGCTCCGAGCTCCCGTTCCAGCTGCCGGATCTGGGCGCTCACACCCGACTGACTGATGTGCACGCGCTCGGCCGCGCGGGTGAAGCCGGCCTCCTCCGCGACGGCGACGAAGTACTCCAGCTGCCTCAGTTCCATAAGCCCTGATTCTAACTCCCAGAAGAACCATCTGTTGGACTTCTGTTTCCGGTAGGCGCAGACTGGGAATCGAACAAACGATCTTGAGGAGGAGACACCGTGAGCGAATACGAGAAGGCCATGCGTCCCGAGGACATCACGCGCCTGTTCGTCGAGCGTTCCAACGCCGGAGACGCCGACGGGGTCGCCGCGCTCTACGAGGAGGGCGCCGTGCTCGCCTACCCGCCCGGCGGTCAGACGGTCGGCCGCGAGGCCATCCGGAAACTGTGGGCCTCGGTGCTGGAGCACGGACCGAAGTTCGAACTGGAGACGCCGCTGCCGACCCTGATCAGCGGAGAGCTCGCACTCACCTCCACACCGCCGAAGGACGGCGCCGGCGCCCGCGCCCAGGTGGTCCGCAAGCAGGCCGACGGCAGCTGGCTGCGCGTACTCGATCTGCCGGAGTTCGTCACTCCCAAGGAGTGAGGGACACCGAACTCCCGCCGCATCGCAGGGACCCGGGCGCACGCGCCCGGGTCCCTGCGTTTTCGCGCCCGCCCACCAGTGCACCTCACCACCGGTCGCCACCCGAGCACCTAGCGGTGCCCCCGCGTCCCCGCGACTCCCGACCGTGGACGCCCGCGGACCTGTGCTCCCGCCCACCCGTTCCCACCTGCGGCACCGCTTCCGGCTTCGCACGCACAAGCCGCGGTGTCGCACGTGTCGGGTATAAAAACCGCACCACGGACGCCTTGTCCGTGCCGGCGTGGCCGCCGTGGAGCGGCCCGACGCCGTCCTCACAGCGGTTGGAGGTCGATGGTCTTGGTGTCGGACAGGCCCGGTGACGAGCGGCGGAGCACGGTACGCGTGCTCCCACTCGTACAGGCCCGCAAACTGGCGAAGGTCCCCTTCGTCGAAATGGCCGACGGACGGCTGCAGGGCGTGGTGTCCAGCGGCTCGGACCCCGCCCGCGTGTACGTGTCCTCGATCGGCGCGGCCGATCACGCCCTCAGCTGCAGCACCAACAACAACCGGCCCTGCGGCGGCCTCGGCGGACGCTGGGCCTGTAACCACATCAAGGCAATGGTCACCGAGGCCGTGACCCAGTACGGCGGTGAACGCGTCGGCCGCTTCCTTCGTGTCGAGGCCGACGACACCTTCGAGATCCTCGACCAGATCAACGGGACCAGCTCCTCCACCCAGGCCGCGGTCGTCTTCGCCCGCTTCCTTCGCCACCTGAGCTACCTGGAGCTGCCGACCACCAGCGGCCCCATCCCCGAACTCCACTGGTTCCCGGCGTCCGGGGCGGTGCGCTGATGCTCGCCTCGCAACTGGCCGCCGTCCTCGCCGCCGCCCAGCCGGGCGTCACCGAGACCCTCGCCGTCGTCGACGGACTCGACGACGCCCTCGTCCACGGACTCAGCCGCCTCGGCGGCGAGCAGACCGCGGCCCTCACCGCGCTCGCCTCCGCCGTGGCGGTCACCCCCCTCGGTGACCGGGTCGGCGAGGCCATCGAGAAGATCAAGGCCGGCTCCATCGGCGACGAGCACCTCGCCGCCCTGGCCGCCGCCCGCTCGGCGCTCCTCGGAGCCGTCCACGACGAACTCCTCACCGGCCTCGACACCGCCCTCGGTCGCACCCGCGCGCCCTGGCAGGCGGGCGCCACCCCGGCCCAAGCCGCCGGCGGACCGCGTGGAGGCGCCCGATCCTGGCTCGGCGAACTGGCCATCACCGGCTGGCACGGCGTCGACCACGAACTCGTCTCCGGTGGCGCCCAGGCGATCGACGCGGTCCTGTCCGACCCGGCCTCCCGCCGTCTCGCCGTGCTCCTCGACGGCCTCGCCGCCGAACTGCGCACGGCCAGCCCGGTGGCGACCATGGAGCTCATCCCGGCCCGCCGCTGGGCGGACCTGTGGACGCGCGCGGTCCTGCTGTCCCAGTCGGCGTGGACCGGCGCGGCTACGGCCGAAGCCGTCACCGGCCGCCTCATGGTCCTCGGCGCCGACCTCCACGAGCACGCCACGGCCGTCCAGATCGAGGTGCACGGGATCCTGGAGACCCCCGACGGCGCCGTCCGCCTGGTCCGCGCCGCCGTCTCGGCGGCCAAGGTGGACACCATCGTCGGGCCCGCGGTGTGGAAGCTCTTCGCCGACCACCCGGTCCTCACCACGGCGCTCGCCGAGCGCCGCTCCATAGAGCTCACCGGCATGCCGCTTCTCGACGGCGGCGACCTCGTCTGGATTGAGGAGCACGCCGCCCCGGGCGAGCCCGCCGACCCCTTCACCACCGCCCGCGTTCGGCTGCCGGCGGCTGTCGCGCCCGCATCCCAGCCGCTCGACAGGCACCCGGCCCGCATCGCCGAACCGGTCCTCGTCGAGGGCTACACCGTCTCCGCCGCCGAGGATTCGCTGACCTTCGACCTCGGCGGCGGCACCGTGGCGATCGACCTCGACCGCCTGCCGGCCGCTGGCCCGATCACCAAGGAACTCCTCGCGGCCTCCACGGCCTGCCTCGGCCTGCTCCGCTGGGATGCAGGGGACTGGACCCTCCAGCCGCTGGCGCTCCAGGCGACGGTCAAGAAGAAGCCCGCCGAGGCGCACACGGCCGACTGGGCGCAGGGCCCGACCGACCCGAAGATCGTCAAGGCCGCGGCACGGGCCGGCGACGCCGTCGCGGTCCTGCGCGAGCGAGCGGGACGGTTGCTGCGCAAATGACCGCACCGGAGATCAATCCCGACGAGAACCGCCGCCAGATCCTCTACTGGCGCCTCCTGGCGCGCGTGTTCGGCAGCGAGGAGCAGAACTCGCTGGAGGCGTCGAGCGTCGCGATCGTCGACGACATCGGCCTCCCGCCGGCCCTGCTCGACCCGGGCGTCTCACTGGACAACCTCGTCCAGCGCTTCCCCGAACTGGCCGAGGAGTTCGACGGCCTCATCGCCGAGCAGACCCGTGGCGAGAACGATGCGGTGCGGGCCGCTTCGACCCCTGAGCCGGCGCTCGATTCCGCACCGGAACCCGAGTCCGGCCCCGAGGCGGCCGCGAACGAGCCCGCCGAGACCGAGGACCTCGACGGGTCCCTCACTCTGGCCGGACCCGGCCCCGGTGAGGTCCGGCGGGCCGCCCTGGTCTCGAAGCTGCTGCTCAACGTATTCGCCACCGGCGCCGGCGACGTCAGCGCCGGACAGCTCGCCGACTGGCAGAACGACGCCGGCTGGCTGGAACGCGCGATGGGCTGCAAGCCCGGCGACCTGCGCGGCAGGGGAGCGGGCAACGCCCCCGGCATCGGCACCGGAAACGGAGCCGGCGACGCCGAACTGGCCGCCGTGCTGGCCGGCATCGAAGGCGACCTGGTCAAGCGCATGCGCCTGCGCGAGGTGCTCGGCGATCCCGAGCTGGCCAAGCGGCTCACGCCGAGCATGTCGCTGATCGAGCAGCTGCTGAGGGACAAGGACAACCTCTCCGGCCTCGCCCTGGCCAACGCCAAGGCCCTGATCCGCCGCTACGTCGACGAGGTCGCCGAGGTTCTGCGCACCCAGGTGCAGCAGACCAGTGTCGGCACGATCGACCGCTCGGTGCCGCCGAAGCGGGTGTTCCGCAACCTCGACCTCCAGCGCACGATCTGGAAGAACCTGACCAACTGGAGCCCGGAGGACCAGCGGCTCTACGTCGACCAGCTCTTCTACAAGCAGACCGCCAAGCGGGTCACGCCCGCGCGGCTGATCGTGGTCGTCGACCAGTCCGGTTCGATGGTCGACGCGATGGTCAACTGCACCATCCTCGCCTCGATCTTCACCGGACTGCCCAAGGTGGACGTCCACCTGATCGCCTACGACACGCGCGCGCTCGACCTGACGCCGTGGGTCGCCGACCCTTTCGAGGTGCTGCTGCGCACGAAACTCGGCGGCGGAACCGACGGCACGGCCGCGATGGCGCTGACCGAACCGAAGATCGCCGACCCGCGCAACACGGTCGTGGTCTGGATCTCCGACTACTACGAGTGGCGCGAGCGGGAGCTGTTCGACAGCATGACCGCCCTGCACCGCTCGGGCGTCAAGTTCATCCCGGTCGGCGCGGTCAACGGCCGCGGCGCGCAGAGCGTCAACCCCTGGTTCCGCCAGCGCTTCAAGGACCTGGGCACCCCGGTGCTCTCCGGTCACATCAAGAAACTCGTGTTCGAGCTCAAGTACTTCCTCACCTAGGAGTAGCCACCACAATGTCCAACGAGATCCTGCGCGCGCCCGCCGAGGTCAAGTACGCCGAAGAGCTGGACTGGCTGGAGTCGGTCGACGACGGCCCGAAGCCGTTCTCCTGGCGGCTGAGCCCGAAGATGGTGCGGCTGTTCATCCTCGGCTCGGAGCGCTCCGACGGCCTCGACCGCGAGATCGCCCAGAAGTGGTTCGGTGACCGCAGCTTCGTCGAACGCAGCATCGTCACCCTCGCCTCCGACCGCGGACTGCTGCTCATCGGCGACCCGGGCACCGGCAAGAGCTGGCTGGCCGAACTGCTGTCGGCGGCCATCTCCCGCAACTCGACCCTGGTCGTCCAGGGCACCGCCGGCACCACCGAGGACCACATCAAGTATTCGTGGAACGTCTCGATGGTCATCGCCAAGGGGCAGTCGCGCGAGTCGATGATCCCCTCGCCGATCATGAACGCCATGGAGCAGGGCGTCATCGGGCGCTTCGAGGAGCTGACCCGCTCCACCAGCGACGTCCAGGACGCGCTTATCTCCATCCTGTCGGAGAAGTACGTCTCGATCCCCGAGCTGGAGGACGACAACATCGTCTTCGCCCAGCCCGGCTTCTCGATCATCGCCACCGCCAACAGCCGCGACAAGGGCGTCAACGACCTGTCCTCGGCCCTCAAGCGGCGCTTCAACTTCGTGCGGATCCCGGTGGTGAGCAACAAGAAGAGCGAGACCGAGATCGTCCGCTTCCGCACCACCGAGCTGCTCGACCGCCACCGCATCGAGCTCGACCTGCCGCCGAACCTGCTCGACATCCTGTTGCAGAGCTTCGCCGACCTGCGGGCCGCCGCGGCCTCGGCGACCAGCGATGACGACAAGCTCGAGTCGGCGCTGTCGACGGCCGAGCAGATCGGCGTGCTGGAGGACGCGATCCTGCACAGTCACTTCTTCGGCGACCGTACCCTGCGCGCCGAGACGCTCGCCGGTTCGCTCGTCGGGTCGCTGGCCCGCCGCACACCGGAGGACCTGGCGATCCTCAACAAGTACTGGCACGGGGTCATCGAGCCGCGCAGCAAGAAGGACGGCGGAGAGTGGAACGGCTTCCTCGAGGGCGGCCGTCAGGCGATCGCCACACTCTCATGACCGAAGGTCCCTTCGGAGCGCTCCGCGAACAACTCCTCGACGCGGCGGCCGCCTTCTCCGATGCCCCCGGCGCCCTGCCCGGCATCCTGTCGGGCATGGTCGACGACGTCGACCGGGCCCTGAGCGAGGAGCTGGAGATCTTCCCGGTCTGCCACCATTCGCCCTCGTCAGCGCTGGCGATGGCCCGGCGGCTGCGGGAGAAGCAGCCCAAGGTCGTCTACGTGGAGATGTGCGAGGACCTGCGCCCGCTGCTCGCGGAGCTGACCAACTGCCGCCTCCCCGTGGCGTTGCAGGCGTACGCGACCGACCTGGACGGCTTCCCGCCCGGGTTCGGCCCGCTCAGCGTGATCGCGCCGATCACCGAGTCCTCCGCGGAGTACCAGGCGATCGCCTACGCGCTCACCACGCCCGACGTCGAGCTGGTGTGCGTCGACCGGTCGAGCGACCACGTCTTCAAGTGGCTGCCGAAGAACGACCCCGCCGAGGCGCAGGGTCCGGTGGCCGCCGAGGACGCCGACGCCGACGGTGAGGACCCGGCCGAGGGCCAGGCTTTGCACGGCGACGCCGTCGGCCTGGAGATCGGCGACCTGCGCCCGCGCTTCGCCGAACTGGAGGAGCACCTGCTCCACCACGGCAAGGTGCGGCACTGGTCGGAATGGTGGGACCAGTACGTCGAACAGCCCCTCGCGGGCGCCGACTACCACACCTACCGCCAGGTCATGGTCCTCATCGGCAGCCTCTTTCGCCACTTGCGCCCGGCGGGCTCGGCGAAGAACGACCGCGACGAGGAACGCGAGCGCTACATGTGGACGCGGATGCGGCAGCACCTCGCCGCGACCGGGACGAAGCCGCAGGACGCGCTGTACATCTGCGGCTCCTTCCACGCCGCGAGCAGGGTCGCCGAGTTCGGCGTCGCCGGCAGCGACACCTACGAGATCACCGAGCCGAGCGCGACGCGCTGGCTGTACGGCCTGATCCCGTCGAGCAACTCCGCCATCGAGGCCCAGTTCGGTCTCGCGTCGGGTTCGGTGTCGATCGCCTCGGCGACCTGGACGAAGTCCGTCGCCCGCTACGGCGTCAAACCGTATCGGCTCGAAGGGCAGAAGCCGGCGGCGAAGAAGAAGCCCGCCAAGAAGGCCGCGAAGGCGGTCGCGCCGGCCGCGGCGGGGCCGGTGACCGACCGGCTGTCGGGCTTCCTCGCCAATCCGCCGGCGCCGGGCGGGCTCGACGAGGCCGAGCTGCTCGGCTGGTGCGTCGACATCGTCCGGCTCGCCCGCAGGAACGGCTACCTCGCCAGCACCGCCGACGCCATCGCGGTCTACGAGACGTCGATCCTGCTGGCCGGCATCCGCGACCGCGCGCGGCCGACGCCGTACGACTTCCAGGACGCCGCGGTGACCTGCATCGAGAAGGACAGCGTTCCGGGACGCCGCGACGTGCGGCGCCTGTGCGAGATCCTCCTCGGCGGCGACCGCATCGGCCAGGTCGGCTACCACTCCCTGCCTCCGCTGGCGCGCGACGTCTACGACCGCCTCGCGCCGCTGGGGTACGACCTGACCAAGCGCAACATCCAGCGGGTCCTGCTCGACCTGGCCGCCGACGACGCGCTGCGGCCCTGCTCGGATCTGCTGTGGATGCTGCGCCGCCTCATGCCGGGCGACACCGCGCGCCCGATCATGGGCGCCCGCAAGCTCGGCGAGCGATCCATCCAGGAGAGCTGGGACCTCGCGATCGGCCGCAACCAGCGGGCCCTGATCGAACTCGGCTACGAGGGCGTGACGATCGAGCAGGTCCTCGAACAGCGGCTGCGCAAGGCGGTGTGGGAGGACGGTGCCACGGCCGCCACCGCGTTGCAGGCCGTCGAGGACTCGATCCTGTACCTGTCCAACCCGCGCTTCACCGACGAGCTCGGCGCCCGCGCCGTCGACCTGCTCGCCGCCGAGCGCACCGTCGACGACGCACCGGAGGTGCTCAAGCACATCCGGCGGCTCCAGGCCTACTACCGGGCGAACAGCCCGGAGCTGCCGGCCTGGTGCCAGGACTTCGTCACGGCCGGATACGCCCACTACTGCACGCTCCTGCCGACGGCCTTCATCGACGAGGCCACCGGCATCCGCCAGGTCGCGGCCATGCTGGGCTTCCTGTTCAGCATGGAGAGCCTGGCCCTGTCGCTCGGCTGCGACCGGGCGCAGCTGGAGCTGGCGGTGCAGCAGTCGCACCCGGAGGCGCCGGGCAAGACCGCGTTGCTGTGGGCGGCGCACACGCAACTCGGTCTGCTGCCGATCGCCGAACTACGGGAGCGCTGCGACGCCCTGCTCGCCAACCCGCTGGTGGTGCCTGCGTTCCCGCAGTACCTCAGCGGGTTCGTGCAGGCGCTCGACCCGGTCCCGGTGCTCACGCCCTTCGTGGTCGAACTGATCTCGAACGCGTTCGGCCGGCTTCCCGACAGCGTCCTGCTGCCGTGGCTGCCGACCCTGATCACGACCCTGCGGGAGCACTCGGCCGAACTGGTCCCGGTGCTCATCAAGGAGGCCGGGCGCACCTTCCCGGGCACTTTGGCGGCCGTGGACTCCTGGGTGCCGCCCTGGACGGCTGCACCGGCACGGGAGAACACGTCGGGGCCGGCCGTCGAGAGCGGTCCCGTCACCGAACTCCTGCTGTCCCACCGAGACACCCCCGACGCGCTTGCCGCACTCCTGGGCTGCGAGCCCGGCTGGCGCGAGCCGGGCGCCACCGGTGGCGGTGCCGCCGGCGACCCGAAGGTCGGCGCCCTCCTGACGGCTCACCCGGAGTCGGCCGAAGCTCTGGCGGGACTCCTCGCGGGAGCGTAGAACGCAGACGCGCGGGGGCGGGGACGCATGTCCCCGCCCCCGCGCGTCGAAGAGTCCGGCCCGCGCCCCACGCCTCCCCGAGGACACGCGCGCCCGATGCGGGCGAGGGCGGCCCTTCCCCGGTTACGCTCCCCAAATGCTCGACTTCACCACCACGGGCGGCCGCGTGCACGGACGCCGGGCCGCGGCAGGCGTGGCCGCCGTCCTCGGGATCCCGTACGCCGCACCGCCTTTCGGCCCCCTGCGCTTCACGGCGCCGCGCGCGGCCGCGCGCTGGGACGGGATCCGGGAGTGCACGGCCTTCGGGCCGATCGTGCCGCAGTCGGCAGCACTGCCCGGCGCACCGGCCTGGGCACCGGGCGACACCGACGTGCTCACCCTCAACGTGTGGACGACCGGCGGCGCCGGCGACGGCATGCCGGTGCTGGTCTGGATCCATGGCGGCGCCTACACCTTCGGCTCCTCGGCGCAACCCGACTTCGACGGGACGAACCTGGCCGGGCACGGCCTGGTGGTCGTGACGGTCAACCACCGGCTCGGCTTCGAGGGCTTCGGGCACGTGCCCGGAGGCATGCACCCCGACAACCGCGGACTGCTCGACCAGATCGCCGCGCTGCGGTGGGTGCGCGACAACATCGGCGACTTCGGCGGCGACCCGGACAACGTCACGGTCGCCGGCCAGTCCTCGGGGGCGGCGTCGGTGGCGGCGCTCGCCGTCATGCCCGCGGCGCGCGGCCTGTTCGGGCGGGCGATCCTGCACAGCGTCGCCAGCCCCTTCTACGAGCCGGTGCTCGGGCGGGAGACGGCCCGGCTGATCGCCGCCTCCGCGGGGGTCACCGCCGAGGCGAAGTCACTGCTGGCGGCCACGCCGGCGACGCTGGTCGCGGCCACCGACCGGGTCGCCGCCGGGTACCGCGAGGATCCCGGGTCCGGCTGGCGCCACTACGATCCGGTCCTCTACGCGCCCATCATCGACGGTGACACCCTGCCCGTCGACCCGCTCTCCGGCATCGCCGAATCCGGCGTCGACCTGCTCGTCTGCTCCACCGCCGACGAGTACTGGCTCCTGCACGCCGTGGGCAGCGCCAAGGACGTGACGACTCCCGAGGGACTCGCCGCCTTCGTCAAGGACCACGGCCTTCCCGACGCGATGGCCGACGGCTACCGGACGCTGATGCCCGGCGCGTCGAACCTCGACGTCTACCTGGCGATCTACGGCGACCAGCTCTTCGGCGAGTACGGCGCCCGGCTGGCGGAGAAGGCGCCGCGGGCGCATCTGTCGCGCTTCGAGCGCCGCCGCGCCGGGGTCCGGCCGTGGCACTGCGCCGACGTGCCCTTCGCGTTCGGGACGATCGACGACCCGAGCCTGGAGTTCCTGATCGGCGGTCCGCCCGACGAGGCCGACCGCGACCTGTCCGAACGGATGTCGCGGGCGTGGGCGGACTTCGCCGCGACGGGCGATCCTGGCTGGCCGGCACTGGGCGCCGACGGCGGCCCGGTTCGCTTGTGGCACACCGGTTCCGGGCCCGACCTGGGCGTGGCCGCGCCGTCCCGGCCGCTGTGGCGGGACGTGGGGTTCACGCCGGTCAGGGAGTGATCACAGGTACGGGAGGGCACAGGTGGACGGGTGGGATCCCGGCGCCAGGGCGAAACCGTCGGCGGTGAGCACAGCCGTGGCACCGTCCATCCGGACGGAGCACGTCCCGGTGAACCTTCGCGGCTCCCCGTCGTCCTCGTACCTCGCTTCGCCCTCCCCGCTGATCCGGATCTCGCCCTGCTCGACCACGACGACGTCGAACGCGCCCGTCCTCTGCGTCAGCCGCACCACCGGATAGCTCAGGACCTCCCAGACGACGGTCTCGGCCTCGTAGGCGTTGTCGGCCAGCCGCACGTCGCTGAGATCGTCACCGGCGTGGAACGGGCACTTCCCGGGGTTCGGTTCGGAGGTGGCCGCGCACGCGTCGATCCACGCCTTCACGTCTCGTTCGAAGGCGGCGGCGAAGTCCGGCGCGAAGCCGAACAGTGGCAGGTAGCCCGAGGTGGCGGCCGTGTAGTCCTGGTCCTCGGACCAGCCGCCGCCGTCGACCGGCACGGCGACGAAGTCGGGCAGGTCCACGATCCCTTCGAGGCTCGGATAGGCCCGGTAGACGCCGGGGAAGACCCACAGCTCCTTCTCGGTGCTGCGGATTCCGTTGAACTCGACGAAGTCGGCGGGAATGCCCTCGACGCCGAGTTTCACCAGCGGGTTGAGGATCCGCCAGTCGCCGTCCTCGTCGAGGGCGACCGCGAAGCGTCCTTCCCGCGACGTTCCATCGGCGGCGGTGATCGTCACGTCGACGTTGGCGGGTTCGTCGTCCTCGTTGTGGCGGCGGACCACCCGGGTCGCCGTCCAGCCGGCCGACATCGCCTCGGGGACCAGCAGGTCGTGCGGCAGCGAGTCGAGTCCGCTCACCTCGGAGGCGAACTCGAGGGCGCGCTCGGCGTCGCGGTTCTCCAGGGCGGTCAGGTACTCGACGACGACGCTCTCCGGGCGTTCGCCGAGGACGGCGGCGGTCACGAGCACACCGGCGACGAGGACGGAGACGGCTGCGGCGATCGTCGCCAGCCACCGCAACTGCGTCCACCACGGTGCGGTGATCCCGGTACGGCTCACACTTCCCCCTTGTAGACGCAGGTGCCGATCTCGCCGGTGAGCTGGAAGCCGAACGGCCCGAAGACACCGACGTCGTAGAGCTCCGGCGTCCCGTCGGGCCGCAGCGCGACGCGCAGAGACCCGGTGTCGGCGACGCAGTCGGCGGTGAAGCGGACGTCGTCCCCGTCGATCTCGCCGGTGGCGGTCAGCCGCACGAGACCCGGATCCGTGGTCGTGACGGCCATCCCGGTCGGCGGATCACCGGCCAGGGTTCCGTCCACCAGCAGCGCCGGCCGCCGCAAGACCTCCCACTCGATGTCGTGGAGGTCGTAGACGCCGTTGCGTTCATCCCTGGCGAACACGTCCCCGATCCCGAACGGGCACCCGTGCGGATTGGGTGTCGTGAAGCGCGCGCAGTCGTCGAGCAGTGCGTCGCCCTGCGCCTGAACCGCCGCGGCGGTCTCCGGCGTCAGCGCGACGGCCGGCGGGGACAGCTTGAGCGGATCGGACCGGTCGTCGTCCGGCGGCAGGAGATCCACCGCCGGAGCGGGTGCGCCCGTTGTCCCCGCCGCCGCCCCGAAGAAGTTGTACCGGCCGGGCAGAAGCTCGACCGGGCCACCGGCGAACATGCCGCCCACGTAGTGCTCGTGCAGCCGCGACCACACGACCTGCCGGTCGTTGACGGCCAGGTACGTGAACGCCGTCGCGGAGAACTCGACCTCGACGAAGGGATCGACGATGTTCCACTCGCCACCGAAGTCGGTGACCTCCAGCCGTCCCGAGGTCCGCGACTCCTCGTCGCCGATCGTCACTTCGACATAGGTGTCGATCCCGGAGTCGACGAACTCCGCGTCCAGCAACCGCCACCCGTCGGCGATCGCGTCGGGATGCAGGAAGGCTGCGCGCTCGCCGTACGGGACGCCGTAGCCGATGCGGCCCACTTTCTCCAGTGCGCCCTCGACGTCCTTGGCGACCAGTGCGGCGAAGAAGTCCTCGACCACGTCGACGGCGTCGTCGGAACGCAGCGCGACATAGGCGCCCAGCACGACGACCAGCGCGGTCACCAGAACGAGCACGGTCAGGCCGCGTGGGAGCCTCGCCGTGTCCGGCTGCGAGGGCGAAGGCGGATCGGGGTTCTTCAGGGCATCGGGCGCTTCATCGGCACTAGGCACGCGCAACTCCAGGCTCGGACACTCGCGGAAGACACCCGAAGGGTAAAAGTGTTTGTCAAGGCGACTCGCCCACCGGCAGGCCGACGCGCTCGGCGACCAGCGCCCGAAAGCGCGGACAGGACGCCACATCCTCGTGCCCGCAGGCGAGCGCGTGCTCCAGCAGCGCCAGCGACTCGCGCGCGGCGCAGATGCGGGCGCGCAGCTCGTCGCGGTTGCGTTCGAGGACCGCCCGCCGCGCCGGGGGACCCGAGCCCAGCATCACCGCGATGTCGGCGAGTCCGAGCCCGGCCTCCTTGGCGCGCACGATGATCGCGATGCGCTCCAGGTCGGCGCGGCCGTAGCGGCGGCGCTCGCCCTCGACCCGCGCCGGTGACAGCAGGCCCATCGACTCCCAGTGCCGCAGCACATGCGCGGGAAGACCGAAGCGGGCGGCGGCGTCCCCGATCGCCAGGCTTGACTTCATGCCGACATTAAGTCGCAGCATGTGCGGCATGTCAACCGAAGCGCTCATCCGCCTCCTCGACCGTTCCGACAACCTGCCCGGCGCAGCCGCGCTGCGGGCCCGCACCTACGAACTGCTCCGGACCGGGCCCGGCTCCCGTGTCGCCGACGTCGGCTGCGGCACCGGCCTCGCCGTCGCCGAGCTGGCCTCCTCCGGAGCCGAAGCCGTCGGTGTCGACTCCGACCCGGGCATGGTCGCCGAGGCGGTGTCCCGGCGCCCCGGCGCCGACATCCGGGAGGCCGGCGCCGAGGCGCTTCCCTTCGCCGACGGCGAACTCGCCGGATACCGGGCCGACAAGGTCTTCCACGAGATCCCCGACCCGGCCGGCGCGCTCCGGGAGGCCCACCGCGTGCTCGCGCCGTGCGGCCGGATCGTCCTCGTCGGACACGACTGGGCCTCGCTGATCGTCGAATCCGCCGACCCGGAGCTGACCGCGCGGATCGTATTGGCCCGCGCGGAGACCGTGACCTCGCCCCGGGTGGCGCGGGCCTATCGCAACCTGCTGCTCGACGGCGGTTTCACCGATGTCGCCGTCGAAGTCCACACCGGAGTGTTGACCGGTCCGGCGATGCTTCCGATGGTGACCGGCCTGGTCTCGGCGGCGCGGGCGGCCGGGGCCGTCAGCCGCGACGAGGAGACCCGCTGGACGCTCGAACAGTCCCGCCGGGCGCGGGCCGACCGGATGTTCCTCGCGGTGCCGCTCTTCCTCGCCGCGGCGACGCGGAGCTGAGCCCTCGCGGTCGAGACAGCGGGAGCCGTGAGCGCCCGTCTTGGCGGGTTTTGCCAGGATTTGCTACCCTCCCCGCCGGGAGCGGCCCGCCGGGCCGTGCGGGACCATAGGGGAGGGCGCGGTGTACGAGGTCATCGTCATCGGTGCCGGGCTGGCGGGAATCGGCATGGCGATCGCGCTGAAGCGGGCCGGGCGCCACGACTTCGCGTTGCTGGAGCGCGCCG
The DNA here is from genome assembly GCF_040655735.1 of Phytomonospora sp. NPDC050363. NCBI lineage: Bacteria > Bacillati > Actinomycetota > Actinomycetes > Micromonosporales > Micromonosporaceae > Phytomonospora > Phytomonospora sp. NPDC050363. The sequence continues at coordinate 604,041 of NZ_JBFAKK010000001.1, forward strand.
ACGACATCGGCGGCGCCTGGCGCGGCAGCCTGCGTCACTGCGCCGAGGAGTTCGGGGTCACGCCGCACATCCGCTGCGGCGCCGACGTGCGCTCGGCCGTCTACGACGAGGCCGGGGCCGCCTGGACGGTCGGCACCGCCGACGGCGCGCGCCACCGGGCCCGCGCGGTCGTCATGGCCGTCGGGACGCTGTGCGACCCGGCCCGCCCGGCGGACTTCGGGCCGGAGAGCTTCGCCGGTGCGGCATTGCGCTCCGGGCGCCGGGATCGCTCCGTCGACCCGGCGGGAGGGCGGACGCGCGTGACCGGCGTTCTCGGCGACCGGGAGTTCGCCCGGGGGACCGTCGTCGGGCGCGGCGGCCGGAGGCTGGAGGACGCGTGGGGGGAGGGCGCCGAGGCGCTCCTGGGTGTCAGTGTGAGCGGGTTCCCGAACCTGTTCTGGCTCGCCGGGCCGGACATCGCCGGCGCCCGTGACTCGGCGGTCCCCGTCGAACGGCGGATCGGCTACGTCCGGCAGGCTCTCGACGTCCTGGACACCGCCGCCTCCATCGAGGCCCGCGCCGACGCCCCTCGGATGTTCGGCGACGGTTGGCGGACTCTTCTTCGCCGCGCCGTCTGGAGCATCGGCGGCTGCGAGAGCTGGTACCTCGAAGAGCGCCGGCGCATCCGCCTCCGGATGTCCGGATCGACCTGGTGGCAACGAGAGCGGAAGCGGGAGTTGCGTCGCGAGGACTTCCACATCCGACCCCGGGCCTGACCGAATTCCGTACTTGGCTAGGCTATGCGGAGTTGGGGCGTTTCGCCCGTTTACGTCGTCTACTTCGAGGAACGCCCGTGCCGGTCTCCGCCGTCCTCACCGGACTGTCGGGATGGCTGCCGCCCCGCGCGGTGGACAACGACGAGCTCATCGACCGCTTCGGCCTCCCCGAGGAGTGGATCACCCAGCGCACCGGCATCCTCAGCCGCCGGCACGTCGATCCCGGCACGGCCACCTCCGATCTCGCCGTCAAGGCCGCCGCACCGCTCGTCGCCGCCGACGAGGGCCCGATCGACACCGTCGTCCTCGCCACGATGACCCCCGACCATCCCGGCCCGGCGACCGCGCCCATCGTCGCCGCCGAACTCGGCCTCACCGGTGCCGCCGCTTTCGATGTCGGCGCCGCCTGCGCGGGGTTCGTGCACGCCCTGGCCACCGCGACCTCGCTCGTGGTCGCCGGCGTCTCCGAGCGGGCCCTGGTGATCGGCGCCGACGCGATGTCGACCATCGTCGATCCCTCCGACCGCAACACCGCCGTCATCTTCGGCGACGGCGCCGCCGCCGCGCTGATCGAGGCGGCACCGTCCGGCTCCGGTTCCTTCGGTCCCTTCGACCTCGGCTCCGACGGAAGCCAGTCCGGACTCATCACCATCCCCGCCGGCGGATCCCGCCAGCGCACCGACGGCGTCGCGCCCGACGCCTCCGGCCACTACCTCCACATGGCGGGACTGCCGGTCTTCCGGCAGGCCGTCGACCACATGAGCGCCTCGGCCGACCGGGCGCTCAAACAGGCCGGCCTGCCCGCCTCCGACGTGGACTGGCTGGTCGCCCACCAGGCGAACCGGCGCATCCTCGACGCCGTCGCCGACCGCCTCGGCGTCGCGCCCGAACGCCGCGTCGTGCACCTCGACCGCGTCGGCAACACCAGCGCCGCCTCCATCCCCCTGGCCCTGTGGGACCTGTGGCGCTCCGGCCGGGCCCGGCCCGGCGACCGGGTCCTGCTCACATCCTTCGGCGCGGGGCTGGCATGGGGTTCGACGACACTGCGCTGGCCCCGGCGCCCACTGACCCCCGTGGCCGAAACGGAGTAAGGAGAGACCGTGAACCTGACCCGACCGAGCCTCGACGCCGTCGCCGACATCCTCGTCGGCAAACTCGACGTCGAACGCGAGGCCATCGGCCCGGACGTCCCCATGGGCGAACTCGCCGTCGACTCCCTCGCGGTGGTCGAACTGACCCTGCAGCTCAAGGACAGCTTCGGCGTCACGATCGAGGAAGAGGAGATCGGCCTCGTCACCGTCGCCGGGCTCGTCGAACTCATCGAGTCGCGGGACAGCCGCGAGTGAATCCAGAAGGGACGGTCGTGGCGGTGACGGGCGTCGGCCTCGTCACCGCCGGTGGCATGGACGCCCCCTCGACCTGGGGCCACGTCCTCGACGGACGCCCGTCCGCCGCGATCGACCCCGCCCTGACCGGCCTGCCGCCCACCTTGAGCTGCCGCGTACCCGGCACGCCACCGGTCCCGCCCGGTCCCGGCAGCGCGCAGCTCGATCCCTTCGCCCGCCTCGCCCTCGCGGCCACCGCCGAGGCACTGGCCATGGCCGGACTCGGTCCATCCACATGGGACGGCACACGGGTCGCGATCGTCACCGGCTGCGGAATCGGGGGAGTCAACACCTACGACGGCGCCGCCGCCCGCCTCGCCGAAGGCGGACCGCAGGACGTCTCCCCGTACTTCCACCCGTCCTTCCTGCCCAACATGGCCGCCGCCCAGCTTTCGATCCGCTTCGGCACCGGCGGACCGGCCCTCAACGTCGCCACCGCCTGCGCCTCGGGCGCCTCCGCGGTCGCGCTCGCCGCCGATCTGCTGACCGCCGGCCGCTGCGACATCGCCCTCGCCTGCGGTGCCGAGGCCGCCGTCACGCCGCTCGTCACGACCGGCTTCGCGCGCCTGGGCGCGCTGTCGAGCAAGGGATCGCGGCCCTTCGACCGCGACCGGGACGGGTTCGTCATCGCCGAGGGCGCGGGCGCGCTCGTCCTCGAACGGGCCGTCGACGCGCGGGCCAGAGGCGCCGTACCGCTGGCGGTCCTGCGCGGACACGCCACCACCGGCGACACCCACCACCTCGTCGCGCCCCTTCCCGACGGCACGGGAATCGAGCGCGCGCTCCGCGACGCGCTCGCCGACGCCGGCGTCGACCCCGCCGATGTCGACCACGTCAACGCCCACGGCACGTCGACACCGGCGAACGACCGGATCGAGGCCGCCATGATCGCGCGGGTCCTGCCGCACGGTCCGAGCGTGACCTCCGCCAAGGGAGCCCTCGGCCACCCGCTCGGAGCGGCCGGGGCGGTCGAGGCCGCGCTGACCGTGCTGTCCATCCGCGACGGGGTCGTCCCTCCCATCGGAGGACTGACGGTCCCCGATCCCGACCTCGACGTCGATCTGGTCGTCGGGGAGGCGCGCAAGCAGGCCGTCGATATCGCCGTCAGCGACTCCTTCGGGTTCGGCGGCCACAACGTCGTCCTGGTGTTCGCCCGTGCCTGACGCGAAGCCGTCGCACAGCCGCATCGAGTCGCTCGGCTGCGTCCTGCCGCCGACGGTCGTCACCAACGCCGAACTCCTCGCCGGGACCCCCGTACCGGCGGGCGTCGTCGAGAAGGTGACCGGGGTCAAGACCCGGCGCATGTGCGACCCGTCCCTCGGCGAGGACTCGCACAGCCTCGCCGTAGCCGCCGCTGCCGACTGTCTCAGCCGATCGCGCTACGCCGCCGCCGATCTCGACGTCGTGGTGTCCGCCTCCATCACCAGGATCCGCGCGGGCAGGCTCACCTTCGAGCCGTCCTTCGCGGCCGGGATCGCCCGCGAGATAGGCGCCACCGCCGCACTGACCTTCGACGTCGGCAACGCCTGCGCCGGGACGATGACCGGCATCCTCCTCCTCGACCGGCTCATCCGCGCGGGTAAGGCCGGGCGCGGGCTCGTCGTCAGCGGGGAGCAGGCCACCGCCATCAGCCGTACCGCGGCGCGCGAGCTCCGGCAGGCCCGCGATCCCCGGTTCGCCTCCTTGACGGTCGGCGACTCGGGAGTGGCCGTGCTGGTCGACGGCTCGGCCGACCCCGCCGACCGCATCCACGACGTCCACCTCCAGACCTCCGCCGGCTACTCGGGACTGTGCCTGGCACTGCCCAGCGATCAAGGGCCGGGCATCGCCATGTACACCGACACGCGCGGCCAGCAGCACCCCGAACGGATGGAGGGCGGCGCGAGATTCATCGCCGACACCTTCGCCCGCAGCGGCCGGGCCTGGGCGGACGCCCGCCACGAACGCCTGATCCAGCACCAGATCTCGGCGTCCGCGGTCGACCGGATGAACCGCCTCGCCGCGCGCGTCTCCGGCGAGGCCGCGCCGCCCTCGCCGACGGTTCTCGCCGAACTCGGCAACACCGCGACGACCTCGCACTTCGTCGTCCTCCACGACCAGCTCGAACGCGGCGAGCACCCGCTGGGCGGGCCCTTCCTCATGGTCGTGGCCGCCTCGGGCATCGTCAGCGGGTTCCTCTCGGCGACGGTCTCCTCGGTGAAGGTCTGACATGGGACTGCGGATCCGGGCCGTGGGAGTCGAGGCGGGGACCGGCGGCACCGGCGTCTCCCGTGCCGCCTCGGCGGTGCGCCGCGCCCTCGATCTCGCGGGACTGTCCACGGTGCACACGCTGGTGAACGTCGGCGTCTACCGCGACGCCAACCTCATCGAACCCGCCGTCGCCGCGCTCGTGCAGCAGGAGAGCGGATTGCACCTCGACTACCTCGACGGCCGCGACGGACCGCCGCTGATGTCCTTCGACCTGCTCAACGGCGCCTGCGGCCTGCTCACCGCCGTTCACCTCGCCGACGCCCTCACGGGCACCGGCGAGGCGACGCTCATCGTCTCCGGCGACGGACACCCTTCCGGAGAACCCGCCGTCGGTTTCCCCTACACGGCAGCGGCGGCGGCGATGGTCCTCGACCGTGCGGACGGCGGCTTCGGTCCGGTCGCGTTCCGGCCCGTCCGCGAAGAACCGGGCGTGCGCGGATACCTCGACCTGGCCGCCGCCGGGGACACCGGCCGCGCGACGATCACCGTGGAACGCGACCCCGCGCTCGGCACCCGGCTCGCCGAGCAATGCGCCGTCCTGGCCGCGGAACACCTCGCCGGCAACGGTCTGCGGCCCGGGGAGGCCGACATCGTCACCATGCGGCCGACGCCCGGGTTCGGCGCCGAACTCGCCGGCCGGCTCGGCGTCTCGCCGGCCCGCGTGCACGTTCCGGCCGCCGACACGCACACCTCGGCCCTCGCCGTCGCCTTCGGCGAAGCGCTCACCGGTGGCCGCTTCGAGCCGCGCGAGCGGCCGGTCCTCTTCCTGGCCGCCGACGCCGGAGTGCTGACCGCCTGCGCCCTCTACCGCCACGACCGCTGAACTCTGCCCACCTTCCCTACGCCGCCCACTTTCCCTCGCCGCAGGCGCTCCCGGCGCCGATCCGTCCGGGACGAGACTCCCGGTCACTTGGGCACCCACAACAACGGCGATCGCCCCGCCCCTGTTCATCGCCCGCCGCGCAAGGGATCGGGGCCGGCGGAGGCGTCCTCTCGCCGCTCGCCTGCGGATCCGTCCGGAAAACGGCCCCGCGCAGCCCGGACACGCCCGCCTGCGACCGTCGCATTCCTGACCGTGACCGATCCGTGACCGGACGTTCCGGGGCAGGCGTGGGCGGGGCTCACTATTCTCGGTACAGAAGCTCCGATCCGCTCGGAGAACCCACTGCAGAAGGATCGCGACCACGATGAAGAAACTGATTCCATGGGCGGCGCTGGCATTCGTGGTGTTCTTCATCGCGTACCGGCCCTCGGAGGCGGCGAGCATCGTCAGCACCATCCTCAGCGGTATCGGCGATGTCGGCCAGGGCTTCGGGGACTTCGTGTCCAGTCTGTTCGACTGATCGCGCGCCCAGTTCTGTCCACCGCGGACGATGCCGTCAACGGCGTCCGCGCTGTCGACGTACCCGCCCCGGGGCGGCCCCGCGGGCCCGTTGCCACCGTCAGGACTTCCAGGCGCAGAAGTCACCGAACGTCGGATATTACCTGATACTCAAGCATTACGTAGGATTCCCCCCATAGCATGATTTTTCCGCCTGAATCACGTGTGAGGGTGTTCGTGGGTGGCCGCGCTTTCGGTGCGGCCGTACACGAGGGGGGAACGAACAGATGTCAGTGCGCACACGCACTCTGGCCATCGGCGGGCTCGCTGCGGTGGCCGGATCGGCGCTCCTGGCGCCCACGCCGGCGGCGGCCGCGGAGCCCGAGGAGATCTCCTGCAACCGAGGGGCCTTCTGCATCTACACCGACGACGAACCGCCCCGGCAGGGGACGCTGACCGATGGCGTCTACGACCTCGGCGGCTGGGCCGGCGGCGTGCTCAACGACAACGTCAACTGGTTCTGGAACCTGACCGACGACAACTGGTGCGTCTACGAGCACGCCGGCTACGAGGGCGCCGTTCAGGTCGTCTCTCCGGGTTACTCGGGCAACCTCGACGGTTTCGGGGGCAGGACGAGCTCGCTGCGCTCCCGGCCCTGGCACGGCTGCTGACACCAAGCGGGAGGACGCCGCCCGCGCCTGGGCGCGGGCGGCGTCGACGGGGTCTCAGCCCAGGGCCTGGCGGCCCTTCGAGGTGAGGGACTCGATCATCACGGGGTAGTCGCGGTCGTCGGGCACGAAGCCGTCGATGTAGTCGCCTTCGTACAGGCGGCGAAGCGCGTCCTCGACCTGCGTGCGGCGCGGCGAGTCCTCCGCGGCCAGGTCGAGGGCCGGAACGTCGTCGACGTTCTGGAGCCTGCCGTGCAGGTCGCGCAGCAGTTCGGTCTCGAGGTCGCTCAATTCAAGCTCGTCCATGCCCCTGATCGTCCCGCGAGGCGATGTCCACGCGAGGGCGAACAAGCGAAACCGGCCGGCCGAGCGCCGTGCCGAGGGCCGCCAGTTCGTTGTCGAGTTCGGCGGCGGGCACGTCGTCGAAGGCGTCGACGGCGACCTCCACGCCGCCCGCCTTCTGTTCCCGGCTCCAGGTTCCGGCCACGCGGCCGTCGACGAGCACCAGCGGCTGGAGGAAGCCGCCGCCGCGCTGTACCAGTGCAGACCGTCGCGGATCGAGCGCGAACGAACGGTCGGCGTAGCCGAGCAGGTAGGGGTCGAGGTGACCGAGCAGCCGCACCCGTGGCACCGGGTCGGCCTCCGGTGCGGCCGACCGCCCCGGAACGGCGCCGCGCGCCCGCGACAGCGGGAGACCCGACCAGGCGGCGAAGTCGGCCGCCTCTGCCGGACCGTGCGCGGCGAGGTAGCGCGAGGCGAGTTCGGCGAGCGGATCGGCCGGCGTCGAGGTCTCCGGCACCGTCACGAAGCGTTCGCCGGTGTCGATGCAGGCTTCACCGGCCATGCAGGCGTAGGAGAGCAGGTGTGCCCTGGCCTGTCCCTCCGGGACGCCCTCGGCGGCGGCGACGGCGAGGAGTTCGCCGCGGGTCGCCGGAAGCGCGGCGACCACCGCCGGCACCGCGCGGGCGAGCAGCTCGTCGGTGAGACCCAGCTGGAGGCGACGCGGACGGGTCTTCGCGGCGAAGACCGGGCCGAGCAGGGCGACCAGCCAGCCGGCGTCCTCGGCGGCGACCATGTGCAGGGTTCCGCGCATGACCCAGGTCCGGACCACATCGGACGGTTCCAGCCCCGCCCCGGGCGCCACGCGCGGCCGGATCACGTGGGGCGCCACCCACGGACTCTGCGACTGCACCCCGACGAGGTGACGCACGACGGCCGAAGCCGAGGGCAGCGGCCGCGTCAGCGACTGGGCGGTCATCCGGGCGGCGGGGAGATCCATTCCGCGACGATAGCCAGTGCCGGACCGTCGAAGTCACGCGACACCCGGCCGCCCCAACGGGTATAAATCCGAACGTGAGCCTGACCCGACGCCCCTACGCCGACAGTGATCTGCCCCGCGTCCTCGACACCATGTCCCACTGGATCGCCGCCGCGGGCCGGATCGGATACGACCACATCGGCGAGATTCCCCACCGCGTCTACGAGAACCTGCGCGGCCGTCGCCCGGTCGGCGAGACCGTCCACCTCTGGGAGGACACCGAAGGGCTCGCGGGCCTGGCGATCATGACCCGCTTCGGCAACTCCTTCGACGTGTTCACCGCGCCCCGCCACAGGGGCGGCGACGCCGAACTGGAGATGATCGACTTCGCCGCCGCCGGCACCGCGCGGCTGCACGCCCCGGACCCGGCCGACCCCCACATCCTCACCGACGTGTTCGCCGCCGACACCGACCGCCGCCGCCTGCTGTCCGGCGCCGGCTTCACGGAGTTCCGGATCTGGGACGACGTGCGCGAACGCGCGCTCGACGAGCCCTTCGCCGGCCCGCCGGTCGCCGAGGGCTTCACCGTCCGCTCCGCCCGCTTCGACGACGCCGCCGGCCTCGCCGCCGCCCGCAACGCCTCCTTCGACGACGACTGGACCGGCGAGGCCTACCGCGAGCAGTTCATGGACAAACCCGGCTACGACCCGCGACGCGAGATCCTCGCCGTCGCCCACGACGGCCGCGTCGCCGCCTTCACCGTCTACTGGACCGATCCGCGCAACTCCATCGGGCACTTCGAACCCGTCGGCACCCACGCCGACTTCCAGCGGCTCGGCCTCGCCCGCGCCGTCATGCTCCACGCCATGCGCCTCATGACGGACCAGGGCATCGCCACCGTCACGGTCAACCACAACGCCGAGAACGTCCCGGCGCGCCGCCTCTACGAATCCCTCGGCTTCCACCGCGCCCACCAGACCCTCGGCTACCGCAGGCCCCACCCAGGGAACGGCGAACACCGCCCGTCGTGAAATGCTGCTCCCACAACCGCCGGGAGCAGCCCTCGATGCCGCGGCACGACGAGGGGGACACGTGGGCGCTCGCTTCGAGGAACTCGACTTCCGGCCGACGCCGATGGGCGAGATCAGCCTGCGGCGACGCCGCGAACCGGTCACCGGCATCGACATCCTGGAGGTCAAGCTCGGCGAGGAGTTCCTCATGTCGAGCCTGTTCACCGTCGCCGAGGTCGAGGTCGCCCGGCTCGCGCTCGCCGAACTCGGCGGCGCCGGACTCTCCGTGGCCGTCGGCGGGCTGGGCCTGGGATACACCGCCAAGACCGTCCTGGACGACCCCCGCGTCGGCGACCTCATCGTCATCGACGCCATCGGCGAGGTCATCGGCTGGCACGAGGACGGCCTCATCCCGATCGGCGCCGAACTCACCGCCGACCCCCGCTGCCGCCTCCTGCACGGTGACTTCTTCGCGCTCGCCGCGTCCGGCGACGGCCTCGACCCGCAACGTCCCGGCCACCGCTTCGACGCCGTGATCGTCGACATCGACCACTCGCCCCGTCACCTGCTCCACCCTCGCCACGCCGCGTTCTACGAACCCGAGGGCGTCGCCCGCCTCGCCGGGCGACTCAGCCCCGGTGGCGTGTTCAGTCTCTGGTCGAACGACCCGCCCGACGAGGACTACACCGCCGTGCTCGCCTCGGCCTTCGGCGAGGTGAAGACGCACGTGGTCCGCTTCGCCAATCCCCTTCAGGGGGGCGAGTCGGCCAACACCGTCTACACCGCGCGCTCGTCTCACTCCTCGGCGCGCGGCACCACGAGCCCGGACTCGTAGGCGACCGCGACCGCCTGCGCGCGGTCGCGCAGCGCCAGTTTGTGCAGGACCCGGCTCACATGCGTCTTGACGGTCTCCTCGCCGACCACGAGCCGCGCGGCTATCTCACCGTTGGACAGACCGGCCGCGATCAGTTTCAGCACGTCCACCTCGCGCGGTGTCAGCTCGCTCAGCCGGGGAGGGGCCGGTCTCGGCCGCAGCCGCGCGAACTCGCCGATGAGCCGCCGTGTCACGCTCGGCGCCAGCAGCGCCTCCCCGGCCGCCACGACGCGCACGGCGTCGAAGAGGCGCTCGGCGGTCACGTCCTTGAGCAGGAAGCCGCTGGCACCGGCCACCAGGGCGTCGTAGACGTGCTCGTCGAGGTCGAAGGTCGTCAGCATCAGCACCCGGGGCGGGTGTGCCCCGCCGGTGATCACGCGCGTCGCCTCGATCCCGTCCATGGCGGGCATCCGCACGTCCATGAGCACCACGTCCGGTGTGGTATCGCGGCACACCCGTACGGCCTCGGCGCCGTCCCCGGCGGTGCCGACGACGGTCAGGTCCGGCTGGGTGCCCAGCAGCGCGGCGAAACCGGCCCGCACGATCTCCTGGTCGTCGGCGACGACCACCCGCACCGAGTTCATCGCTCGCCCACCGGAATGCTCGCCTCCACCATGAATCCGCCGGCCGGGGCCGGTCCCGTTCGCAAGCGCCCGCCGACGCTGTTCACCCGCTCGCGCATGCCCAGCAGCCCGTGCCCGGCCGAACCCGGGAGCGGTCGCGGGCCGGGTCCGTTGTCGCGCACCCGCAGGCCGAGCCGGTCGGCGGCGTAGTCGAGCTCGACGTCGACGGCCGCGCCCGGCGCGTGCTTGCGCGCGTTGGTCAGCGACTCCTGGACGACACGGTAGGCGGCCAGTTCCACCCCCGCGTCCAGGGGGACCAGCCGCCCCGAGACGATCAGCCGGGTCCGCCCGCCCCCGGCGGCCCGGTTCTCGTCGAGGAGGTCGAGCAGCTGGTGCAGGCCGGGCTGCGGCGCCCGGTCGGGTTCCTCACCGGTGTCCTCGCGGAGCACGCCGAGCAGTCGCCGCATCTCCGTGAGCGCGGTGCGGGCGGTCTCACCTATCGCCAGGAGCCTGCGCGCGCCCTCCTCGGGCATCCCGACCGTGGTCAGCCGGGCTGTCTCGGCCTGTACCGAGATCATCGAGATGTGGTGGGCGACCACGTCATGGAGTTCGCGCGCGATGCGCGCGCGTTCCCCCAGCGCGGTGAACTCCACCATGGACCGCTCCATCTCGCGCCGCGCCTCGTCGCGGGCCACCGCCTCGGCGCGCACCTCGGCGAGGCGGCCGTACAGCAGCGTGAACCAGGCGAGCAGCACGCTGATCACGCCGCTGACCGTCGGGCGCGTGTAGAACACGGGAGTGAGCATCGTGGCGACGGTGACGGCGATCGCGACGGTCACCGGGTAGGCACGTGAGACCACCAGCGGGACCGTCGCGGAGAGACCGGCCAGCAAAGCGACCACCAAGGGCACGTCGCCGACGCGCAGCGCCTCGGCGAAGGCCAGCAGCGACAGCGGAACGGCGGCGAGGGGCTGCCATCCGTAGGTCCCGATGGTCCTCCGGGTCAACGCGGCGGCTCTGGTGGGGTTCACGGTGATCATTCTTCCCAAGGGCGCGGCGCCTGTCGTCCCCCGTGGCCCCGACGCCCGCGTCACGCCCACGGGGGACTCGCGCCGCCGGCGTCCCCCGGGCGGGTAGACCGAAGACGGCTCCGCGGTGGGACGACGCGCACTCAGCGGCCCCATAGCGTCTGGAGCATGGAAGCAACCATCGAAGTCCGGGGCCTGCACAAGCGCTTCGGGCCCACCGTCGCCGTCGACGACCTGAGCTTCACTGTCCCGCCGGGCCAGGTCACCGGTTTCGTCGGCCCCAACGGCGCCGGGAAGTCCACCACCATGCGCGCCATCGTCGGCCTCGACCGGCCCGACCGTGGAACCGCGCTTGTCGGCGGGCGGCCCTACCGGGACCTGCGCGCCCCTCTGCGCGAGATCGGCGTCATGCTCGACGCCTCGGCGATCCACCCCGGCCGCCGCGCCCGCAACCATCTCCTGTGGATGGCCCGCGCCAACGGCCTCCCGGCCTCCCGCGTCGACGAGGTCATCGAGCTCGTCGGACTCGGGTCGGCCGCCCACCGGCCCGCGGGCGGCTACTCCCTTGGCATGTGCCAGCGGCTCGGCATCGCCGCCGCGCTCCTCGGCGACCCGCCCGTGCTCATGCTCGACGAACCGGTCAACGGACTCGATCCCGAAGGCATCCGCTGGATCCGCGGCCTGCTGCGCTCGCTGGCCGCCGAGGGGCGCGCGGTCCTGGTGTCCAGCCACCTGATGAGCGAACTGGAGGGCAGCGCCGACCACCTCCTGGTCATCGGCCGGGGCCGGCTGGTCGCCGACACCGGCGTGCGGGAGCTGCTCGCCTCGGCCTCCGGGGACCGTGTGGAACTGCGCACCGATCAGCGCCGTGAGGCGATGGCCGTCCTCACGGCGGCGGGCGCCACCGTCGCCGTCACCGACGCCGAGACGCTCGTCGTCGCGGAGCTGACCGCCGCGCGCATCGTCGAACTCCTCACCGGCTCCGGTGTCGCCTTCAGCGGCATCGCCGAGCACCGCGCGACCCTGGAAGAGGCTTACATGGAACTGACCCGCGACGCGGTGGAGTTCCGCGCCCTCGCAGGGGAGGCGTCGTGACCACGACCGCCTACCGCAGCCGCGTCGAGACCACCGGAGCCGGCTTCGGCGGCCTCGTCCGAGCCGAACTGACCAAACTGGTCACCGTGCCACGCTGGCTGCTCACCCTCGCCGCCGCCGTCCTGCTCAGCGTCCTCGTCGCCGGACTCGCCGCGCTCGGCGCGGGCCAGGACAACTCCGGTGGCGACGGCGGTGGCCCCCCGGTCGCCCACAACCCGCTCGAACCCTTCCAGGACCGGGGCCACTTCGTCCACCGCGAACTGACCGGCGACGGCGACCTCATCGTCCGCGTCGACTCGCAGGAGGGCGGCGGCTGGGCCAAGGCGGGCCTGATGATCCGTGCCGCCGAGGAGCCGGGCGCCGACTACGCAGCCGTCATGGTCACCCCCGAACACGGCGTGCGCTTCAAGTCCGGCACCGGCACGGACCTGGCCGGCTCGTCAGCGGCCTCGCCCACGTGGCTGCGCCTGACCCTGACGGGCACGACCGTCACCGCCCTCGAATCGCCCGACGGGATCAACTGGACCGGCGTCGGCACCGTCGAACTGCCCGGTCTGCCCGCCAAGACGCTCGCCGGGCTCTTCGTCGCCGTACCCGACGAGGTCGTCGTCACCCGCCAGTTCGGCACCGAGAGCATCTCCGGCAACACCGTCGAGACCACCGCCGTGTTCGGGTCCCTGGCCTTCACCGGCGACCTCGCGCCGGAGTGGGGCGAACGCGAGCACCCCACCGGACCAGCCGTGACCGACGACCGCACCGGCTACACCGTCTCAGGCACCGCCGTCACCGTTACCGGCACCGGGGACCTCGGACCCGACATGTTCTCGCCCGACGCCACCCGCATGACGCTCACCTCCGTCCTCATCGGACTGTGCGCGGTGATCTCGCTGGCGGTCCTGTTCATCACCGCCGAGTACCGGCGCGGCATGATCCGCACGAGCTTCCTGGTCAGTCCGGCGCGCGGCCGCGTCCTTCTGGCCAAGGCCATCGTCATCGGCGGCGCCGGATTCGCCGCGGGCCTGCTCGCCGCGCTCGGATCCTTCGCCCTGGCCTCCGCCGGCGGCGTCGTACCCCCGTTGCCGGACCTCTTCGCCTGGCCCGTGCTGCGGGCGCTCATCGGCACCGGCGTCATGGTCGCCGCCGCCGCGATCCTCGCCCTGGCCGTCGGCTCGCTCATCCGGCACAGCGCCGTCGCCATCGCCCTCGTCCTGCTCGCCCTGCTCGTTCCGCAGGTCGCCGCGTCAGGGCTGCCCCTGTCGGCGGCGAACTGGGTGGAACGGCTCACGCCAGCCGCCGGTTTCGCCGTCCAGCAAACCGTCGCCCGCTACGACGTCGCGATCGGTCCCGAGGCCGGTCTCGCCGTCCTGTGCGCCTACGCGGCGGCCGCCATGGCCTTCGCCCTCTGGCGGCAGAAGCGGAGGGACGCGTGAGGCGCGCGATCCACGCCGAGTGGACGAAACTGCGGACCCTCCCGAGCACCGGCTGGCTGCTGGCCGGCACCGTCCTCGCGATCGTCGCCGCGAGCCTCGTCGGCATCCTGTCGACCGACACCCGGCACTGCCCGACCCCGGCGGAGTGCTTCGAGGACACCGTGAAGCTCAGCCTCGGCGGGATCCGCCTCGGCCAGATCGTCGTGGTCGTCCTGGCCGTGCTCGCCGTCAGCGGCGAGTACGCCACCGGGACCATGCGCCAGACGCTCATCGCCGGCCCTCGGCGCCTGACGGTCCTCGCGGCCAAGGCGGTCGTCGTGGCCGCCGCGGTGGCCGGCGCCGGGACGCTCGGCGTGCTCGGCTCGCTGGTGGCGGGGCGGCTCATCCTCCCCGGCAACGGATTCACCGAGGCCGACGGATACCCGCCGCCGTCCCTCGCCGACGGCCCGACGTTGCGCGCGGCCGGCGGAAGCGTCGGCTACCTCGTCCTCGTCGCACTCCTCGCGCTCGGCGCCGCGCTGGTCATCCGCGACACCGCCGGGACCATCACGGCGGTGTTCGTCCTCCTCTTCGTCGCCCCCATCGCCGGGCTCGTCGTGACCGACCCGGAATGGCGCGAGCTCCTCGACAGGTTCACGCCCATGACGGCCGGCCTCAGCGTCCAGTCGACCGTCGGCCTCGACAGTCTTCCGATCGGCCCGCTGGGCGGCCTCGGCGTCCTCGCCGCCTACTCGGCCGCCGCCCTGGTCGCCGGAAGCGCGCTGTTCGCGGTGAGGGACCAGTGAGGCCGCGGTGCTGGGCGGCGCTGACCGCCGCCGTGTTCCTGCTCGCGGCATGCGAACCCGAGACCGAGCAGATCCTCACGCCCGAGGCCGAGCCCGCGCACGTGTGGGCGCAGTCGCTGGTCCCCTGGGGCCTGCGTGGAGCCGTCGCGATCGTCGAGCATGGCGACACCACCGTCTCCGCCGGGTTCGGGGCGCTCACCCCGGGCGGAGCGGGCACGATCGGCACCGGCACGCGGATGGCCCTCGGCTCCCTGACCAAGCCCGTCACCGCGCTGGCCGTCTGGCGACTGGCCGACCAGGGCCGTGTCGCGCTCGACCAGACGCTCGGCGACCTGCTTCCCGAGGTCACGGGCGCTAAGGCCGCGATCACCGTCGAGCAGCTCATGTCCCATACCGCCGGCCTCGCCGACACCCACGGCGCCGACGAGGAACAGATCGACCGCGCCGAGGCGCTGCGCCGGATCCTCGCACAACCGCTGCTGTTCGAACCGGGCACCGATGAGTCCTACTCCAACAGTGGATACACGCTCCTCGCCATGATCATCGAGAAGGCGTCGGGCCTCGGCTACGAGGACTACCTCACCAGCGAGATCTTCGACCCGGCCGGCATGAGCGGCACCGGATTCCACGCCGAGCCGCCACCGGCAGGCCGCGAGGAGGCACCCGGAAGCAGCGCGGAGGGCCCCGCCGGCGCGCCCTCGCAGCTGCCGCCGGTGAGCTGGTCCCTGCGCGGAGCAGGGGGACTGGTGTCCACCGTGGACGACCTCGTCGCACTCGACCGATCGCTGTTCACCGGCCCCCTCCTCTCACCGCCGACGAGGGAGCTCGCGCTGGAGAGCTCACTGGGCGAACTGCTCCCCGGCATCGAGGCCATCGCCGCCGCCGGAGGCACCCCGGCCATCCACCACAGCAGCATGTGGCTGGCCGTCCCCGACCGCGACCTCACCGTCGTCGTCCTCAGTGCCGACCGCCGTGTTCTCGCCGAAGACGTCGTCGACCGCTTGGCACGCGCCCTACTGTCCGGCGAGGACCTGCCGTCCCCACCGCCCACGGTGGCACCCGATCCCGCCGCCGACGCCGCGCTTGCCGGGACCTACCGCGCCGACACCGGCGCGACCATCACCGTGGCCGCCCACCCCGAAGGAATTCGCCTCACCACCGACCACGCCGAAGCTTTCGGCGACCTGTTCACCGCGACGTCCCCACCCGGACTCGCCACCCCCGAGGAGACGCTGCGCCTCGTCGAAGGACTCACGGACGACGAATACCGGAACTGGCTCACCGCGCGCGAGACCGAGTTCGGGCCCCTCGACCACGTCGAACTCCTCGGCGCGGCCCCCGTCGACTCGCCCGAACCCGCGACCTTCCTGCGCCACCACTTCGCACGAGGCACCGCCCTGACCTTCTGGGCGGTGAGCAGCCCCCACGGCGAAGTGATGAGCGTCGAGCTGGCCGCCGCCCCACCGGGCGTGACCTTTCACCGAGCCGCAGGGGGACACGTCTCCTTCAGCGTCGTGGGAACCCCCGTCGCGAGCCTTGTCACCTTCGACGGCACGACCATGACCGTGCACAACGGTGACCGGACGAGCACCTACCGGCGCTGACCCGGAGGGCCGCCACGCGGCCCTCCGGCTCCCGCCACCGCCCGCGCGGTGGCAACGTACCGTGTCACCGTGCCGCAGCCGACCCTCCGCTCCCGACTGACGCCGCTCGCCCGGCGCGGAGGGCTGCTCGTCGCCGGACTCAGCGTCGGCGCGCTCACCGCGCTCGCCGAACTGTTCTTCCTCGTCGGGCACGGCGTCGCTTACGCGGCCGTCGCCTACTGGAACCGGCCGCGCACGGCCGTCCGGCGCGCCGCCTTCGACCGCGCCCACCGGCTCGCCCGGCTGGAGACCCGCAGGCTGCACTACTTCTTCGGTGACCCGGGCACCGGCACCTACACCGGCAGGCGCGTCCTGGCCTACCTGGGCGCCCGCATCTGGGTCGGCGCGGCCGGCGGGCTCATCGTGTTCCTGCTGGGCATGGGCGCCGTCCTCGCGGGGGTCTTGATCTCGCAGCTCGCCGTCGGAAAGTTCAACGACGGCCTCTCACTGTTCCTGGTCAACGTCTTCCTCGGCCTCGTCCTGCTGTTCATCGACATCCAGGGCATGTCCGGCCTCGCCACGGTCGAGAAGCGGCTCGCCCGCGACCTGCTCGGGCCGAGCGGCACCGAGGAACTGGAGCGGCGAGTCGGGGAGCTGGCCGCCAGCCGCGCCGCGGTGATGTCGGCGGTCAACGACGAGCGCCGCCGCATCGAACGCGACCTCCACGACGGCGTGCAGCAGCGCATGGTCGCCCTCGGGATGCTCCTCGGCCGCGCCCGCCGGGGCGGCGACCCCGGCCGCACGGACGAACTGCTCCGCCAGGCCCACGAGGAGGCCGCCGAGGTCCTGCGGGACCTGCGCGAGGTCTCCTGGCGTGTGTTCCCCACCGCTCTCGACGACGGCGGCCTGCTCCCGGCGCTGGAGGCCGTCGTCGAACGCAGCGTCATCCCCGTCCGGCTCGACTGCCGTCTCGAATCGCGGCTCGACATCGAGCTGGAGACGGTGGCCTATTTCGTGGTCAGCGAGTCGGTGACCAACGCGTCGAAGCACTCCGGTGCCCCGTGGATAGAGGTGGAAGTGAGCGTGAACGGCGACCGGCTGAGCGTGTCGGTGACCGATGCCGGATCGGGCGGGGCCGACCCGGGCGGGGGAGGCCTGTCCGGGCTCGCGCGGAGGGTCGCCGCCGTCGACGGCGTCTTCTCCGTGGACAGCCCGGCCGGAGGACCGACCGTCGTGAGAGCGGAGCTGCCATGCGCGTGATCATCGCCGAGGACTCGACCCTCCTGCGCGAGGGCCTCGTCCGGCTCCTCGCCGAGGAGGGCCACGAGATCGTCGCCGCCGTCGGTGACGCCGACGAGCTGATGGCGGCCCTCGCGGCCATCGGGCCCGAGGGAGTCGACGCGGTCTGCGTCGACGTGCGCATGCCTCCCGGACACACCGACGAAGGGCTGCGCGCGGCCCTCCGCATCCGCCGGGAGATGCCCGGGGTCGGGGTTCTGGTGCTGTCCCAGTACGTCGAGAAGCGGTACGCGACCGAGCTGATCGCCGAGCAGAGCGGGGGAGTGGGCTACCTGCTCAAGGACCGCGTGATGCACGTCGGCGAGTTCCTCGACGCCTTGGAGCGGGTCGCGCGCGGGGGAGGCGCCTTCGACCCCGAGGTCGTGCGGCAGCTGCTCGCCCGCACGACACACGTCGACCCGCTCGCCACGCTGACCGCGCGGGAGCGGGAAGTCCTCGACGTGATGGCCCAGGGGTGGACCAACGCCCGTATCTCGGCGAAACTGCACATGTCGCTCAGTGCGGTCGAAAAGCACGCGGCGGCGATCTTCGGGAAGCTGGGACTGGCACGCGGCGACGGGTACAGCCGCCGCGTGCAGGCCGTGCTGCGCTACCTGGACTCCTGACCTTCGCGCCTGGCGCGCAGTCGCTTGACGATCCACCAGACCACGGCGACGAGCACGGCGCCGAGGATCACCTTCGACAGGACGCCGACGTAGGACTCCACGATGTGCCATTTCTCGCCGAGGTAGTAGCCGGAGAGCACCAGCGCGCTGTTCCAGATGAGGCTCCCGGCCGTCGTGTACAGCAGGAACGCCGGCAGCGACATCCCCGAGACCCCGGCGGGGATGGAGATGAGACTCCTGAAGATCGGGATCATCCGGCCGAAGAACACCGCCTTGCGGCCGTGCCGGTCGAACCACGCCTCGGTGCGGTCCACGTCGGAGAGCTTGACCAGCGGCAGCTTCGCCGCGATCGCGCGCACCCGGTCGCGACCGAGGGCGGCGCCGATGAGGTAGAGGGCGACCGCTCCGACGACCGATCCGAGGGTCGTCCAGAACAGCGCCTCGAAGAGGGTCATGTCGCCCCTGCTGGCGGTGAAGCCGGCCAGGGGAAGGATCAGCTCGCTCGGCAGGGGCGGGAAGAGGTTCTCCAGGGCGATGGCCAGCCCCGCACCGGGTCCGCCGAGCGTCTCCATAAGGCCTACGGCCCAGCCCGCGATGCCGGTGGGTTCATTAGTCAACGTCACAGGAGTGAAGCTATGCGATGGCGACCCCGCGCACCTTGGGGTAAACCACACTTCCGACGTAGGTCACCACTACCCACCCCCGCCGGGCGCCGCCGGGCCGCCCGGGCGCATGTGACCGGGCGGCGTGAAAGTGCAGGTCAGCAGTCCTCACCGGTGTCGGTGCAGCCGATGAAGTTGCCCTCGGCGTCGAAACAGCACCACGAGACGCCGTGGGCGCCGCGGCACTCGAAACGGCAGAAGGGCTCGGCGGCGGCCGAGGCCTTCGACGCGGGCAGGATCCGGGCGAGGAGGCGGTCGCCGATAGCGTTGAGGATGCGCACGTTGACTCCTTGTGAAGATCACGGACGAGACGGTCGGAGCCTACGGGGCCGTGCGCACACGGCGTGCACATCCGTCCACTCAGGACGTACGGGGCCGGGCGGGATACCACCGCGGATGACGGGACGGACGCAACTTCGGGATGACGCCGGGGCGGATGCCGCGCGCTTAGCGTCGGCCGGGCCGGCACCTCCACCGGCCCGACCGAAGGAGCACCGATGCGCAAGCACCGGCACAAGGCGGCGATCGCCCTCGCCGCGCTCGTCTCGACCCTCACCGGATCCGCCGTGGCCTCCGCCGAGCCGGCCGCCGACACGGCGACCGGCCGGCACGCCGACCTCACGGCATTCGCCCGGATCCTCGCCGACCAGCAGGCGGCCTGGTTCGCCGAGGACGGCGCGGGCTTCGCCGCCACCTTCTGGCACGACGCCGACCTGGTCACCTTCAACGGAGACCATCTGAGCACCCGCGACGGTATCGCCACCGGCATGCAGTACTACTTCGACAACTTCATGGATCCGACCCACATCCGGGTCCTCTCCGAGGAGGTGACCTTCGCCGGCCCGAACCTCGCCGTCATCGTCCGAACCTCCTGCCTGCTCATCGAGCCGGACGCGCCGTGCCGGGAGGACTCGGAGTCGGCCAACACCAACGTGATGGTGAAGAAGTGGGGCCGCTGGCTCCAGCAGTCCTTCCAGAACACCCGCAAATTCGCGATCGGCTGACCGCCCGGCCCCGCCCGCCGGGCGGGGCCGCCCACCGAGCACCGGCGCTGCGGCCGGGAGCCCCGATCATGACGGGCACCACCTTGCTGGGCAGGGGCGACGCCGTGTTCGCCGACATGGCCAACCACGCCTCCCTCGTCGACTCGGCCCGCCGGGGTTGGGCTGATCCGCGTCTGCGTGACCGCCACGCACAGCGAGGCCCCGATCGACCGGATCGCCGAGGCCTTCGCGGCGGTCGTCTCGCGACTCGGTCCGCCCTCTCCGGCGCCCTAGCGCTCCCTTGTGGACGGTGTTCGAACAATCCGCCCGGGAACCCGTCGTGAAATGTCGTACCCCTCCGGGACTCTGCGTACATGGCCGCCCGGAATCTCGAACCGGGGCCCGCGTCGATACCGCTGCGCGAGGCTCGCATCCGGTTCACACAGCTCGTGTCCCTCGCCGAACTCAACAACTCGACGACCGTCGTGACCCGCGACGGCGACCCGCGCCCGATCGCCGCGATCGTGCCCGCCTCGGCGCTGCGCGCACAGCACGCCGCGCCCCCACCCGACGCCGACTGGCGTGCGACCGTCAACGCGGGCTGGGCGAACCGGCTCCAGACCCTGCGCGAACAGCTGACCGGCAGACACCACGCCGAACGGCGTGTCCTGCTCGACGCGCTCGCCAAGGCGTGGGAGGAACTCGACCGTCTCGCCCGCCCCGGATCCGACCGCGACATCGAGTCCCTTCGCGCCGCCCAGGCACACCTCCTCGGACGCTGACGGCCCGAATGCGTCCGGTGGATCGCCGGACGAGCCCCGAAGAGCCCTGACCGGCCCCTTCGGCCGGCCGGAATGGCACCGCGGTCTGCTTCGGCGGGGTCCCCGCCGCACGGTTGCGCCGGCAGCAGCCGCGTGCCGCCGCGGGACCGACGACGGGAAGGTCCCCTACTCGTCGCAGCCGAGTCCGATCAGGGCCGCGAGGTCTGCCCGCCTCGACCGCGCCGCACTGAGCGACTGACGGATCTGCGACACCGTCGCAGATCCGTCAGTTCCCGAAAAGCCGGAAACGCACTATGCTCCAAGCCACCGAGCATCCGGTGAGCTTTCCTTACAGTGCACGGCGGCGCCCTCGCGGCGCCACCCGGGAGACCGCCGGATCGACCACCACCATCCCGGCGAGACCCCACAATGTCGTCGCCGGGGGAACGGACGACCATGCGACGACTCCATCCGATCACCGCCCTCACGGCCTTAACAGTCCTCACCGTCGCGTTCCTGGCCCCCGGTACGGGCCAGGCCGCGACACCGGCCGACACCACCGCGAGCACCGAACGCGCCCCGGTGGCGCTCGCCACGAAGACCGCCGCGCCCTACCTCTACCTGGGCTGGGGCGAGCCCCCGAGCCCTTCGACGGTCATGAACGCCACCGGCGTCAAATGGTTCACCATGGCCTTCATCCTGTCCTCCGGCGGCTGCAATCCCGCTTGGGACGGTCAGCGCCCGCTGCAAGGCGGCGCCGATGCCGCGGCCATCGCCGAGATCAAGGCGGCCGGCGGCGACATCGTCCCGTCGATCGGAGGCTGGTCGGGCAACAAGCTCGGCCCGAACTGCTCCAGCGCGCAGGCCCTGGCCGGCGCCTACCAGCAGGTCATCGACGCCTACGGCCTCAAGGCCATCGACGTCGACATCGAGAACACCGACGAGTTCGAGAACGCCGAGGTCCAAGACCGCATTCTGGGCGCGCTCAAGATCGTGGAGCAGAACAATCCGGGCATCACCACGATCCTGACCTTCGGCACGACCACGACCGGTCCCACCTACTGGGGTGGCCGGCTCATCGAGCAGGCCAAGGCCCTGGCGGTCCCGGTCGACGTCTTCACGATCATGCCCTTCGACTTCGGCGGCGGCGCGGACATGTACGGCAACACCGTCAACGCCTCCGAGGGCCTGAAGGACGAGCTGAAGGCGGTCAACGGCTGGACCGACGCGCAGGCCTACGCCCACATGGGCATCTCGGGCATGAACGGCCTGTCCGACCAGCAGGAGCTGACCAGCGTCGCCACCTGGACGCAGATCCGTGACTGGGCGAGCGGCAAGGGTCTGTCCCGCCTGGCGTTCTGGGCGGTCAACCGCGACCGGCCGTGCCCGGGCGGCGGGGTCACCGCCAACTGCTCGGGCATCGCCCAACAGAACTGGGAGTTCACCCGCATCACCGCCGGCTTCTAGGGCGTGTCCGGTGGATCACTGCGGGGCTGCGACGGGCTCAGCGTTCTTTGGAGCACAGGTCCCCTGGCGGCGCCGTTTTGCGGCCCGAGTAAAACTCCGGTACCAGGGCCGCAAAACGTCTGGCCAGAAGAAGAATGACCTCCGTCTCGCACCCACAAAACCCACCGGACAAGCCCTAGCCGCCCCGCCGGCCGGTCCCTGGAGGCCGGCCGGTGGAGTCACGCGGTGTCGATGATGACGCCCAGCAGCGCGGCCTGAAGGCCGGCCTGGAAGCGCGTCTTGGCGCCGAGCCGGTCCATGATCCGCCGCATCCGGCGCTCGACCGTCCGGCGCGAGACGCCGAGCCGCCGCGCGATCGCCTGGTCGGTGAGCCCGGCCGCCGACAGCGACAGCAGTTCGCGGTCCCCGGCCGACAGCCCACTCCCGTCGGGGTTCGTCCGCTCGTCGCGCTGCCACAGGGGGGCGGCCCGCCGCCACAGCGACTCGAACAGCGCGACCAGGCCCGCCAGCAGTGGCGAGGGCTCCACCACGACGATCTCGTGGACGTCGGGCCGTGCGGAGGGCACCAGCCCGAGCCGCCGGTCGGCGATCACCAGACGGAGGGGGACCTCGTCGAGGACCCGGCAGCGCTCACCGAGCGCGGCCAGCGAGCGTGCCTCGTCGAGTGCGGCGTGGCCGTCGAGGGAGCTTCGGTCGTAGACGGCCCGGTACGACACCCCTTTCGCCAGTTGCTCCCGCCTCAGTTCGGCGTCCCGCCGATGCGGTGTCGATGCGCTCGCGGGTCGGCCGAGGACGAGCACCTCACCCGTCGCCGCCCGCTGCGCCTGGAGGAAGCGCTGCGCGACGGCCTCCCGTCCGCTGACGACCGTCACGGGCGAGCCTGCGGCCCGCGGACCGTTCGTCCGGAACTCCTCGGCGAGCCGGGCGGCCTCAAGTCGCGCGTGCTCGATCTCCTCCCGCCTGCGCAGGGCCAGGATCTCGACGGCCGCGTCCGGCGCCGCGGGCGTGAACCGCGTCGGCCGGTCGGCGGTGTGCGTGAGCATCCCCAGTGCCTCCAAGGACGACAGGTGCCCGCGCACCCGTGCAGAGCGCCAGCCGAGCCTCGCCGCCAGCCCCGAGGCGGTGTCGCCCGGCCCCGCCAGCAGCGCCCGGAGGACGAGTTCGTCGCCGTCGGACATGCCGAGGGTCGCGAAGGAACCCGGCCCGCCCTCCGGTGGGGTCAACGGCCGCATCGGCATGCCTCCTCAGGTCGGGCGCCCATCCTAGGACCGCCGCCCCTTTGGAGTCCATATGCCGAATGTGCCGGGCTTGGCCGGGAATGACGCACAAGTGGGTGCGACTGAACCTCGAAGGCGCCCCGGAGCGTTCCATAGGTGCCCACCACGCCCGAACGGAGCCCGACGTTGACCGCCAGCCGAACACACCGTGCCTTCCCTCGCCACCTGAAGCGCGCCGCCCTCGCGCTCACCTACACCGCGGCAGTCCTCGCCGCGGCATTCACCGCCATGCGGATCCTCGGTATCGAGACCACCTGGCCACTGCGGTTGCTCGTGTCCTACACCCCCTACGCGGTCCTCGCAGCCCTCGTCCCACCCGTCGCCGCGTTCGCGCTGAGACGCCCCCGAGCCGCCCTGGCGGCCCTGATCGCCCCACTGGCCCTCGCCCTGCTCATCGCGCCCCGGGCCTTCGCCGACGGCGGGACCGACGCGAACGGGCCCCGCCTCACCGTCGCCACCGTCAACCTCTACTACGGACACGTCGACGCCGCCGCCGTCGTCGCCCTCGCCGACGAACACGACGTCGACGTGCTGTCCGTCCAGGAGCTCACCGAGGAAGCCGCGGCCGCGCTCGACCTCGCGGGACTGGCGATCCGCTACCCCCACCGCGAGCTCTCACCGGGCGTCGACGCTTCCGGGACCGGCGTCTACTCCCGGTTCCCCCTGGCCCGCAACGCCTCCCTGGAGTTCCCCACCCACTTCAAGATGACCGGAGTGACCCTCACCGTGCCCGGAGCGGACCCCGTCGAACTGCTCGCCACCCATCCCCTCGCGCCCTACGAGGCCGAACGTGTGGGCGACTGGCTGTCCGACCTCGCCCGCCTGCCTCGCGCCACGCCCGACGGTGCCGTCCGGATCCTCGCCGGCGACTTCAACGCCACCCTCGACCACGCGGCCCTCCGGGAGATCGTCGACTCCGGCTACACCGACGCGGCGTCGGCGACCGGCGCCGGACTCGTCGGCACCTGGCAACCGCACCCCGGCGACCGCGCCAGCGTCCGCGGGCTCGTCCCGCCGAGAGTGGCGCTCGATCACGTCCTGGTCGACGAGCGCGTCGCCGTCGAAGCGGTCGCCTTCGACGACGTTCCCGGCGGTGACCACCGGCCTGTCATCGCCGAGCTGACGCTCCCCGCCGCCGCGGTCTGACCACCACATTGGATCGATGCCGACAGCCCTGAAGCAGCTCTGGCGAAACCGCCCCAGCCCGGCCCCCGTCACTCGTGTCCTGTCCGCCGCCACGATGTCGACGGTCTTCCTGATCGCCATGTCCTACACCTATTGAAGCGGCCACGGAGGGGTTCGAAGCGACTCAGAACGGGTAAGACCCGGACATGAGCACTCACGCTGCGGCACGCCGCCGAGACGACGGTTCGGCCCGGGCCGCGGTGGCCGAGCACCCCTTCACCGACATGGCGCCGGCCATCCTCACCTACGGCTACCGCGCCCTGTCCCGGGCCTTCGACCGCTACGGCACCGACGCCTTCGCCGCGCGCCTGCTCGGCCGGCCCGTCGTCTTCCTGCGCGGCCACCAGGCCGCCCGGATCTTCTACGACGAGACCCGCTTCGAGCGGTCCGGAGCCGTACCCGCGCCCATCAAGCGCACCCTGTTCGGCAAGGGCACCGTCCACGGCCTCGACGGGCCGGTGCACCGCCACCGCAAGGCGATGTTCAACGGACTGGCCGACCACGAGGCCGCCGTACGCGTGGCCGACCTCGCCGACGCCCACTGGGACGCCGCCGCCCGCCGCTGGCGCCGAGAGGGAAAGGCCGTCATCTTCGACGAGGCCGTCAACGTCCTCGGCGAAGCCGTCTGCGCGTGGGCCGACCTGCCCGCCGAGACCGACCGCGCCCAGCGCGTCGCCGACCTCGCGACGATCGTCGACGGTTTCGGCAGCGCCGGCCCGAAGCACCTCCAGGCACGCTTCGCGCGAGGACGCGCCACCCGCTGGGCCCGCGGGTTCATCGAGGGCGCCCGCGACGGACGGCTCCAGACCACCTTCGGAACGCCGCTGGCCACCGTCGCCAACCACCGCGGGCTCGACGGAGACCTGCTCGACGAGACCACCGCGGCCGACGAACTGATCAACCTCCTGCGGCCCACCGTCGCCGTCTCCTGGTTCGTCTCCTTCGCCGCGCTCGCCCTCTACCACCACCCCGAATGGCGCGAGCGTGTCGCCTCGGGTGAGAGGGGCGCCGAACGCGCCTTCGCCCACGAGGTCCGGCGACGTTTCCCCTTCGCTCCCATGCTCGCCGCTCGCGTCAAGAGCGATTTCGGCTGGCGGGGGCACAATTTCGAGAAGGGGCGCCTGGTCGTCCTCGACATCTACGCCACCGACCACGACGGTGCCACCTGGCCCCGCCCCGAACGCTTCGACCCCGAGCGCTTCCTGCACCGCGAGCCCGGCCGCTACCAGCTCATCCCGCAGGGCGGCGGCGAACCGGAGAGCGGCCACCGCTGTCCCGGCGAGCCCTTCACCATGGAACTGCTCGGCCGGGCCGCGCGCTTCCTGGCGCGCCTGGATTACAAGGTGCCGCCGCAGGACCTGAGGTATTCGACGGCGTCGATACCCACCAGGCCCCGCAGCGGCTTCGTCATCACCGAGATCGCGCCTTAGGTCGTGTCCTGGTGATCACTGTGGGGCTGCGGCGGACTCGTTTTCCCCCTGGCGGCACCGTTCCTTCGCCCAGGTACAACACCGGTACCAGGGCGAAAGAACGGCTTGCCAGAAGAAAAACGAGCCTCGCCTCGCACCCACAAGACCACCAGGACACGCCCTAGAGCACGTCCCGCCGGCGGAGCAGGAGCGCGCCGGCGGCCACGAAGACCGCCAGGTATCCCGCGATCACCAGCGTCGCCTGCCCCGAGCCGACGATCTCCGAGACGCCCGGAGTTCCGCCCGGCGCGCCGAGTGAGGACACCAGCGACCCCGCGTTCGGTCCGGGAAGCCCCTTCTGAAGTTCGGCCACCCCGTCGATCAGCGGCGCCGCCAGGGACGCCAGCAGGTTCTGCACCACCAGCATCCACACCATGCCCAGCCCGAGCGGCAGTGCCAGCCCTCGCATCGCGATCGCCAGCAGCGAGCCCAGTGCCGCCCACATCACCGCGATGAGCCAGCCCGCCCCGACGCCGACCAGCAGCTCGCCCGCCGACGGCCAGTCCAGTGCCTGGTCCTCGGCCGAGGCGATCAACGCGCTGGCGGCGGCGCCGGACACGAACAGGGACAAGACGAGCACGAGGCACGCCGCGGCGATGGCGGCGAGCTTCCCCGCGTACACCGACGAGCGCGACGGCCCCTGCGTCAGCATCGTCTTCCACGTTCCCCAGCCGTACTCGCCACCGACGGCCAGCACGCCAAGGACCAGGGCGATGCCGCCGACGAAGACCGGCAGGCCCGCCACGGAGTTGCCGACGAGCTGCTCCGGCAGCATGGCCGAGAGCCCTCGATCGCTGTTGGGCATGCCGCTCTCGGCACCGGCGACTCCGGCGTAGGGCACCAGGTACGTGAAGGTCAGGCCCAGCATGAGGGCGACGCCCACCATCGCCCAGTTCGCCGGGCGGCGGACCATCTTGGTCAGTTCGGCCGCGGCACTACCCCACATGGCCTTCTCCTTGTCCGGTCAGTTCGAAGAACACCTGCTCCAGGTCCCGCTCCAGCGGGCCCAGCTCCCGTACCTCGACGCCGGCGGCGACGAGCTCGGCGTTGACCCAGCCGGCGCGGGCCGGTTCCAGGTCGAGGGACAGCGCGCCGTCGGCGACGGTGACGCGGTCGGCGCCCAGCAGCGACCTGGCCGCGTCGGCCGCCAGCTCGATCGGGTCGGCGACGACGCGCACCCGCACGTCCCCCCGGAGTTCGGCGACCGTGCTCTCGGCGACGATGCGGCCCTTGGCGATCACCGCGACCCGGTCGCAGATCTGCTGCACCTCACCGAGCAGGTGGCTCGACAGCAGCACCGTGCAGCCGTCGGCGCCCAGCTTGCGGATCAGCGCGCGCATGTCGGCCATGCCGGCCGGGTCGAGGCCGTTGGTGGGCTCGTCGAGGATCAGCAGCCGCGGGTCCTTCAGCAGCGCTGCGGCGACCCCGAGCCGCTGCTTCATGCCGAGCGAGTAGGTCCGGTAGCGGTCGCCGGCCCGGTCGGCGAGGCCCACCATGCCGAGCACGCGCTCGACGCTGCCGGTGCCGGTGCCGGTGTACCTGGCCAGGACCTTGAGGTTGTCGCGGCCCGACAGGTAGGGCCAGAAGCCGGGGCCCTCGATGAGGGCGCCGACGCGCTCCAGGTGCCCCGGCGAGCCGGGAGCGCTGCCCAGGAGCCGCACGCTTCCCGAAGTGGCGCGGACCAGTCCGAGGAGCATGC
Source organism: Phytomonospora sp. NPDC050363 (assembly GCF_040655735.1). Classification (NCBI taxonomy): domain Bacteria; kingdom Bacillati; phylum Actinomycetota; class Actinomycetes; order Micromonosporales; family Micromonosporaceae; genus Phytomonospora; species Phytomonospora sp. NPDC050363. Next base: position 631,453 of record NZ_JBFAKK010000001.1, read on the forward strand.
GAAGGGTCGTGGTCTTGCCCGCGCCGTTGGGGCCGAGGAAGCCGTAGATCTCGCCCGGCCGGACGGTGAGGGTCACCTGGTCCACGGCGGTCAGTTCGCCGTAGCGCTTGGTGAGGCGGTCGGTTTCGACGGGAGAACTCATACCCGCAACGATCGTCGGCGCGCGCCCCGATGTCGTCCGGCCGGCGGCGGCCGGGTGGCTACGACACCGGGAGTGGCGGAGTGCCGGCGGCTACGCCCGACGGCGTAGCCGAGGCCGCGCGGGACGGCCCTCGGGTCTCATCCGACGGTGGGGTCGCCCGCACACCCTCAGCCGGTGTGGCCGTCCCATGGCACGAAGGTCGCCATGTCGACGCTCGTCTTCGCCCCTGACCGCCAGGCCGCCGTGACCCGCGTCCCGTCGACGCTCACCTCGACCACGTCTTCGACCTCGGGCTCCCCGCGCGTCAGCAGGTGCAGCGCGACATGGACGGTGGTCTCGGCGTGCCGGTCGGCGCGAAGAACGGGCACGGCCGCGACCGGCCCGATGGCAGTCCCGTCGTCGTACCGGAGCGTCTCCGCACGATCCCATCCGTGCACCCCGGCCACGGCCGCGACCAGGTCGCCGTTTCGGGCCCAGGCGACGAGACCGTCGGCGCCCGAGCCCGGATCGTCGCCGCTGACGGCGTGCCCGCCTTCTCGCAGCGAATATTCGGCCGGCCCGGTCACCAGATGACAGCGCAGTTCGTGCGGACCGTCCACGATGGACGCCGTCACCACCGAGGTGCCCGCCCACGCCTTCCCGTCGCGCTGCGGGACGTGCGCCGAGGCGGCGACCGCTCCCTCGGTGAACCAGCCCCGGAGCGGACCACGGCGGCTCGACCGCCCGTCCGCGCCGATCAGTGCCAGATGCCCGTCGGCGCCCTCCTCCCATGAGGAGCCGGTGCCGGGCGCTGTGTGGCTGCTGTAGGCGAACTTCGCGTAGTGCGGATCGTCGGGATCGGCGCCGCCGCCGACCGGGAGCCCACAGTGGTCACTGCCGTGGTTGACGAGCCGGACCAGTCCGTCGGCGGACGTCGCGCTCGCGATCAGGCCCGCCTGCGGCAGAACCGTCAGCACGTCGCGGCCGTCGGTCGGCTGGGGCTCCTCGATGACCGTCCACACCGGATGGTCGGCGGCCATGGCCAGCCCGAGGAAGCCGATCCCCGCCAGGTAGGGCGACCCGAAGCCGCTGTAGGCCTGCGAGGACGCCAGGTGCTCGCCGTGCCAGCCGATCGTCAGGGGTCCGTCGGCCCCGACGCCGTGCCCGGTGAAGTTCGCCAGTACGCCGCTGGCCAGCCGCCGGGTCGCGCCGGGCCGCAGCGCGCTCACGCCCGACAGCTCCGCGGCCCACAGCGGGGCGAGGACCGCCGTGCGATAGGTCAAGGACCGTCCGAAGTGGAGCACCGAGCCGTCGGGCGCGAAGAGTCGCGCATAGGAGGCGGTGAACTCCGAGAGGCGGTCGAGGTGCCGCCGGGCGGCCGCGGGATCGAGGTCGCCGCGCATGCGGTGCCACGCCCACAGATAAGGGTGGATGACGAAGGCGTTGTAGTGGTCGACGGCGTGCTCGGGGCCGTCGGTGAACCAGCCGCCGCCGAGGTGCCAGGACTCGACGCGGGCGACGTTGCGCGACCCGGTGCAACCGCGCGTGTCCTCGCCGACGGAGGCCAGGAACGCCTCGGCCATGGAGGGGAAGAGCTGCCAGTTGTTGTTGAAGACCTCGGTCCGCGCGTGATGGAGGAGCCAGGCGGCGACACGCTTTCGGACCGGCCGGTCGAGGCGGTCCCAGATCCACTCGCGCGTGAGGTGGAGGCCGAAGGCGATGTTGGCCGCCTCGACGATCGGGTTGGTGATGCCGAGCAGCGGCCGGCGGCCGGTCGCGCCCAGCGGCCACGCCTCCGGCGAGTCGGGATCCGTGCCGGCGTCGAGGCCCTCGGCGTACCAGTCGGCCAGGCCGAGCGGGTCTCGTCCCCGCTCGCCGGCGATGCGGGGCGCGGCCATGAGGAAGCTGCGGCCGAAGACCTCCAGCGCCTCGCGGCGGACGCCGGAGTCGGTGACCCGTCCGGGCAGGACCGGCAGCGCGTGCCGGGGACTGGAGTACCGGCGCAGTGTGGCGAGCCAGTGGTCGGCGACCGCGGCCCAGTGCGCGCGGGTCCAGCCGGTGCGCGGGGAGAGGTCGCGGTCTTCGGCGGGGAGTTCGAGCACGGCTTCCTCCGGCGGGTGGAAAGCGCTTTCTGCGAATGGTAAGCGCTTACTGTAGCTCGCCGCCCGATCAGGCGAGGAAGCCCCGGGCTCGATGCCCGGGGCTCGGCCGGTCAACGCCTCCGCAGGAAGAGCGCGACGGCCGCGACCCCGGCCACGGCTGGTAGTGCGGCGAGTGCTCCCCACAGGGGCGGGAAGATCGTCTCCCCGTACTCCGCCGTCACCAGCAGTGTCAGCGCGAGGCCCGCGGTGATCAGGAAGGCGGTGATCGCGAGTACCGGCGCCCAGGTCCGCGATCGGGCGGCGGGGAGGACCGCCAGCCAGAGGGCCAGGTCCACGGCGGCGACGGTGAAGAGCAGTCCGTAGAGCATGCCCGGGTTCGGGTCCTTTCCGTACGGCTCATAGACGGCGCGGGCGTGTTCTGCCAGGGCTTCGGTGCCCGCTTGATCGATGGCGGCCGCGATCGCCAGAGCGGTGGACAGGGCGACGGCGGCCCAGGTCGCGTACACGGCCGGCCGGCGGGGTCGGGCGGTGGAGACGGGGCGGGCTAGTTCAGATAGTGACTCTCTCATGAGAGTGACTCTAACTTTCGCCGCCGAAAGCGTCAACTCTTAGAGAGAGTGACTTGCTCAAGCGTGGTGCTGTCCCATACGCTCGGCCCATGGGCACAGGGTTGCGGGAGCGTTGGCGGATCAAGGCCATGCGCACGATTCAGGAGCGGGCGCTCGACCTCTTCGACGAGCGCGGGTTCGGCGCGGTCACGATCGAGGAGATCGCCGCGGCGGCGGAGGTCTCGCCGGCCACCGTGTACCGGTACTTCGGGACCAAGGAGGGCCTGCTGGTCGCCGACCAGTTCGACAACCTCAGTCAGGAGGCCGTCGAGGACATCGTGGACGTGCGCGACCCCGTCGGCAGCCTCCTCGCCGCCGTCGTCGAGTACGAGAAGCCGCTGGCCGGCACCGCGGGGGAGGACCCGCGCGGTGAGCCGGTCTCATGGCGCCGCGTGCGGTACTTCTTCCTGGAGCCCTCGGTGCGCAGGGCGGCGTGCGCCGCCTTCGACCAGGCCAGCCGGCGCATCGTGCCGCTGCTCACCGGCGCCGGGGGGATGACGGAGACACAGGCGCGCGTGGCCGCCAACGCACTGGTGTTCGGGTACTTCGGGGCCCTGGAGCAGTGGTACCTCGACGGCGGCGTGCGGCCGATCGCGTCCTACGTGGAGGAAGGACTGCGACCACTGCGCGGCTTGTGGGGGGAGGGGGAGGGGGCGTAGGGCCCTCGGGGCAGCACCTTCGGGAGGCCCGCTCGGACTCCGTGACCGCCTCGGGGGACGAGACGGCGGACGCGAACCGTGGCATGAATGAACTCCGAGTTCGCACTCGACCGGCACTCGGGTCCAGCCGGAGGTGCGTCATGTCGGACAGTCCCGAGGATCACAGCGACGGCCCGCCGGATGACGCGGAGCGCGACGCGTCCGGTGAATCGGCGGTGGAGAAGACACCCGAGCAGCTGATAGCCGACGCTCAGGCGGAGAAGGCCAAGCTCGTCGCCATGGGGATCGCGGTGCTCAGCGTCGTGATCATTTGCGTGTGGTGCGTCGTCGGCTCCCTCAGCGGAGGCGACGAGGACTCCGACTCCAGTGCGATGGCCGAGATCATGTGCGAAGAGTTCGTCGCCGACCGGCTCAAGGCCCCCTCCACGGCGGATTTCTCCGGCGCCTCCACCGTCGCCGTCGGCGCGTCGACCTACAAGGTCACCGGCGCCGTGGACGCCGAGAACGGCTTCGGTGCCATGATCCGCGTCCAGTACGTCTGCCAGGTCCGCTATGACGGCGATGATCTCTGGACGGCCGAGTACGTTCGGCTCCTCGAATGACCTCACCCACCCCCCAACCCCACCGCCCCCCTCAGCATCGGCGCGAGCAGCCGCGCCCACTCCGTGGTCATGTGGTGCCCGTCCCGGTACATCAGCAGGCTCCCCGCCACCACCGGGCAGGTCCCGTCGGCCGCGCAGAACCACGGCGTCGGATCGACGACCGTCGCGCCCGCGGCGGTGAGCGCCGTGTTCGTCGAGGTCCGTCTCGCGGCGTTCTTCACCGCGCTCGTCCGCTCGCCGGCGCAGGCGAGGGTGTCGTCGAGGTTGACGGCGAGGCAGTCGGGGACGTTGCCGTCCATCCAAGGCGTGTCGGCGATGTGGACGACGCCGGCGCCCGTCACCGCCACGCGCCGGTGGGCCTCGACCCACCCGTCGGTCCAGGCGCGGTCGGGGTCGCCGACCCCGATGGGGCTCGTTTCGTCGGCGTCGGCGGAGGCCATGACGACGAGGGCCGGCTTCAGCGCGGCGATCGCGTCGAGGGTCGCGTCGCGCCACGCGTCGCACTCGCGGTACGGCCGCTTGAGCAGCGGGTTGTACAACTCCACGACGGCCGCGGCGCACGAACTCTTCGTCCACGCGACGAGGCGGTCGCCGCGTTCGGCGGCGATGGCGTCGAGCGCGGGGAACCACTGGGCGGCGTGGGAGTCGCCGAACAGCACGATCGTGTCCTCCCCGGCCGGATCGCCGTACACGCAAGGTCCCGGCGCGGCGATCGCCTCCGATTCGAGGTGGCATCCGTCGTCGTAGGTGCGCGGCCGGTCTTCGGCCGCGTCGGCCAGCGAGGGCGTGAGATCGGCGGGGACGGGACCACCGGCGCCGGCCAGGATCGCGGCGAGGCCGCCGACGTTCGTGACGGTGCCGCGAGGGTCGGCGGCGGCGCCACCGCCGGATGTCGGCGGCGGGACCAGGATGGCCATGGCGGCGACGGCGGCCCCGGTCGCGGTGAGGCCGGCGCCCAGCGCGATCCCGCGCCAGGGCTCGGCGGTGAGCACGCGCCGGGTCCGCACGGGCTGCTCGACCAGGTGGTACGACGCGAGGGCGACGCCGAAGGCGGCGGTCATGAGCGCGAGGTCGAGCGGGAGGGAGCGTGGCAGGCCCAAGGCGGTCGGCGCGATGACCAGGATCGGCCAGTGCCACAGGTAGTAGCCGTAGGAGACCCGGCCGACGCGCTGGAACACGCCCACCGCGAGCAGCGACCCCGCGCCGCGGCCCGGGTCGGCGCACCCGGCGGCGATCACCAGGACGGCCCCGGTCACCGGCAGCAGCGCCGCGACTCCCGGAAACGGCGTCAGTTCGTCGAAGCGGACCGCCGAGAACGCGATGAGCGTCAGGCCGAGCCAGCCGGCGATCGCGGGGTACGGCCGCTCCAGTCGGGCGAAGGCCGGTGCCGCCAGCGCCAGCAGCGCACCGGCGGCCAGTTCCCAGGCGCGCGTGTGGATTCCGTAGTACGCCCAGGTCGCCGACGCGGCTGTCTGTGTCGCGCTCCAGACGAGTGACCCGACGGCGATGGCGACGAGTGCGCCGAGGACGGCTGTGCGCCGGAAGCGGCGGCCCGAGCCCCACGCGATGGCGAGGAGCAGCGGCGGCCAGACGAGGTAGAACTGCTCCTCGACGGCCAGCGACCAGAAGTGCCGCAGCGGCGAGGGAGGAGCGTCGGCGTTGAGGTACTGCGTACCCGCGGCCGCGAGCCGGTAGTTGATCGCGTAGACACCACTGGCCAGCGCGTCCCAGGCGGTCGACGCCATGCGCGTGCCCGGAAGCCACCACCAGGACGCGGTGAGCGTCGCGATGACCACGACGGTCGCGGCAGGCAGCAGCCGGACGGCGCGGCGGGCGTAGAAGCCTTTCAGCGACACTGTTCCCGTCGAGCGCAGCTCGCGCGCGAGCAGGCCGGTGATGAGGAATCCGGAGATGACGAAGAAGACGTCGACACCGACGTAACCGCCCGCGAGCCACGGGACCCCGGCGTGCCCGGCGACGACGAGAAGGACCGCGATCGCGCGCAGCCCTTCGATGTCGGGCCGGAAGACGCGTTCGCGGGCGGCGCCGGGGGAGCGAAGCGCGGTCGGCGCCGAGGACAACTGTGCCCCTCCTCCGTCGGTGGCCGTGCCGCCGACGTCAGGAGGGCGCGGTCACTCCCAGACCGCGGCGGGCGGGAGCTCCCACGACGGCGCGGCGGGCCACGCCAGCGGATCCGGGCCCAGCGCGGCGAGTTGCGGCACCTGCTGGCGGCACCACGGGGAGACGTCCCGCGTGCCGTCCTGGACATCTGCGGCGAACTTCGGCCACGGTACCCATGCCCACTCGCCGACTTCGTCGGGGTCCGGGACGGGCGTGCCGTCGACGACGGTGGCCAGGACCGGGCAGAGCTCGTTCTCGACGGTGCCGTCGGGCATCACCGCCCGGTAGCGGAAGCGGGGGAGCACCAAGGTGATCTCGGCGGCGGGGGAGAGGCCGAGCTCGTCACGCAGCCTGCGCCGTACCGACTCGGTGATCGGCTCGCTCGGGGCGGGATGCCCGCAGCACGAGTTGGTCCACACTCCCGGCCAGGTGGTCTTGTGCCCGGCCCGCCTGGTGACCAGCAGGTTGCGCTCGGCGTCGAAGACGTAGCAGGAGAAGGCCAGGTGCAGCGGGGTGTCCCGATGGTGGACGAGGCGCTTGCTCATCGTGCCGATGTCACGGCCCTGATCGTCGAGCAGCACAACGGACTCTTCCATGCCGGGCCTTTCGGTGGTCGCTGTCGGGGTGCCGCGGCTCCGGCGGGCCCAGCATAACCACCGCGCGTCGCCGTTTCCCGACATTGCGTGCCCGGTGTCGTGTTTCAGGGCGCGGCGGAGGCTTCTTCCTCAGCGGTGACGGTGACCGTCCCACCCGTGCCGTCGACCGTGACGCGCTGCCCGGTCCTGATGGCCTCGACGGCGTCGCGAACACCGACCACGGCGGGGATCCCGTACTCGCGGGCCACCACCGACCCGTGCGAGTTCGCGCCGCCCATCTCCATGACCAGCGCGCCGGCGGTGAGGAACAGCGGAGTCCAGCCGGGGTCGGTCGACGGCGCGACGAGGATCTCACCGGGCTCCAGGTGCGCCCCGACGGGGTCGAGGACCACCCGCGCGACACCGGTGACACGACCGGGGGATGCCGGAGTGCCGGTGAGCGCCCCGTCGGAGGCCTCGACGGCGGCGGCCTCGGGTTCGGTGCCGTCCGACAGCAGGACGCGCGGAAGGTGGCGCCTGCGCATCTCGCGGGCGTAGGTCTCCCGGCGGTCGGCGGCCAGTGCGCGCAAGCCGGCCGTGCCGCGAAGGTCGGTGAGAGTCAGGAAGTACACGTCGTCGACGGCGTCGAGCCGTCCACTCGCGACGAGCTCGGCCCCGACGGCGGCCAGCTCGGCCCGCATCGCCGCCAGGGCCGTGACGAACCAGAACTTCGGCGTCTCGCGCAGACCGGCCAGTTCGCGCGCCCGGCCGAGCGCGAAACGCACGAGCCGGCCTCGCAGCGGGCCGCACCTGCCGGCCAGTTCGGCGATCTTGGCCTCCGCCTCGCGAGCGCCGCGCCGGAAGATCGCGTCGGGCGCGTGTTCTCCCGGGTCGGACCGCAGGTAGTTTGCCAGGACGCCGAGGAGGTGCGCGGGATCCTCCGACCAGCGGGGCAGACCGAGGTCGATCTCCCCGACCGCACGGTGCCCGTAGGCGGTGAGGAACGCGGCGAGTCCGTCGGAGAGTTCCGGAGGCCAGGAGGAACGCCGTACGGCGAGTTCGGCGGCCGGGGTGCTCAGCAGGAGGGAGGCGGCGGGCTCGCTGTCGCGCAGCCCGGCGGCGAGCAACCACAGGGCGAGGTCCATCTCCGTGGTCACGTTGTGCGGCAGGGCGCGCAGGACGACCGGGAGGTCGCCGTCGCGGGCGCGGTCGCGAAGGAGCAGCGCGGCGAGGCCGAACATGGCGAATCCCGCCGCGGCGGCGGGGGCGACGGTCGGCAGGACGAGCGCGGGCTGCCCGGCGAGGGTCTTCTCGACATGGCCGAGACGTTCGGTGAGGGTGGCATCCGCGGGTGCGGCCAGGCGGGTGGTGAGGTGGCGCAGGCCGTCGGCGGCCCGTGCCCGGGCGGCGGCCGGGCGTGCCACGGCGGCGGCGACGCGCAGCGGGATGCGGTGGCGCCACAGGACTCCGGCGGCCTTGCGGAGGAAGCGGCGGGCCGATCCCTTGCGGACGGCGAACTCCGGCCGGTCGAACAGGCTGCGCATCGCGACGGCCGAGCGGGCCTCCATGACGTCGAAGACGCGCGGGAGGACGCGCCGCCCCACGGCGTTGCGCAGCGGGCCGGTGATGTCGCCGAGGACGCGGCCGGCCGATTCTGCGAACGCGGGCGGTCCGGCGCGCAGGTCGGCGACCGGGATGCCGAAGATATCGCGGGCCGCGCCGGCGGCGATGACGCGGAGGGCGGAGATCCCCATCGGGGTGATCGGCCGGAACACGCCCTGGGCGACGCTGAGGGACATGTACGCGCGCAGCTCGCCGTGCGGGTTGTCGGGCAGCGGGTAGAGGGTCGTGACCGGCCGTGCCTGGGTGAGCCAGAGCCCGCCGTCGGCGTCGATCGCCCACTCGGTGTCCTGCGGGCCGCCGTAGTGGGCCTCGACGCGCCGGCCGAGCTCCGCCAGCGCGAGGATCTGCTCGTCGGTGAGGCAGGGCCCGTCGTCGGCCTCGACGGCGCGTGACTCGGTGCCGCCGCCCGGCAGGGCGCGCACGACGACCGTCTTGTCACCGAGGCGGCGTTCGGTGATGCGACCGCCGGGGTCGACGACGAAGTGGTCGGGGTTGACCGCGCCCGAGACGACCGACTCGCCGAGGCCGGGGGCGGCGTCGATGACGATCTGGTGGCGGCGGCCGGTGACCGGGTCGGCGGTGAACATGACTCCGGCGGTCGCGGCGTCGACCATGCGCTGGACGACCACGGCGAGGCGGACCGAGCGGTGGCCGACGCCGTTGGCGGCGCGGTAGGCGACCGCCCGGTCGGTCCACAGGGAGGCCCAGCACCGGCGGACGGCGTCGAGGAGGGCGGGCACGCCGACGACATTGAGGTAGGTGTCCTGCTGCCCGGCGAAGCTGGCGTGCGGGAGGTCCTCGGCGGTGGCCGAGGAGCGCACGGCGTAGGGGGTGTCGGCGTCGGCGAGGGCCGTGACTGCTTCGGCGATGTCGGCGGGCACGGGCGCCGTGGCCACGATGCGGCGGGCCCGAGCGGCGAGTTCGGCCAGGGGCGCGGTGTCGCCGTCCAGCGCGTCGAGGACGTTGTCGAGGGCGGTTCCGGTCACGCGGGCGTACGCCTCGGTCGTGAGGCAGAGACCGGACGGCACGGGCAGCCCGGCGCGGGTCATGACGCCCAGGTTGGCGGCCTTGCCCCCGACGAGATGGTGCAGAGCGGCGTCGATCTCTTCGAAGGGGAGGACGAGTACGGACGACATGGCCGCCTCCATTAATTCATCGTTCGATGAGTTCAACTTAGTTGAATTATCCGCCGGGTGCCAGTCCAGCACAGAACCGCGGTGAGCGACACTGATCCGATGTCCTCACCAGTCCCGCTCCCGGACACCGGCCTCCCGGTCGCCGACGCGCTGCCCGGACTGGGCGAGGCCCTGCGAGCCGACGGCGCCGCCGTCCTCGTCGCGCCACCGGGATCGGGCAAGACCACCCTCGTCCCGATCTGGTTCACCGGCCTGACCGGCGGCCGGATCGTCATCGCCGAACCCCGCCGCGTCGCCGTACGCGCCGCCGCGCGGCGCATGGCCGCCCTCACCGGCACCCGGCTCGGCGAGGAGATCGGCTACACCATCCGGGGCGAGTCCAAGACCGGCCCGCGCACCCGCGTCGAAGTCGTCACCACCGGCGTCCTCGTCCAGCGGCTGCAACGCGACCCCGAACTCCCCGGCGTCGGCGCGGTGATCCTCGACGAATGCCACGAACGCCACCTCGACACCGACCTCGCGCTCGCCTTCGCCGTCGACGTCCGCGCCAATCTCCGGCCCGACCTGCTGCTTTTGGCCACCTCGGCCACCGCGCAGGCCGAACGCCTCGCCGACGCGATCGGCGATCCCGCGCCCGTCGTGACCGCCTACGTCAGCCCGCACCCCGTCACCGTCCACTGGCGTCCGCCCGGCCGCGTCCTCGACGCGCCGCACGGCCTGCGCGTCGACCCCCGCTTCCTCGACCATGTCGCCGCCGTAACCCGTGACGCTCTCGCCGAGCGCGACGGCGACGCGCTGGTCTTCCTGCCCGGAGTCGGCGAGATCGAGGCGGTGCGCGGACGCCTCGGCGGCGCCGCCGAAGTCGTGACACTCCACGGGGGACAGTCCGATCAGGACGCCGCGCTGCGGCCGGGCCCGCACCGCCGGGTCGTGCTGGCCACCTCCGTCGCCGAGAGCAGCCTCACCGTCCCCGGCGTGCGCATCGTCGTCGACTCCGGCCTCGCCCGCGTCCCGCGCACCGACCACGCGCGCGGGCTCGGCTCCCTGGTCACCGTCCGCGCGTCGCGCGCGGCCGCCGAGCAGCGCGCCGGCCGCGCCGCCCGCGAGGCGCCCGGCGACGTCTACCGCTGCTGGCCGGAGGGCGACCGGCTCGCCGCCCACCCCGAGCCCGAGGTCGTCACCGCCGACCTCACCGCATTCGTGCTGCAACTGGCCTGCTGGGGGCACATCACCGGCGAGGACCTCGCTCTCCTCGACGCGCCGCCGCCCGCCGCGGCCGAGGTCGCCCGATCGACGCTCACCGCCATCGGCGCCGTCGACGCCGCCGGCCGGGTCACGGCGCGCGGCCGCGCCATCGCCCGCGCCGGAGCCCATCCCCGCCTCGCCCGTGCCCTCATCGACGGCGCGCCGCTCGTGGGGGCCGAACGGGCCGCCGAGATCGTCGCGCTTCTGTCGGCCGACCGGCGCGGCGGCGACGACCTCGCCGCCGTCTGGCGCGCCCTGCGCTCGGGCCGCGACCACGAATGGCGCACGGAGGCCCGCCGCCTGCGAAAAGCCGTCACCGACGCTCCCCGCACCCGCGTCGCCGATGACCTCGCCGCCGGGCTCGTCGCCGGGCTCGCCTTCCCCGAACGCGTCGCGCGAGCTCGCGGCGGCGCCTACCTGATGACCGGCGGCACCGCCGCCGAACTGCGCGAGGGCAGTTCTCTCAGCGGCGTCGAGTGGCTCGCCGTGGCCGACGCCGCGCGCCAGCCCGGTCACCGCAACGCCCGCGTCCGCCTCGCCGCCGCCGTCGACGAGGCGACCGCCCGCGAAGCCGCCGCCGGACTGCTCACCGAGGCCGACGAGATCGTCTGGGAGGACGGGGACGTCGCCGCCCGGCATGTCAGCCGGCTCGGCGCGATCACCCTCTCTGCCAAACCCATCCGCGACCCCGACCGGGCACGGGTCGCCGAAGCACTATCCGAAGGTCTGCGCAGCGAAGGGCTGCGTCTGCTCACGTGGGACGACGCCGCCGTCGAGGTCCGCGACCGGATGGCCTTCTGTCATCGGGCGCTGGGGGAGTCCTGGCCGGCGGTGGACGACGAGACCCTGCTCGCGCGCCTGCCCGAATGGCTCGGGCCGCAGCTGGCCCGCGCGCGCCGCCGTGCCGATCTCGCCCGGGTCAAGCTCGCCCCCGCCCTCCGCTCGCTGTTGGGGTACGCAGAGGTCGCGCGTTTCGACGAGGCGGCTCCCGAGCGCCTGGCCGTCCCCAGCGGATCCCGGGTCCGGGTGGACTACACCGACCCGGCCGCGCCGTTCCTGGCCGTCAAGGTCCAGGAGGCATTCGGCTGGACCCGTACCCCGACGATCGCCTTCGGACGGGTTCCGGTCGTGCTGCACCTGCTGTCCCCGGCGGGCCGCCCGGTGGCGGTGACCTCCGACCTGGTGTCGTTCTGGGGTGAGGGCTACCGGCAGGTGCGCGCCCAGCTGCGCGGACGCTACCCGCGACACCCGTGGCCCGAAGACCCCATGACGGCCGAGCCGACGCGCCGCCTCAAGCCGCGTTCGTGACCACCGCACCACGGTGGCACAGGGAAGTCCCGCGGCATTGGACGGGGACGCGCTCTCAGCTCTTCTCCGCCAGCAGCCAGCGCCAGCGGCGCATCTCCGTCACGACGGTCACCGCGGCCAGCAGCGTGACGACCGCGGCGACCGGCGGCCACCACGCGAGCCATGCCGCCGCGATCCCGGCGGCCAGCTGGAGCACGAGCAGTCCCACCGTGACGTAGCCCGGCGCCGGGACCATGACGCGCGGCTTGTCGCCGGGTGTCTGGAACACCGTCGGAAGTCCGATGAGGACGATCACGGCCAGCACGGCCAAGGGGATCGAGACGGGCACCAGTGCCCAGGGGACCGCGACCCAGGCGACGATCTCCATGAGGAAGCGGACGGGCGCAACGCCACGCGGGGGCTCGGGAGCTTGGTCACGCACGCCGATACGATGCCACGCTCCCTCGCATGTTCGCGCCGGGGCGGCCTGTAGCACATCGGGCAACCCTCACCGGAACCTCGGGAAACGGGCCCCGCTTCAGCCTGGCTCACCTTGGTGGCCGGTGAAACGCCTGCGCAGCGATGGTTCTCGATGTCCGACGCCGAGTGTCGATGTCGGTCGGCGGGCCGGTGATCCAGCTCGTGCGCGGGATCGCGTTCGCGCACGTCCATTGTGGAGCGATGCGCTGTCCGCTTTGGACATAGACGTCTCACTATCCGCACAGTGCAAGGGACATCGCCCGGCGGGGTGAACCCGCGAATAACACTTGTCGTGACAATGACACATACGGCGCGTCACATCGTTCCGCTTCGTATTGTCGCGTTACCTTCTCATCGCGGAAATCGCTCATCCGGCGCATTCCGCGACGGTATACACCAGACGTGCACAAACCAAAGGGGAACGCATCGTGACAGAGTTGGCCGATCCGGACGTGACCATCGAGGTCGAACGCACTCAGCTGAGCCTTAGCACCGCAGCGGCCCGCAACCTGGCGACCACCACCAAGTCCGTTCCGCAGATGCAGGGGATCTCCTCCCGGTGGCTGCTGAAGCTGCTGCCGTGGGTCCAGACCGAGGGCGGTGTGTACCGCGTCAACCGCCGGCTGAGCTACGCCGTCGGCGACGGGCGCGTGACCTTCACCAACATCGGCGCCGACGTGCGCGTCATCCCCGAGGAGCTCTGCGAGCTGCCGCTCCTGCGCGGCTACACCGACAACGCGGTCCTCGCCGACCTGGCCTCACGCTTCGAGCAGCGCGAGTTCCAGCCCGGCGACGTCATCGTCGAGGCAGGCCAGGAGGCCGACCACGTCTACCTGGTCGCCCACGGCAAGGTCAACAAGCTCGGCGCCGGCGAGTACGGCGACCAGACCATCCTCGGCACCCTCGCCGACGGGTCCTACTTCGGCGAGCACGTCCTCGCGGGTGCCCAGGGCGCCTGGGAGTACACCGTCAAGGCCGTCACTCCCGTAACGGTGCTGGCGCTGGCCGGCCAGGACATCCAGCGGATGAACGGCCACGCCGAGTCCCTGCGGGCCCACATCGCGCAGATCCTGGAGGGCACCGGAAAGCCCCAGGACGAGCACGGCGAGGCCGCCATCGAGGTCGCCTCCGGCCACGACGGCGAGCCCGACCTGCCGGGCACCTTCGTCGACTACGAGCAGTCCCCCCGCGAGTACGAGCTCAGCGTCGCCCAGACGGTCCTGCGGGTCCACTCGCGCGTCGCCGACCTCTACAACAAGCCGATGGACCAGATCGAGCAGCAGCTCCGCCTGACCATCGAGGCCCTCCGTGAGCGGCAGGAGGACGAGCTGATCAACAACCGCCAGTTCGGCCTGCTGCACAACGCCGACCTCAAGCAGCGCATCAACACCCGCACCGGTCCGCCCACGCCGGACGACATGGACGAGCTGCTGGCGACCGTGTGGAAGGACCCCGGGTTCTTCCTGGCGAACCCGCGCACCATCGCCGCCTTCGGCCAGGAGTGCAGCCGCCGCGGGATCTACCCGGCGACCATCGACATGAACGGCCACCAGGTCCCGTCCTGGCGCGGCATCCCGATCCTGCCCTGCAACAAGATCGGCGTCTCCCCGACCCGCACCAGCTCCATCCTGCTGATGCGCACCGGCCAGGAGGCCCAGGGCGTCATCGGCCTGCACCAGACCGGCCTGCCCGACGAGTACGAGCCCGGCCTCAACGTCCGCTTCATGGGCATCAACGAGAAGGCCGTCATCTCCTACCTGGTCAGCGCCTACTACGCGGCCGCGGTGCTCGTCCCCGACGCCCTCGGCGTGCTCGAGAACGTCGAGATCGGCCGGGAAGGCTGACGCACGCCATGCAGCCCTTCGAACTGCCCGACTTCTACATGCCGTATCCCGCGCGGCTCAATCCGAACCTGGAGGCCGCGCGGGCCCACACCAAGACGTGGGCCTACGACATGGGCATGCTCGGCCCGGTCCTCGACGACGAGGTCGTCTGGACCGAGGAGGACTTCGACGGGATGGACTACGCGGGCCTGTGCGCCTACACCCATCCCGACGCCTCCGGGCCGCGGCTCGATGTCGTCACCGACTGGTACACCTGGGTCTTCTACTTCGACGACCACTTCCTGGAGGCCTTCAAGAAGACCGGCGACCTCCAAGGGGCGTCGGACTACCTCGACCGCCTCGCCACCTTCATGCCGGCCTCCATCGCCGACATGCCCGAGCCGAGCAACCCCGACGAGCGGGGCCTGGCCGACCTGTGGATCCGCACCATCCCCCACATGTCGGACGGCTGGCGCGAGCGCTTCACCGAGAGCACCCGCAACCTTCTCCTCGACTGCGTCTGGGAGATGAGCAACATCAACGGCGACCGGGTGCCTAACCCGATCGACTACGTGGAGATGCGCCGCAAGGTGGGCGGCGCGCCCTGGTCGGCCGACATCGTCGAGTACTCGCTCGGCATCGAGGTCCCCGGTGCGATCGCCGCCAGCCGCCCGATGCGCGTCCTCAAGGACGCCTTCTCCGACGGCGTGCACCTGCGCAACGACATCTTCTCCTACCAGCGCGAGACCGAGCGCGAGGGCGAGGTGAACAACGGTGTCCTGGTCGTCGAGAAGTTCTTCGGCGTACCGGCACAGCAGGCCGCCGAGGTCGTCAACGACCTGATCACCTCTCGCCTGCACCAGTTCGAGAACACCACGCTGACCGAGCTCCCTCCGCTGTTCGAGGACAACGGACTCGACCCCGGCGAGCGCCACCAGGCGCTGTCCTACGTCAAGGGGCTGCAGGACTGGCAGTCGGGCGGCCAGGAGTGGCACATGCGCTCCAACCGCTACATGAACGGCTCCACCGGCACCGTCTCGGCCGCCGACGGCGTCCTCGGCGGGCCCACGGGGATCGGCACCGCCTCGGCCTACATCGGGCTGCTCAAGGGGATCGCCGGCCCCGGCGGGCCCCGCAACCACGCTCACGCGCCGCTGCGCAAGGTCGGGCACCTGCCCATCCCGGAGCTGTACATGCCCTTCCAGGTGCAGGTGAACCCGCATGTGGACACCGCCCGGCGCGAGAGCGTCGACTGGGGCGGCGCCGTGGGCTTCTACGACCCGCAGCCGGGCACCGGCGGTGCTCCACTGTGGACCCGTGAGCTCAACGCCGGCTTCGACTTCTCGCTGTGCTCGGCCGGGCTCGACCCGGACGCCACACCCGAGGCGCTGACACTGTCGTCCGAATGGCTCGCCTGGGGCACCTTCGCCGACGACTACTTCCCGCTGATCTTCAACAGTTCGGGCAACATGGCCGCGGCGAAGGCGTTCAACGCGCGCCTTTCGCAGTTCATGCCGCTAGACCTCGGCCCCGTCCCCGAACCGGTCAACGCCCTCGAAGTAGGTCTCTCCGACCTGTGGGCCCGCACCGCCGGCCCGATGGACCGAGGCGGCCGCGCGAAGTTCCGCAACGCCGTCGAGATCATGATCGAGAGCTGGCTGTGGGAACTGGCCAACCACATCCAGCGCCGCGTCCCGGACCCGGTCGACTACCTCGAGATGCGGCGCCTCACCTTCGGTTCCGACCTGACCATCGCCCTGTCGAAACTCGCCCACGGCGGCCGGATCCCCGAGGAGCTCTACCAGACCAGCACCGTCCAGGCCATCGAGAACGCCGCCTGCGACTACGCCTGCCTCACCAACGACCTGTACTCCTACCAGAAGGAGATCGAGTTCGAAGGCGAGGTGCACAACTTCGTCCTGGTCGTGGAGAGCTTCTTCGGCATCGACCGGGACCAGGCCCTGCCGGTCGTCGCCGACCTGATGACCGCCCGCATGCGGCAGTTCGAACGCCTCGTCGCCGAGGAACTGCCCGTCATGCTCGACCACCAGCAGGCCACCCCGGACGCCCGGGCGGCCATGGGCCAGTACATCGGCGAACTCGCCGACTGGCTCGCCGGAATCCTGCTGTGGCACCAGGAGACCGCGCGCTACCCCGAGGCGAACCTGAGGTTCCCCTTGACGCACCACACGGGCGGAGCCGCACAACCCAAGGCCCTCGGCATGGACGCCGCCCGCATGTTCGCCAGGCCCGACACACCGACTCTCGTCGGCGGCGGACCGCTCCTCACGGCACCCTCCCGGGTGCCTGCGGGAGTCGGCGGCGGACCCGGTGCACCGGCTCCGCCGGCCGAGGCGCGCAGGCCCTCTCCGGCACTCCCGGCCGGGATCGGCGGGGGACCGGGCACCCCGGCCGCCACACCGGCGGCGGGCGGCCACGGCGGTGCCGCACCGTCGCATCCCGCCGACGGCGCTGCCGAACCCGAGGCCATCACGCCGACCCGTCCTCCGCACGGCCCCACCGGGCTGGGCACCCTCGCGGCGAGACCGCACCACCGGCACATCAGCACGTGAACCCAGTCCGAAACACCAGGCAGGAGCAACCTGTGACAGTCACGTCCGACGCCGCGGCCGCCGCGCAACTGAGCCTCAGTACCGCGGCGGCGCGGAAACTGTCCACGACCACCAAGTCCTCGCCGCAGATGCAGGGCATCTCGCCCCGCTGGCTGCTGCGCATGCTGCCGTGGGAGCAGACGGGCGGAGGCGTGTTCCGGGTCAACCGGCGGCTCACCTACGCCGTGGGCGATGGGCGGGTCACCTTCACCACCACGGGCTCCCAGATCCGCGTCATCCCGCAGGAGCTGCGCGAGCTCGCCGCCCTGCGCGACTTCGAGGACGAGGACGTCCTCGCCGAGCTCGCCGAGCGCTTCGACCAGCGCCGCTTCAACCCCGGCGACGTGATCGTCGAGTTCGGGCACGAGACCGACCAGGTCCACCTGATCGCGCACGGCAAGGTCGACCAGCTCGGCACCGGCGAGTACGGTGCCCCGACCACGCTGGGCACCCTCGCCAACGGCCAGCACTTCGGCAACGCGATGCTGACCGAGTCGCAGGCGATCTGGGAGTTCACGGCCAAGGCGATCACGCCGGTGACGACGCTGTCGCTGTCCCGCCGGTCCTACGAGGAACTCGTCGAGCGCAGCCCGCAGCTGCGCGCGCACGTCGAGATGCTCCGCGCGGGAACACCGCAGTCGCAGAACCGGCACGGCGAGGCCGCCATCGAACTCGCCGCCGGCCACGCCGGTGAACATGTCCTTCCCAGCACCTTCGTCGACTACGAACTCGAACCGCGCGAGTACGAGCTCAGCGTCGCGCAGACCGTCCTGCGGGTGCACAGCCGCGTTGCCGACCTCTACAACAAGCCGATGGACCAGACGCAGCAGCAGTTGCGCCTGACCGTCGAGGCGCTGCGCGAGCGCCAGGAGCACGAGCTGATCAACAACCGCGAGTTCGGTCTGCTCCACAACGCCGACCTCAAGCACCGCATCCACACCCGCACGGGCCCGCCGACGCCCGATGACATGGACAACCTGCTCTCGCGCCGACGCAAGACCGCGTTCTTCCTCGCCCATCCCCGTACGATCGCGGCCTTCGGCCGGGAGTGCAGCAACCGCGGCGTGTACCCCGAGACGGTGACGGTCGAGGGACGCCCGATGCAGGCGTGGCGGGGCACTCCGGTGCTTCCCTGCGACAAGATCCCGGTGAGCGCCTCGGGCACCACCTCGATCCTGGCGATGCGCACCGGCCTCAAGGACGAGGGCGTCATCGGCCTGCACCAGGTCGGGCTCCCCGACGAGATCGAGCCGGGCCTGTCGGTGCGGTTCAACGGCATCAACGAGAAGGCGGTCATCTCCTACCTGGTCACCGCCTACTACTCGGCCGCGGTATTGGTCCCCGACGCGCTCGGGATCCTTGAGCACGTCGAGATCGGCCGCTGACGGCCCAGCCAGAGACAGCGTCGCCAACACCAGAAGGAGGACCGTCGATGTCGACCAGTGCCATGTCCCAAGGCGCGAGTACCACCGAAGAGAGGTCGGCGCGCGACGTGCTCGCGTGGAGCCGCGAGCTCGTCGAACCGGCGCTGCGGGAGGCGATCGACGCGCTGCCCGCGTCGATGCGCCGTATCGCCGGTTACCACCTCGGCTGGTGGGACGCCGACGGCGCTCCCGACCACGGCGACGGCGGTAAGGCCCTGCGCCCCGCGCTGGTGCTGCTCGCGGCCGAGGCCGTCGGTGGCTCCAGCGCGGACGCCGTGCCTGCCGCCGTGGCCGTGGAACTGGTGCACAACTTCTCGCTTCTCCACGACGACGTCATGGACGGCGACGCCACCAGGCGGCACCGGGCGACGGCGTGGACCGTCTACGGCGTCGGCCCGGCCATCCTGGCTGGCGACGCGCTGGTCACCCTCGCCTTCGACGTCCTGGCCGCCACCGGGCACCCGGTCGCGCAGGGAGCGATGCGGATGCTCAGCACCGCCGTCCTCGACCTCGTCGACGGGCAGAGCGCCGACATGGGTTTCGAGGACCGCTCCGACGTCGGCATCGGTGAATGCGTGAGCATGGCCGACGGCAAGACCGGCGCGCTGCTGGGCTGCGCCTGCGCTCTCGGCGCGTCCTTCGCCGGGGCCGACGCCGAGAAGGTCGCCCGGATGCGCAACTTCGGCTCCCGGCTCGGCCTGGCCTTCCAGCACGTCGACGACCTGCTCGGCATCTGGGGCGAGCCGGCGGTGACCGGCAAACCCGTGTACTCCGACCTGAGCAACCGCAAGAAATCCCTCCCGGTGGTCGCCGCGCTGACTTCGCGCACCGCCGCCGCGGAGGAACTCGGCGTCCTTTACCGCCGGGCGGACGCGCTGACCGAGACCGAACTCGCCCGCGCCGCGGAGCTGATCGACCTGGCCGGCGGTCGCGCGTGGAGCCAGGCGCAGGCCGACGAACTGCTCAAAGGCGCTCTCGGTGAGATGGCGATGGTCGAGCCGAGTCCGCGTGCCGCGCTGGAGCTCGGACTGATCGCGAGACTGGTGACCCGCCGTGACCACTGAGCGGACCGCCGGAGTCTCGTGGCGCCGCATCGCCGCCGTTCACCCCGGTGCCATGGCACCGGGGTCGGCGGTCGTCGCCGGTGAGCTGCGACTGCTGGACGGACGGGTCGTGGCGTGCCCTTCGGGGGTCCTGTTCGCCGGTGAACTGCGGGCGCGGGGTCTGAGCGTCGAGGTGGCGCCGATGACGGCGGCCCTCGGGCAGGGCAGCGGCAACGCCGTCGCGATCCTGCTGTCCGAAGTGGACGGCGACCCGGCGGGTCTGGGTTTCGCCGTCCCCGACGGCGACGTCGGCGCCCGGCAGGCCGCGCATGAGGCGCTCGCCGACTGGTCGGCCGCGGTGGGGGCGCGAACGGTCCTGCTGGCCTCGCCGCGCGCCTTCTGCGCTGGGGTCGAGCGGGCCATCGACGCCGTGGACCTGACCCTCGAACGCGTCGGAGGTCCGGTGCACGTCCGCAAGCAGATCGTGCACAACGTGCACGTCGTGAAGGATCTAGAGGCCAAGGGCGCGGTCTTCGTCGACGAACTCGCCGCCGTGCCCGAGGGCGCCACGGTGGTGTTCTCCGCGCACGGGGTCTCCCCGGCGGTGCGGGGCGAGGCCGAGCGGCGAGGCCTGGAGGTCATCGACGCGACCTGCCCGCTGGTCGCGAAGGTGCACATCGAGGCGCGGCGCTTCGCCGGTCGCGGCGATACGGTGATCCTGGTCGGGCACGCCGGGCACGAGGAGACCGAGGGCACGCTGGGGGAAGCGCCCGGACGGATCCTGCTGGTGGAGAGCCCGGCCGACGTGGCCGCGCTCGACGTGCCCGACCCGAGCCGCGTGTCGTACCTGACGCAGACGACGCTCGCCGTCGACGAGGCCGCCGAGATCGTGGCCGCGCTGCGTGAACGCTTCCCCGAGCTGCGAGGGCCCTCCACCGACGACATCTGCTACGCCACCACCAACCGCCAGGAGGCGTTGCGCGCGGTCGCCGCGGAGTCGGACCTGGTGCTCGTCGTCGGCTCGGCGAACTCCTCGAACTCCCTGCGTCTCGTCGAGGTCGCCGAGCGGCAGGGCACGTCCGCCCGTCTGGTCGACGACGCCGGCGGGCTCCGTTCGGCCTGGCTCGCCGGTGTCGCGCGGATCGGCCTGACGGCGGGCGCCTCGGCGCCGCCCCGGCTCGTCGAGGAGGTCATCGAGGCGCTGTCCGGCTTCGGGCCCGTCGACGTCGAGGTCCGCGAGACGACCCGCGAGACCGTCCAGTTCGGGCCGCCGCCGGGAGTGTCGAAGCCCTAGATCGTGTCTAGCGGTCATGACCGCGCGGAGTGCCTTCCGGCGAAACGCTCGGCCTTCGCGCGGTTGCCGCAGCCCTCCATGGAGCACCAGCGCCGGCGGCCGTTCTTGCTGACGTCGAGGAACCACAGGACGCAGGCGTCGTTGGCGCACTTGCGGATCCGCTCGGGGCGCCCGTCGAGCAGGTCGAGGTAGGCCCGGGCGCACAGCCAGGCCGCCCGCCAGGCCGCGTCGTCGGTCGCGACGGTCTCGACCGGCCGCCCGTCGCGCAGTTCGGAGCGGACGTGGCCGTGGGACAGGACGGCGTTGAGCCTTGCCTGCCCGTCCCCCTGGCCGCGCAGGCAGGCGCGGATCGCCTCGCGGGTTTCGAGCAGGTTCTCGCGGACGGCGCCGAGCGGTGCGCGGCCCAGGGGCAGTTCGCGTTCCTCCAGCCAGGAACGCGCGCCCGCGGCCTGGGACAGCAGGTCGTGGGTCTCGTCGCGCTCGATCCAGAGGGTGTCGACCAGGTCGAGCGCGAGCGGTTCGCCTTCGAGGGGCCGGGTGCTCATGTGGCAAGCATAACCCTCTATCAAGTTTTCACCGGTTGAACATCGGTGTTAGTGTTTGCGATCTCAACCGTCTAAATCAGTTTGAACGGTTAAGTCGAAGGGATCGCGCCACCATGACCGCCCACCACCGCACGGCCACCGTCGAAGGACTCGAGATCTTCTACCGGGAGGCCGGCGACCCGGCGAACCCCACCCTCCTGCTGTTGCACGGCTTCCCGACCTCCTCCTCGGCCTACAAAGGACTCATCGACCGCCTCGCCGGCGAGTTCCACCTCATCGCTCCCGACTACCCCGGTTTCGGCCACAGCGAGGCACCGCCGGCGGGGGAGTGGGACTACACCTTCGACCACCTCGCCGACGTCGTCGAAGGACTGCTCGACCACCTCGGCGTCACCCGTCACGCGATCTACGTCCACGACTACGGCGCGCCGGTCGGATTCCGGCTCGCCCTGCGCCACCCCGAGCGCGTCACCGGCATCGTCAGCCAGAACGGCAACGCCTACGACGAAGGCCTCACCGCCTTCTGGGACGCCTTCCGCCCCTACTGGGCGGCACCCGACGCGGAGAACACCGCCGCCCTGCGCGGACTGCTCACCGCCGACGCCACACGCTGGCAGTACTCGCACGGCGTCCCCGACACATCCCTCGTCGATCCCGATCTCGCCGCCGGAGACCAGGCCCTCCTCGACCGCCCCGGCAACGCCGAGATCCAGCTCGCCCTCTTCACCGACTACGGCGTCAACCCCGGCCGCTACCCCGACTGGCAGCGCTACCTGCGCGATCACCGCCCCCCGGTGCTCGCCGTGTGGGGCCGAGGTGACGAGATCTTCGGCCCCGACGGGGCCACCGCCTTCACCCGCGACCAGCCCGACGCCACCGTGCGACTGCTCGACACCGGCCACTTCCCCCTGACCACCCACCTCGACGAGAGCGCCGAACTCATCGCCGGCTTCCTTCGCGGCCTGCCGCACTGACCCCCACACCAGCACCGGCGCGGGCCCAGCGGGGCCCGCGCCGACCATCGGAGCCCAGACCATGACCGCACCCGTCACCGCCCCGCCCCGACCACCGCTGTCCCACGTCGCCGCGCGCACCGCCGCCGCACTCGCCGGACTGCTGCTGCTCGCCGCCACCGCCGGTCTCACCGGCCTGGCGCTGTTCGCCCTTCCCTTCGCCGCCACCGTCGGCATCATCGCCGTCGCCCCGAGCGCGCCCTTCGCCCAGCCCCGCAGCATCCTTCTCGGCCACCTCAGCGGTGCCGCGACCGGTCTGACCGCCGCCACGATCCTCGGCCGTTCGCCGTGGACCGCCGCGATCGCCGCCGCGGTGTCCACCGCGCCGATGCTCCTCCTGAGGGCCCCGCACCCGCCCGCCGGCGCCACCGCGGCCCTCGTCGGCCTCACCGCGCCGGGCTGGATCTTCCTGCTCGACCCGGTGCTGCCGGCCTCGATCGTCGCCGTCCTCGGCGGTGTCGCGGTCGGGAGGGTCCTGCGCGGGCACCGCTACCCGGCCTACTGGTGGTGAGAACAGTCGAGCCCCACCCGGTGGCACCGGGTGGGGCTCGACCGCACGTCTCGCGTCAGGAAGCGATCAGCGCCGCCGTCAGCGCGCACCGCTCGATCAGCCCGCTCACCGTGGCGTACTCGTCGCGCGCGTGCGCGCCCGCCCCCACCGCGCCGAGCCCGTCGAGCACGGGAAGGCCGGTCGCCGCCGCGAAGTTGCCGTCCGAGGCACCGCCGACGGCCGCCTCGCCCAGATCCAGTCCCAGCGGCGCCGCAAGCTCCCGCGCACGCTCGTACAGCGCGGCGACGGCCGGTGTCCGGTCCATGACCGGCCGGCGCCAATCGCCCGTCGCCGAGACCGATACCCGCGGATCACCCGGGTCCAGGTCGGCCACGAAGGCGTCGATCCGCTCGGCCTCCGCCTTCGTCCGCACCCGGATCTCGGCACCGGCGTGGGCGTGCCCCGCGGTCACGTTCAGTCGCGAGCCGCCGTCGATCAGCCCCACGTTCACCGAGGTACCGGCGTCCAGGTCCGCCGCGCCGGTCAGCTGCAGCACGATCCGGGCCAGCGCGACGATCGCGCTGGCGCCGGCCGTCGGGTCGAGGCCGGCGTGCGCCTCCACGCCGGTCACCTCCACGTGGAAGCCGCCGATGCCCTTGCGGGCGGTCTTGACCTTCCCGTCGACGCTCGGTTCGAGGACGAGTACCTCGCGAGCGTCGGAACAGGCGGCCTCGATGGCCGCCCGCGAGGCCGGCGATCCGAGTTCCTCGTCGCCGTTGAGCAGCAGCCGGACAGGGGGACGGGCGAGGCCGAGGGCGTCGAAGGCGCGCATCGCCCACACGCCCTGGACGAGCCCGGCCTTCATGTCGAACACGCCCGGGCCGCGGATCACGTCGTCGGTGACGGTGAAGGGGATCTCCTTGAGGGTTCCGACCGGCCACACCGTGTCGTAGTGGCCCAGGATCAGCTTGGGGGCCGAGCCGGTGCCGTACTCGATCCGCACGGCGTCCCCGTGGGTCGGGCCGCCGGGCGTGGCCTCGGTGCGGTCCGGGGCGCCGAGTCGCTCGATGATCCACTCGGTGACCAGGGCCAGCCCTTCGCGCAGGGCTCCCAGGTCGTCGCTGGGCGTCTCGCACTCGACGAGGGTGCGCAGGTCGGCGAGCATCTCGCCCTCGTGCTCGGCGGCCCAGTCGCGTACGGCTCGGATGTCGATGTCCATGGTCTCCTCGTCACTGTCCCTTGTGGAGTACTCGGCCCGGGCGCGCACCGGTCGCCGCGCCGTCGCGCCGGACGGCCCGTCCCGCCACGAACACGTCCCGCACCCCCGTGGCCAGCTGCCACGGGTCGGTGAAGGTGGCGCGTTCGGCGACGGTCTCCGGATCGAAGACGGCCAGGTCGGCGACCATGCCCTCGGCGATCCGGCCCCGGTCGGCGAGCCCGAGCCGTTCGGCGGGCAGGCCGGTCATCTTGCGCACGGCCTCGGGGAGACCGAGCAGCTTCCGTTCTCGCACATAGTGCCCCAGTACCCGCACGAAGGTCCCGAAGCTGCGCGGATGCGGCCTGCCGGGCCCGGTGGCCCGCAGTACCTGGCCGTCGCTGGCGACGCTGACCAAAGGATGCGACAGGACCTCGTCGACGTCGGCGTCGGACATCGCGTTGTTGATGATCGACACCGCCCCGCTGTGCGCGGCGAGGATCTCGCAGACCGCGTCGGCCGGGTCGATGCCGAGGTCGGCGGCGATCTCGTCGAGGCTGCGGCCGATGTCCTCGGTGAAGCGCCCGATGGGGAGGTCGGCGATGACCACGCCCGCCGAGTCGATGTCGGCGGCCATGCGCTCCCGCAGCGCGTCGGCGATCCGCTCGCGGGCCGCCGGGTCGGCGAGCCGCTCCAGCAGGGCACCGACCCCGCCGTCGAGCGCCCAGCCCGGAAGCCGTGAGGTGAGGGTCGTCGAGGAGGCCGTGTACGGGTACACGTCGGCGGTGACGTCCACCCCGTCGGCACGGGCGGCCTCGATCATCCTGAGCGCCTCGGTGGTCTTGCCGTGATGGCGCCGGCCCATCGCCTTGAGGTGCGAGATCTCCAGGCGCACACCGCTGGCGCGGGCCGCGGCTATCGCCTCGCCGACCGCCTCGATGAGGTGCTCGGACTCGCTGCGCATGTGAGTGGAGTACAGCAGCCCGTGCGCGGCGGCCTCGGCGGCCAGTGAGGTCACCTCGGCGCTGTCGGAATAGCTTCCCGGCGCGTAGATGAGCCCCGTCGACAGCCCGAAGGCGCCCTGCTCGGCGGCCGTTGCCAGCAGCGCCCGCATCGCGTCGATGTCCTCGGCGGTCGCCCTGCGCTCCGCCGGGCCGATCACGGCGGTGCGCAGAGCGCCGTGCCCGACCTGGAGGGCGAGGTTGACCGCCGGTCGGCTCGCCGCGACCGACGCGGAGTACCCGGCCAGGTCGTGCCAGTCCCAGGCGAGGCCGTCGTCGAAGAACGCCGCCGTCTTCTTCGCGGCGGACACGTTCGCCACCGGGAACGGCGAGAAGCCGCAGTTGCCGGTCACCAGGGTGGTCACACCCTGGGCGAGGCTGGCGTCGGCGCCCGGCGTGCCCTGGACGGTGAAATCGGTGTGGGAGTGCAGGTCGATGAAGCCCGGGGAGAGCGCGTGGCCGCTCGCGTCGACCCGTTCGCGGGTCTCCGCACCGGCCAGGCCGCCCGGGTGGGTCACCGCGGTGATGACCTCACCGGTGACGCCGACGTCGGCGAGCCTGCCCGGCGCGCCGGTGCCGTCGAGGACCGTGGCCCCCTCGATGACGAGATCGAATGCCATGTCCGGCTCCCTTCTAGGTGAGGATGACCAACAGGATCACGTACATCACGCACGCGCCGCCGATGATCACCCAGGACGGAAGCAGGAGATTGCGCAGGTTCGTCGAGCGGGCCAGGCCCATCGCGCCGACCATGTTCGCGTTGGGCATCGGTCCGTAGGTGTCGCCCTTCGAGGCCCACAGGAGCACGATGGCCCAGGCGGGCGCGGCGATGCCGAGCGTCGCGGCGACACCGCCGAACACCTTGTCGAGAAGCACCACCTGCGCGGCCGTGGCACCGGGAACACCGACCCAGCCCAGCAGCGCGATCACGATCGCGAACGGCAGGGCCGACATGTGCCCGAGGCTCTCGCCGTAGGTGGACATGATCACGTCGTAGGGCTTGAGCGCGTCAACGGCCAGGAACACCGCCGCCAGCAGCCAGAACAGCACGAGCATGCTCAGCAGCTTCGAGGCGCCCTTGAAGAAGGTCGACACGAGCTCGGCGACCTTCATCCGCCCGGCGAAGCCGGTCGCGACGGCCAGCAGCGGCAGTGCCAGCAACGGGAAGTTCGTGCCCGCCTTGGTCCAGGTCGCGTACACCACGAGTGCGATGAGCAGCACAAGGAAGACGGCCGTGGCCTGCTTCGCCGTGCGGGGCGATGCCTCGTCACCGCTCGCGGTCTCCTCGGCGGTGTAGAAGTCGTTCTCGCGCTTCGAGCGGCGCTGGATCCAGGGGATCAGCGCCATGCCGAGCACCACCGACAGGATCGCCAGCGGGCCCGCGACGGTCCTGAGGTAGGTCAGGTAGTCGATGTCGGCGGCTTCCAGGATCGCCACGTTGCTGCCGGCGAAGGGCGCGACGGCCAGTCCGGCCGCGCCGCCGATGAACATCATCAGCGCCGTCGCCGATCGGGTGAACCCGATCCGCGCGGCGACCGGGATGAGGATCGGCGCCGCGATCGCCAGTGCGCCGGCGAGCGTGCCCAGGCTGGCCACCAGGATCAGGCAGGCGAGCATGATGCCGAGCTGCATCCGCCAGGGGCTGTTCTCGCCGACAACGCGGATCGTCGAGCGCACGATCGTGTCGGCGACGCCGGTGCGGCGCAGGATCTCGCCGACGCCGGCGCCCAGCACGATGATGAAACCGATGATCGTGACGAGGTCGGCGGTCGCCGTGCCGAGCAGGTTGCCGACCTCGACGGGTGTGCTCTGCGCCAGTAGTACGGCCGAGAGCAGCACCGCGATCGTGGCCACCAGCAGGTCCATGCCCAGCAGGGTCAGCACGAAGTACATGGCGATCGGGATGATCAGGCCCCACACGGTGGGCGCCTCGACGAAGAACCCGGCGACCAGGCTGGCCAGGATCCCGGCCAGGGCCAGCAGGTTCACCAGTCGGCGGCGGCCGGGGGAGACCTCGACGTGATAGGCGTTGTGCTCGTCGCCCTCCGCCACTTTCTTCTCGGTGTTCGGCTTCGGTATAGCGGACATCAGGTGGTTCCTCACAGGGGGATCGGAGTGAGGTGTCCGGGGAGGGCTCAGGTCGCGCGCTGGTCCAGCGTCGCCGACGCGGTGCGCCGGATGAACTCCCCGTTCACCTCGTGTCCGAGGCCCGCCACGGTGGTGGGCACCGTGACCTGACCCCGGTCGGCGCGAATCGGTGGGGTCACCACGTCCTCGCGGTAGTACTTGTCGGAGCCGGAGACGTCCGACGGGAGGGTGAAACCGGGCAGGCTCGACAGGGCGACGTTGGCCGCCCGGCCGATCCCGAACTCGTGCATCCCGCCGCACCACACGTCCATGCCCGCCGCGCGGGCCCGGTCGTGGGCCTCGACGGCGGCGGTCAGGCCGCCCATGCGGGAGACCTTGATGTTGAGCACGCGGCCGGCCTTGAGGGCGATGGCCGTGTCGAGGTCGTCGACGGTCACCACGGACTCGTCGAGGCAGACCGGGGTCGTCAGGCGCGACTGGAGGCGCGCGTGGGCGGCCAGCGCGCGCGGCGCGTAGGGCTGCTCGACCATGACCAGCCCTTGATCGTCCAGTGCGCCGAAGACCGCGTCGTGCTCCCGCGATTCGGTGTAGACGCCGTTGGCGTCGACGTGCACCTGCAGATGCGGGAAGGCGCGCTTGACGGCTTTGACCGGCTCGACGTCCCAGCCCGGCGCGATCTTGAGTTTCACGCGCGGGTAGCCGGACTCGTCATGCTTGGCCACCTGCTCCAGCAGTTCGTCGATCGACGGCTCGATCCCGAGGCTCACCCCGGCCGTCACCGCCGTCCGCGTCCCGCCCAGCGCCGCGGACAGCGAGACACCGCTCGCCCGGGCCCACAGGACCCACGCGGCCATGTCCACACCGGCCTTGGTGAACTCGTGCCCGCGGATCTTCGCCCACAGGCCGGCGACCTCGCGCGGATGCCGCCACTCGCGGCCCAGCACCGCCGGCGCGAGGTAGCGCTCGAGGATCAGCCAGCAGGTGTCCACGGTCTCCGGCGAGTAGAACGGCCCCGAGGGGGAGGCGATCTCACCCCACCCGACCGCGCCGTCGGCGTCGGTCACCCGCACCAGAATGTGCTCCAGGTAGGTCTTGGCGTGCGAGCTGGTCTGGAACTGGTGGACCAGCGGCAGCGACACCCGGAAGGCCTCGATCCGGTCGATGAGCACGTTATGCCTCCTCATAGGCGTCGAGTCGCGCGGCGAGTTCGTCGCGCCGCGCCAGCCGCCGGCGCGCGCCCTTGGCGGACGCGGCGGCCAGGGTGACCAGCAGGTGGCAGACGGCCGCCACCGCGGTCGGTGAGTCCGCGTACGACGCGCTTCCCGTCGACACGATCACCGGGATGTCCGACAGGCCGGCCAGCCGGCTGTCGCGGGAGTCGGTGACGCCGATGAGCGTGCCGCCGGCGGCCTGGAACTCCTCGGCGACGATCAGCGTCGTACGGGCGTAGCGGCGAAAGGAGAACGCGATCAGCACGTCCGAGGCGCGCACGTCGGAGAGCAGGTCCACCGGCGCGAGGGCGTTGCCGTCGACGAGCGACACGCCCGCCATGCTCGCCGACAGGTCGCTGGCGACCAGCGACGCGTAGGCGCCGCTCTTGCCGCCGCCGATCACGAAGCGCCGCCGCGCCGCGACGATCTTGCCCGCCGCCAGTTCGACCGAGCCCGAGGCGACGACCGCGTCGAGCGTGTGGCGCAGGTTCGCCTGCTCGTGCTCGATGACCTGCCGCATGAGCGAGTCGGCCGAGGAGCGGCGGGGGATGCGCGCGCCGTAACGGGCGTCCGGGCTCGACAGGGAGCGGTCCTCCTCGCGGTCGGCCAGTTCCCGCAGCTGCGTGTAGTCGGCGACGCCGGCCGCCGCGAGCAGGCGGTCCAGGTCGCGGGGCGTCGCCTTGGCCTGCCGCAGCAGCCGGGCCGGCGGCAGGTGGTCCAGGTGGGGGTAGTTCTCCACGATCAGCGCGGCGAGCTTCTCCGCCGCGACGCCGTCGGCGGCGGCGAGCAGGCGCTCGGCGAGACCGTCGGTCACGGCCGGTCCTCCCGGGCCAGGACGTAGACGGCGGTGTCCTGGGAAATCCGGACGCACGACACGATGGCCAGCCCGGACTCCAGTCCCGACTCCAGTACGTCGGCGACCTTGTCGCGGACCGCCTCGGCGGCGTCGACGTCGGCGGCGAAGACGGTCGACCAGTCCGCGGGCAGACCCAGCAGGATCTCGCCACCGGCCTCGGTGTGCTCGCCCCAGGCGAGGGCCGGGAGGTCCTCGCGGTGGCGGCGCTCGGGCGGGTAGGCACGCAGGTCCCACTCGACGACGACCCGGTCGGAGCGGGCGCCGGCCTCGGGTCCGATGTCGGAGGAGCCGTAGTAGTTGCGCTTGAACCAGCGTCCGCGCGCGCCGAGGACGTCGAAGTTGAAGTGCGCGTTGCGGGTGCGCATGGGGTCGAAGGTCCAGCGAATCGTCTCGATGCCGTTGGCCAGGGCCTGCTCGCGCTGGGCCAGCTTCAGCAGCCGCCCGATCCCGGCGTTGCGCCATTCGTGGTCGACGACGGCCGTCTGGGAGTACTGGTACGGGCGGCCCTTGTCGAGGGCGGTGAAGCCGATGACCAGGCCGATGAGGTCTCCGTCGGGCAGGAACGCGCCCAGCACGCCACCGCCGTTGTCGCGCAGGGCGGCCAGCAGGCGGGGGGAGAAGGACGGGTCGGTCGGCTTGAGCTGGAAACCGCGTCGGTAGAGATCGACGGCCGTGTTCATCTCGCCGCTGTCGCGCAGCGCGCGGACGGTGACCTCGGCGCCTGTCTCGGCCGGCATGGGCGCTGTCCTTCCGGAGGGGAGTGGCGAAGATATGGAACGTATCTTCGCCCGAAGTTGTATCACTGTTCGTCGATCACGTGCAAGAGCTGCGGGAAACCGCTTTCCTCGCGGGGTGAGGCATCGGCGCCTGCGGATATCTGAAGCGGATGAGCGCGGCCGGGTTCTCGGGTCGGAAACAGGTCGGTGGATAAGGATTTGTTATGTCATTGCGAAGCGCGGGCCTGCGACGACTTGCGCAAAAACCGCGACGGCCACGAAGGGGGACCCGGCGGCTGCGGTGGTGCGGTCGGCCGGGCGAGGACAGGGCCGCTCCGCAACTGAAATGGAACGACCGGCAACACCGAAAGGGCCCCGATCACCGCTACGGTGGCTTCCAGCGGCACGTGCCCGACGATGTACTCCGTCCATGGGATCGTGTCGTCCTCGCCGTCGAAGGAGCCCACGGCTCTGTCCCGACGGCGAGCGCCCTGACCCCCAGAAAGGCGACGTCCCACCGATGTCCGCATGTCATCGCACGTCTCCTGACCCTCGCCGCCATGGTGTGCCGGGCCGGGTCGGCCGTCTTTCCCGGATGGGTCGCCGTCCAGGTATCGCGCTTTGCCCTCTCGCTTAGTACATTTGTTCGCATGGCTGATGTGAGCACTCTGCCCGCCCGCCATGATCGGGGCATGGCGGAGAGAGGCGAAGCGCTCGACCCCTCCCTGACCAGGCGCCGGCCGGGCACGAGCTTTCGTTCGGCGACCCGCCGGATCCGGTTCGGCGAGCTGGTCGACGGGCGCTGGTACGTGGAACTGGAGTGGCAGGCCTACGAGTGCCGTGCCTACCCGACCAGGCAGCAGGCCGCCGAGGTCGCCGGTCAGCTGCAGGAGCGGTTCAGCTCGCTGCTGCGGGCGGCTTGAGCTCGCCCCGGAAGGTGCGGCGGTAGGCCATCGGCGGGATGCCGAGTGATCCCTGCAGGTGTTTGCGCAGGGACGCCGAGGTGCCGAATCCGGCCTTGCGGGCGACCTGCTCGGCCGGCAGGTCGGTGGTCTCGAGGAGCCTGCGGGCGAGTTCGACGCGCTGGCCGGTGATCCACTGCCCGGGCGTCTGTCCGACCTCGTCGCGGAAGCGTCTGGTGAAGGTGCGCACGCTCATGTTGGCGTGGCCGGCCAGCCCGGCCAGGGGGAGCGGTTCGGTGAGGTGGGCGAGCATCCAGGAGCGGGTCGCCGCGGTGGAGGCGGTGCCGGGGCCGGGCAGGGGATGTTCGATGTACTGGGCCTGTCCGCCGTCGCGCCAGGGTGGGACGACGCTGCGGCGGGCGACCTTGTTGGCGACCTCGGACCCGTGGTCGCGGCGGACGATGTGCAGGCACAGGTCGATGCCGGCGGCCACGCCGGCGGAGGTGAGGATGTCGCCGTCGTCGGTGTAGAGGACGCCGGGGTCCACTTTGACCTTGGGGTAGAGGCGCTGGAGCCGTTCGGTGGACATCCAGTGGGTGGTGGCCGGGCGGCCGTCGAGGAGCCCGGCGGCGGCCAGCAGGAACGACGCGGTGCAGATGGAGACGATCCGGGTTCCCGGGCGGATGAGCGCGAGCGCGTCGGCGACGGGTTCGGGGAGGCGGCCTTCGAGGTATGAGGGGTCGATCTCGTGCGACGCGGGGATGACGACGGTGTCGGCCTCGGCGATTCGCTCCATGCCGTGGCGGACGTGGACGTCGAAGTCGGAGGTGGTGCGCACGGCGCCGGGCCGCAGGCCGCAGGTGGTGACCTGGTAGAGCCGCCGGCCGTCGCGATCGCGTGCCATGTCGAAGATGCGGCCGGGGATGCCGAGTTCGAAGGTGATCACGCCGTCGAGGGCGAGTACGACGACGTGGTGGAGGGCGGCGGTCATGGCCAGATCGTTGCACATGATGGCCTTCAGGTCACTGTTCGGTGGGGGCGGTGCCGGGGAGGCTGTTGCGGTGATCCGGATTTCTGTTGAGCGGCCTCCCAGTTCCCGTGTTCGGCGTGTGCATCGGGCGTGGTGGGTCGCGGCGGTGACGTTCGTGGCGATCGTCGGGGCGGCGGCGTTTCGGGCGACACCGAGTGTGCTGATTGATCCGCTCGAAGGCGAGTTCGGTTGGTCGCGGGGGACCATTGGGGCGGCTGTCTCGGTGAACCTGGTGCTCTACGGTCTGACCGCGCCGTTCTCGGCGGCTCTGATGGAGCGGTTCGGGATCCGGCGGGTGGTGACGGTGGCCTTGCTGCTGGTCTCGGCCGGGAGCGGGCTGACGGTGTTCATGACGGCGGCCTGGCAGCTGGTGCTGTTGTGGGGCGTGGTGGTGGGGCTGGGGACGGGTTCGATGGCGCTCGCGCTGGTCGCGACGATCACGAGCCGGTGGTTCGTGCGGCGGCGAGGGCTGGTGACGGGGGTGCTGACAGCGGCGGGCGCCGCCGGGCAGCTGGTGTTCCTGCCCCTGGTGGCGGCGATAGTCGAGGGCGGGGAGTGGCGGGTGGCGTCGGCGACGGTGGCGTTGACGGCGCTGGCAATCGCTCCTTTCGTGTGGTGGCTGATGCGGGACCGGCCCGAGGATGTGGGCGTGCACGCCTATGGGGCGGATGGGCCGCTTCCGGTGACGGCGACTCCCGGTGGTGCGGGAGCGGCCGCCGGCAGGGCCTTGCGGGTGTTGTTCTCGGCGGCCCGGACGAGGGAGTTCTGGCTTCTGGCGGGGGCTTTCGGGATCTGCGGCGCGAGTACGAACGGTCTGATGGGGACGCACTTCGTGCCTGCCGCGCACGACCACGGGATGCCGGTGACGGCCGCGGCGGGCCTGCTGGCGGTGATCGGGGTGTTCGACATCGTGGGGACGATCGCCTCGGGTTGGCTGACCGACCGCTTCGACTCGCGGCGGCTGCTGTGGATCTACTACGTGCTGCGCGGGGTCTCGCTGTTGTTCCTGCCGTCGTTGTTCGCTCAGTCGGTGGAGCCGCCGATGCTGTTCTTCATCGTCTTCTATGGGCTGGACTGGGTGGCGACGGTGCCTCCGACGCTGGCGTTGTGCCGGGAGCGCTTCGGTGACGCCGAGGCGCCGGTCGTGTTCGGCTGGGTCCTGGCCGCGCATCAAGTGGGGGCGGGTCTGGTGGCAGGGCTGGGGGGTGTGGCGCGGGATCGCTTCGGTGACTACAACCTGGCCTGGTACGTGGCGGGGACGTTGTGCGCGGCGGCGGCGTTCATGTCGCTGGCGGTGCGTCCGGCCCGGAGGTTGCCGGCGGCGCTGTAGTCGGGGATCTCGATGGCGGTGGCCGCGCGGTGGATGCCGTCGGCGATGCGGGCGATCATCCTGCGGCCGCCCGGGATGCGGGGCATGAGGCGCAGCATGCGGGTCTGGAACCAGATGAGGGCGGCCGAGCCCATGACCATGCCTTTGAGATTGTTCTCGGCGAGTGCCTGGTTGGCCTCGGCGAAGGGGCGCATGCGCTGTTCGTATGCGGCGTAGCCGACGGTGTGGTCGCCGTCGGCGGCGGCGAGTTCGCCGGCCAGGACGTAGGCGCCGACGAGGCTGAGGCTGGTGCCCTGCCCGGAGGCGGGGGAGGGGCCGTAGGCGGCGTCGCCGACGAGTGCGACGCGGTCGCGGCTCCAGTGGTCCATGACGACCTGGCTGATGGAGTCGAAGTAGAAGTCGGGTGCGTCCTGGGCGGCGGCCAGGAGGGTGGGGACCTCCCAGCGGGCGCCGGTGAAGGCCTCGGCGAGCAGCCGTTTCTGGTGGGCGGTGTCGCGGTGGTCGTAGGGCGTGGCCGGGGAGGCGAATAGGTACATGGCCTTGGCGTTGGTGTCGCCGGCGGTGCTGTAGGTGAGGGCGGTGCGTCCGGGGGCGGGGTGGATCATCTCCCGGCGGTCGAGGCCGAGGTGGTTGGGGGCGGTGTGGATGGCGATGTGGTGGCCGAGGTGGCGGATGTAGGGGGTCTCGTCGCCGAAGACGAGGCGCCGGGTGTGGGAGTGGAGGCCGTCGGCGCCGATGACGAGACCGAAGGTGCGGGTTGTGCCGCTGTCGAAGGTGACCTCGACGCCGTGGGGGTGCTGGGTCAGGGAGGCGATGGAGTCGCCGAAGAGGTATTCGGTGTCGTCGCGGGTGGCGTCGTGGAGGATGCGGGCGAGGTCGCCTCGCATGAGTTCGACGTCGCCGTCGGCGCGTCCGCCGGTGAGGTCGGCGTCCATGACGGCGAGGGTCTTGCCTTCGGCGTCGACGATGGTGCCCGTCCGCATGTCGGTGGCGGCCGCTCGCGCGGCTTCGAGGAGGTCCATGCGGTCGAGGACGTCGAGGGCGGCGCCGCGGACGTCGAGTTTGTAGCCGCCTTCGCGGACGGCGGTGGCCCGCTCGACGACGGTGGGGGTGAAGCCGTGCCGGTGCAGCCAGTAGGCGAGGGCGGGGCCGGCGATGCTCGCGCCGGAGATGAGGACGGTGGTGTCGCGCATCGGAGTGTCCTTCGTTCGGGGTGGGTCGGTGCCGATGACAGAACAGTACACAAGTCTCAGACAACTGTCTAGTACAACTGTGCAAGACGATCGTTCTAGTGATCGGTTAGGGTGTCGTCCATGGGAAACAGGGAAGCGCTGCTGGCCGGTGCCCGGAAATGCCTGCTGGAGAAGGGCTACGCCCGCACCACCGCCCGCGACATCGCCGGAGCGGCGGGCGTGAGCCTCGCGGCCATCGGATACCACTTCAAGAGCACCCAGGCGCTGCTCAACGAGGCGCTCGCCGAGACGATGGCCGAGTGGGGCGACCGCCTGGAGGAGTCCCTGGCGGTGGACGTGTCCGCCGACGCCGGTCCCCTCGCCCGCTTCGAGGCGGCGTGGACGAGGATCCTCGCCTCCTTCGAGGCCGACCGGCCGCTGTGGGCCACCCAGCTCGAACTGCTGGGACGCATCGCCGCCGACGACGGGTTCAAGGAGCAGTTCGCCGGAGGCGTCCGCGAAGCCCGGATGGGCATGGCCTCCCTGGCGCTCGGAGACGCCTCGCAGGCCGGGGAACGGGAGTCGTGGCTGGCCGGGTCCTTCTACCAGGCGCTGCTGACCGGCGTGCTCGCCCAGTACCTGATGGACCCGGAGAACGCGCTGAGCGGAGCCGACCTGGCCGAGGCTCTGCGCCTGGTGGCGGGCCGCCCGGAATAAGGTCTGTCGCATGTTGCGACAAGCCGAACTCATCGACCGCGTCCGGGTCCTGTGCGCCGACGACGACCGCCTTGACGCGGCGCTGACCTATGGATCCTTCCCGCAGGGGCGAGGCGACGAGCACAGCGACATCGAGTTCTGGCTGTTCTTCACCCCGAGCACCTGGCCGCGAGTCGACCCGATCGCCTGGTACGAGCGGGTCGCACGGCCTCGTCACAGCGTGGTCAACGAGTTCGGCACGCATGTGGTGTTCTTCCCCGGTCTGATCCGGGCGGAGTTCCACTTCGCCCTGTCCACCGACATCCCCTCGGTGGGCTCGTGGCCCGCCCGAGGCGCCGAGGTGGACGCGATGGTCCTCATCGACCGCTCGGGCAGGCTGCGCCCGGTGCTCGACTCGGTGCCGCTGACCGCGTCGGCGGCCGATGTCCCCGGCGCGGCCGAGGAGATCTGCGGGCGCTTCGCCAACTGGATCCTGCTGGCCCATCACGTCGCCGCCCGCGGAGAGGAGCTGCGGGCCTTCGACGCGCTCGCCCACGTCCAGCGGCACCTGCTGTGGATGGCGCGCCTGCGCGGCGGGGAGACCGCCGACTGGCTGACCCCTTCGCGTGCGGCGGAGACCACGGTCGACCCCGCCCGGATCGCCGCCGTCACCGAGGTGGCCACCGCGGGCAGCGCGCGCGAGGGAGTCACCGCGGGGTGGCGGGCCGGGCGGGCATGGTGGCGGGAACTCGCCGAGGCCGGCGGCTTCGACGTGCCCGCCGGGCTGATCGCCGAACTCGACGCCGCCCTCGGGTGACCAGGGCGGATCCCCTGTGGAGGGCGCCCGGGAGCCGTCGACGCGCTGGAGGACAAGGCCGGGCGCGCACTCGGCGAATACCGCGCCGCCGCCTTGTTCTCCCTCCCCGGTATTTGGCTCGCCGTCGAAGCAATTGCGAAATCGGGCTCATGATCCAATGGGCAGCGTTGTTTGGTGAAAGTCCGAAAACTGTGATGTACCCCGCCGGTATTCACATCGGCGGCGAGCATGGG
Source organism: Phytomonospora sp. NPDC050363 (assembly GCF_040655735.1). Taxonomy (NCBI): domain Bacteria; kingdom Bacillati; phylum Actinomycetota; class Actinomycetes; order Micromonosporales; family Micromonosporaceae; genus Phytomonospora; species Phytomonospora sp. NPDC050363. The sequence goes on from NZ_JBFAKK010000001.1 coordinate 667,503, forward strand.
TATTGTTCCGTTGGCGCCGCAGGCACGGGCACGCAGGCGGCGTCCACCGCAGCACTTTATGGAGCATGGGCATGCTCCGCTGCGGCTTACCCCCGGAGGTCCGGCTATTTGCCCAGCCGGGCCTCCGGGGCCTTTTCGTTTTCGCGGGCGTCCTGCTCAGACGGTGTTGACCGCGGTGCTCAGCAACTGGCCGAGTCTGTCCACGACCTCTTCGGCGAGCTCCACCCGGCCGCGCAGCTCTTCGGCGTCGACGGCGCTGTCGTGGCCGGGGTCGGTGAGACCGGCGCGGGCGTTCAGCAGGCGGTCGGCGAGGTCTTCGAGGGCCGTGAGTCTGCGGAGGCTGGCGACGGCGAGTCTGGCCAGGCAGATCGGGGTGCCCTGGTCGGCGATGCGCGGTCCGGCCTCGAGGATGGCCCGGCGGATCACGGTCGCGGCTGCGGCGACGCGTTCGAGGCGGATGAGCAGGGTGTCACCGGGCTCGGGGCACGTGAGCGCCGGGAGTATCCGGGTCGCCGCGTCGCGTTCGAGCGGCGTGGGCTCCCATGGACCGCGGAAGCCGAGGAATGCGGGGTCGACCGTCACCATGCCAGACATGGTGGCAGGTCGGTGCGAATGTGGGAATACCCGTGCCCCGGATGCCTTGAGCTGCGCGAAATTCAGTCGAGGGTCTACAAAGGACTTTAGTGCGCCGGCGCTCAGACGCCGTGCAGCCGGCGGACCTTGCGCCAGGTGGCGGCGTCGAGCCGGCCGGCCTTGTCGGCGAAGGAGGCACGCGGAACCCGGATGGGGCCGGTGAGGTCGAGAAAACTGTTGTGCGAGGCGCGCCGATCCCACGAGCGGGTGGCGATCTCGACGTGGTCGCGACGGCGGCTCTGATCCCGACTGGTGATCTTCAGGACCTCCGCCGACCGCGCCGATGAGCGCAGCACCAGGCAGGGCCGCACCTTCGAGCCGGTCCCGTCCTCGAAGGGCACGTCGGCCCACCAGATGTCGCCCGGCGCCGGACCCGCCGTGGGCCGCTTCGCCGCCGGCCCGCGACCAGGCGGGCGCCGGCGATCCCGGGGGCGCCGCGCCGCGACGCGCCACAGCACGATCGCCGCGACGACGGCCACGACTGCCGCCGCCCACCACCACGGATCGCCCATCAGAAGGCTGCGATCGTCTTCGGGGCCCGCTCGGCGCGACTGTAGGCGCGCATGAGCGCCACCGGGCCGTGCCGCTTCACCGCGAGTGCCGCCAGCAGGTCGAGGACCGGCCCGGTGACCTCCGGCGGCAGCGCAGGGGTGTCCAGCCCGACCGAGACGGCCAGGTCGTCGGAGTGCACGGCCAGCTCCATCGTGCGGGTCATGAGGAAGTCGTCGAAGGTCAGCGACCACGGGACCCGGCCCAGCGCCACCACACGGTCGGGGGCGACGTCCCCGAAGACCTCGCGCAAGGCCGCGACCTCATCGGCGACGGTGCGCGCCAAGGCTTGCGGCCCCTCCGCGGCGATCCGGTACCCGCTGTTGCGGATGCCGACCATGACATCGTCGTCGATGTCGGCGTCGAGCCACGCGCCTCGCGCGTAGTGACCGAGCAGGGGTACGAGTTCACCGTCGTCGAGCGGGTTGCCGAGCGTGCTCGCCACGCTCAGCACCTGGTAGGCGAGGTGCCCGGCGAGGCCGCCGACACCGAACTCGGCCAGCGCGCTGGGCTTGTCCCAGGCCACCGCCACGGCCGGATCGGCCAGCAGCGCCGCCGCGGAGTCGGCGGCGGTCAGGTAGGCGTCGCGGGTGGCGTTCGAGGTGGTCGTCAAGGTCGCGGGTCCTTTCCGGAGGGGCGCCAGTACTGGCGCTTCTTGTCGTCGCGGACGACCACGCCGATCTCGGCTAGTTCGTCGCGCAGTTCGGCGCAGTCGCCGGCGTCGTCCTTGTCGCGGGCCTTCTGCCGTGCTTTGAGCAGCGCGTCGGCTCCGGGGGGCAGACCCTCGACTCCGGGGACCCAGCGTTTGAAGCGCTCGGCGTAGGGGTCGCCGCCCTCTTCCCAGGCGTAGCCCTTGGCCCGGAACGCCGCGGCGAGGCGGGCGGGGTCGGCCTCGGTCTTCTCGCGCAGCAGTTCCCCGCCGTCGGCGGAGAAGACGATCAACTCCTTGCCCGAGAGGCACACCCGGTCGACGTCGTTGCGCGCGAAGGTGCGCGTGCGGCCGTCCTTGGTGGTCTCCAACGCGTCGTCCTCGAACACGATGGACAGGGTCTCGTGCTGGCCGATGGCGGCGAGCACGAGACCTCCGACGGCGCCGATGCCGAGCGCGCCGATGGTCGCCTGCGGGTCGGGGACGTCGGCGGCCAGTTCGAAGACTCCCTGGAATGGCGCCCAGCTCAGACCGGCGACCCAGCCGGCGATGAGCTTGAGCCCCCAGACGGCGAGCGCGCCGGCCACCGGCAGGCCGATCCACATGATCAGCAGCTGCCAGAGCGGGTCGGTCAGCTTCGTGCGACCGCCTGGTGCGTCCTGTGAGGACATGCGGGTCCACTCTCCCCTCGTAGGCTCTGGCTGGATTGTGCCGGGCGCCCGGGTCCGCGGTGCGCCGGGGAGTGCCGGGGGGTGGAGGCGGCGACGTCGATATCCTGTGTGGGAGCCTCGCCGCGGGGGACCGGCCACAGCGGACAGTTCGCCGGTCATCGTCACAATTCCTTGCGTGCGCGTGATTACACCCGCCGTCGGCGATCTGCCGGGACCTTAGTCCCGATAGCCGAGCGTGAAGAGGCAGACACACCTTCCCCTTAGGTCGGTCCCCGCGCCCTGTCGTGCCGGTCCCCGTCGGCATTTACTCGAAACCAGGCTGGGGAGCCTGACTGGTTCGAGGGGGATCGGCATGCCGAGTGCATTGGTGCACGGATTCGAGGACGCCTGGGCGTCTTCGGACCCGACCCTTCTCGACGCCGAGGTCACCGAGCTGCGGGTGCAGGGCACCGGGAGTCTGCGGCTCACCGTCCGCGCGGGAGCCGCCGGGGTGACCGCCGCTCACACGCCGGCGGTGCCGTTGGATCTCTCGGCCTTCGACGAGCTGCGTGTGTGGACCCACTCCACCCGGGCCTCCGAGGGCGGTCCGCGCCGGCCATTCCTGCTCGAACTGTCCTACACCGACGCCGGTGACGCGCCCGGCGAGGAGCACCGCTGGTTCGTGCCCGTCTCCCGCACCCGGGTGTGGGAGCAGCATCGCTTCGGCATCGCCGGCGACCGGCGCGGCCAGGTCACCGAGCTGCGGTGGCGTGTCCTGACCGACGTGCCCTTCCAGATCCGCCTCGACGAGCTCCTGGCCGTGGAGGACCGGCCACTCGGCGACATCGAGGAAGCGCTCGTCGGACTGCTCGACGCGATGCCGCTGCCCGGCGTCACCGGCCTGCCCGTACAGCCCGCCGCCGCCGGGTCGGGAACGATCGTGGTCACCGGTCTCAACCGGCGACTGCACGCGGGCAACCGCGTCGCCGTGTCCGGCGCGGAGCGGTACACGGTGCTCGGAGCGGCCCACGACGAACCCGGCGACACCACGACCCTGACCGTCCAGCCCGCCCTCGCCGCCGCGATCGGGCCGGGCACGACGATCAGCGTCGTCGCGCCGGTCGTCGTCGAGGAGTCGCCCTTCGACCCGCCCGCCGAGGCCGCGGACCTGCCCGACCCGGTCGTCCTGGTCACCCTCACCGACCAGCGTGAGGAGCCCGAACGCGGCTGGAACATCGCCCAGCGAGACAGCTTCCGCGTCCGCGGGGGGCTGACCGTGTGCAGTGTGCGGCCACCCGCCCGGCCGGTCCTCGCCGAGTACCAGATCCTGCCCGCCGCCGGCGACCGCCGAAACTCCACCGCGCTGCGCGCCGAGATCATGCGCCGCGTCGGCGTCGACGCCGGGCTTCGCGTCAACGGCACCGTCCTGCCGGTGCGGACCCTGCTGCCGCCACCGCTCGACATACGCGTGCGGGCCACACCGGCTCCCGTCTACCTCCACATCGGCACCCGCGTCGAACTCGGCCCACGCGTCGAAGTGCCGCTCGCGGCCAGTCCCACGCTCCACTCGGGGCCCCTGAGCGGTCCCTTCGACCCCGCCGACGACGAGCCGCCGCCCATCCCGGGCCCCGACGACCAGGAAGGAATCGTGCTGCGGCTATGACCACCTACCGACTCGGCGAGGGCGCCAGCCTCGTCGTCCGCGTCGACAACGGCCCATGGCAGACGCTCACCTTCGACCTCCACAGCTTCGACGATCCCGAGGCGGCCACCACCGGCGAACTCGCCGTCGCCATCGCCGTGGGACTCGACGGCATCGGCGCCGAGTCCGACGACGACCGGCTCGTTCTGGTCACCGAGGACACCGGCGAGACCTGCGTCCTGGAGGTCTCACCGTCCTCGACGGCGGCCGCCGCCCTCGGCCTGACCCCCGGCGCGCGTGCCACGGGCAGCGGACCGGGTTCGGCGCACCTCACCGGCGCGCGGGAACCCTTCGCCATCCCCGCCGGCGCCTCCATGACCGTCCACGTCGACGGCAAGGCCCGCAAGGTCGGCTTCGGCGACAAGGACGCCGACTGGACCGCCGCCGACGTCGCCGAGAACGTCAACGCCAAGCTCCGCCGCCCCGTCGCCCGCGCCACCGGCGACGGCCGTGTACGGCTCGTCTCGCCCACCCAAGGCGTCGGTTCCCGCCTGACCGTCACCGCCCCCGCCGCCGGCGACGACGTGCCCGACGCGGCCGCCGTCCTCGGCTTCGTCGGCGACGACGCCCACACCGACCCCTACCGCACCGAACCCGCGCGACTGGCCTGCCGGCCCGCCGCCGACACCGTCGTCGTGGAGAACCTCACCTCGGCGCCCATCGAACTGCAGCTGCCCACCGGGCGCTGCGTGCTGCCAGCCCGCGGGCGCATCGTCGTCGCCCGCGACACGGCGGCCGACGGCCTGCTCTCCCGCCTTGCGGCGCAGGGAGCGGTCCGGACGTCGCCAGAGAGGAATACGTAGCGATGCCACTTCAGGTAGGCGTCAACGTCACGGAGGTCGACGGCCGCGCCAGTCCCTCCCTGCAGGCCGCGCCCACGTCGGTGGGAGGCTTCGTCGGACGCGCCCGCCGCGGCGTGCCCGACCGGCCCGTCCGCGTCACCAGCCTCGACCAGTTCGCCGCGCGCTTCGGCGGCCACATCACCGGCGGGTACCTCCCGCACGCCGTCAACGGGTTCTTCCTCAACGGGGGACGCGAGGCGCACGTCGTCCGCGTCGTCGGCTCGGGCAGCGTCGCGGCCTCGGCCGCGCTCAACGACCGCCAGGGCACCCCCGCGGCCTGCCTGCGCGTCACCGCCGGATCGCGAGGCGCACTCGACCCGGGCACCTGGGCGCACACCCTGCGCATCGACGTCCGCGACGATCCCCGCGCGACGACCACCACGGCCGTGGCCGCCGGTGCGGCCGCGACCACCGTGCAGCTGACCTCCACATCGGGCGTCGACGTCGGCTCGGTCCTGCGCATCGTGTCCACGACGACCCTGTTCCGTGTCGTCACCGCCGTCAACGCCGCGACCCGCGTGGTCACCCTCGGCGCCGCCACCGGCGAGGCCGTCGCGGCCGGCGTGGCCGTCACCAGCGCCGAGTTCCGCCTGGTCGTCCGCGACCAGGACCCCGCCACCGGCGCGTTCGAGGTCGTCGAGACCTGGGCGAACCTGTCGATGCAGCCCGCCAGCACCGACTACGCCCCCGACCGCGTCAACCACCCGGTCACCGGCTCGCGCCAGATCACCCTGGCCGACCTGACCACCTCGGCCGGGCCCGGAGTCGACGTGCCCGCCGTCGTCAGCGGAGTCGCCCTGACCGGCGGCACCGAGAACGCCGTGACCGCCGGCGGACTGGTCGGTGACACCGCCGCCCGCACCGGACTCCACGCCCTCGACACCGCCGCCGTCCAGCTCATCGCCGTCCCCGACGCGCACCTGCTCGACGCCTCCGGACGCGCGCAGGCCGCACGAGGTGCCATGGACTACTGCGCCGCCCGAGGCGACGCCGTCTACGTCGGCTCCGCACCCGATCGCGGCGCGCCCGCCGGTGTCGTCCCGCGCAAGCCCGCCGACTACAACGAGACCGAGTCGCACTACACCGGGACGGTCAAGACCTACTCCGCGCAGTTCCAGGGCGCCAAGGTCTACGGCGCCATGTACGCACCGTGGATCCTGGTCGCCGACCCCGCCGGCGTCGGCCCCTCCCCGGTGCGGTTCGTCCCGCCCGAAGGGCACGTCATGGGCGTCTACGCCCGCACCGAACAGGAACGCGGCATCCACAAAGCACCCGCGGGCGTCGCCGCGACCATCCGCGGAGCCCTCGCCCTGTCGGCCGGGTTCAGCGCCGGAGAGCACGACGACCTCGTCCGCGTCGGCCGCACCAACGGCATCCTGTCGCCCGGCGGGCGCACACCGGCCGTCGCTGCCTCGCGCACCCTGTCGACCGACACCCGCTGGCAGTACGTCAGCGCCCGCCTGCTGTTCAACTTCATCAAGGCCACCCTGCGCGACGGACTGCGCTTCGTCCGCCAGGAACCGCACACCGAGGCGCTGCGCAAGACCGTCCGCCTCAACGTGATCACGCCCTTCCTGCTCGGCCTGTGGCGCCAGGGGGCCTTCGGCTCCGACCCCGCCGAACAGGTCTTCACCGTCAAGTGCGACGCCGAGAACAACCCGTCCTCCGATGTGGACCTCGGACTGTTCCGGGTGGAGGTCTACGTCTATCCCGTCCGGCCCGCCGAGACCGTCCACATCATCGTCGGCCAGCAGCCCGGCGGCGGCTCCGCTGCGGAAGCCTGAGGAGTGAGAAGATGACCATCAATCTCGGTGTCACCGTCCAAGAGGTGGACGGCAGGTCCGCGCCGACGATCACCGCCGCGCCCACCTCCGTCGCAGGCATCGTCGTCCGCAGCCAGCGCGGCGCCCCCGACCGGGCCGTCCGCGTGCGCGGCTTCGCCGACTTCACCGCCAACTTCGGCACCTACCACCCCAAGGCCTTCGGCGCCTACGCCGTCCGGGGCTTCTTCGACAACGGAGGCGCCGACGCCTACGTCGTCCGGATCGTCGGGGCCGGTGCGGCCGCCGCCTCCGCCGACGTCAACGACCGAGCCGGAACACCCGTGCCCACCCTGCGCCTGCGGGCCGGGGCGAGAGGAACGGCCGACCCCGGCGCGTGGGGAAACGCCCTCACCGTCGCCGTCGAACCCAGTCCACTGGGCTCGGCCGCCGTGCCCGCACAGGTCATCGGCGCCAACGCCGAACCCTTCGCACTCGCCGACGGCGCCACCGCCCAGTTCACCGTGACCACCCGCGGCGCCGACCAGGTCGCCGACGTCACCTTCCGCACCGCCGACTTCGCCACCATCGGCGCCGCCTCCGCACAGGAGGTCGCCGCCGCGATCAACCGCCAGACCACCGCCGTCAAGGCAGCGGTCACCCCCGGCGGAAACGTCGCCGTCGCGGTCGTCTCCACCGACCCCCGCGTCTGGTCGCGCCTGGCCGTCACCGGACCCGCCGCGCTCGGATTCACCGGCGGCAACGCCAACAGCGACAACGGCGTACCCGCCGGACGCAGCGCACTGGCCCTCACCTCGGCCAGCGGATTCCGCACCGGCTCGGCCGTCAAGTTCGCCACCCGCGGCCACGTCATCGCCGGATCGGCGCTCGCCGCGACCGTCCCCAACGGATCGGGCGTGCTCGTCACCCCCAACGGAGGCACCGGCGAGACGATCCTGTTCCACGACACCGACTTCACCAACCCCGCCGCGGCCACCGTCGGCGAGGTCGCCGCCGCCGTCAACCGCCAGGCGATCGGCTTCACCGCCGAGGTCACCCACAACAACCGCCTCGCACTGCTGTCGTCCACCGACGGCACCGGATCGACGATCGCGCTCGCCGCGCCCGCCGGTCCCGCGACCGACGCCCGCACCGCCCTGGGCCTGACCGGTGCGACACCGGTCGCCGGGACGCAGACCTTCCGCGAGCTCACCGCCGCCTCGGAGACCTACCGCCTCATCGGCTGGGCCGCCGCGCCGGCGTTCCCGGCCCTGCCGGCCGTCGCCGTGCGCGTCTCCACCGTCGAGTTCGACCTCGTCGTCCGCCGCGACGGCGCCGAGGTCGAGCGCTTCGCCTCCGTCAGCATGGTCGACTCCCACAGTTCCTATGTGGAGGCGGCCGTCAACGACCCCAACTCCGGATCCTCCTACCTCGTCGTCACCGACCTCGACAGCGCCTCGGGAGCCGGCCTCGACGCGCCCGCGCCCGGCAGCTACCCGCTGCTGGGCGGAACCGACGGCGCCGACCCGGCCGACACCGCCTTCCTCGGCGACCCGTCGACGCGCACCGGACTGGAGGCCTTCAACGGCGTCGGCATCCAGCTCCTCGCCTGCCCCGAGACCACCTCCATCGGCGTGACCGCCGCAGCCATCGCCTACTGCGAACGCCGCGGCGACGCGATGTTCGTCGGCACCGTGCCCTACGGGTTCGACATCGAGGGCACCAAGGCCTACGCGGCCGGCCTGCGCGGGCGCAAGGTCTTCGGCGCCCTCTACGGGCCCTGGATCCAGGTCGTCAACCCCGACCCGGTCGCCGCCGCCGTCCAGCCGCTGGTGTGGATCCCGCCCGTCGGGCAGGTCCTGGGCACCTACGCCCGCATCTCCGGCACCCGGGGCGTGTGGAAGGCACCGGCGGGCGACGAGGCACGCCTGTCCGACGCCCTCGGTGTCGAGTACGACATGACCGACGCCGACCACACCGACCTCGTCCGCAACGGGGGAGTCAACGGCATCCGCGCCCTGCCCGGTGCCGGCGTCGTCGTCGACGCCTCACGCACCCTGTCGACCGACACGCGCTGGCTGTTCGTCAACGTCCGGCGGCTGTTCAACTTCATCAAGACCTCACTGCGCGAAGGACTCACCTGGGTCCCGCAGGAGCCGCACAGCGAGGAACTGCGCAAGGCGGTGCGGCTCAACGTCGTCACACCGTTCCTGCTCGGCCTGTGGCGGCAGGGGGCCTTCGGCTCCGACCCCGCCGAACAGGTCTTCACCGTCAAGTGCGACGCCGAGAACAACCCACCGGCCGACGTCTCGAACGGGATCTTCACCCTCGAGGTCTATTTCTATCCGGCCAAGCCGGTCGAGGCGATTCTCATCGTCGTCGGCCAGCAAGACAGCGGAGCCAGCGCCGCCGAGGCGTAGAGAGCATAGGAGTGAGCCGACATGGCTGAGCTGACATTCTCAGAGTCCTACCGGACCCACGGTTTCCTGGTGGAGATCGAGGGCACCCAGTGCCCGGTCACCAAGGTCACCGGCCTCAACGAGGGCATGACCGAGGTCATCGAACAACCCGACGGCGGTTCCCCGACCGTCCACAAGATCGCCAGCGGCGTCATCAAGTTCGACCCGCTGGTCGTCGAGCGCAACATGGACGGAAGCCGCTTCGACGGCTTCTTCAAGGACTGGTTCGGCGAGATGTTCGCCCTCAACGGCGAGTCGAAGACCTCCTCGGTCCGCCGCAACGGCGCGATCATCAAGACCGAGAACGGACAGGAGGTCCTGCGCTTCGCCTTCTACGGAGCCTGGGTCAAGTCCTCGAAGTTCTCCGACCTCGAAGCCGGCTCGGCCGGCCTGTTCAAGCAGACCCTGGAGATCGAGCACGAGGGCCTGGAGCGTGTCTCGTGACGATCACCGAGGTCGAGGCCAGGACCCGGCGCCCCCGCGAGTACGACGTGCGACTGCCAGTCGGCCACCTCGACGCCGACGGGCGGCTCCACCGCACCGCCAGGTTGCGCAAGATGACCGGGCACGAGGAGGCCCTGCTCGCCGACCGCAAACTGCGCGCCAACGGCGGCAAACTCGTCACCGAGCTGCTCAACGGATGCGTGCGCGGCATCGGCGAGATCACCCAGGTCAACCGGCAGGTCATCGGCGAGCTCACCTCGGCCGACCGGAACTTCCTGCTCCTGGAGCTGCGCAAGCTGACCTTCGGCACGGAGCTGGAGGCCAGCTACACCTGCCCGTCGTGCAAGGAGACGACCCTGTCGGTCGAGGACCTGGAGAGCTTCCCGGTCCGGATGTGCGACACGCCGGGCCCGCCGGAGATCGTGGTGATCCTCGAGGACGGTTTCGAGGACCGCGCCAAGGACGCCTGGTACGACCTGCTGCGCTTTCGGATCCCGATCGGGCAGGACGAGGAGCGCATCTCGATGATCGCCCGGGAGAACGCCACGAAGGGCACCAACGCGCTGCTGGCCCGCTGCCTGGTCAGCGTCTCCTGCGACGGGGAGGAGATGCCCGACAACCGCCGGGAAGCGCTGGGTACCAAGATCCTTTCGGATCTGACGATGGGCGACCGGGCCCGCATCGAGAAGGCGTTTCGCGAGGAGATGCCCGGTCTCGACCTCACCCGCGAGATCGACTGCCAGACCTGCGGCCGCCCGATGCGGACCTCGCTGGACCTGACGAGTTTTTTTACCCCGAGCTGACCGAGGCCGAACGGCTCCGCCAGGAGGTCTTCGCGCTCGGTTACCACCTGCACTGGAGCTACTCGGAGGCGATGGGCCTCGAGATCGACGAACGCCGGGCCTATGTGCGGCTGCTGACCGAGGTCCTGGCCGAACAGAAGTCCGAGATGGAACGTGCCCGAAGCCAGGCACGGCGCTGAGGGCGCCGGCTACCGAACAAGGGAGGTGATCCGCGGTGGAAGGCGTACTGCCGATCTCACTGTCGCTGAGCGACGACAGCGCGAGGCTCATCGGCGCCTACGTGCGCTCGGGGCTCATCGACGTCGTCCGCCCGCCTCTGGACGCGATCAACGCCCAGCTCGACGAGGTCCGCATGACCCTGCGGCTGATGACCTTGAGCCTGGTCGACAGTTTCGGTTCGGTCTTCCAGACGAGACTGCGCGTGGAGGTCATGAACGAAGACCTCCTCGACCACATCGAGGCCACCAGATGGGCGGTGGCGTACCTCAGCTACAACAAGTTCCTCGAACTGCTCGACCACATCGCCTACATGCGGTGGCTCGACGGTCGCTCCCACCTCCACCTGCACGACATCGTCGGGCGGCTGGTCAGCCTGGAAGGGCTGGTGGCGATCTTCGCCACCGAGATGGGCGGCATCGGGGCAACGATCATCGGTCTGCTCCAGCAGATCCTGGACAAGCTCAACCAGGGCATCGGCGTCAACGGGACGATCCAGATCACCGTCACCGGCGCCGACCCACTGGCCGCGCTGGACCTGTGGAAGCTGCTGGGACTCCTGGCGCTGCTGGCGGTGGGCCTGGCGCTGATCGTGGCCTTCCTGTACGGGGTCGGCGCGGCGCTGGCGACCTTCACCGCGGCCGCGATCCCGGCGGCGATCGCCATCGGGATCCTCGTCGCCGGGCTGATCCCGCTGATGAACGCGATCGCCGGTTTCGACTGGGAGCAGCTGGCCAAGATCGGCGCGGGGTTCCTCGGCATCGCGGGCTTCGTGGCGCTGCTGGGCAAGGCCTTCGCGCTGATCACCTCCGACCTGGCGGTGATCGTTCCGCAGCTGAAGACCTTCTTCGAGGCGATCACGGCGCTGATGACGGCGATCGCGGGATTCGACTGGGAGCAGTTGGCCAAGATCGCGGCGGGCTTCGCCGGGATTGCTCTGTTCGTCGCGGCCCTGGGGAAGGCGTTCCAGCAGTTCACCACCGATCTGGGCGATGTCATCCCGCACCTGAACACGTTCTTCGAGAGCATCACGAAGTTGATGACGGCGCTGGCCGGCTTCGACTGGTCGCAGTTGGCGAAGATCGGCGTGGGCTTCCTGGTGATCGCCGGCTTCGTGGCGCTGCTGGGCAGGGCGTTCCAGCAGTTCACCACCGATCTCGGCACCGTCATCCCGCACCTGAACACGTTCTTCGAGAGCATCACGAAGTTGATGACGGCGCTGGCCGGCTTCGACTGGTCGCAGTTGGCGAAGATCGGCGTGGGCTTCCTGGTGATCGCCGGCTTCGTGGCGCTGCTGGGCAAGGCGTTCCAGCAGTTCACCACCGATCTCGGCACCGTCATCCCGCACCTGAACACGTTCTTCGAGAGCATCACGAAGTTGATGACGGCGCTGGCCGGCTTCGACTGGGCGCAGCTGGCGAAGATCGCCGTCGGTTTCCTGCTCATCAGCGGCTTCGTCTGGCTGCTCGGCAAGGCCCTGTCGACCCTGACCGCGCAGGCGATCTCGGCACTGGAACCGCTCGCGGCGTTCTTCACCGCGATCACCCAGATGATGGCGGCCATCGCCGCGTTCAGCGTCGGCCAGATGATCCAGATCGCCTTCGGCTTCCTGCTCATCGCGGGCTTCGTGTACCTGCTCGCCATGGCCCTCAACACCCTCACCGCGCAGGCCGTCACGGCCCTGCCCGGTCTTACCGGCCTCATCGCCGCGCTGTCCCAGCTAGCCCAGACCCTCGGCGCCATGACGGCCGGGGACATGGTCGCCATGGGCGTCGGTCTGGCGCTCATCGCCGGGTTCGTGTGGGCCGTGGCCGCCGCGCTCGTCTACGCCGCCGGTCCACTGGCGACGCTCGCCTCCCTGTTCGGATCCCTCGGCAGCGTCCTGGGCGTGGTGTCGAGCATCGGCAGCATGCTCGGCGGCGTCCTCAGCGGCCTCGGCGGGATCATCGGCGACGTTCTCGGCGGAATCGGCAGTGCCGTCGGAGCCCTCGGCGGCCTGGTCAGCGACGTCGCGGGCACGGTCATCGGCGGTGTCACCGACGTCATCTCCGGCGCCGCCGGGCTCGTCGGCGACGCCGCAGGCGGCATGGTCGACCTCGCCGGCGATGCCATCGGCGGCATCGGCGACGCCCTCAGCGGAGCCGGCGACTGGCTCTTCGGCGGCGACGAAGGCGGCGGTGGCAGCAGCTTCATCACCGACGCCGTCAACCAGGTCACCGCCATGTCGGCCGCACCGCCGCCGGCCGCCGCGGCACCCGGACTCGGCGCGCTCGCCTCCGGCGGGCCCCTGGCGGCACCTGCCGCCGGCGGTTCCACCGCCGTCGACCAGACCGTCAACGCCGGCGGCATCAACATCAGCATCACTGCCGAACGGCTGGAGGCCGACTCGGCGCAACTGCTCACCGACGACATCATCGCCCAGTTGCAGGCGCGCCTCGGTTCCCTGCGGGCCACCCAGGACTTCCAGGCCGGCGCACGCCCGGCCGCGGCCTAGAGGAGGGAGCGGACACATGGCCAACCTCAACCGGCGCAACCCCGTGCGCGGCTTCCTGGCCAGCGTCGGACTCGACCCGGAGATCCTGGTCCAGTTCCAGTACAACCCCGAGAAGGTCGACGACAAGCGCTCGGTCTCCTACGCCACGCTCAACGCGCCCGGCATGCTCATGCCGGTCCGCCAGTACAGCGCCGGTGGCGACCGGACCATTTCGTTCAAGGTCGTCGTGGACGGCCTGTTCAAGGGCCCCGCCGACGACGAGATCGACATCGCCCGCGACGAACGCGGCGGCATCGGCCCCGAACTGGTCAAGTACCGCGCCTTCACCTACCCGCAGACCGAGCGCTGGCAGGACGCCTCGACCTCCGTCGGCGGCTTCACCGGCCTCTACGACGATTCCGCCTCGGTGTTCGCCGCGCCGCCGGTGTGCGCCTTCGGGTTCGGCGACCGCGTCGTCGACTGCGTCGTCACCGAAGTGCAGATCACCGAGCAGCTGTTCAACACCTCGCTCGACCCGGTCCGCGCCGAGATCCAGGTGACCTGCGTCGAGATCACCCCCTACAACCCCGATCCAGCGGCCTAGAGGAGCACGCGATGCCCGTCCCGCGAGGTTCACGATTCGCCGGCCTCCCCGTCTTCGAGGTCACCGGCCCCGACGGCCTGCCCCGCCACGTCATCGGCCTGCGCCTCACCGCCAACGACACCGCGGGCGACCGCGTCCACCGCGTCCGCCAGGGCGAGGTCGTCGACCTCATCGCCCGCCGCCACCTCGGCGACGAACTCTCCTGGTGGCGGATCCTCGACGTCAACCCGCTGCGCTACCCCCTCGACCTGGCCCCCGGCGAGGAGCTGCGCCTCCCGTCGCCTGGCCAGGCGACCCGCGCCAACCGCGCCCGGAGCTTCCGGTGACCGGCCCGCGGATCGCCCGCGTCCCCTACTTCTCCGTCGTCGTCGAGGGCCAGGACATCACGCCCTGGGTCGCCTCCGTCCAGGTCGTCGAGGACGACCGGCTCGCCGACAACGTGACACTGACCGTCAACGACCCGCGCATGGTCTACGCCGACGCGCTCATGGAGGGCTGCGTCGCCGAGATCGACCTCGGCTACGCCGAGCCCGGCCAGCACGCCCTGATGCTGCGCGCGACCATCACGAAGGTCGAGGTGAACTACCCCGAGAACGGCGTCCCCCAGGTCAAGGTCAAGGGCGAGGACAAGTCCATCGAGATGGGCCTGGTCGAGAAGAAGAAGAACTGGACCAACACCACGGCCAACGCCGTCGTGCGCAAGATCGGCGAGCCCTACCACTTCGCCGACATCGTCGCCGACCTCCAACCCGACCCGAAGGTCACCCGCGAGAACCAGGACGCCAAGACCGACCTCGCCTTCCTTCAGGACCTGGCCAAGAAGTTCCAGGCCAAGTGCTTCGTCGAGCTCGACGAGAACGAGGAGGAGGTCCTCTACTTCATCCCCGACCGCAAGATCCTCGGCATCAACCGCGCCGACAAGCTCGTGCTGCGCTACCGGATGGGCGCCGACAGCAACCTGATGACCTTCAGCCCCGCCTTCGACGCCAGCTTCATCGACCGGGTCCGCGAGGTCAACGACATCGACGACGCCGGCCAGGCCGTCAACACCCCGCCGCAGCCCCCGGTCGAGGTGTTCATCTGGCCGTTGGCCGCCGACATCGGCTCACGCGCCAGCCGCGCCGACCTCGACCGCATCGACGCCCTCTACGACGTCGGCCTGCGGGCCAGGGAGAAGCTCCAGACCGAGCTGGCCAAGCCGAAGCCCACCACGGGAAGGGTCGCCGGAAGCCAGCAGCAGCTCGACGACAAGACCGGTTCGCTGGAGTCACGGCGGCTGGGCATGTCGGCCAGCGGGACCACCGTCGGGTCCATCTGGATGCGCGCCAAGTGCAACGTGTCGATCCTCGGCGTCCACGAGCGCTTCGTCGGCGACTGGTACGTCACCAGCGTCACCCACACGATCGACACCGGGGGCTACAAGACCGACTTCAAGGCCGTCCGGTGAGGGGGAGCAGTGGCTGACCAGTATTTCGGCAAGTACACCGGCGTGGTGAAGGACAACCGCGACGACGCGAAGCTCGGCGTCCTCCAGGTTTCGGTGCCGACGATCTTCCCGCCCGAGGAGCTCGTCCCGGCGCGGGCGGCACTGCCCTTCGGCGTCTACTTCGTGCCCGAGAACGAGACCCGCGTGTGGGTCGAGTTCGAGGGCGGCGATCCGGAGTTCCCGCTGTGGACGGGTGTCCAGCACGCCGCCGGAACCTGGGCGGAGGAGGCGGCGAAGAACCCGCCGACGGTGCGGGCGGTCAAGACCGTCTCGGGCCACCTGCTGATCTTCGACGACACCGAGGGCTCGGAGTCGATCGTCATCACCGACGGGAAGAACGCCCACGAGCTGCGCTTCGACGCCGACGGCGTGAAGCTCACCGACGGCAAGAACGGCCACGTCATCGTGTGCGACTCCAGCGGCATCAAGGTCACCGACGGCAAGAACTCCCACGAGATCGAGCTCGGCGCGAGCGCCGTCAACGTCAAGCACGGCGCCGGGCTGGCCAAACTGACCCTCGAAGCCGCCTCGGTGACAGCGGAGGCGGGGGCCTCGAAGATGGAGCTCGGCGCCGCCATGGCGAAGGTCGACGGCCCGGTGGTCATGCTCGGCGCCGGTGCCGCTCCCGTGCTGCACATGGGCGACATGGGCGTCGGGAACCTCGGCGCGCCGGTCGCGATCACCATCACCACCCAGACCAAAGTGCTGGCGTGAGGGGGCGGCCATGAGTCTGGGTTCGGACAAGACGATCTGCGCCGGCGAGCTGCGTGAGGCGATGCGCGCCCATCTCGACACCCTCGACCCGCCCGCGGGCTCCAATGTGGACAAACCGGAGGTCCGGCCGAACTTCGACGCCCTCGGCGAAGGCGTCTGGCGGATCCTCACCGCCGACGCCGAGACCATCTCCGCCGCCGCGCAGGATCCCGTCTTCTGGGCCTTCATCGGCGCGCTGCGCACCGAGGTCGAGCAGCTGCGTGCCTTCGACAACGGACTCAAGGCGGCGTTCGCCGCCTGGGATCCGGCCGTCCCCGCCACCGGCCTGACATTGAAGAGCGCCGTCGCCGCGCTCGGCGTACCCGGCTCGACACCGGCCGCGCCGGCGAACCTGAGAGGGAGGCTGCAATGACCGCGCCACGGGGAATGTCGGTGCCGTTTCGCGTCGTCGGCGGCCGCGTCGCCCAGACCGCCGGCCCGGCCAAGATCACCGAGAACCTGCGCCACCTGCTGTCGACCGCGCTCGGCGAACGCCTTGCCCGCCGCGGCTACGGCGGGGGCGTCCACCAGCGCCTCCAGCAGCCCAACGACCACACACTGCGCAGTCTCGTCCGGCGCGAGATCGAGCGGGCCATGCGCGAGCACCTCCCGCAGGCGCGACTGGTCACACCGGTCCGCCTCACCCACACCGAATCCGTTCTCACCGTCACCTTCGACTACGCCGTCGACTCCTCCGAGCCGGCGCAGCAGGTGGCGCTCACACTGCCGAGGCCGTCATGAGCGAGGTCCGCGGACTCCCCATCGACTACACCAATCTCGGGTACGAGGCGCTGCGCCGATCGATGCTCGACATCGCCCGCCAGACCCTCCCCGAATGGACCGACCACTCCGAGAACGACCTCGGCGTCCTGCTCATCGAACTGTTCGCCTACGCCAGCGACATCACGCTCTACTACCAGTCCCGCATCGCCGCCCAGCTGTTCCCGGCCACCAGCGACGAGCCCGAATCCCTCGTGCAGCTGCTGCGTCTGCTCGGTTACGAACTGCGCAGCGCCGTGCCCGCCACCGTCGAACTCTCCGTTGCCGTCGCCGCGGGTCTGGCACTGCCCTTCACGATTCCCGCCGGCACGGCCGTCTCGGCCCAGACCGCCGCAGGGGAGCGGATCCAGTTCGAGACGGCCCGCGCCACCATCCTCTCCGACGCCGTCCTCGGACCGGTCGTCGAAGGGGACCTGCGCTGGTTCATGCCGCTGAGCGCCGTCGAGGGCCGCACCGTCACCGCCGAGGTCCTCGGCGTCTCCGACGGCAGTGCCAACCAGCTCTACCGGCTCGGCGAGGGCCCGGTCATCGCGGGATCGATCACGGTCTCGGTCACCGGCCCCGGCGGCACCACCGAATGGCGCGAGGTGCGCACCCTGGCCACGGCCGCGCCCGTCCAGCGGTGCTTCATGGTCCAGCGCGACGCCGACGGGGGAGTGTCCCTCCTGTTCGGCGACGGCCTCAACGGGGCCATCCCGCCGCGCGGTGGCTCCGGACTCGACCAGGTGCTCGTCTCGGCGACCTACCGGGTCGGCGGCGGAACCCTCGGCAACGTGCCGCCGGGCACCGCGTTCACCTCGTCGGTGAGCGAACTGCGGGCCATCACCGCGCCCGCCGGCGCCACCGGCGGGACCGAGTCGGAGAGCATCGACGCCGCCCGCACCCTCGCCCCGCGCCTCTACCGCGCGCAGGACCGCGCGGTCACCGCCGACGACTACGTCGAACTGGCCCTGCGCACTCCCGGCGTCGGCAAGGCCCGCGCGGTCGCCCTCAACTGGAACGACGTCCTGCTCTACGTCGCGCCCGCCGGCCGCGTCGAGCAGCCGCCCGAACTTCTGCGCCGCGACCTGCTCGCCGCGTTCGAGTCCTCCCGCATGGCCACCAGCGCGCTGCGCGTCCTCGGCCCGGAGCCCGCCGACATCTACCTCAAGGCCACCGTCCGCGCCGAGCCCTACTACCTCCAGGCCGACGTGCAGAGCGCCGTCACCGAAGCCGCCGCGGCCCTCATCGCCTTCGACACCGTCGACTTCGGACAGCCGGTGTACCTCAGCCGTCTCTACGACGCCCTGCAGAGCCTCCCCCAGGTTGCCTCGCTGACCGTCACCCAGTTCAGCCGCACACCGGGCGGCGACGTCGACGCCGACGGCGTCATCGAGCTCGAACCCTTCGAACTCGCCCGCGCGGGATACCCCGAGACCATCCGCCTCGTCATTGAGGGAGGCGTCGCCAGATGAGCCTCGTGGCCGCACCCGGCCGCGCCCCCACCGAGGCGCGCGCCGTACCGCATCTCTTCGGCGGCGCCGTCGAGCTGACCTGGACGAACCCGCCCGTCGCCGCCTTCGACGGCGGCTTCCTCACCGCGACGCGCGTCGTGCGCCGCGAGCGCAGCTACCCGACCGGGCCCGAGGACGGCGACGTCGTCTACGACGGCACCGGGCAGCCGGTCATCGACCGACTCACCGACACCGGCCTGACACCCCTGACCCGTTACTACTACACCGTCTTCGCCTTCGACGGGACCGAGCACCACACGGGAGAGTCCGCGCGCGCGAGTGCGCTGGCCACCGCCGACTACGGCATGAGCGAGCGCCTCTACCGGCTCCTGCCCGCAGTGCACCAGCGCGACGACGTGCCGCTGCGCCCCGACGAGGTCCGTCTGCTCGACCCCGGTGTCCAGGAGGCGCTGCGGGTGTTGCCGCCCGAACTGCGCGGAGCCGGGCAGCTGCGCCGCTTCCTCACCGCCGCGACCGCACCGGTCGCGCTGATGCGCTCGACGGCCGAGGCCCTGCGCCAGCTCCACGACATCGATCGCGCGCCGCCCGACTACCTGCCGCTGCTCGCCGAGTTCCTCAACTGGCGGCCCGACCGGACGCTGCCGGTGTACTCGCAGCGCAACGAGGTGCGCGCCGCCCCGACGCTCTACCGCACCGTCGGGACGGTCCCGAACCTGCGCACCATCGTCACCCGCTACACCGGCTGGCAGGTCCGCGTCGCCGAGTACGCCCAGCACATCAACCGCAGCAACCAGGCCCCGCAGGGCAACCTGTTCGCGCTGCGTGAGACCGGCGCGGGATGGCTCGCCGCCGACGACGCCGCCGACCTGCTCGGCTTCGCCCCGCCCAACACCGGCGCGGGCCTTCCGGGCGTCACGGGAACGGCCCCCGGCCCCTTCCCGCTGCGGCCGGGCATGGAACTGACGGTGAGCACCGACGGGGAAGGACCGGTCACCGCGCGGTTCACCCGCGACGACGCCCTCGACCTCGCCGCCGCCACGACCGCCGAGGTCGCCGCCGCCCTCAACCGCCAGTTCCGCGACCTCACCGCCACCGCCCTGCCCGACGGGCACCTTCGCCTGGACGCCCACGGCACGACACTGCGCGTCGAAGCCGCCGAGACCAGCCTCGTCAGCCTCGACGGCGCACCGCGCGGCCGCCTCGCGATCGTGAGCGACCCCGACGGCGGCTTCGGCGTATTCCACACCGTCTCCGACCCGCTCGGCCCGGCCGACGACCGGGCCGCCCGGCGAGCCGTCGCCGGGATGGCGTTCCCACGGCCACCGGTCCCGGGCGAGCTCGGCGTCGGCGTCGCCTCCCCGAACGAGTCGCACTACCTCCCGGCCGAACCTGTCGGCCGCATCCAGTACAAGCGCTACCGGGGAGGCCGCTGGGGCGACTCCGTGGAGCTGTTCCCCGGCGGCGAACCGGCCGCGGCGGCGCTTCCGCCGGCCGGACCCGGTCAGCCGCAGCGGATCCTGCTGTGCTGGGTCGACCGGCCCGGCACGCCCTCCGCCCGTGTCCACAGCGCGATCGGCACCCCGCGCCCGGCGAGTCCGGCGACCCTCACCGGCGTACGCGGCACGCCCTTCCCCGTGCCGCACGGCTCCTACCTGATGCTGCGCGACGCAGCCGGACGCGGCCACGCCGCCCAGTTCGCGCGCACCGACTTCGCCGACCCCGCGGCGCCGTCGCTCGCCGAGGTCATGGCCGTCGTCAACGACCGGCTCGGCGGCCTCGCCGTCGCCTCCAGCGCGCCCGGCGGGGCACTGCGCCTCGAATCGCCCGGAACCGGCGGCGACGCCCGACTCCAGATCGACCTCGCCCACTCCAGTGCCGCCACCGCTCTCGGCTTCGGCACCGCCAACCACATCGCCACCGGCGACTTCGGTGACCGCGTCGACTGGACCCCGGCCGCGCCGGTCCCCGGGCTGGCGCCGGGCCGTTACAGCGACCTGGCCGCCGTGGGCGACGGCGTCGGTGCCGTACTCGCCTACGCCCGCCACGACGGTGGCGCCTGGCAGGTCAGAACCGTGCGCTTCGACGGCGCCACCTGGAGTGGCGACGAGCCCCTCACCACCGGCAACGGCGTCAGCAGCCGCGAGCCGACCCTCGGACGCGACCCCGACGGCCGGATCTGGGCCGTCTGGTCCCGGCAGGACGGCCACGCGCAGCCAGGATGGTCGCTGCGCCAGCGCAACCGGCCGGTGGCCGGCCCGTGGAGCGCCGAGACCGCTCTCACGACGACCCCGCCCGCGGGCACGGCCGGCGACCGGGAACCCGCGATCACCACCCGCCCGGGCCTGCCCCCGCGCGTGTTCTTCCGCTCCGACCGCACCGGCGGCGCCGACTTGTGGGCGATCCCCATCGGCGGGACCGCCGCCGAGGTCACCGCCGGAGCCCCCGGCGAGACCTGGCCCGCGCCGGTCACCGTCGCCGGCCGCCAGTGGCTCCTGCACCGCAGCGACCGCTCCGTCGCCCACTCCCACGCGGGCACCGGCCGCGCCACCGACACCGGGACCCTGCGCCGCTACGCCGGAAGCACCAGCGTCGTCCTGCGCGACCTCGACCGCCTCCGCCGCCTCCAGGCATGGGACGACCTCGTCTCCTACACACCGCACCGGCCGGCCGGCGAACTCACCGGAAGACCCCTCGCCGACAACGAGGTCTACACGCGGGGCACCGTCGGCCTCTACCTCACCCAGCCCGTGTCGGGACTACTCGACGAGCAGATGGCCGACCGGCTCCGCGCGGTACTGCGCCGGTTCCTGCCGATCAACGTCCGCGCGGTCGTCTGGCTCGCACCGCGCGCCGACGTCGAGTACGTCTACACCGCCGCCGCCGACCTGATCGACACCTTCACCGACGTCCACCCCGACATCGACCGCCTCGGCGCCCTCAGTGACGCCAGCGCGGTCCTCCTGCCCGGCTGGGGCGTGCTCGGCAGCGCGGTGCTGTCCACCCCGCCCCCACCCGACCCCGCGGCCACCGGCGTCACCGCCGACCCGGCCGACCTGACCAGCCTGCGCTGGCGCACCCAACACCCACCGCCGCAGTGACCGGGAGAAGACCCATGGAGAACCGAGACCACCACGAGCATCCCGCCGAAGGCCTCTACGGCCAGTTCCGCGACGTGCTCTACGACGCCGAGGGGAGGCCGATCTGGGACCGCGGCTGGGTGCGCAACACCATCGTCTCCGACTGCCGACGCCTGCTCGCCGGCTTCATCCGCGGCGCCCCGACCACCAGCGAAGGCGTCGTCGGACTCGCCGTCGGGGCGGGCCTGCCCGCCTGGGACGGCAGCGGGCCGCCGCAGCCCTCACCCAACCAGGCGACCCTCGTCGACGCCAATGCGCACCTGGTGCCGCGCGCACAACTCCAGCTCGAGTTCATCAACCCCACCAACGGCACCATCTCCGCCCAGCCCACCGGGACCCTCCAGCTCAAGGCCGTCCTCGGTCCCGGAGTGCCCGGCTGGCCCGACGGAAACCACGCCACCAGCACGCTGCGGGAGTTCGGCCTCGTCGCCCGCCTCAACAACGTGCAGGTCCTCATCAACTACCGCACACACCCCGCCATCGCCAAGGATCCCGCCAGCACGCTGGAGCGGACCATCTGGCTGGTGTTCTAGCCGATCCGCGAGGAGCCCGACCCATGGCCACCATCACGCCGAGCACCTTCAACCCGCTGCTCGCACACGTCAACGTCCGGCTCCAGCAGGGCGTGTCCATCGTGGACGCCGACGTGAACACACTCGACGACATCCGCAAGTTCGAACTGCGGGCCTTCCTGAAGTGGTTCGTCGGAGACGGAGTCCCCGACGGCAACGACGGCTACCAGATCACCGGCGGACTGAGCAACGGCTTCACCATCCGCGCCGGCACCCAGGGCCCGCCCGGAGCGCTGCCACCCGTGGAGGCCGCACTGCGGCAGGTCGGGCGCTACATCGTCGACGGACTCGACGTCATCATCCCCGCCGACATCGCCTTCACCGCCCAGCCGTTGCACACCGGCCAGCCCGGCGCGGCCGCGCTCGCCGCGAAGCTCGGGGTCCCCGTCGTCGCGGCGCTGGCGACCCCCGCGACCGACCACCGCGTCCTCGTCGAACTCGACGTGTGGGAACGGCTCGTCACACCCGACGAGGACCCCTCGCTCGTGCACGCCGGACTCGGTGTGGAGACCTGCGCGCGGACCCGCCGCGAATGGGTCGTGCGCGCCCATCCCGAGAGCTCACCCGGGCCGCGGCTGCCCGGGCACTCCTACAGCACCATCGCGCACATCAACCGCTTCACCGGCGTCGATGTGATCGCCGACGGGCACATCACCGACCGCCGCCAGCGGCGCCTGCTCTCGCCCCCGTCCCACCTGGTCAGCGACATGCTGGGCGTCGACCCCTACGAGTACCGGCGCGGCGGCGGCCGCCCGCCGATCAGCTTCCGGGACGCCATCAACGCCCTCCTCGCCGGACAGCTGCCCACCACGCCCGACCTGTCCGTCTCGCCGGGGGCCGGCTCCGACACCATCCGCCGCGCCTTCGTCGTCGACACGCTCAACGGCCTCACGGCCTTCTGGATCTCGCCGCGGGTGTCGAGCACCAACCAGATCTTCTCCGCCCGCATGGACCTCGCCGCGCCCGAACTCGGCTTCAGCCCCGCCGTCGCCGTCACGTCGGGCACCACCCACATCGAACCGACCGCCGTGGCACTGCCCAACGGCGAGTTCGTCGTGGCCTACCAGACCGGGAACGTGGGCGCCGCCGCCACCGACGTGGTGCTCAAGCGCGCCAACCTCGCCGGACTGCCGGCCGCCGTCGAGCAGCCGGTCGCGGCCACCGCCGGAACCGCCGACGAGACGCCCTTCGCGGTGCTCGTCGCCGACATCGTCACCATCTTCACCCGCCAGGCGGCGACCGGAACCTGGTTCTTCCGCCGCTACCGGCACACCGACAACACCTTCGTCGACGCCAACCCGGTGCAACTCCACGCCACCGGAGCCGTCGCAGGCGGCCTGCACGCCGCCGCCGCCGGGGGAGTGGTCTGGGTCGCCTACGTGACCACGGCGGGCAACACCATGAACCTCCTGCGCTTCAACCCGGCCGCTCCCGCGGGCTCCGCCGTCGACCACGTCGTCGCCGCGCCACTGGCGGGCACCGACCCCTACGTCCTCGGCGTCACCGGGAACGACGCGATGGTCATCTACAAGGACACCGCGATCAAGGCCGTCACGGCCGGCAGCGGCGCCTGGGCGACCGGCGCCGTGGTCACCGTTCCCAACAGCGACACCGACATCACTCCCGCCGCCGTGCGCGACGCCCAGGGGAGCTACTTCCTGCTGGCCACACGCCCGGTCACCGGTTCGCTCAACGAGATCTTCCTGCGCAGGCGCGACCCCGCGACCGGGGTCTGGGGTGCGGCACAGCAGGTCATCTCCAACCCCGCCAACGACCAGAACCCCCACCCTGTGCTCGTTGCGGGCCAGGGCATCTGGGTCCTGTGGCGAAGCGACCGGCCGGGCGCCGGGAACTTCGACCTCTTCGCCAAGCGGATCGTCACCGCCATCTAGCCCACAGAAAGGCTCCACCATGCCCGCCATCATTCCCAGCACCCCAGGTGCCGCCTCGTACACCATTACCGGGTCGAAGGCCTTCGTGGCGAACGCGATCCTCGACTTCAACAACATCCCGCGTGCCTTCACCGTCGCCTACCCCTCCCCGGCACCCGCCGGGCTGTCCATCGAGCTGCGCCGCGTCAGCGTTCCGACGGGATCCATCGACCTCGACGCGCTCGCCGACGGCGTGGTCGACAGCGTCGCGATCAGCGGCCGCGACGTGAGCGTGGTCCGCTTCACCGGGGGCGGTACGACCCAGCTCACCTGCAACATCCAGGACCCCTCGGAGGCCGGTGTCCTCAACGAGCACTACGAACTGCGGGTGAAGGCCGACGACCCGGTCATCTGGACCTTCTCGGTGGACAACGCCTTCAACTCCAACGTGGTGCGCCTCGTCTGCGACCCGGTGGCGGCCTTCAACGGCCTCTCGCCGAACCTGCTCGAACAGCAACTGCTCACCTTGACCGCCGACGACGCGGTCGGCCCGCTGGCCACGCCGACCGTCGTGCGCGCCCTCGCCGGCGACCTGGTCCTGCCGGCGCCGACGCCGCAGTACGAGTTCGGCCACACCGGACTGATCGCGATCATCGGCCTGCCCTCGGATCCGTCCGTGAGCCAGACCTACCAGCTGATCGACGCCTCCCTGGCGCCCAGTCCGCTGCCCGGCGTGTACGGGTCGATCCCGGTCCCGATGACCGTTGATGTCACGCACAGCGGGATCACGCCCGACGACCCGGACTTCCTGAGCGCGCGCGGGACCTTCAACACCACCATCGAGCCGCGACCGCAGCGGGCGGTCCTGGTCCTCGACCGCTCGGGCAGCATGGCCGCCGAGAACCGCTGGGACAACGCCAAGACGGCCGCGCGGATCTTCGTCAACCTCTTCGGCGAGTTCCGCAACAACGTCGATCCGCAGGACGCGATCGGCATCACGGTGTTCGAGGACGACGACTGCACCTTCCGCGATCCACGCCCGCCGGTCAACGCGGTCGTGTCGCCGCTGAACACCGCTGTCGAGGGGATGGACAAGCCCGAGCAGGTCGCGGCCAACATCGGGGCGACGATCTTCGGGAACCCGGGCGGCTGCACCCCGATCGGCGACGGTCTGGCCTTCGGGCTCCAGACGCTCCAGAACGGCGGCCTGCCGGCCGATGCCCGCTTCACGGTCGTCTTGATGACCGACGGCGACGAGAACGCCGGGACGGTCAAGGTCGGGCCGGGAGCCGACCCGGGCAACCCGATGACCTGGTCGCAGCGGATCGCGCCCTCGGTCCTCCCGGCGATCCCCGACATCAACCCGATCGCCTCCCATCCCGACTTGAACCTGTTCACCATCGGACTGGGTTCGGCGCCGAACAACGCCGTGCTCAACAGCCTGGTCGCCAAGGGGCACTTCGCCGCCGCGGTCACCGTCGGCGAGCTCATCGACCGCTTCACCACGATGCTCAAGATCTCCCAGGAGATCAACAAGCTGACCCCGCGCTACACACAGGACGAGGGCGCGCCACAGCCGGCGCCTCCGCAGACGGAGGTGTTCTTCACGACGACCAGTGCCGAGAAGTTCGGTGTTGCGGTCCTGCGCGACATCTCCGTGAGCCCGGTGACGCCGACAACGGTGGAGATCGCGCGCTGGAACGGCTCGGCCTTCGTGGTGGAGCCGATTCCGGTGCAGACCTTCGAGGGCCACCACTACATCGGTGTCCCGAACGCCACGGCCTTCGGTGCGGGTTCGCAGATCTGGCGCGTGCGGCGGCTCAACGCCGGTGTCCCGGAGCCGCTGACGGTGACCACGGCTTCCTCGGACGTGATCGCCTTCGAGGACCTCCACGTGAAGTCGGCGCTGACGCTGGACAAGAAGGACTACGACACCGGCGACGACATGAATCTCGCCGTGCGGATCAGGCACGACTTCGCTCGGGTGCGGGGCGCCACCGTGCGCGCCGTCCTCGACGCGCCCGACGGCGGCCTTGGCGAGATGCTCAGCGATCTCGACGCCGACGACATCGATCGCAACAAGCGCCGGATCCGCTCGGCGAAGGACCGGGCGCGGGGCCGCTCGGCGCTGATCGAGGCGCTGCTGGCGAAGTTCGACTGGCGCGGGCTGCCGCGTTGCCAGCCCGCCGGCGATAAGGGAGGCCTGTTCGTCGACGGCACGGACCTGCTGCACGACCGCGACGGGGACGGCACGTACACCAACACTTTCGCTCGGGTCAACGCCGACGGCGTCTACAACTGGACGCTCTTCGTCGACGGCACCGACACCGACGGGAACGTGTTCAGCCAGCGCCTCGACCAGTCCGCCCTGGCCGCGATCGGCGTCAGCTCCCGCACGAGCGTCATCCGCAAGGAGACCCTGCGCGACGCGCCTCCCGGGATGAAGGCCGTCAAGATCACGGTCACCCCGCTGGACAAGTTCAAGAACCGGCTCGGGCCGGGCTTCGACGACACCGTCATCTGGGCCGTGCGCGACGGTGGAGTCTTCGCCCACGTCAAGAAGCAGGAGGGCCCGCCGGTCAACACCGACGGCACCTACACCCGCACGGTCGTGTTCAAGGCCGGCGCCAACCCGACGGTGAAGCTGTCGGTCAACGGCGTCACGCTGCCGAAGATCTACGTGCGCCAGCCCGACCACCGGGACGGCAAGGACACCGACGACAAGACCAAGCGGTAGCGGTCCTGACGGGCGGCACCACATGAGGAAGGGGCACCGGTCGCGACGACCGGTGCCCCTGCGCGTCCGTGTTCAGCTCCTGGGGCGGGCGGCGCGCTTCCTGCGCTTGGGCGCCTCGACCTCGGGAACCTTCGGCCCGCGTTCGAGCATCGGCTCCCACAAGTCCCCGCCCTCGTCGACGCGCTCGAAGACCTCGTCGGGCGTGAAGCGCAACTCGCGGACGGCCTCGACCTCGTCCCAGGTCATCGGCGCGGAGACGGTGGGTACGCCCAGCCCGCGCAGCGAGTAGGGGGCCACGGTGGTCTTCGCGGCGTTGTTCTGACTCCAGTCGATGAAGATCTTGCCGTCGCGCTCCTTCTTGAGCATGTTGGCGGTCACCAGCTCCGGCCGCTCGACCTCCAGCTCCTTGGCCAAGGCCTTGGCGTAGGCCGAGACGTCTCCATCGGACTGCTCGCCGGAGATGGGGCAGCAGATGTGCAGACCCTTCTTCCCCGAGCTCTTGGCATAGGCGGTGAGGCCGTCGCTTGCCAGCCGCTCCCGGAGCAGCAGCGCGACCTCGACGCAGTCCTCGATACCGGTGTGCTCGCCGGGGTCGAGGTCGGCCACCAGCCGGTCGGGGCGGCGCGTCTCGCCGTCGTCGCCGATCATCCACTGTGTGGTGTGCAGTTCGAGGGCCGCGAGGTTGGCCAGCCAGACGAGGGTGGCGGTGTCCTCGACGACCGGGAAGTCGGCGGTGTCGCGTCCCTTGGACGAGCCGGGCGTGGACAGCGTGGCGAGGCGGACCCAGTCGGGCGTCCCGGCCGGGGCGTTCTTCTCGTAGAAGGGCCGCGTGCCGGTCCCGTTGGGGTACCGGATCCGGGTGACCGGGCGGTCGCGCAGGTGGGGGAGGATGATCGGGGCGATCCGGCGGTAGTAGCCCACCACGTCGGCCTTGGTGTAGCCGGCGTCGGGATACATCACCTTGTCCGGTTTGGACAGGGAGACCTCATGGCCGTCGATCGTTTCGGTCTGGCGTTCGGCTGGCATGTCACCGTCCCTGGGAGACGCGTCTACATGCCCCGAAACTACGCCGCCCGGTCCCCGAGCGGGCCGGTCTCGCGCGAACGGCGGGACCGCGCTTGCCCAATGCGGTTCGCTAAACAGTGCTGGCCGAGGTTTTGTGGCCGTCGGGGAAATGGTCGGGCGTAAACCGCTGAATAACACTTTCGGTAAGGCCGTCCACGTGGTGGAATTTCTTCTTCCGGCCGTCTGGTCGCAGCCGTGGAAACATGTAAAGCGGCGGGCATGAATTGCCGGAGTGTCGCCCGATCGAGTGACGGACTGGTTTGCCCCAGTTCTGACAGTCGACCGAATGAGCAGGTCAACCTTTTGCTTGTCGCGTATCCGACAGCTGCAACCCGTAACCTGAATGGCTCTTAATCGTTCGCGGAATGCTTCGCATGTTCGTGGGAGTTTCCCCAATCCGCAATTGACGGTTCGCTTACGATTAATTACGCTAATGAGGCAAGACTCGCCGATCCATGGGGAGTGAATGGCTCCATGGAGGGTATGTAAGTGCGGCCGGAGTCAAAAAATGCAGGGGCCGTAAGTCGGGGAGCATGTTGATTCGCATCTTACTATGTCAAAAAAGGACATTGTGGCGTACGGCGCTGGCGAATCTCCTGTCACAGGAGGAGGACCTGCGCGTCGTCGCGGAGAGATCGAAGGGAGAGGAGGTCTTGTTCACGACCATCAGCGAGCGTCCGAACATCGTGGTGCTCGACGCCAACCTCCCGGGCGGCCCGCCCGTGGACGAGTTGTGCAAGTCCTTGCGAGCGAAGGCGCCGGCCTGCGGCGTGCTGATCCTCTTGGAACGGCAGGCACCGGCAGGGCGGGCGATCGCGGCGTTGGGGCCGCGGGTCGGGCTCATCGGCACCGACACCTCGCCCGAGCGGCTGATCGCGGGAATTCGCGAACTGGCGGGCGGGCAACCCGTCATCGACCCGGACCTCGTCCTGGCGATGCTGTCCGCACGTGACAACCCGTTGACCGACCGAGAACGAGAGGTGCTGTTCATGGCCTCAAGAGGAGCACCGACGAGAGAGATCGCCGCCCACCTCTTCCTCAGCGCGGGAACGGTCCGCAACTACCTCTCGCGCGCGTTGTCGAAGACCGGCGCGCGCACGCGTATCGAGGCCGTGCGGATCGCTCAGGACGCCGGCTGGATCTGAGCCGCGGCCTCCCAGTGCCCGAGCAGCTCGCGGTACATCGGCGAGCGCTCGGGCATCGTCGTGTGATCGCCGTGCACGGCGCTGGTGCCGTCGAGGACGAGCACCGAGCCGGCCCGCCGGGCCGAACTGATCCGGTGGGCCACCACGATGAGAGTCCCGCCGCGCGCGGCGAAGGCGGTCTCGGCGCGCTCTTCGGCAGCCGGGTCGAGGTGGCAGGTCGCCTCGTCGAGAATGGCGACGGGTGCGGGGGAGAGGTAGGCGCGCGTCAGTGCGAGCAGCTGGCGCTCGCCGGCCGAGAGGTCGGCGGGACGGATCACCGTGTCGTGCCCACCGAGCCGAGCGACCAGCGCCGCGGCGCCGACGGCCTGGGCGGCGCGGTCGAGTTCACCGGCCGAGGCCCCTGGACGAAGATAGGACAGGTTCTCGGCGACGGTCCCGGTGAAGACATAGGCCTCCTGTGGAATGAGCACGCGCAGTTCCGGCGAGTCGGGGCCGTGCCCGTCGATGGTCACCGTCCCCGCGCCGGGCTCCAGGAGTCCCGCGCACAGCCCGGCGAAGGTGGACTTCCCGATACCGCTGGGGCCGACGACCGCCAGGTGCGAACCGGCCGGCAGGTCGAGGTCGAGGCCGTCGAGCGCCGGCGCCGCTCGTGGCCCGTAGGCGAAGGTCAGGCCGCACACCGACAGGTGCCCGAGCGCCCGGCCGGCGGCCGGCTGGGGCGGCGGCGGGGGAGTCGCCGCGGTGTCGAGGATCCGGCCGAGCGTCACGACGAACCGCAGTCCGCTCCCTCCGAGGCCCTGCACCAGCGACCCGAGGGCGGGCTGGAGTCCGATCAGGACGTAGGTGAGTCCGCCGAGGATCGCTCCGGCGGTGACTCCACGTGAGACCAGCCAGGGGCCGGCGGCGAGCAGGGCGATCAGCGGCAGCCATCCCCCGACGGCGAAGCACAGGGTGCGCAACACCGCGACGCCTGCGAGGGAGCGTTCGGCGCGGGCCTGCGCGTCCACCGCGCGCCCGGCCAGATCGAGCGCCCAGGGCCGGGCGCCTCCCGCGGCGAGGTCGCGGGCGCCGCCGAGCACGCGCGTCACTGTCGTCGACAATTCCTCGTCGCTGCGCACGTACTCGCGCTGGCGCCGGGCGGCAAGGCCGAGTGTCGCGAGGAACAGTCCGAGGCCGAGCGCGAACGGGGGAAGCGTCCACGCCAGCACCAGCGGGGAGACCGACGCCAAGCCGACCACCGCCCCGATCGTGGTCACACAGAACCCGCGCGTCAGCACGAGCAGGCCGGCGTAGGTGTCGCGCACGATCTCGCTCTGGTGAGTCAGCCGGGCCAGCGCCCCGTCGTCGCCCTCACCGCGCACCGCACGGCTGAGGGCGCCTTCCACGGTGAGTGTCACCAGGTCGTCCCGGAAGGGCTCGACGAGGTCGCCGAGGCGCCGGTACACCCCCCGAGCGCCCAGTGCACCGATACCCGCGGCGACCATCACCGAGGCGAGCCACGCCAGCCCGACAAGGGGCCGGCCGGCGAGGAAACCCTCGTCGACCGCGCGTGCCACGGCGACGCCGGACAGTGCGGCCGGGAGAGCCTCCGGCAGCGACCACAGAGCGAACATCGTGAGCGGACGCGGCCGCAGCGAACGCAGCCCGTAGACGATCTCCCGTTTCATCGCGGATCCTCCTCGCTGGTGAACACGGCGCGGTAGTCGGGATCGAGCCACAGGTCGGAGTGTTCGGCGACCCCGCGGACACGCCCCCCGTCGAGCCACACGACCAGGTCGGAGCCGGCGGCGGTGGACGCCCGGTGCGTCACGATCAGCCGGGTCCGCCCGCTGTGGTCGCGGGTCAGCGCCCTTCGGATGAGCGCCTCGGTCGCGGTGTCCACACTGGACATCGCGTCGTCGAGAACGAGCAGCCGCCGGGCTCCCCACGCCCGGGCCAGCCCGAGCCGCTGTGCCTCACCGCCCGACATCGGAGCCGAGTCGAGCGGCGTGGCATAGCCCTCGGGGAGCCTGCTGACCCAGTCGTGGGCATAGGTGGCCTCCGCGGCCCGCCGGGCGAACCCGTCGCCGCGGCCGAGGCCGATCGCATCGGCGACGGTGGCACCGACCAGGACCGGCCGCTCGAACGCGCAGCCGACGGCCGAGCGCAGCGACTCGCGGTCGAGCTGTTCGAGCGCGGTCCCGTCCAGCAGCACCGAACCCGCGTCGGGGTCGCGAAGGCGCGCGGCCACGGCCGCCAGCGTCGACTTCCCCGCCGCCGAGCGCCCGACCACGGCTACCGAAGCGCCGCCGGGCAGGTCGAGGTCGACACCGTCGAGTACCCGGCGCCCACCGGCTTCCACGCTCACATCGCGCAGTTCCAGCCGGCCCGGCCCCGCCGGCAGGACCGCCTGCCCGTAGGGCATGACGTCCTCGGTGAGGACCTCGTCCATCCGCCGCACCCCGGCGCGAGCCCTGGCGAGGCCGCCCAGGACCCCGGTGAGGCCGCCGAGACCGGCGCCCTGCATCGCGTACTGACCGGCGGCGAAGAGGTCTCCGGTGCTGATCCGGTGCCGCGACAGGGCGATCCCCCCCGCGGCGAGCACCCCCATCAGCACCATCGGGCCGACCACGGCGGCCTTCGCGCCCGTGCCGGCCAGCACCCGCCAGGTCAGCCGGCCGTGGCGGTGCAGTTCGGGGAGCGGACGCAAGACCCGGTCGCGCTCCGCGGCCGTGGTTCCCGCCGCCGCGATGGTCCGCGCGCCCGCCAGCGCCTCGCTCAGCCGCCCGGCGAGCTCGCCCTGGACGCGTTGGTAGTCGGCGACGACCTGGGTGGTGCGCCGGGTGTAGGTGCGCAGCACCAGCGCGATCGCGGCGAGCCCGGCGAGGAACGCCACGGCCAGCCACCAGTCGATGAGGGTCAGGAGCACCAGACTCCCGACGGGCGGGGCGATCGCGGCGAAGACGGTGACCAGACTGAGCCCGGACTGTGCGGCCTGGGGCGCGGTGCCGCTGACCCTGCTGACGAGATCGCCGGTGTCGAAGCGGGCCGAGGAGACCGGCGGGAGGTCGAGGAGGTGGCCGAGTACTCGGCGTCGCAGCCACGCCGTGGTCGAGGCGACGCAGACGGTACCGGCGAGCGTGTCGACGAGGTCGGCGATGATCCCGGCGGTGATGAGCAGGGCGGTCAGTGCGAGCCACCGGCCACTGTCCGATCCGGTGACGATCGCGTCGACGGCCCGGCCGAGGACGGTCGGCAGCGCCAGCGCGACGGCCGCTCCCGAAAGGGATGAGACGGCCAGGACGGGGAGCCAGGCGCCGCCGCGCCGGACGATGGGACCGTGGACCGACATGTCGTCTCCCGCTCGTGGATGTGACCGGTCCCGGGGCGAATCGCCCCGGGACCGGTCGGGCCTACCGCCGATTCTTAGTGGCAGAGGGTCAGGCTGAGGCTGCTGGTGCCGCCGCAGAGAAGGACGGAGAGGTTGCTCGGGCAGCTGTGGCCGCTCGAGCTCGAGCCACCGGTGACGGTGACGTTCAGGGGGGTTTCCATTCCCTGCAGGTCCAGAAGGGCCATGTTTTGCTCCTTTTTCGGGGTTTCTTACCTACTGCCCGCGTCGTGGGGACGCGGGAGACATGGGGGCCGGGCTGGGATCGAGCAGCGGCAGCACGGCCGTTTCACCGGAGAGGACCGAGCCGACGGCCAGGAGGATCCCGGCGGTGCCGGTGGCGATGTCCATGGACAGGCGCATCAGGCCGGTCCCGGGGTACGCGATTCCGCCGGCGTAGGGCAGCGCGTGCCACGGCAGGCCGCGCAGCTGGCGAAGGACCGCCTCGTCGTCGAGCGGGGACTTCGAGCGGGAGGCGAGGTAGGCGAGGATGCCGGCGCGGCCGGAGAACAGGCCGGGCAGGATGTACATCGTGGACGAGGCGGCGAGGTCGATCCGGCCGAGCGCCTCGGCGAAGGGTTCGTCCTCGGCGCGGCGCAGGTAGGCGTCGAGCGCGAGGCCGACACCGGTGCTGCCGACGTCGAGGTATGGCATGGTGCGCCAGCCCTCGTTGACTTCGAGCGAGCCGTTCTCCCGCTGGAGGCAGCAGCGCAGGTCGGCGCGCAGCGCGGTGGCGGCGACGTCGAGGTAGGCGCGGTCCCCGGTCAGGTCGAAGGCCCGCAGCAGCAGCATCGCCTGCCCCGAGCGGCCTCTCATCAAGCCCGCCCAAGGCGCCGTTCCGCCGCTCATCGTCGCCTCGCCGTCCTCGGCGGCGGCGCGTTCGGCGACCAGCGCGGCGGCCTTCATCCCCGCCTCGGTCAGCGTGGACTCACCGGTCCGCGCGCCGAAGTCGAGCAGGTTGAGCCCGACCCCGGACAGTCCGCCCGACAGGTCGGGGCCGAGCGACTCCCAGTCCTCCCGCAGGCAGATGTCGAGGACGTCGAGGGCGTCCTGACGCCGATCGAGCCGCTCCAGGGCGAAGGCGACGCCGTGCAGCCCGTCGTAGAGACCGGGACGGGTGCCGCCGGGCGGGTTCAGCGCCCGCGAGCGCAGCCACTCCTCGTGCTCCGGGAAGCGTCCGGCACCGGTCGAGGCCAGGGCGTAGAGCACGCCCGCGGCACCGTAGGCCAGTCCCAGCCCGCCGACGGCGAACTGCTGCACGTCGCCGGGGTACAGGCGGTCGTCGCGGCCGGGGGTGGCGCTGGCCATGATCGCCCGCGTCATACCGTCGCGCAGGGCCGGCCAGGCCGCCGGATCGGGCGCGAACACCGGAACCTCCTCGGCCGGCGCCGTCGGCGGAGCGATCACCGCGACACCCTTGTCGAGGAAGGCGGGATCGACCGGGAAGTGCTCGGAGATGATCTCCGCGAAGTGCCGGGCCTTAGGCCGGTGCAGCCACAGGAGATTCGTCATCGGCAGGAACAGCGCCAGCCGCAGGCACGCCAGGGCGTACCGGTCGGCCTCGATGCCGCTCATCGACCTCGGCGCGGCGAAGCCCTGGTTGCCCAGACCCGCTCGGGTCCCCGACTCCACGGTGGATGCCACCTCGAAGTCGAGCAGTCGCACCTCGCCCTCGGCGCCGACCATGATGTTGAACAGGTGCAGGTCGCCGTAGACGATGCCGCGATCGTGGATCGCCTCGATGGTCTCCTCGACCTTGGCGTGCACCGACACCGCCCACTCGGTGAACTCCGCGAAGTCGGCGTCGGTCGCGGTGGCGTCGATGAGCGGGTACTTGAGCACGATGGCGCGGCTGAGCACGTCGCCCTCGACGTGCTCCATGACCATGAAGCGGTGCTCGCCGAGCCAGAAGAGGTCGTGCACCCGGGGCACGCCCGGAATCCCGGCCAGCCGCGTGAGGATCGCGTGCTCGTGCTCCACCCGGCGCACGGCGTCGTGGCCGGCGGAGTCGAGGCCCGCGTGCGGCCTGCCCTCCTTGAGGACGACCTGCTCGCCGGTGCGGGTGTCGCGCCCGGCGTAGATGCCGCCGCCGTTGGAGAAGTGCAGCACCTTCTCGATCGTGTAAGGAAGGTCCCCGACCGTGACCGCGTTGCGGGCGGCGAAGGCCGGCTTGAGGAAGTCCGGAAGGGTCACCCAGTCCGGGACGTAGAAGACCGGATCGCGGCGGTCGGGCACGAGCGTCCCGTCGGGAGTCTCGATGACGGGCACGACCTCGCCCTTGTCGTCGACGCCGAAGCGGTTCGTGAAGGCCCCGTAGCGGACGAAGAGCGGACCCTCTCCCCAGCGCAGATCGCTGAGGATGTACGGGTTCGGGGTCCCGTCGAGGACCGCGCCGAGCTCGTTGAGGAGGGTCTCGCACTGGGCGTCATCGGCCGGATAGATCGTGACGAGCTTTCCGGAGTAGCCGCGAGGCGCGTACTTCGAGACCCGGGCGGCGAGCGCCCCGCTGGACCGGAGGAACTTGAAGCCGATGTCGCGCGGCATGCAGTACTCCCACACCGCCTCCAGGACCTTCTCGGCACTCTCGACACTGGCCGAAGCGTGGATCTTCCAGCCCTGCGCCGGCGTCGGCCGGGCGTTGTCGGCGTGGAAGACGAACCAGTCGTCCTGCTCGTAGCGCCGCCAGCCCTCGGGCAGTTCACGGCCGGCCAGCGCGAAGGACTCACCGGCGGTCTGTACCGAGTGCATGGCGTCGTAGAAGAGCGGGTCCGCCATGGAGAACGCTTCGTACCTGTCGTCCATGTCGCCTCTATCCGGTCGGGGTGGGGGTGAGGACAATGCTGTCGGCGGACGCGAGGCACCGATAGTGTGTGCTGTCACGACTCGGCGATGACGAACGCATCATCGAGTGATGGCACTCGTACCGTCCGCAGCGGCGAATCGAGATGGAGTACGCGATGTCACGACCCGAGCCGCCCGATCCGGGCGCGCATCCCCGCGAGCTGGTCGGCGGGGCAGCCCTGCGCTTCGGCCCGGCCGTCGTCGCCGGCTGGTGCGCCGACCTGATGACCGGCCGCGCCGAACCCGAGGACCCCGGCCTGCCGCCGCTGACCTGGCTCGGCACCGGCGCCGGATGGGAGCTCGGCCGCACCCCGCCTCCGGACGAGGACCGCTACTGGCCCCGCGTCTGGGGCGCCCGCGGGCTGCTCTACGTGTGGATCCCCGAAGCCGCCCCGGCGGTCCTCTCGGGTCTGGGAGACCGCGCCTGGCGGGTGCGCGAGATGTCGGCCAAGCTCGTCCGCCTCCGCGAACTCGGCGAGGCCGCCGAACTCGTCGCCGAACTGGCCGGTCCCGAGGAGCAGACGCCCCGCGTGCGAGCCGCCGCGGCCCGCGCCCTGGGCGCCGTCGGCGAGGGCGAGCACGCCGAGATCCTCCACGACGCCGAGGAGGACCCCGATCCCGCCGTGCGGCGAGCGGCCGGACTGGCCCTCGCCGAACTGCGCCGCAGGCTCGACCGCGACCTGTGAACCGGCGCGTCGCCGAGTCGCGCGATACACCGCGCGGCGGGCGGCGATATGGGAGCCTGATGTGGGCAACTCCCCGCCCCCAGCCGCGCGTGGCCGCCGATAACCGGAGGTCTTCCACATGAGCACGGCTCGCGACATCATGCATCCCGGCGCCGACTGCGTCGACGAGGGCCAGACCCTGGCCGACGCGGCCCGGATGATGGCCGAACGCCAGGTCGGCTCGCTGCCGATCTGCGGTTCCGACCAGAAACTCACCGGCATCATCACCGACCGCGACATCGTCGTGCGGTGCATCGCCGAGGGCCGCGACCCCAACGAGGTGAAGGCGGGCGAGCTCGCCAACGGCGAACTCGCCTGGGTGCGCGGTGACGCCGACCAGGGCGAGGTCGTCTCGCTCATGCGCGATCGCAAGATCCGCCGCGTCCCGGTCATCGACAACCGGCAGCTCGTCGGCATGATCAGCGAGGCCGACCTGGCCGCGCACCTAGACGACGAGTCCCTGACCGCCTACGTGCAGGACGTCTACGGGGCACCGCCCAACAACTGATGGACGTCGGGCAGGATCGGTGGCGTGCTCTTCGACGACGTATGCGACCGCCTGACCCGCTGGACCCCGCACGAGCAGGCCCGGGAGGCGCACGCGGCGACTCTCGGCCTGCTCGTCGAGGGCCCCGCCGTGCTGTCGAAGGCGAACGAGGGCGCGCACGTCACCGCCTCGGCGCTCGTCGTCTCGCACGACCTCGCGAGCGTCCTGCTGTGCCTGCACGGTAAGGCCCGCAAGTGGATGCAGCTGGGCGGGCACATCGAGGCCACCGACGCGACCCTGCTCGCGGCGGCGCTGCGAGAGGTGGCCGAGGAGTCGGGCCTCACCGGCGTGGAGGCCGACCCGGTGCCGATCGACGTCGACCGGCACCGGGCCCGCTGTGGTGGGGGAGAGGCGTGGCATCACGACGTGCGCTTCGCGTTCCGCGCCGCCGAGGGCGCGAAGCCGCGGATCAGCGACGAGTCCCTCGACCTGGCCTGGGTCCCCGCCGGGCGGCTGCCGCAGCCGCTGGCCGCGGCGACGGCGCGGCTGGTGCCGCTCGCCCTGGGCAGGTTCAGCGGCTGAGCCGCCGGTAGCGGCGCACCGACAGTGGCAGGAACACCACCGTGATCACCAGCGGCCACAAGGCTGCCAGCAGCAGGGAGTGCCCCGCCGCCCAGGAGTCGCCGCCCCAGCCGGGGCTGCCGAAGAGTTCACGGGCCGCCGCGGCGGTCGCCGAGAGCGGGTTCCACTCGGCGATGGGTCTGATCCAGGCGGGCATGGATTCGGGCGCGGAGAAGACGTTGGACAGGAACGCCAGCGGGAAGATCAGGATCTGCACGGCGGCGGTCGCCTGGGTGCTGCGGATGACCAGCCCGAGGTAGACCCCGATCCACAGCATCGCGAAGCGCAGCCACAGCAGCAGGACCAGCGCCAGCAGCCCGGGCCCGATCCCCTCCTTCCAGGTCCAGCCGGTCAGCAGACCGCACAGCACCAGTGCGACCAGGCTCAGGCTCGACTGGAACAGGTCGGCCAGGCTGCGGCCCATCACCACCGCCGACTGAGCCATCGGCATGGACCGGAAGCGGTCGGTGACTCCCTTGGAGGCGTCGGCGGCCATCGCGGTCATGGTCGACTCGACGCCGAACATCATGGTCATGGCCAGGGTTCCGGGCACGAGCAGTTCGCGGTAGTCACCGCCGCCCGGGACCGGCATGTCGCCGCCGATGAGGTAGCCGAACATCAGGAAGAACATGATCGGGAAGAGCAGGCCGACGGCGACCTCGAAGGGCTGGCGGAGCCAGTGGGAGGTCTCCCGGGCGGTGAGCGTCCAGGAGTCGGTGACGGCCCAGCGGACGCGGGCGAACAGTCCCGTCGGCGGGCCGGGGTGGATGAGCGTGGTCATGGTTCCTCTCTCGGTGATGGGGGGCCTGGTCATTTCGTGAGCTGCAGGAAGACCTCGTCGAGGGTCGGCCGCCTCAGTGCGAGGTCCTCGGCGGCGATCCCCTCCTCGCCGAGCGCGCGGACGACCTCGCTCAGCGCGCGGACCCGGTCGGTGACCGCCACGCTGACCAGCCGCCGCTCGGTGTCCGTGACCGGTTCGTTTCCGGTGGTGCGGGCCATGACGGCCGCGGTCCGCTCCACCTGGGACTCGTCGTGCACCACGACGTCGAGGCGGTCGCCGCCGAGCCTGGCCTTGAGTTCCCCGGGCGTGCCCTCGGCGACGACCTTGCCGTGGTCGATGACCGAGACCCGGTCGGCGAGCTGGTCGGCCTCGTCGAGGTACTGGGTGGTGAGCAGGACCGAGGTGCCGCCGGCGACGAGGTCGCGGACGCAGTCCCAGACCTCGCCGCGGCCGCGCGGGTCGAGGCCGGTGGTCGGTTCGTCGAGGAACAGCACGCGTGGCGAGAGGATGAGGCCGCACGCCATGTCGAGGCGCCGGCGCATGCCGCCGGAGAACTGCCCGACGGGCTTGGTCGCCGCCTCGGCGAGGTCGAAGCGTTCGAGCAGCTCCTCGGCGCGACGCCGGGCATCGGCGCGCGAGAGGTGGTAGAGGCGGCCGAACAGGTACAGGTTCTGCCTGGCGCCGAGGATCTCGTCGACGGCCGCGTACTGGCCGACGAGGCCGATCCGGTGGCGGATGAGCGCCGCGTCGCGGGCCAGGTCCAGTCCGGCGACCTGGGCGCGGCCGCCTTCGAGGCGCAGGAGTGTGGCCAGGATGCGCA
The DNA here is from genome assembly GCF_040655735.1 of Phytomonospora sp. NPDC050363. Classification (NCBI taxonomy): domain Bacteria; kingdom Bacillati; phylum Actinomycetota; class Actinomycetes; order Micromonosporales; family Micromonosporaceae; genus Phytomonospora; species Phytomonospora sp. NPDC050363. The sequence goes on from NZ_JBFAKK010000001.1 coordinate 705,929, forward strand.
CGGCGGTGGTCTTGCCGGCTCCGTTGGGGCCGAGCAGGCCGTGGACGGTCCCGGCGGGGACGGTGAGGTCGAATCCGGCCAGGGCGGCCTTGTCTCCGTAGTTCTTGGTCAGGCCCTCGGCCTGAATGGCGGGTGTCGTGCGACTCACGGGAACCTCCGAGCTCTCCGTACGGTGTACGGATGATATCGTACACCGTACTAAGATCTAGGATGGGCAGCGATGAAGAGCGACGAGAGCCACAAGGCGACCTCAGTACGGACCCTCGAACTGCTCTGGGGCGTCCACGAACGGTCGAGCCGGGGACCCAAGCAGGGCCTGACGATCGAGGCGATCGTGCGGGCCGCGATCGAACTGGCCGACGCCGAGGGCCTGTCGGCTCTGTCGATGCGCAAGGTCGCCGAACGCCTCGGCGTCGGCGCGATGACGCTCTACACCTATGTCCCCGGCAAGGACGAGCTGATCGGCCTGATGATCGACGCCGTCCAGGCGGAGCGGCCGGCCCGTCGCGACTCCGCAGAGGGCTGGCGCGAAAAGCTCGAACAGGTCGCGCGCGACAACTGGGACCTCTGCCACCGCCACATGTGGCTGGTGCAGGCCGGATCCGAGCGCAACCCGGTCGGCCCTCACTCCATGGACGTCTACGAGGACGAACTGGCCTGCGTCTCCGGGATCGGGCTGACGCCGGGCGAGATGGTCCAGGTGCTCAGTCTCATGAGCGGATACGTCGACGGGGCCGCGCGGGCGGCCGTGCAGGTGATCCAGGAGGAGCGGCGCACCGGACTGACCCGCGAGCAGTGGTGGGAGCAGATCTCGCCCGCCTTCGACAAGTTCATCGACTACGAGCGCTACCCGACCGTGCTGAGCACGGGCGACGCCGAGTCGCACGCCCACGGGCCCCGGGAGAACTTCGAGTTCGGCCTGGCGCGGGTCCTCGACGGGATCGAGGTACTGATCAAGGCGCGGACGTAGCGACCGAGGTCGCGAAGCGGTCCTCGTCCTCGTTGAGCAGCTTCACCGCGAGCACCCGGGTCGCCTCGGTGAAGCGGGCCTGCTCCTGGCGGTCGACGCTGTTCCAGTCCGACAGCCGGGTGTGGATCCAGCGCTGCCAGGCGTCGACCAGCAGGTCCATCTCGTCCCGGCCCGCGGTGGTCAGGGCCAGGTGGTCGCCGTCGACCCGGACGTAGCCCTCGGCGGCGGTCACGGCGAAGGCCGGCCGCAGCACCTGCGGCGGGACGTGGTGGGCGGCGGCTATCTCCGACAGCCGCGCCCCGCCCTGCCAGCGCGAGCGGATGTGCACCTGGGCGAGCAGCCACGCCTGGCCCTTGCCGAGTTCGCTGCCGGAGTCGGCGAGGATCTCCTCGGCGATGACTCCGCGGTCGTCGGCGATCATCTGCGAGACCGCGCGTTCGAGGTGGCGGTTCTCGTCGCGCGTGTCGGGCGCGGCGAAGCCCTCGCCCATGTCGGTGACACCGGCCCGGGCGGAGTCGCGCAGCGGGACCTCCTTGAGGAACCACGCCACGATGAAACCCACGACCGCGACGGGCACGACCCAGAAGAAGACGTAGTCGATGGCGTCGGCGTAGGCGTCGACGATGAGCGTGATCTGCTCGTCGGGCAGAGCGTGCAGCGCCGCCGGGCTGGCCACGGTCGCCGGATCGATGCCGGGGGACTGGGCGTAGGCCTCGGCGAGTCTCGGGTTGAGCTTGTTGGTGAACAGCGTGCCGAAGATCGCGGTGCCGAAGGCGCTGCCGAGCGTTCGGAAGAAGGTCACGCCGGAGGTGGCCGCGCCCATCTCGTGATAGGGGACGGTGTTCTGCACGGCGATGGTGAGCACCTGCATCGCCAGCCCGATCCCGAGACCGAGGACGAGCATGTACAGCGACTGCTGCCACACGGTGGCGTCGGCGCCCATCGTCGACATGAGATAGAGCCCGAGCGCCATCACGGCCGTGCCGACAATGGGGAAGATCTTGTATCTGCCGGTCCGGCTGACGATGATCCCCGACAGTATCGAGGTGACGAGCAGGCCGATGACCATCGGCAGGGTGCGGATTCCGGAGGCCGTGGCGGTGACGCCGTCGACGTACTGCAGGTAGGTGGGCAGGTAGGTCATCGCGCCGAGCATCGCGAAGCCCACGATGAAGCTGAGGATCGAGCTCACCGTGAAGACCGGGTTGTGGAACAGGTGCATGGGCAGGATCGGCGCGACCGCCCGGCGTTCGACGAAGACGAAGGCCGTCAGCAGCACCACAGCCGTGGCGAACAGCCCGAAGATGACCGGCGAGCCCCACTCGTACTCGTCGCCGCCCCATTCGAGGCCGAGGATCAGCGAGGAGGAGCCGCCGGCGACCAGGAGCAGGCCGAGGTAGTCGATGACCGGTTTCTCGGCCGACTTGACGACCGGGATCGTCTTGGCCGCCATCGCGATCATGATCACCGCGATGGGCACGTTGATGTAGAAGCACCAGTGCCAGGACAGGTGGTCGGTGAACAGGCCGCCCACGGTCGGCCCGATGACGGTGGTGACACCGAAGACCGCGCCCATCGCGCCCTGGTACTTGCCGCGCTCGCGCAGGGGGATCACGTCGGCGATCAGCGCCATCGCGGTGACCATGAGGCCGCCGGCGCCGACGCCCTGGATCGCCCGGCCGATGATGAGAATCGTCATGTCCCACGCGAGGCCGGACAGCGCCGAGCCGGCGATGAAGACCACCGCGCTGATCTGGAAGACGACCTTACGCCCGAACATGTCGCCGAACTTGCCGACGACGGCCGTGGAGATCGTCTCGGCGAGCAGGTACGCGGTGACCAGCCACGCCATCTGGCCCGGATCGCCGAGGTCGGCGACGATGGTCGGCAGCGCCGTCGCGACGATCGTCTGGTCGAGGGCGGCCATGAGCATGCCGAGGATGATCGTCACGAAGATGACGTTGATCCGTCCGCGTGTCAGCGCCGGAGGTGCCTGCTGCTCCGCGACGGCCGCCGCCATGCCCACTCCATCCGTCCACCGGGTGCGACAACGGGACGTTAACATTCCGATGCGGACAGTGACGAGGGTTGCCGGGATCCGCTCGACGGCACTGTGGACGGACACGGGCGAGTAGCGTCGCGTCGTGATCGTCTCCTGGGAGGAGCCCGGCGGGCCCGGGCACGTCCACACCGCACGGTTGTGTCTGCGCCGCCCGCGTGGCGAGGACGCCCTGGCGCATCACGAGATCCACAGCGACCCCGCGACCAACCTGCACAACCCGGCCGGCCCCACCCTCGACCCGGCGGCCAACGCCGCCGACCTCGCGTCGTGGCGGGCCGACTGGGCTCGCGACGGCATCGGCTACTGGATGGTCCGCGAGACCTGTGACGGCGAGGTCGCCGGGGTCGGCGGCGTCCGGCGCGCCGCCTTCGACGTCCCCGTCCTCAACCTCTACTACCGTTTCCGGCCGTCGGCCTGGGGCCGCGGGTACGCCGGTGAGGTCGCCGGGGCCGGCGTGGAGGCCGCGCGGGCGTTCGCCCCGGGCCTTCCCGTCGTCGCCGTCCTCCGTCCGGGCAACACGGCCTCACGCCGCGTCGCCGAGCGCGCCGGGCTGGTCTTCTCGCGCGTGCTCGACAAGGACGGGCGGCCCAGTGAGCTGTACGTGTTGGACCCGCCCGATCCGTCCCCGGCGTTTCACCGCCGCCCCGAACCGCCGGGGCCCTAGGCTCTCAGGTTCGCCCGAACCCCGAAGGACTGAGAAACTTGGCACAGTCGCAATTCCTCGACCGCAAGCTCGCCCGGCGCTTCGAGACCTATGACAGCGACGGCGACGGCTACATCGACCGCACCGACTTCGCCCTGGCCGGCAATGCCATGGGTGCCGCCTTCGGTCACGCCGCCGACTCTCCCGCCCGCGGCCGCCTCCTGGAACTCCTCTTCGACCTGTGGGACTACCTCGCCACGGTCACCGACGCCGACACCGACGGGCAGATCAGCCTCGCCGAATACCGCACCGCCTTCGGCGCGGGCCTGCTGGAGACCCCCGAGACCTTCGACGCCGGCTACGTTCCCTTCCTCGACGCGGTCATGGACATCGCCGACGCCGACGGCGACGGCCGCCTCGTCCGCGACGAGCACATCCGCTGGACCGGCACCCTCATGGGCCTTCCCGAACCGGTGGCCGGAAAGGTCTTCGACCGCCTCGACACCGACGGCGACGGCTTCGTCAGCCGAGAGGAGATCCTGGAGGCGATCCGCGCGTTCTACTTCGACGACACGCCCGGCTCCACAGGGGAGTGGCTGCTGGGGCCGCTGCGGGACTGACAAGACCTTTCCGAACCGTTACCCAACACCCCGCCGGAACCCGGCACCATGGCCATATGGGCTACCGGATCGCGGGCCAGGCAGTCATGCTCCTGCACTTCGCCGTGCTTCTCTACCTCGCTTTCGGCGGGTTCCTCGCCTGGCGCTGGCCGAAGGCGTGGTTCGGGCACCTGGCCATGGTCTGCTGGGGACTGCTGGCCGTCGTCTACCCGGTGGTGTGCCCGCTGACGCACCTCGAGAACGAGGCCCGCGCCAAGGCCGGCCAGTCCGGCCTCGAACCCGGCGGTTTCATCGACACCTACATCGAGGACGTCATCTACCCCGAGGAGCGGACCGTCCTCGTCCGCTGGCTCGTGGTCGCGGTGGTCGCCTTCTCCTGGGCCGGGACGCTGTACTTCATCCGCAGGCGCCGCCGGGCGCGCGCGAGCGCCGAAAACGTCGGTGCCGCGACGTAGCCTGCGCGCATGGAACCCAGTGCTCAGCGTGCCGCCGTCGACGCCGACTTCGCTCTCCTGAACGCCCTCGCAGGCACCGGCTCGCAGCGGCGGGTCCCGTCCTGCCCGGACTGGACCCTCGACGACCTGCTTCGCCATGTCGCGCTCGTCTACCTCCACAAGGCCGCCGCGATGCGCGCCGGAGCGCTGCCCACCGAGTGGCCGCCGCCGCTCGATCACGAGGCCACCCCCGCGCTGCTCGAACGCGCCCACGCCGAACTCACCGCCGAGTTCGAGGCTCGCGACCCGTCGGAGACGACGCCGACCTGGTACGACCCCGACCAGACCGTGGGCTTCTGGATCCGGCGCATGGCCCTGGAGACGGCCGTCCACCGCGTGGACGCCGAGCAGGCCGCCGGCGTGCCGGTCACGCCCGTCGGCGACGAGCTGGCCCTCGACGGCATCGACGAGGTCCTCGACATCATGCTCGCCTGGGGCTCGGTGAAGTACCGCGAATTCCGCGACGAGGACCTGCCCACGGTCGAACTCCGCTCCGGCGGTCGCCGCTGGTTCGTGCGGCCCACCACCCAGGGCGTCCTCATCGACGCGTCGGGCGAGGCGGAGACCGTCATCGAGGCGTCCCCGTCGGACGCGCTGCTGTGGCTGTGGCGCCGCGCGGGCGACGAGGTCATCACCGTCACCGGCGACCCCGCCCACGTGGCCACCCTCCGGGACCTCATGAAGACCGCGACGGAGTGAGCGCGGCCGTCGCGTGCGCGGGCGGAATACGATCTCCGTTCGCTCACCCGATGGAGGCCACGTGAAACTCAGCCTGCGTTCCACGACCGGCGCCAAGATCGTCGTCGTGTTCTTCGCCGTCTTCGCGATCTGCTGCGCCTCGGTGCCGGTGATCGCGCTCGGGACCACCGGCGGCCGCTCGGGGAACCTCAACCCCGTCGGGACCGTCGCCGCGGTGGTCGTCTTCGCGCTTCTCCTGGCCGGACTCATCTGGATGACCGTGTCCATCCTGCGCTCCCACGTGCGCCTCGACGGCTCGGTCGTCACCTTCCAGAAGGCGTTCACCAGCAAGAACGTCGACCTGGCCACCGCGACGGCCCTGTGGTTCGACGAGCGTCCCCTGCGCCGCGACAACCGGGCGAGTGTCACCGTGCCGGTGCTGTGCGCACGCCGTTCCGACGGCACCATCGCCCGCATTCCGCTGTCGAACCTGAGCAGCCGGCTTCCTCCCGACGAGCTCAACGCCCTCGCCACGGCCATCGAGAGCGGCGTCCGCGAAGGCGAGCAGGCCCGCGAGGCCGCCGCCGTCGCCCACCAGTTGCGCACCTGGTCGTACCGCCTCCCGCGCTGAACGCCGCGAGGGCCTAGCCACCGGCTTGAAGCACAGCCGTGTCATTCCTCGGTACGGTAAGGGCATGGCCGGCCGGAGCAGCACCACGCGGAAGAAGACCGCGACCAAGCGGGCCGCGCCCGCGCGCCGCGGCGCGGGCACCGCGACAGCGCGGCGCAAGCGCCCCGCCAAGGCCGCCGCGAAGAAGCCGAAGATGCAGATCCCCGGTCCCTTCGAGGTACTGGTCAAGGGCCTCGGCGCGCTCCTGACGGGCATCGCCCGCTCCTTCGGATGGGCCGCCCGGTCCATCGGCAAGGGCGCCGCGAGCGCACGCGACCTCGACCACGCCCACCGCCGCGACGGCGTCGGGCTGCTGCTCCTCGGCCTCGCGCTCGTCTTCGCCGTCGGCGTCTGGTTCGACACCGCCGGCATCGTCGGCGAGGCCATGAGCCTGGCCGTGCGCTGGCTCGTCGGCGGCGCCGCGCTGGCGCTGCCGATCGTGTTCGCCGTGCTGGCCGTGCGCGTCTTCCGGCACTCCATCGACGAGGAGGCCAGGGGCCGCGCCGTCGTGGGATGGACGGCGCTGTGGCTCAGCACCGTCGGGATCCTCCACCTCGCGGCCGGCAAACCGTCCGAACTCGACGGGCAGCTCCACGCCGGCGGTGCCGTCGGACGTGTCGTCGGCGGTCTGCTCGACAAGGCCCTCTCCGCCTACGTCGCCGTCCCGCTGCTCATCCTCATCGGGCTCTTCGGCGTTCTCGTTGTCACCGCGACCCCGGTCAACCAGATCCCCGAGCGGGTGCGTTCGCTGCTCGCGCTGGCCACCGGCCGCGCCCCGGCGCCCGCCGACGAGGAGACCGAGGAGGCCCCGGAGCCCAAACCGACGCTCCGCCGCGCCTCCCGCCGCAGGCAGCAGACGATGAGCGGTGTCGAACCCGTCGACCTCAACGCGGCCGCCGAGGCCGACGAACCCGCCGACCCCGACCCGATACTGCCGGTCGTCCCCGCCGACAAGGTGCCGGAGACCCGCAGGCCGCCCGAGCACGGCGCCCCGGCGCGCAAGTCCGTCCAGCCGCCCCTCCCCGAGGGCGACTACCGGCTGCCGCCGCTCACCCTTCTCAAGAAGGGCTCGGCGCCCAAGTCGCGCAGCAAGGCCAACGACGTGGTCATCGCCGCGCTCCAGGAGGTCTTCGAGCAGTTCAACGTCGACGCGGCCGTCACCGGCTTCACCCGTGGCCCGACGGTGACCCGGTACGAGGTCGAACTCGGCCCCGGCGTCAAGGTCGAGCGCATCACGCAGCTCTCCCGCAACATCGCCTACGCCGTCAAGAGTCCCGACGTGCGCATCATCAGCCCCATCCCGGGCAAGAGCGCCGTGGGCGTGGAGATCCCCAACGTCGACCGCGAGGACGTCGCGCTCGGCGACGTGCTGCGCAGCGCCACCGCCCAGAACGACTCCCACCCCATGGTCGTCGCGCTCGGCAAGGACATCGAGGGCGGCTACGTCCTGGCCAACCTCGCCAAGATGCCCCACCTGCTCATCGCCGGCGCCACCGGCTCGGGCAAGTCGAGCTGCATCAACTCCCTGCTCGGCTCGATCCTCGCCCGTGCCACCCCCGACGACGTCCGCCTGCTCCTCATCGACCCCAAGCGCGTCGAGCTGACCACCTACGAGGGCATTCCGCACCTGGTGACCCCCATCGTCACCAACCCCAAGAAGGCCTCCGACGCCCTCCAGTGGGTCGTCAAAGAGATGGACATGCGCTACGACGACCTGTCGGCCAACGGCGTGCGCCACATCGACGACTTCAACCGCAAGGTCCGCGCCGGCCAGATCAAGCCCGTCCCGGGCAGCGAGCGCGTCTACCGCCCCTACCCCTACCTGCTGGTGATCGTCGACGAGCTCGCCGACCTGATGATGGTCGCCCCACGCGACGTCGAGGACGCCGTCGTACGCATCACCCAGCTCGCCCGGGCCGCCGGCATCCACCTCGTCCTGGCCACCCAGCGGCCGTCCGTGGACGTCGTCACCGGCCTCATCAAGGCCAACGTCCCGTCCCGGCTGGCCTTCTCCACCTCCTCGCTGGCCGACTCGCGGGTCATCCTCGACCAGCCGGGCGCCGAGAAGCTCATCGGGCGCGGCGACGGCCTGTTCCTGCCCATGGGGGCCAGCAAGACCCAGCGGATCCAGGGCTCCTGGGTCGGCGATGCCGAGATCGCCGCCCTCGTCGACTTCGCCAAGAAGCAGCGCGAGCCGGAGTTCCGCGAGGATGTCGCCGCGGCCGCCGAGGGACCGCGCAAGGACATCGACCCCGACATCGGCGACGACATGGACCTGCTCCTGCAGGCCACCGAGCTGGTCGTCAACAGCCAGTTCGGCTCGACCTCGATGCTTCAGCGCAAGCTGCGCGTGGGCTTCGCCAAGGCCGGGCGGCTCATGGACCTCATGGAGACCCACGGCGTGGTCGGCCCCACCGAGGGCTCCAAGGCTCGCGACGTGCTCGTCAAGCCCGAGGAACTCGAAGGCACGCTCACCGCGATCAGGGGCGGCTGATCACCGGACGTCGACGCTGAAGCGACGACCGGCGCGGCCTCCTGGTGGCCGCGGCACCACGCGTGGACCCCGACGTCGCCCGCTCGTTGCGTCCTCGTGACCGATGTGCGAATCTTGGCACTCACGACAGGGCGCGACCGGGAGGACGAGTGCACATCCGTCTCATCGGGCCCGTGCGCGTCGAGTCCGGGGGAATCGCGCATCACGTCACCGCCCCGAAACGCGCGACGCTGCTCGCCGCGCTCGCGTCGACGCCCGGAATCCCGGTCTCCCAACTCGATCTCATCGAACGCGTCTGGGACACCGAGCCTCCCGAGGCGCCGCTGAACGCGCTCTATTCGTACGTCACGCGCCTGCGGGCACTGCTGCGCGACACTCCGGCCACGATTCGCCGATCCGGACCGCAGGGGTACGTCCTCGACGCCTCACCGCACGAGATCGACGTCCATGTCGTACGCGCCCTCACCGCGGAGGCCACCGAACTGTCGGCCATGGGCCGGACCGCCGAGGCGCTGGTGCGATTGCGGCGCGCAGTCCCTCGCCGAGGGCACCGTCCTGGTCGGCGTCCCCGGAATATGGGCCGACCGTTTCCGGGCCGTGTACGCGACCGAGCGGCTCAACCTGCTCACCGCCCGCTACGCCGCCGAGCTGGACGCGGGCAATCACGAGAGCGTCCTCGGTGAGTTGATCGCGCTGAATCAGGACGAGCCCTTCGCCGAGGCCCTGACCGGCCACCTGATGCTCGCCTACCACCGGTCGGGTCGTTCGGCCGAAGCCCTGGCCTGCTACGAGGGGCTGCGTACGCGCCTGCGGGACTCGCTGGGCGCCGACCCGTCGGCCGCGCTGCGGCGCTTGCACGTCCAGATCCTCGACCACGACGTCGATCTGGAGCCCGCGACGGCGCTTCCGGCGCCGTCGATGCTGCCCGCCGGCGTCGGCGGGTTCGTCGGCCGCCGACGGGAGTCGACGGCCTTGACCGAGGCGCTGACCGGACGCGGAGGGTCCCCGCTCGCGGTCGTCGCAGGTCCCGGCGGGGCGGGGAAGACCGCGTTGGCCGTCCACTGGGGTCGGGCGCACCAGGCGGAGTTCCCCGACGGGCGGCTGTACGTGGACCTGCGCGGCTTCGATCGCCACGCGCCGCTTCCGCCGCGCGACGCCCTCTCGCGGCTTCTTCTCGCGCTCGGTCATCCCGCCGACGCCGTTCCGTCCGACGTGGATCTCGCGGCCGAGCTGTACCGGGCTTCGACGGCCGGGCGGCGGATGCTCGTGGTCCTCGACAACGCGCGCGACGCCGAACAGGTGCGCCCGCTGCTGCCCGGCGACGGCTGCGCGACCCTGGTGACCAGCCGGGACCGGCTGACCGGGCTGATCGCCGTCGACCACGCGCGCATCGTGCCGGTCTCGCTCCTGCCCGCGGACGAGGCCGTGGACGTCCTTGCGAGCGTTCTCGGGCCGCGGCGGATCGCAGCCGAGCCCGAGGCCGCCGCGCGCTTGGCCGAACGCTGCGGTTTCCTGCCTCTCGCCCTGCGCATCGCCGCGGCCAACCTCGCGGTCCGGCCGGTCGCCTCGATCGGCGCCCACGCCGACGCCCTCGGCGGCGCGGGCCGTCTCGACCTCCTGAGCATCCCCGGCGACCGCCGGGCGACCGTCAGCGCCAACCTCGAAATCTCCTATCGCGCGCTGCCTCCGGACGCGCGAGATCTGCTGTGCCGCCTCGGATCACTGCCCGTCGAGGACGTCGCGCGGGGGCTCGCGGCGTCCGTCGCCGGCCTTCCGGAGGCCGAGTTCGCCGCAGCGCTGGGCGCCCTTCACGACGGCCATCTCGTGGAAGAGCATCGCGAGGACCGCCACCGCATGCACGACCTGGTACGCCTCTACGCCGCCGCGCGAGCCGAGACCGATCTTCCCGAGGACGAGCGGTCGCGGACCATCGACGCCTTCATCGACTGGCAGCACGACCGCGCGTACGGACCCGAGGACGAGGAGGAGAACAACATCCTGCTGGCCTGTTCCCACCTCGGCGAACATCCGAGACTGTGGCGGCTGGTCGTACCGCTGCGCAAGTCGATGAACGCCGGCCGGTCTCTCGACCGCGTTGGCGGCGTTGCCGCCACCGCGCTCCGGCTCGCCGAACGCGACTTCGACGAGGCGGGCGCCTTCCAGATGTCGAAGCTGCTGGCGGCCGTGCACCGCAAGGCCGGCGACCTCCCGGCCGCTTTGCGGCTCGGTCGCAAGGCAGTGGACATGGCGGCCGCTCTGGGGCCGCGTGAGCAGGCCGCAGCCCAGGGGAACCTCGGAGCCTTCCTCGCCGCGTCCGGGGACACCCGGGGCGCCGCCGAAACCCTCGGCGCCGCGATGGACCTGGCGATCGCGACCGGGAACACCCGATCGCAGTTCATCATCGTCGAATCGCTCGTCGCCACCCTTCTCAAGCTCGGCGAGCACGCGCGGGCCCGGCGCCACCTCGACGCCGTGACCGCCGGCATCGAGGCGTTCAATCCCGTCGAGAGGGCGAGTCTGCGCCTGTTCGCGGGAACCATCCTCGTCGACGAGGAACGCTTCGAGGAAGCTCTCGCGGTGATCGAGGAATCGCTGGCCTTCGCCCTCCGCGAGGGCAGCACCTTCCTGGAACTGCGCTGCCTCATCTGGCAGGGCAGGGCGCTGCGCCGCATGGGGCGACTCGCCGAGGCCAGGCGCGCGCATACGGCCGAACTCGCCCTCAATCGCCGCCATGGGCGGGCGGCCACCGAGTTCGACACGCTGTGCAGCCTCGCCCAGGTCGACGCCCTTCGCGGCGATCCCACGAGCGCCGAACACTTCCTCGCCGAGGCCCGGGCCCACACCAAACACGCTGAGACCGCCTGGGGCGAGGCCCAGCTACAGCTGACAGGCGCGCTGATCCACGGCGCCCGCGGCGAACATCGCGAAGCGATCGCCGGCGCGGGCGCGGCGCTCGCGTCGTACACGGCCATGGCCTGGCTCCAGAAACAGGCGGAGTGCCTGCGGGTCCAGGCGAACGCGCACGATGCGCTCGGCGAGTTCGAACAGGCCCACCGGTGCCGGGAACAGGCGACGCGATCGCACCGGCCCGGGGATTAGGGCTCGTTCGCCCACCTGCGCCGACCGCCCGGCGCGTCGCCACGGTCCGGCCGGGCCGAGTCTGCGGCGAGGCCCCACACCGGGGGAATGGTGAGAACGTTCACGGCGGGCCGCGCCCCTGGCCGGAGCCGATCCACGCACACCGGGCAAGAGGCGTCGCACACGTGCCCTCGGCTGATCGTTCCGGTGTGAAGACCGACGGCTAGGCTCGGGGGGTGTCAGCTCCAGCAACTCGCCGTGTCGCGCTACTGACCCTTGGGTGTGCGCGCAATGAGGTCGACTCCGAAGAACTCGCCGCTCGTCTGGCCGCCGACGGCTGGGAACTCACCGATGACGGTGACGACGCCGACGTCGTGATGGTCAACACCTGCGGTTTCGTCGAACAGGCGAAGCAGGAGTCGGTGGACACCCTCCTGGCCGCGGCCGACACCGGCGCGAAGGTGGTCGCCGCCGGCTGCATGGCCGAGCGCTACGGAAACCAGCTCGCCGACAGCCTCCCCGAGGCCGACGCGGTCCTGAGCTTCGACGACTACCCCGACATCTCGGCGCGCCTGACGGCGATCCTCAACGGCGAGAACCCCGCGGCCCACACCCCCAAGGACCGCCGGACGCTGCTTCCGCTGGCCCCCGTGGCCCGACAGGCGGCCGCGGCGTCGGCCGCCCTGCCCGGACACGGCGACCGCGGCGACGAGGGCACTCCCGCCCACCTGAAGGTCCTGCGGCGCCGGCTCGCCGACGGCCCCGTCGCGCACGTGAAGATCGCCAGCGGCTGCGACCGCCGCTGCACCTTCTGCGCGATCCCGTCCTTCCGCGGCGCCTTCGTCTCCCGGCATCCCGACGAGATCCTGGCCGAGGCGGCCTGGCTCGCAGGGGAGGGCGTGCGCGAGATCAGCCTCGTCAGCGAGAACACCACCTCCTACGGCAAGGACCTCGGCGAGACCGGCCTGCTCGACCGGCTCGTCGCCGACCTCGCCTCGGTCGAGGGGATCGTGCGCGTCCGCGCCTCCTACCTCCAGCCGGCCGAACTGCGGCCCAGCCTGGTGAAGATCATCGCGACGACCCCGGGCGTGGCGCCCTACTTCGACCTGTCCTTCCAGCACGCCAGCGAGACCGTGCTGCGCCGGATGCGCCGCTTCGGCTCCGTCGAGTCCTTCCTGCAGCTCTGCGACCAGATCCGCCAGTACGCGCCCGACGCGGGGATCCGCACGAACGTCATCGTCGGCTTCCCCGGCGAGACCGAGGAGGAGTTCGGCGAACTCGTCGAGTTCCTCAACAACGCCCGCCTCGACGCCGTCGGCGTGTTCGGCTACAGCGACGAGGACGGGACCGAGGCCGCCGGCCTCGACGGGAAACTCGACGAGGACACCATCGCCGAGCGCTACGAGATCATCAGCGCGCTCGTCGACGAGACCTCGGCGCAGCGTGCCGCCGACCGTGTCGGCGACACCGTCCACGTCATGGTCGACACCGTCGAGGACGACGACGAGGGACTCGTCGTGGAGGGCCGCGCGGCCCACCAGGCTCCCGAGGTCGACGGCACCACGACGCTCACCGGAGCGGTGGGGGACCTGCGTCCCGGCGACCTCGTGGAGGCCGTCGTCGTCGACAGCGTGGGCGTGGACCTCGTCGCCAAGGTCGACACTCCTCCGGCTCGGAATGGATGACCAGGAGGGCCGCGTGGTGCGTACCGTGCCCGTGGTCAACCCGGCCAACGCGATCACCGCGCTGAGGCTGGTGCTGGTCCCCGTCTTCCTGGTCTTCGGGGCCCTGTCGGACTTCATTCACGACGGTTGGCGCATGGCCGCCTGCCTCGTCTTCCTCGTGGCCTCCCTCACCGACTGGCTGGACGGCTACCTCGCCCGCGCCAACGGCTGGATCACGTCCTTCGGCAAGATCGCCGACCCGATCGCCGACAAGGCCCTCACCGGCGCGGCCCTGGTGCTGCTCTCGGTTTACGACCGCCTCCCCTGGTGGGTGACCTTCGTCATTCTTCTGCGGGAGGTCGGCATCACCCTGATGCGTTTTTGGGTTATCAGGTACGGAGTCATCGCGGCCAGTCGCGGTGGCAAGGTTAAGACGGTGCTCCAGATCGCCGCCATCGCCTGGTACCTGTGGCCCTGGCCCGAAGCCCTCGTGGGCGTCGGACCGTGGCTCATGGGCGCCGCGCTGGTGGCCACCGTGGGCACCGGGGCCGACTACGTCGTGAGAGTCATCGCGCTTCGCCGCAAGGGCAGGCGCGCGGAGCAGGAGGACGCGCAAGCGTGAGCAGTACCGCCGTCGTGCAGACCCTGATCGAGCGAGCCGAGAAAGTCGCCGTCGCCGAGTCCCTGACGGGTGGGCTGCTGGCGGCGGAGTTCGTCGCGGTTCCGGGCACGAGCGCGGTCTTCCTCGGCGGAGTGGTCGCCTACGACCCCGTCATCAAGTCGAAAGTGCTCGGCGTGCCGCCGGAGACGATCGAGGAGTACGGCGTCGTCTCGCCCGAGACGGCGATCGGGCTGGCCGAGGGCGTGCGCGGCCTCCTCGGCGCCGACTGGGGGGTCGGGACCACCGGCGCGGCCGGTCCGGAGCCGCACGGCGGGCGTGAGCCCGGTACGGTTTGTTTGGCGGTGGCCGGACCCGGCGGCCGGATCCGCGTCGAGACGCGGGTCTTCGCCGGCTCCAGGGAAGACGTCCGGCGCCACGCCGTCGACGCGGCGTTGCGGCTGCTCACCGAGGAGCTCGCGGCGGTGGGAGGACAGGGTGCGTGCTGAACGCGTGAACGCGCGGTACCGTGACGGTCAACCCCGGTTTCGGGGTCATGGCGAAGGGGGCAGGCGATGGTGCTGCTGCGTCGGATAATCGGCGAGGCGCTGCGGAAACGTCGGCGCGCACAGCAGCGCACGCTGCGCGACGTCTCCACTTCCGCGAACGTCAGCCTGGGCTACCTCAGCGAGATCGAGCGCGGCCACAAGGAGGCGTCCAGCGAACTGCTCGCCTCCATCTGCGAAGCCCTCGACACGCGCCTGTCGGACGTGCTCGGCGAGGTCAGCCGCACGGTCGCCGGCGTTGAGGACGCACAGCGTCTTGAGAAGCTCCGCGAGGCCCGCCGCACTCGCGTGGCCACCGCGCCGCGCCCGGAAGCGACGGTCACCGCCCTGCGTGTCCGGCCGCTCACCCACCCGCCCCAGCGGCGGGCGAGGCACGCGGTTCCCGAGGCGCGCGTCGCCGCGTGACATTTGTGGCATCACCGGCGGCGCCTAAATGACGCCGGGGCGATGTTGTCGGAGTGGCGAGCGCCTGACACCATAGACCTTGGACGTGTTGGGAGCCGCAGAGAGGACCGCGAGATGGCGAATCCGTTCGCTAAGGGCTGGAAGTACCTGATGGCGCTGTTCGGCGCGAAGATCGATCAGTACGCCGATCCGAAGGTGCAGATCCAGCAGGCGATCGAGGAGTCCCAGCGTCAGCACCAGACGCTCGTGCAGCAGGCCGCCGCGGTCATCGGGAACCAGCGCCAGCTGGAGATGAAACTCTCCCGCACGATGTCCGACGTTGAGAAGCTGCAGGCCTCGGCGCGCCAGGCGCTCGTACTCGCCGACAAGACCCGCGCCGACGGCGACGAGGCCAAGGCGACCGAGTACGAGAACGCCGCGCAGGTCTTCGCCGCGCAGCTGGTGTCCGCCGAGCAGTCGATGGAGGACCTCAAGACCCTCCACGACCAGGCCATCGGCGCCGCCCAGCAGGCGCGCAAGGCCGTCGAGAACAACGCGATGATGCTCCAGCAGCGCCTCGCCGAGCGCACCAAGCTCATGAGCCAGCTCGAGCAGGCCAAGATGCAGGAGACCATCGCCAACTCGCTGGAGTCGATGAGCGCGCTCGCCGCGCCCAAGAACGTTCCCTCGCTCGACGAGGTCCGCGACAAGATCGAGCAGCGCTACGCCTCGGCGATGGGCCGTGCCGAACTGGCACAGAACTCTGTCGAGGGGCGCATGCTGGAGGTCCAGAAGTCCTCGCTGGACATGGCCGGCTCGGCCCGCCTCGAGCAGATCCGGGCGAGTCTCTCCGGCGACAAGCTGGCGCCCGCGGTCGGCACCGGTGACGGCGACGCGTCCTCGTCCTCGTCGGCGCCCTCGGCGAACTCGGCGACGGTCTCCCGTCTCGACGAGATCCGCGCGAGCCTGGGCAAGGACAAGGACGCCGCGTCGGGCTAGGCCCGCAACCCTGACGAGAAGGTGTCCCCATGGCCATCGACCGGTCTCTCCGCCGGCAGGCGTTCGGCGGACTGAGCAAGCCCTACAAGAAGCTGCGTCGAAGGTTCCGGGCGGCCCGGCGCTGGACGGTCCTCTCGGGACTGTTCGGCGGCGCGACCGCGATCCTCGTCCCTTACGCCGGGCTCGGCGGCCCGGACGCCGTCTGGGCCGCCCTGACCGGGGCCTCGGTCGGGATGGCAGCGCTGCGCTGGTTCGACTACCGGGCGCTGTCGCGTTCGCTTCCCGCCGAGGCCGACCGTCTCACCCAGCACGGGCACCACACGCTTGCCGGTGAGCTCAACAACGTCGCCGAGGCGGCGGCCGGCATGATCCACCGCAAGCGCACGCAGACCCAGTTCCGCGGGTCGGCTGCCAGCGTGCCTTACGAGCGCCTGGAGGCGGCCAGCCGCGCCTATCGCGAGATCATCGCCCGCCTCGACGGCCCGGCCCGTGACGCTGTCGAGGACGTCACCGACGTCGAGGAGCAGTTGCGCGGCCTGAGCCATCAGGTTCGCGGTCTGGAGCGCTCCCTTGCCGTTGCGCCCCGCGAGCAGCGCGGCGGACTCGCCGAAGGGCACCGGCAGCTCGTCGGGCGCCTGGAGAGCGGCGTCGGCGCGTACGAGTCGATGGTCGCCGGGGCCGCGCAGATCGTGGCCGAGAACAGTGCCCTCGGCGGCGCCGTGCACGGTGAGGACATGGCCGTGCGCCGCCTCACCGACGCCGCCGACCGGCTCAAGGGCTTCGCGGCGGGACTCGGCGAGATGCGCGACCTGCACCGCGGGATGAACCCGCCGCCACCGCCCGGGTTGTAGGCGCGGCCGGGGGTTGTCTCGGGCGATGTGAAGATCTTCGCCGTCTCCGGCAGCCTGCGTCCGCGATCTACGGTGGGCGCGCTGCTCCGGGCGAGGGTCGAGGCCGCCGACGCCTTCGTCGTGGCCTCGCCCGAATACGCCGCCGACATGCTCGGGAACGCGGTGCTCGGCGTCCCGGCGGTCCGTTCGGTGCTCGACGGCGACGTGCTGACCGATCCGGCCACGTCGGCCCGGCTGACGGCCATGTGGGAGGCACTGCGCGCCCGCGTTCAGGCCTGACGTACCCGCACCAGGTCACCCGGGCCGATGCCGAGCGTCTCGGCCGCGCTGCCGCCGTTGACCGCGATCGAGGCGAACCCGGCGGAGTCCACGAGCACGATCAGCGCGCCGGGTTCACCCGAGGCGAAGACATCGGCGCGCCGAGCCGCGCGACCGTTGACGTCGAGGGATTCGCCGAGGGCGTCGAGGTCTTCGGGAGGGGCGGCCAGCTGCACGTTGCCGAAGCGGTCGACCGTCGTGGCCTCTGCCTCGAAGCCCTCGTCGCCGACGATGACGGCCGGTTCGGACAGGCGCACGATCCCGTGGACGTCGAGCGGGTCGCCGAGCGAGGTCAGCGGCACCCCTGTCGCGACGTGGGCCGCGGCGGGCGCGAAGACGTCCCGGCCGTGGAACGTCCGCGACACCGGATGCCGGTGGTAGCGCTCGTTGGACAGCGACACCGCCTGCGTGATTCCCCCGAGCGCGTCGGCCGCCCAGCCGAGGAGGCCGTTGTCCGGCCCGATGAGGACTCCGGTGGGTGTGGCCAAGGCGAGCGGGTGGCGCACCGTGCCGACCCCCGGATCGACGACGGCCATGTGCACCGACCCCTCGGGCAGGTAGGGAAGTGTCTGCGCGAGCACGTGCGCGGCTCGGCGGATGTCGCCCGGCGGGATCAGATGGGTGATGTCGACCATGCGCGCGGTCGGGGCGGTCTCCAGGATCACGCCCTTGCACGCGCCGACGAAGCCGTCGGCGAGACCGTAGTCGGTGGTGAGGCTGACGACGGTACCGGGCGGCCGGTCGCCGACGGGGTAAGTGTCCACGCCGTCCACACTCGCACAGGCACGTCCCGGCGGATATGTTGATCCGATGGCGGATCACGGCGTGTCGGTTCCAGATGACGTCCGGGAGAGCATCCTGCGGATCCTCGGGGACTCGGCGTGGCTGGACGCCCTGCCCGCGACGGTCGCCGGGCTCTGCGAGAAATGGGGCCTGACCCTCGACGGTCCCGCGATGAGCGGCGGTACGCACTCCTACGCCGCGCCCGTCCGCCGGCTCGCCGACGGCGGGAAGGCCGTCCTCAAAGTGACCGTCGCCGACGAGGAGAACGCCGCCGAACCGAGCGCCCTGCGCTGCTACGACGGTGACGGTGCCGTGCGCCTCCACGAGTTCGACCCGGCCTCGGCGGCCCTGCTGATCGAGCGCGCCGAGCCGGGAAACCCCTTGGTCGACGAGACCGACCGGCTCGGCGCCGTCGAGGTCGCCGCCGGGCTGTTGCGCCGGCTATGGCGCGTGCCGGGGGAGCCGCCCACCGGGTTTCCCGCCTTTCCCGCGGTGTCGGGCCTGATCGAGGGCTGGTCGCGGACGTTCCCGGCGCGGGGAACCGCCCCCGGTGGCGAGGCCGTCGCGGGGAAGCTGGTCGCGCGCGGTGTCGAACTGCTCGCCGCCCACGCCGTCCCCGACGGACCCGTCGGCCTGGTCAACCGCGATGCCCACCTCGGCAACTTCCTCGCCGCCGGCCGGGAACCGTGGCTGCTCATCGACCCCAAACCACTGCTCGGCGAACGCGCCTTCGACGCCGGCTATCTGATCGCCCGGCAGGTCGCCGACCGCCCGGAGACGCCCTTCGCCTGGGAGATCGTCACCCGTGTCGCCGACGGCCTGGGCGTCGACCGGGGCCGGGCGTGCGGCTGGGCCTTCATCCGGGCCGTCGACACCGCCCTGTGGATGTCCACCAGCGGCGCCGCCGACCACTGGTTCGCCAAGGCCTTCCTGGCCGCCGCCGAGACGCTTTACCCGCTGATCAAGGACTGAGGAACACCGAAGCGACGCACCGGGTTCGGCCCGGCCCGGCACCTTCGGCCCGGAGAGGGTCTACGGTGGGAAACAGGCCGGGACGCGGTCCTCGACGGTCGCGCCCGAGCCCAGTCCCCATCTCCCAGCCGAGGAGCGTAACCGCATGATCGTGCGGAATGTGCTGGCGGTGATCGGAGGCGTGGCGGTGGCCGCCGTCGTCGTCGCCGGCGCCTCTGTGATCGTCTTGAAACGGATGGCCGACGCCATCCCCGAGGACATGCTCGAAGACGCCGAACTCGCCGACGCCGAGGATCTCGACGCCGACCTGCGCGGAACCGTCCAGGGCAAGCCGGGCGTCAAGAGGACCCCGCTGTCCCCGAGTACCGCCTGAGCGACAGCCGGGATCGGGTCACCGGTCCCGGCCCGCGGAGTCTCCCGCGAGCCCATGGCGCACGGCGTAGAGCGCCGCCTGCGTGCGGTCGGTGACGCCCAGTTTCATCAGCACGTTGGACACGTGCGTCTTGACCGTCTTCTCCGCGACGACGAGTTCGCGGGCGATCTCACGGTTGGAGCGGCCGGTCGCGATCAGCCCGAGCACCTCCACCTCGCGCGGGGTCAGCGGTCCGGCGACCGGCTCGCGGGCGGCGGGCGCGGTCATCGCGGCCAGGGCCTCCGGCGCGAACAGCGACTGGCCACTGTGCACCGAGCGGATGGCCGCGACCAGAGCGTCGGGTGCCACGTCCTTGTAGAGGAAACCCGCCGCGCCGGCGGCCACGGCGGGTGCCACGTCGCGCGGGTCGGTCACCGAGGTGAGCACGATCGCGCGGGTGCGTGCCGGGAGGCCGGCGAGTTCGGTGAGGACGCCCTGCCCGTCGAGGCCGGGCATCTTGCGGTCGAGGAGCAGGACGTCGGGTTCGAGTTCGCGCACGAGTTCCACCGCCTCACGTCCGTCGGCGGCCTCACCGACGACGTCGATGTCGTCGTGGAGTTCGAGGAAGGTGCGCAGGCCCTGACGGACCACGGGGTGGTCGTCGGCCAGGAGCACCCGGATCCGCTCAGCCATGCGGCACCACCAGGCTGATCGTGGTGCCCGCACCCGGTCCGGTGCGGACGTCGAGCCGTCCGCCCAGTTCGGTCGCGCGGACGCTCATCGACTGGAGGCCGAGGCCCTTCGTGGCCGCCGCGCGGGTGTCGAAGCCGGCGCCGTCGTCGTCGACGGCGAGAGTGAATGCCTCCTCCCCGCAGGCCATGCGGAGTTCCACGTGAGCGGCCCCGGAGTGGCGCAGGGCGTTGTGCAGGGCCTCCTGCGCGATGCGGAAGACGACCGTCTCGGCGGCCGGGGGCAGGCCGGTCGCGTCGGAGTCGGCCGCGCAGGTCACCTCGGCGGGGTGCAGACGGTCGAGGAGGCGTGCCTGTTTGACCAGGGTCCGCACTAGGCCGTCGGCGGCGAGGTCGGGCGGGGCCAGCTCGACGATCACCGAGCGCAGCTCGTCGAGGGCCTCGCCGGCGAGCCGCTCGACTTGTTCCATCTGGGCGAGTGCCCGTTCGGGGGACGCCATGACGAGGGTTCCGGCGGCCTTCGCGGTGAGCCGCAGTGAGAAGAGCTTCTGCGCGACGGCGTCGTGCAGGTCCCGGGCCAGCCGCCCGCGCTCGGCCATCACCGACAGCTCCTGGCTTCGCTCGTAGAGCCGGGCGTTGGTGATCGCGATCGCCGCGTGACCGGCGAACAGCTCCAGCAGACGCTCGTCCTCGGGCGTGAAGCCGCCGGGCGTCTCCTTGTTGGCCAGGAAGATGATCCCCAGCACCGACCCGCCGTCGCGGATGGGGACGCCGAGGAAGTCGGCCATGACCGGATGGGCGCGCGGCCACCAGCCGAAGCGCGGGTCGGCGCGGATGTCGTCGAGCCGTACGGCCTTCTCCTCGCGCAGCAGGACCCCGAGCATCCCGTGCTGGCGCGGGAGCTTCCCGATCCGGTCCCATTCGTCGTCGCTGATGCCGTCGGCGACGAACTCGGCGAAGGCGCCGTCCTCGTCGGGTATGCCGAGGGCCCCGTAGCGGGCGCCGAGCAGTTCGCGCGCCGAACGGACGATGACCTGGAGGACCTCGTGGGCGGACAGGTGCCGGGTCACCGCGAGCACGGCGGCGCTGACCGCTCGCAGAATCGCGTCCTTGCTCTGGCGTTCGCCCACGTGACCAGCTTATGCACCGGGTGGCCCGGCCGCCTGCGCGCTTGGTCCTAGGACTCAAGTCCCGGTCGGAGTCGGGTCCGCGGCCCGAGGCGGCCGGGCTCGGGCCGCCATAGCTTCGAGACATGGACACGACGACGAAGACAGCCTTGATCACCGGCGCCTCCCGCGGACTCGGACGCGCCGTCGCGACATCCCTCGCCCAGCGCGGCTGGCGCCTCATCCTGACGGCTCGCAGTGAGGGGCCCCTGGAGGCGGTGGCCACCGAGCTCGGTGCGACGGCGCTCGCCGGAGACGTCGCCGACCCGGCGCACCGGACCCGGCTCGCCGAGCTGGCGGCTGATGCGGGGGGCCTCGATCTGCTGGTCAACAACGCGTCCGGGCTGGGGGCGACTCCGCTGCCGCCACTGGCGGACTATCCACTGGGGACCTTGCGGGATCTGTTCGACACCAACGTGCTGGCTCCGCTGGCGCTGGCGCAGGCGGCCCTGCCGTCGCTGCGCGAACGCGGTGGCGCCATCGTCAACGTCACCTCCGACGCAGCCGTGGAGGGATACCAGGGCTGGGGCGGGTACGGCGCCACCAAGGCCGCGCTGGAGCAGGTGTCGAGGGTCCTCGCCGCCGAGGAGCCGTCGGTGGCCGTGTGGTGGGTCGATCCGGGCGAGATGCGCACGGAGATGCTCGCCGAGGCCGTGGGGGAGGAGTCGCTGGAGGCCCCGGAGCCCGAGGGCGTCGCGGAGAGCCTCGCCGAACTCGTCGAACGGCGCCCGGCGAGTGGGCGCCACCGCGCGGCCGACCTGGTGAAGGGCGGCGTGGCATGACCGTCACCCTCGACCAGTTCACCGACCTACCGCCCGATCTGGAGGCCCACGAGCCGCCCGAGGCGCGCGGCCTGAGCCGCGACGGGGTACAAATGCTCGTCAGTGACAAGGCGAGCGGCGCCGTCGACCACCACCGGTTCACCGAGCTGCCCGGCCTGCTCAGACCGGGCGACCTGCTCGTCGTCAACACCTCGGGGACTCTCCCGGCGGCCGTGCACACCGAGCGGATCGCGGTCCACTTCAGCGGCCGCGTCGGCGGGGGCGACTGGCTCGTCGAACTGCGCGGACTGACCGCGCGGGCGAGCGTTCCTTATGCGGGCGGCATGTCCGGGGAGTGGATTCCGCTTCCCGGCGGGGCGACGCTGCGGCTCATCGACCGGCACACCCCGCGCCTGTGGCGAGCGCGTCTGGACACCGACGTCGTGGAGTACCTGCGCCGGCACGGCCGGCCGATCCGCTACTCCTATGTGGACCGCGACTGGCCGCTGTCGGCCTACCAGACGGTGTTCGGCGTCGATCCCGGCAGCGCGGAGATGCCCAGCGCCGGGCGGCCGTTCTCCGACGCGCTGGTCACCCGGCTGATCGCGCGCGGGGTGGCCTTCGCGCCCATCACCCTGCACACCGGTGTGGCGAGCCCGGAGAAGGACGAGCCGCCCTACGCCGAGTGGTTCGACGTCCCGGCCAGTACGGCCCGCCGGGTCGACGACACACGTCGCGCGGGCGGGCGGGTCATCGCGGTCGGCACCACCGCCGTGCGAGCGCTGGAGAGCGCCGCCGACGGCGGGGGAGTCCGTGCCGCGCGGGGATTCACCGAGCACGTCGTGACGCCCGAGCTCGGGGTCCGCCTCGTCGACGGACTGCTCACCGGCCTGCACGAGCCGAAGTCGACGCACCTGTGGATGCTGCGGGCGATCGCCGGAGACGACCTGCTGGCCAGGTCGTACGCGGCGGCCGTGGACGCCCGCTACCTGTGGCACGAGTTCGGCGACGTTCACCTGATCGCGTGAGCGCCTCGGCCGGGCCCGGTCTCGGCCGGGCCCGGCCGGTATTCAGGAGAGCCGCGCCCGGACGTCGTCGTAGCGGACACCGAGACCTTCGAGCACACCTGCCGCCAGGGCCTGGTTGCGCAGCAGCCCGAGAAGCAGGTCGCGCTCGCCGAGTGCCCGTTCACGCCGGGAGACGACCTCCTGGAGCGCCAGCGACAAGGCGCGCTTGGCGTGCTTGGAGAAGGGCCGGTGCCGGCCCGGGGGCTTCCTCGGGCCGTCCAGGGCCTCGGGCGGGAGGCCCGCCTGGAAGCCCGCGACCACCTCGTCGACGTCGATGCCGAGGCCGGCGAGGGCCGCGGCGTCGGCGTCGCTCATCCCGCCCCGGCGGCGCGCGGTGCGGAAGGCCGCCTTGATCCGGGCGAGGGTGACCTCGCCTCCGCAGAGGCGGGCGGCCTCGCCGTCGGGCTCGCCGAACAGCGCGTAGACGAGGTGTTCCTCGTCGACGAGCGCGTCGCCGGCCTCCTGCGACTCGGCGACGGCCAGTTTGACGACCCGGCGGGCCGGTTCGGTGAATCGTTCGAACATCAGTGGCGCTCCTTTCCGTGTTTCTTGTGCGCGGCCTGCCGCGAGACTCCCAGCTCGTCGGCGATCTGCTGCCATGCCCAGCCGTGCTCGCGAGCGTTGCGGACCTGCGCTGTCTCCAGGTGCTCCAGCAGCCGGCGCAGCGCGGCCACGGCGCGGAGTCCGACCTTCGGGTCGGTGTCGCCGGCGCCGGCGGCGAGATCGGTCGCTTCGGTCATGCTGTCAACGTACATTGACAGGTGGTCAGGTGTCAACCGAAGTTGACGTCCGGGTTCGCTCCCGACTCCACGGCTCTCCTCCGTCGGCTCCACCCGCCGGGTAACGTGCCAGATGGACACGAAGCCGACGTGCGGAGGTTTGGCATGACCGAAGTGGACGCGATCATCGTGGGCATGGGCGTCGGCGGCGAGGAAGTCGCCGGCCGGCTCGCCGAGGCGGGACTCGAGGTCCTCGGCATCGACGGCGGGCTCGTCGGCGGCGAGTGTCCCTACTGGGGCTGCATTCCGAGCAAGATGATGATCCGCGCGGCCAACCTGATCGCCGACGCGCGACGCCTCGAAGGCGTCGGCGGCGCGGTGCAGATCACGCCCGACTGGACGCCCGTCGCCCGTCGCATCCGCACCGAGGCCACCGACAACTGGGACGACAAGGTCGCCGTCGACCGCTTCACCGGCAAGGGCGGCACCTTCGTCCGCGGACGCGCGCGGCTCCTCGGCCCCGGCCGCGTCGAGGTCAACGGTGACGAGCACACTGCCCGCAAGGCCATCGTGCTGGCCACCGGCGGCGCGCCCACGATCCCGCCGATCGAAGGCCTCGCCGGCACCCCCTACTGGACCAACCGCGAGGCCATCGAGACCGAGACGGTCCCCGCTTCGCTCGTCGTCCTCGGCGGCGGTGCCATCGGCGTCGAACTCGCCCAGGTCTTCGCCCGCTTCGGCTCGAAGGTCTCGGTGGTCGAGGCCGCCGACCGCCTGCTCCCCGCCGAGGAGCCCGAGGCGTCGGAGACCGTCCACGAAGCCCTCGGCGAGGACGACATCTCCATGGTCACCGGCCGCAAGGCCGTCAAGGTCGCCCACGACGGGCGCGAGTTCACCCTCAGCCTCGACGACGGCGGCAGCGTGCGCGCCGAGAAGCTCCTCGTCGCCGTCGGCCGCCACGCCGAACTCGGCGACCTCGGACTTGAGAACGTCGGCCTCGACCCCAAGGGCAAAGGCATCACCGTTGACGGGCACATGCGCGCGGGTGAGCGTTTGTGGGCCGTCGGCGACGTCACCGGGCACGGCCAGTTCACGCATGTCGCCATGTACCAGGCCGCCGTCGCGGTCCGCTCGATCCTCGGCCAGTCCGGCCCGCCCGCCGACTACCGGGCACTGCCGAGGGTCACGTTCACCGACCCCGAGGTCGGCGCCGTCGGACTGACCGAGGCGCAGGCCCGCGAGGCCGGACTCAACGTCCACGTGGGAACCACGCAGATCCCCACGTCGGCGCGGGGATGGATCTACGGAGACGGAAACGAGGGCGTGGTCAAGCTCATCGTCGACGCCGACCGCGACCTCCTTGTCGGCGCGACGGTCGCCGCGCCCTCCGGTGGGGAGACGATGGGCGCGCTCGCCGTCGCGGTGTACAGCGAGGTGCCTTTCTCCAGCATGAGGCACATGATGTACGCCTATCCGACCTTCTACCGGGCCATCGAGGACGCCGCGAAGCACATGACCTGAGCCGAGCGCGTCGCGGCGGCAGGGGTAGTTTCCCGGGATGCTCGTGGAGTGGTTCAGGTGCGAGGTCACCGACCGGCGCGCGTTCGAGTCCGATCGGGCCGCGGGGGAGCGGTCGCGCGAGCTGCCGGGTTTCCTCGGCCGCTGCGGCGGCTGGGACCGCGACGACCCGCTGCTC
Source organism: Phytomonospora sp. NPDC050363 (assembly GCF_040655735.1). NCBI lineage: Bacteria > Bacillati > Actinomycetota > Actinomycetes > Micromonosporales > Micromonosporaceae > Phytomonospora > Phytomonospora sp. NPDC050363. The sequence continues at coordinate 731,223 of NZ_JBFAKK010000001.1, forward strand.
GCGCACGTCTTCGCTTTCTGGACCGACCGCTTCTCCTACCACGACTTCCTGGCCGGTGCCGACGGTGAACTCGCGCGGCGGGAGACCTGCGAGAAGGCCCTGGTGCGGACCTTCATGCGCCGCCGCGACCTGCCGGGCGGGTTCCAGCCGCGCCGACGGTGCGCGGCATTACTGCGGGTGACCTACTGCGCCTTGCGCGACGGCCGCTTCGGCAACGTCATCGAGCGCCACAACCGCATGTGGGAGCCCAGGCTCGCGGTCGCCTCGGGCATGCTCGGCGGTTTCCTCGCCGAGGAGCGCAACACCGAGGTTCTGGTGTTCTCCCGCTGGCGGGAGCGCGCCGACCACGACGCTTACTGCGAGGAGATCGTCCGCAGGGTGCGGGAGCGGCCCGAACCGCCACCGCCGGAGTTCGCCACGATGGAGCGCCACCTCGTGGACGTCGTGCCGGACTGGACGGTCTAGCCGAGCAGGCGACGCACGAGACCGGTGTGCAGCCGGGCGGCCTGGCGCAACAGCCACGGGCCGACGAAGAGCATCACCGGCGCGGGCGCCATGTGCAGGGCCACCGCGCCGATCCAGGTGGGGCCGCCCCAGGTGCCCACGGAGAGGTCGGCGTTCCAGAAGAGCACCGGGTAGGCGACCCAGTAGAACCAGAGCGTGGTCAGGTAGCCGAAGAACATGCCGAGTGCCAGCGACAGGGGCAGGTTCACCAGGGCGTACACCGCGCCGCGCCACCAGCCGGGGCGGCGTGTGGGTCGGTCGTCGCGGACCCAGCGCGACCTCGCCCGCTCGACCCCGGTGCCCAGTCCGAGGAGCGTCGCCGGCACCAGTACGGGCGCGAGGAGCGCGCCGGTGATGACATAGGCCCAGCGCCGCCAGGTGACGGCGGCGAAGGGGAGTTTCCAGAAGCCGGGTTCCATGACGTCGACGCTAGGTGCGCCCGCACTCCACGAGCGTCCCTCCGCAGAGGGTGCGTGCCCCCTACCCGGGTAGGGGGCAGGGGCAGCGGTCAGACGCGTGTCAGGTCCTGGACCGAGCGCACGAGCGGCTCGAGTTCGGGGATCTCGACGGCCTCGTCGAGAGCGGCGGTGAGGGTCGTGTCATGCGTCGGGCGCGCCTCGGCGAGGAGTTCGCGGCCGGGGCCGGTGACCTCGGTGTAGATGCCCCGCCGGTCTTCTTCGCACAGGTAGCGGGAGAGCAGCCCGCGCTTCTCCAGGCGCGTGACGAGTCGGGTCGTCGCGCTCTGGCTGAGCACCACCGCGCGTGCGAGCTGCTGCATGCGCATGTGCCAGCCGTCCTGCTTGGCGAGCACGTCGAGGACGGTGTACTCGGTGACGCTCAGGCCGTGGGCGGCTTGGAGCGCGCGTTCGAGAGCGTCCTCGATGCGGGCGTGCAGCGCGGCGAGGGTCCGCCAGCCCTGCGCCCGGGCTTCGACGGCGTCGTCGGGCAGCGGCATGGGTCACACCTTCCTGGGTCCGGCTTGCCGAACCTCCACTTGCGTGCTGAGATAGGCAGCGTCTGCAAACAATGGCGTGTGCAACTAATTCTGTCGCAACTGTCTCGGACGCGGGTTTTCTCGTACGCGTCCCACTGTATCCGTAGGAGCCCGTCATGCCTCTCGCCTTGGTCGCGCTGATGATCAGCGCCTTCGGCATCGGCACCACCGAGTTCGTCATCAACGGCCTGCTGCCCGACCTGTCGGCCGAGTTCGGCGTCTCCATCCCCACCGCGGGCCTGCTGGTCTCCGGTTACGCCTTCGGCGTCTTCGTCGGCGCCCCCGTCCTGACGATTCTCGGCAACCGCCTGTCCCGCAAGAAGATGCTCCTGCTGCTCATGGTCGTCTTCATCGCCGGCAACCTGCTGTCGGCGATGGCCACCACCTACGGCGCGCTGATGGCCGGCCGCATCGTGTCCTCCTTCGCGCACGGGGCCTTCTTCGGAGTCGGCTCGGTCGTCGCCGCCAACCTCGTCGCGCCCCGCAAACGCGCACAGGCCATCGCGATGATGTTCACCGGACTGACCGTCGCCAATGTCGTCGGCGTCCCCGTCGGCACGCTGCTCGGCCAGAATTTCGGCTGGCAGTCGGCCTTCTGGGCGGTGGTCGCCATCGGTGTGATCGGCCTGGCCGGCGTCGCCGCCCTGGTGCCCGCCGACCGTCCCGACGCCGAGCGGCCGGCGCTGCGCACGGAGTTCCGCGTCTTCGCCCGCCCGCAGGTGTGGATGGCCCTGGCCATGACCGTGCTCGGCTTCGCGCCGGCCTTCACCGTCTTGACCTTCATCGCGCCGATGGCCACCGAGGTCGCCGGGTTCTCCGCGAGCGCCGTCCCGATCCTCGTGGGCCTGTTCGGGGTCGGTGTGGTGGTGGGGAACCTGATCGGCGCCCGGCTCGCCGACCGTGCGCTGATGCCGTCCCTCTACGCGATCCTCATCGCGCTGATCGTCATCTCGGTGGCCTTCCTGCTGGCCGCGCATTCCCAGGTGGCCTTCGTGATCGCCATCCTCGCCTTCGGTGTCGCCGCCTTCGCGACCGTCCCGCCGCTGCAGACCCGTGTGCTCGACAAGGCCGAGGGCGCGCCGACCCTAGCGTCGGCGGTCAACATCGGCGCCTTCAATCTCGGCAACGCGATCGGCCCGTTTCTCGGCGGCCTGGTCATCCAGGCCGGGTTCGGCTACACCGCCACCGCGTGGGTCGCGGCCCTGCTCGGTGTCGCCGGCCTCACCGTCGCGCTGGTGTCGGGAGCGATGGACCGCAGGAGCATCCGGATCCCGGAGCCCGCGCTGGTCTAGGGCCAGTTCGTGTGCGGGGAGCGCCAGGAGTCGGCGAGAACCGGGGTCGGCCACGACGGGCCTGCCCCGGTGTTCGTGTAGTCGCCCAGTACGAGGGTTCCGGCCTTGAAGCGGGCGAGGGACGCGGCGGCGTGCTCGCGCACCTCGACGGCGAGCTCGGGTGTGCAGTAACCGGGCCGGCCGGTGACGTCGGCGAACTCCTCCTCGTCCTTGAGGTGCCAGGTCCCGTCGGGGTAGGCGACCAGGTCCAGTTCCCGGTCGGCGGTGTCGACGTAGGCGTTGCCGTCGGCGTCGGTCCACCTGACGTAGGGGCGCTCGTAGTTCACCTTGGCGCGGTGCGGGGTCCCGTCGGGGTTGAAGAACATCCACACCGACCAGGGCGCCCCGGCGGGAAAGACGAAGACGGCGGCCTCCCCGTACCAGCTCGACGGCACGGAGGCTCGCAGACGCGGGTCGGCGCGTTCGTCCGGGCTCAGGTCGCGGACGTTGCGTCCGTCAGCGGCGTGAGACTCCACCGACGGGTTTCCCGGGCGCATGAGGACGGCGAGTTCGCCGGGTCCGTCGGCGATGACGTTGCCGGTGTAGACCCAGCGAGCGGTGCCGAAGCGGCCGTAGCGAACGGCGACCGGGCGGCCCGGCTCCCAATGTGTCGTCATGCGTCACGACCGTAGCCGCGCTTCGACGGCGCCGGGGCGATGCCGGCGGCCGTTAGGGTGGCCGCATGGTGCGAGCGGTGGTGATCGGTGGGCTGGGGATCGGGATCGACACGTGGAGCCTGGTGAGTCTGGCGGCCGGGATCTCGGCGGTCGAGGCGGTCAACGTCCGCGATCGGTTGCGGGACCATTACCGGCGGCGATCCTCACCCGGGGTTCGCGCGAAGGCGTACATGGACGCCGGTGATCTGGTGCCGGGCACTCTCGGCGGAGAGATCGTGCTGGATGGGGTACGCCGGGCCGGCGACGGGTGGATTCTGCACGACTGGCCGCGGAAGGTGGAGGAGGCCGAGTTCCTCGCCGAGCACGGGCAGGAGCCGACCGTCGTGATCGAGCCGACGCTCGACGAGTCCGAGACGATGGCGAGGCTCGGCCGACGATGCCTCCACTGCCGCTCGACCATGCATGTGTACTACCGACTTCCGGCTGTGCCAGGGGTCTGCGGCCGCTGCGGTGGACAGCTCGGCCAGCCTCACGAGGTGACGGTCGAGGAGATCCGCACGCACCGCGAAGCAGCGGCGGCGCTGACCGCCCACTACCGGGGGAGGGGCCGCTCGGTCCGTGCCGTGAGCGCGCTCGGCGAGTTCGATGATGTCGCGGCGCGGATAGCGGCGATCGTCTCCGGCTCGACCTAGAGGCCTGGTCTCGCCATGCTGCCCCGCCGCACCGCAGGGGGTAGCGTGCGACCGTGAACCTCGAGCACTCGCGCGGGGTTGACGTCGATGGTCCTGCGCATGGATCAGGAGTCCAGCGAGGCTGTCACCGTATTGAGTTCAGAGGCCGCCGACGTGACGCTACGCCTTGTGGGGATCGTGCACGTCACGCCCGATATCGGCGACCTTCCCGGCAATTTCGTGGACGAGATCGCCGCGCGGGAACTTCCTCGTTGCGGCCCCTGGCCCGAGGAGGCCCGCCACCTTCTGCGCCACCACAACAACCGTTCCGCGCTGCGCCGGCTGACCATCGCCGGTCCCGACGAGGTGGAGATCGTCGCCGAGGTGCTCACCGTCGACCAGCCTTCGGCCCACTCCGCATCCTCCTGTCGAGGCTGCGTGCCCGGCGCGCCGTCGGTCCGGCCCGGGTGCCCGCCACCTCCCTTCCCGGCCTCCCGCCACCCCCAGCGCGAATTGGCGTCCTCGCCCCGGACCCAACGGCCCAAACCAGTGGCAAAGTAACTCGGTACACCGCTCAGTCACTGAAATCTCGCGCCGGAACCCCCACCCTCCGCCTGGCACGCATCGTCAAGCCGCGATTTCCGGCAGGTTAATCACGAGACGCAATTGTTACCCAAGTCACTTACTGACCTGTCAGTAAGTTTGCTAACGTGAGCCGCGTTACCCACCCCACCTGGAGAACGCCTTGGCCACTCAGCAGCTCCCCGCCGGTCCCACCCTCGACGACCGGCTGACCGCCCTCTCCCTGGAGGACAAGGTCAGGCTGCTGACCGGCGCCACACCGTTCACCATGCACACCGCCGACGCCGCGGGCCTGCGCTCACTCGTCCTGTCCGACGGCCCCGCCGGGGTCCGCGGCGCCAACGGCAACCCCGCCGAGACGTCGGCCTCCTTCCCCTCGCCGACCGCGCTCGGTGCGACCTGGGACGAGGCGGCCGCCGCCCGCCTCGGCGTCCTCTTCGCCCGCGAGGCCCGCCGCCACGGCGTCGACGTCGTCCTCGCGCCGGTCGTCAACCTCCAGCGCAGCCCCGTCGGCGGACGCCACTTCGAGTGCTTCTCCGAAGACCCGCTGCTGACCGGCCGCATCGGCTCCGCGCTCGTCAAGGCCCTCCAGGAGCGCGGTGTCGCCGCGTGCGTCAAGCACTTCGTGGCCAACGACTCCGAGACCGCCCGCACCGAGTACATCGCCAAGGTCGACGAACGCACGCTCCGCGAGGTCTACCTCGCGCCCTTCGAACTGGCCGTCAAGGAAGCCGGCGCCTGGTCGATCATGGCCGCCTACAACGGCGTCGACGACGGCGTCGAGTCCGCGACCTCGACCGAGCACCACCACCTGGTCACCGAGGTCCTCAAGAACGAGTGGGGCTTCGACGGCGTCGTCATGAGCGACTGGCTCGCCGCCCGCAGCACCGTCCCCAGCGCCAACGCCGGCCTCGACCTGGTCATGCCCGGCCCGGGCGGCCCCTGGGAGGACGCGCTCATCGCCGCCGTCCGCGACGGCCTCGTCGCCGAGGAGGTCATCGACGACAAGGTCCGGCGGATCCTGCGACTCGCCGGCCGCGTCGGCGCCCTCGACGGCGCCGAGAACCCCGACGACACCGAGGACCTCGGTGACACCCGGGCGGTCCTGCGCGAACTCGCCGCCCGCTCCACCGTCGTCCTCAAGGACGACGGGCGCCGCATCCCACGCGCCGCCGAGGACGTCTCGACCGTCGCGCTCATCGGCCCCAACTCCACCGACGCCTTCACCCAGGGCGGCGGCAGCGCCCACGTCTGGCCCGACCTCCAGATCACCCCGCTCGACGGCCTGCGCGCCGCCCTCCCCGACGGAGTCGAGATCCGCGTCCAGCGCGGCGGCTACGCCCGGCCCCACGCGCCCCGCCTCGACGTCAAGAACCGCGCCACCGACCCCGAGACCGGCGTCCCCGGCATCCGCCTGGAGATCCTCGACGCCAAGGGCGAGGTGATCGACTCCCGCGTCCACAACGGCGACACCGGCTGGTGGTACGTCACGCCCGAGGCCGCGAGCGCCCGGCTCACCGCCGTCGTCGAACTCAAAGAACCCGGCGAGCACTGGCTCGGCGTCGGCACCGTCGGCGCCCACCGCACCAGCGTCGGCGGCGTCCTCACCGGCGAGTCCGGCCAGCGAGCCGGAGCCGAGGTCCTGCTCGACTCCAGCGTCAACTCGCCCGCCGACAGCGGCCGCTCGATCACCGTCGACGCCCCCGTCACCGTCGAGATCCACGCCGAACTCCAGATCGTCGACGCCAAGGCCTACGGCCGCTTCACCCGCGCCGAGCTGCGTCACCGGCTCCCCGGCCTGACCGTCGAGGAGGAGATCGCCGCCGCCGTCGAGGCCGCGCGCGACGCCGACCTCACGGTCCTGATCGTCGGCACCAACAGCGAGGTCGAGTCCGAGGGCTGGGACCGGCCCAACCTCGACCTCCCCGGCAGGCAGGACGAGCTCGTCCGCCGGGTCCTGGAGGTCACCGACCGCGCGATCGTCGTCGTCAACGCGGGGGCCCCGGTGCTGCTCCCGTGGCTGGCGGACGCGGGAACCGTGCTGTGGACATGGTTCCCCGGGCAGGAATGCGGCCACGCCCTCGCCGACGTCCTCTTCGGGCGCACCGAGCCCGCCGGACGTCTGCCGTGGACGCTTCCTGCCCGATTCAGCGACGTCCCGGTGACCGACACGATCCCCGACGGGAAGTTCCTCGACTACCACGAGGGAATCCACATCGGACACCGCGGCTGGCTGCGCAACGGGACCGAACCCGCCCTTCCCTTCGGTCACGGCCTCGGCTGGACCGAGTGGGAATACACCGATCTGCACGTCGACGACAGCGCCGAAGGCGACGTCGTGCTCGACGTGACGGTACGCAACACCGGCACCCGGCCCGGCCGGGAAGTCGTCCAGGCGTACCTCGAACCCTGCGAGGACGGACCGGAACGACCGGTCCGCTGGCTCGGCGGCTTCGCCGTCGCCGAGGCCGCCCCGGGCGAATCCACCACCGCCCGGCTCCGGCTGGCCGCCCGCGCCTTCCAGACCTGGGACGCCGTCGGTCACGCCTGGATCACCCCCGCCGGCCGCTACCGCGTCCGCGTCGGGCGATCCGTCGCCGACCCGCGTCTCGACGCGCACGTCACCCGAACCTGATCGACCGCCCCCTGAGATTCACCCCAGTGCAAGGAGACATTCTCAATGAAGAGACGCACCACCCTCGGACTCATGGCCGGTGTGCTCGCCACCCCCGCGCTCGCCGCGTGCGGCGACGGTAAGACCGGTGAAGGCGACGGCGGAGCCCCGCAGGCTCTGACCGTCGGTATGCCCAACGGGCCGCTGACGAACAACAGCAACCCCTTCACCCCGACCTCGTCGGCGAACTCGCTGGGCTACCGGTGGCTCGTCTACGAGCCGCTCGCCCAGGTCAACCAGATCGCGCCGGAGCAGCCGCCGACCCCGTGGCTGGCCACGGCGTGGGAGTGGGCGGCCGACTTCAAGTCGGTCAAGCTCACCATCCGCGACGGCGTCAAGTTCTCCGACGGCAAGCCGTTGACCGCCGAGGACGTCGGTTTCACGTTCAACATGATCAAGGCCAACGACGCCTTCAACGGCAGCGCGATCCCCTTCGACACCATCACCGTCACGGGGAACATCGTCGACCTGACCTTCAAGTCCTCGCAGTTCGTCAACCAGGGTCGCGTCCTGGAGTCGATGGTCGTCCCCAAGCACATCTGGGAGCCGATCGCCGACCCCACCACCGACACCAACCAGAACCCGATCGGCACCGGTCCCTACACACTGAAGTCCTGGACCGCTCAGGTCGTCACGATGGTCCCGCGCACCGATTACTGGGGCGGCACGCCCAAGGTCCCCGAGATCCGCTACACGTCCTACAACGACAACAACGCGCAGACCACCGCGCTGGCCAGCGGTGCCTGCCAGTGGTCCTACGTGTTCATGCCGAACTACCAGGACGTGTTCGTCGCCAAGGACAAGGACCACCACAAGCTGTGGTTCCCCTCCGGTCTGGGCATCCACGCCCTGTTCCTCAACATCGAGAAGGGCGCGTTCAAGCACACCGCGCTGCGCCAGGCCATCAACCTGGTCATCGACCGCCAGGCCATCCACGTGCAGGGCCACGCCAGCCTCTACCCCCTCGTGGACAGCCCGACGGGCATCCCGCGGCCGGCCGGTGACGCGTTCATCTCCGACAAGTACAAGGGCCAGTCGCAGGCCGTCGACGTCGAGAAGGCCAAGACGGTCCTCGCCGAGGGCGGCTTCACCCTCGACGGTGAGACCTTGAAGGACCCCGACGGAAACCCGGTGACCTTCAAGCTCGTGGATCCAGCCGGCTGGTCGGACTACCTCGCCGACCTGCAGATCATCGCCGACAGCGTCAAGCAGCTCGGCATCGAGGCGACCGTCGAGACGATGACGGTCGACGCGTGGACAGACGCCCTGGCCGTGGGCGACTTCGACGCCAGCCTGCACTGGACCAACACCGGCAACACCCCCTACGACATCTACGACTGCATCATGAACGGCGCCCACCTGGAGCCGCTCGGCAAGAACGCGTCGTGGAACTTCGGGCGCTACCGCAACGAGGACGCCACCAAGGCCCTCAACGACTACGCCAACGCCGCCGACGACGCCACCCGCAAGGCCGCGATGGACCTCCTCCAGGACCTCATGGTCGAGCAGGTCCCCGCGATCCCGCTGGTCGCCGGCCCCATCGGCGCCGAGTACTCCACCAAGTACTGGGAGGGCTGGCCCACCGCCGAGGACCCCTACGCCATGCCGCAGCCGACGCAGGCGAGCGCGTCGATGATCGTCATGAAGCTGACCCCCGCGTCGTGACGCACGGCCCGGCCGGGCGGCGTCCTCCCACCCGGCCGGGCCACCCCTCCGGTACCCACCACACCCCTTCCGGACAGGTAGACATGGCTCAGCGAGAAGGTCCGGCGACCGAAGCCGCGACACCCCCCACCGATGACCCGATCATGCTCGAAGCCCGGGCACTGACCAAGCACTTCCCGGTCCGCGGTCTGCGCGGACGCGGACGCGCGGTTCGCGCCGTCGAGGCGGTCGACCTGACACTCCGGCGAGGCCATGTGGTCGCCCTCGTCGGCGAGTCCGGTTCGGGCAAGTCGACCGTCGCGCGACTGCTGGCGCAGCTCTACCCGGCGACGGCCGGAAAGATCCTCCTGCGGGGCGAGCCGATCAAGGTCCGCTTCGGACGCAGGTTCCGCGCCTACTGCCGCCAGGTCCAGATGATCTTCCAGGACCCCTTCGCCTCGCTCAACCCGATCCACACGGTCCGCTACGTGCTGACCCGGTCGCTGCGGATCCACCACAAGGGGCTGTCGAAGCAGGACCTCGAAGCGCGCCTGTCCGGCCTGTTGGAGCAGGTTCACCTGCGGCCGGCGGAGCGCTACCTGGAGAAGTTCCCGCACGAGCTCTCCGGCGGTCAGCGCCAGCGCGTGGCCATCGCCCGCGCCCTCGGGGCCCGCCCGGCGGTGCTGCTGGCCGACGAGCCGGTCTCCATGCTCGACGTGTCCATCCGCCTGGGCGTCCTCAACCTCCTCAAGGAACTCAAGGAGGAGCTCGACCTCGCCATCCTCTACATCACCCACGACATCGCCTCGGCGCGCTACTTCGCCGACCAGACCGTGGTCATGTACGCCGGGCAGGTCGTGGAGAGCGGCGACAGCGAGTCGGTCACCCAGAACCCCGCGCACCCGTACACGCAGCTGCTGGTCAGCTCCGCGCCCGACCCCGACAAGCTCGCCGGGGCCGACGAGCGCCCCGCCCGCGGTGAGCCGCCGAGCCTGATCAACCCGCCGTCGGGCTGCCGCTTCCACCCGCGCTGCCCCTTCGCGATGGAGCGCTGCAAGGTCGAGTCGCCGCCCGCGCTTCCCGCCGGTGACGGCCGGATCGCCGCGTGCTGGCTGTACGCCGAGGACGCCGAGAAGAGCGAGGTGGCCGCGTGACCTTCCTCCTGCGCCGCTTCGTGTTCTACATCGTGACCGCTTGGGCGGCGATCACCCTGAACTTCTTCATCCCGCGCATGCTCCCCGGCAACCCGGTCCAGTCGCTGATCAACCGCTACCAGGGCCAGCTGAGCACCGACGCCACCCAGGCCCTGTACGCCATGTTCGGTCTCGACAAGGAGACCACCGTCTGGCAGCAGTACCTCGACTACTGGGGGAACCTCTTCCAGGGCGACTTCGGGCTCTCGTTCACCTTCTTCCCGACCCCGGTCGGCGAGGTCATCGCCCAGAGCATCCCGTGGACGCTGATCCTGGTCGGGGTGTCGACCCTCATCAGCTTCGTACTCGGCACGCTCGCCGGCGTGTACATCGGCTGGCGGCGCGGTCGCTGGACCGACAGCCTCCTGCCGATCGGCAGCTTCTTCTCGGCCATCCCGTACTTCTGGCTCGGGCTGATCGCCATCGCCGTCTTCGCCGTCGCCTGGCCGGTCTTCCCCGCCTCCGGCGGCTACGACGGGGCGTTCGTACCGTCGTGGGACGCCGACTTCGTCTGGTCGGCCGTCTACCACGGGCTCCTGCCCGCCATCACCATCATCGTCAGCTCGATCGCCGGCTGGATGCTCGGCATGCGCAACATGACCGTCACCGTCTCCTCCGAGGACTACGTGACCGTCGCGCACGCCAAGGGACTCAAGGAACGGACGGTGATGTTCGGCTACGCCGCCCGCAACGCGATCCTGCCCAACATCTCCGGTTTCGCGCTGTCGCTCGGATTCATCGTCGGCGGCACGCTCGTCACGGAGATCGTGTTCTCCTACCCCGGCATCGGCTACATCCTCTACCAGGGCGTGAGCTCGAAGGACTACCCGCTCATGCAGGGCGTCTTCCTGATCATCACGATGTCGGTGCTGGTCGCCAACATGTTCGCCGACCTCGCCTACGCGCTCCTCGACCCGCGTACCCGACAGGAGGGCTGAGCCGTGACAACCACCCCAACCGTTGACCTGCCGGTCGAGACCGGCGAGCACGGGATCGTCCCCAAGAAGGGCCGCGGCGGCCGCGGCGCCTGGATGATCTTCCGCAACCGCAAGGCCACCGTCGGCCTGTGCATCCTCGGATTCTTCGTCGTACTCGCCGCCATCGGCGAGTACATCGCCCCCTACGACCCGAACAAGATCTCCAAGTCGCTGATGGAGGGGCCGACCGCCGCGCACTGGCTCGGCACGACCAACACCGGCCAGGACATCATGTCGCAGCTGATCGTCGGCACTCGCGGCGTCCTCGTGGTCGGCCTGCTGGCCGCCGCGGTCGCCACGGCCATCTCGGTCCTGATCGGCGTCACGGCGGGCTTCGTCGGCGGTATCGGCGACGAGTTCCTGTCCCTGCTGGCCAACGTGTTCCTGGTGATCCCGGCCCTGCCGCTCATCATCATCATCGCCAGCCAGCTCCCCGAGGCGGGCGGCACCACCGTCGCGCTGGTCATCGCCTTCACCGGCTGGGCCTGGGGGTCGCGGATCCTGCGGGCGCAGACACTGTCCCTGCGGCGCCGTGACTTCGTCGAGGCCGCGCGCGCCAACGGCGAGTCGCTGTGGCGGATCGTGTGCTTCGAGATCCTTCCCAACCTCACCGCGATCATCGCCTCGGGCTTCATCGGCACCGTCATCTTCGCCGTACTGTCCCAGATCACCCTCGCCTTCATCGGCGTGACGAGCGTGTCCACCTGGAACTGGGGCACGATCCTGTTCTGGGCCCAGAGCAACCAGGCCCTGGCGCAGGGCGCGTGGTGGTGGTTCGTGCCGGCCGGCCTGTGCATCGCCGCCCTCGGCACGGCGCTGACCCTCATCAACTTCGGCATCGACGAGTTCGTCAACCCGCGCCTGCGGACCACCGGCGGCACTGCCAAGGCGCTGCGCTCCAAGCGCATCCAGGCGCGTGTCGGCTTCACCCCCGTCTACCGGGCCCCCGCCGAGAAGCGAGGAGAGGAATGATGTCGCGAGCAGCCAGCAAGGTGGACACGGCGGTGACCTCCACCGGGCACCGCGCCGCCGTCGGCGAACCGGTCTTGGAGATCAAGAACCTGTCGGTCGACTACGGCTACGACGACCACGCCGTGCACGCCCTGCGCGACGTCAGCCTGACCCTCGGGGTGGGCGAGGTTCTCGGCCTCGCCGGTGAGAGCGGCTGCGGCAAGTCGACCCTCGCCTACGCCGCGACCCGGCTGCTCCCGCCACCCGGCGTGATCACCGGCGGCGACGTGATCTTCCACAGCAGCCGCGACGACCGTCGCCTCGACCTGTTCCGGATGTCCGACGACCAGCTGCGCGCCTCCCGCTGGGACGACATGGCCATCGTCTTCCAGGGCGCGATGAACTCCCTCAACCCGGTCTACCGGGTCGGCAAGCAGCTCATCGACGTGATGGTCGCCCACCGTCCCGACCGTTCCCGCGCCGCCCACCGGGCCCGCGCGAAGGAGCTGCTGGAGATGGTCGGCATCTCGCCCGACCGGATCAACTCCTACCCGCACCAGCTGTCCGGCGGCATGCGGCAGCGCGTGATGATCGCTATGGCGCTGGCCCTCGAACCGCAGGTCGTCATCATGGACGAGCCGACGACGGCCCTCGACGTGGTCATGCAGCGCCAGATCGTCGAGCAGCTGGTGAAACTGCGCACCGATCTGGGCTTCTCGGTCATCTTCATCACGCACGACGTGTCGCTGCTGATCGAGCTCGCCGACCGGATCGCCATCATGTACGCCGGGCAGATCATCGAGGACGCCACCGCCGACGACCTCTACCGCCGGCCCCGCCACCCCTACACGCACGGGCTGCTCAACTCGTTCCCGCCGCTGCACGGCCCGCGCCGGGAGCTGTCGGGCATCCCCGGCTCGCCGCCGGACCTGACGGCGCTGCCCTCGGGCTGCCCGTTCCATCCGCGCTGCCCGCACGCGTTCGACCCCTGCGACACCAAGCGGCCCCGGCTACAGGGCACCGGTCTGCCGGGGGAGGGCCACCGCCAGGTGTCCTGCTTCCTCCACGACGGCTACGACGCCGCTGTTCCAGGCCATCTGGCGGTGCCGCCGAAGGTCGAGGAGAAGAGCCTGTGAGGGACCTTACTGACCTGTCAGTAAGTTGTCGGCGGGTCAGTAGTCTGTCGGCATGACAGACGTCGGCGAATCCGTGTCGAACCCACCCCCGATCGGTAAGGTCAGCATGCGGCAGAGACGCTCGGTCCAGCGGCGCCTGGACATTCTGCGGGCCGCCATGGGGATTTTCGGCCGGCGCGGGTACCAGCGCGGATCGCTCATCGAGATCGCCGAAGTGGTCGGGATAACCCACGCGGGCATCCTGCACCACTTCGGCTCCAAGGACGAGCTGCTCATCGAGGTGCTGCGCTACCGCGACCAGGCCGACTTCGAGGAACTCGACGTCGACCACCTTCCCGAAGGACTCGACCTCTTCGCCCACCTGGTCCGCACCGCCCGCCTCAACGCCACCCGCCCCGGGATCGTGCAGTCCTACGCGGTCCTGTCGGCCGAGTCGGTCACCGACGACCACCCCGCGCAGGAGTGGTTCCGCGCCCGCTTCGCCGGGTTGCGGGTGATACTGGCCGACGCGCTGCGCGACGTCTGCGCCGAGCACGTCGTGCCCGCCGAGGAGGACATCGGCGCCGCCGCCTCGGTGATCATCGGGCTCATGGACGGCCTGCAGATCCAGTGGCTGCTCGACCAGGAGGCCGTCGACCTCGCCTACACCACCGCCCTGGGCATCAACGCGGTCCTCGCGTCGCTGACCGGGGGAGCGGTGGCGAAGGTCGAGTGAGTCCTAACCGAAGCGCTTCGGTTCGCCGACCCACCCGGCGACGAGTGCCAGGCCCGTCGGCCGGTGCACCGCCACATAGCCGAAAGGCCGCGTGAAGGCCGCCGAGACCACCTTCCGCTCGCCATTGTCGGGCGGGAGGAACGCGCCGGCCATGCGCATGCCCACGGCGGTCACGGCGGCGGCCTCGAAGCCCTTGGCACTGAACACCGCCATCGCCGACTGCGCCGCGTCGCTGATCTCCAGGCGGTCGGCGCTGACGCCGGGGAAGTGGTCGCCGCGGGTTGCGGCGGTGGCGAGGCCGAAGACCTCGGCGTGGCGCAGCAGGTCGTGCGCAGCGTTGACGGCGAAACCCACCGTCGTCACGCGCAGCAGGGGAGCCGGGTCGGCCTCATGGGAGCGTTCGATGCTCACCGTGACGCCGGGGCCCGACTCGGCGGGCAGGGCACCTGTTCGCCCGTCGGCGGCCCGCACGGCGGTGGCGAGGACCTCGGCGGGGCCGGCGTCGGGCTCGCCGAGCGCCAGGTGCACGTCCACGTCCTCGCGACCGGCGACGGTCAGCAGCGTGACGCCCTCGGCCGACCTCAGCGCGGACAGGTCCGATGAGGTCCGGTTGAGGCCCAGCCAGGGCCGGTCGGTGCGCCACGGGCCTTCCTGCGGCATCAGCGGCGCGTCTTTGAACGGCTCGGCCCAATCGGTCCGCACGGCCAGGGCGGTGGCCAGCACGAGCATCGTCTCGGGGGTGAGTTCCACCGGCATCTCGCCGATGAGGCCGAGGGTGCGCTCCTCGGCCCACGTGTCCAGCGTGCGCTTGTCGGCGGCCAGATCCCCGCTCAGCGAACCGGACCACGCGTCGGGCAGCCGATCGGTCCATGTCGGGTCGAGCGTCACCAACGGCGAGGCCCAGAACCCGGTCGAGAAGCGCAGGGCCGCCGAGGCCGAGAGCGCCCGCGCGTAGCCGCCGACGGCGTCCATCGCCTCGGCCGGCTCGATCCCCGTCGCCTCCGCCAGTTCCTCGCGCGCCTTGCCCGCCGCACCCGCGGCGAGCGCGGCCATCAGCGGCCAGGCGCCCGCGCCGGACAGCACCGGCACGGGCTCACCGACGGCGCGAAGCCAGCGGAGCGTCAGGTCGTTGGCCTCGCGGACACCGGCCACGCGGGTGACCGCGTGGCCGGGTGGAGTCGATGCGGCATCCATGGCCCGAATCTAGCGGTCGGCGGCCAGCCGGTCGAGCACCTCGGCCAAGGCGGCCGGCTCCGACAGCATCGGCCAGTGGCCCGTGGCGAGGTCTCGCCGCAGCCAGGAGTCGTCGATCAGCGAGTTCAGCCACGGGTTTCCCGCGTCGAGCATCCCGCTGAAGTCGGCGCAGGCGACGAGGACCTTCCGCGGAGCCCCGGAAGGCGCACCGGGCAGGCTGAGCCGCTGCTCGTAGGTGCCGAAGGGGTGCGGGGTCGCCAGCTCGCCGAGGAGCTTCCAGTGCTCCGGCGTCAGCCCTTCCACCGAACCGTTCTCGGCGAGAGCCTCCTGGCCCGGGAACGGCAGACCCCAGCCGTTGCCCGCCGCGACGAGAGCGCGCAGCCCTTCGACCGCCTCGGGAGGCAGCAGGTCGAACATGCCCTGCCCGTCGCCCATCGGCGCGCTGTCGACGTAGACGATGTGCGACAGGCGCTCGCCGATGCGGTGGGCGACGGCACCGACGACGATGCCGGCGTAGCTGTGCCCGACGAGGATCACGTCGTGAAGGTCGCGGTCTTCGATGAATCCCGTGACGTCGCCGATGTGGGTCTCCAGGTCGACCTCGGTGCTTCCGAGCTCCGCCCGCTCGGCGAGCCCGGTCAGCGTCAGCGCGTGCACCTCGTGGCCGCGCGCCCGCAGCGCCTCGGCGGTCTCGCGCCACGCCCACGCGCCGAGCCAGGCACCGGGGACGAGAATGTAGGTCGACATCGCTTGCTCCTTCGTTTCGGCTGTACCCAGAGCTTAAGTCGAAATGCGGGCGGTATCCGCCCGCATTAAACTGTGAAGGG
Source organism: Phytomonospora sp. NPDC050363 (assembly GCF_040655735.1). NCBI lineage: Bacteria > Bacillati > Actinomycetota > Actinomycetes > Micromonosporales > Micromonosporaceae > Phytomonospora > Phytomonospora sp. NPDC050363. Next base: position 747,233 of record NZ_JBFAKK010000001.1, read on the forward strand.
TGTCATACCCCAGCACCCGGATCCTGGCGCTGCTCGAACTTCTCCAGACCTATCCGGGCCTCACCGGCGCCGAACTCGCCGACCGCCTCGGGGTGGACCCGCGGACCCTGCGCCGCTACACCGAGCGGCTGATCGAGCTGGGCATCCCGGTCACCGCCACCCGCGGCAGGCACGGCGGCTACCGCCTCATGCCCGGCTACAAGCTGCCGCCGCTGATGTTCACCGACGCCGAGGCCGTCGCGGTCACCCTCGGGCTGCTCGCCGCCCGCCACATCGGGCTGTCCACCGTCGAGAGCGCCGCCGACCTCGCCCTGGCCAAGCTCCGCAGAGTCCTGCCCGACGCCGTCCGCGACCAGGCCGGAGCGCTGGAGGCGAGCCTCGGCTTCACCCTGCGCGCGACCGGCTCGGTCTCGGCCGCGCCCAGCACACCCGTCCTGCTCACCTTGAGCGAGGCCGTCGCCGCCCGCCGGCGAGTCGCCTTGACCTACACCTCCTGGAGGGGCGAGGACAGCCGGCGTGAACTCGACCCCTACGGCATCGTGTTCCACTCGGGCCGCTGGTACGTCACCGGCCACGACCATCGCAGCGGCGAGCGCCGCACCTTCCGCCTCGACCGGATCGCCACCGCGCGCCTCGGCGAGGCCGAATTCGACGCACCGGGCGATTTCGACCCGGTCGCGCAGATCATCGGCTCCCTGGCGGCCGTGCCGTACCGGTGGGAGTGCGAGGTCGTCCTGGAGACGACCCTCGACGAGGCGCGCGCGGCCCTGCCCCGGGCAATCGGTGAATTCTCCTCGACGGGCGCGGGAGTCCTTCTGCGCGTCCGCGCCGAAGACCTGGGCGGCATGGCCCGCATGCTGGCCGGTCTCGGCTGGGCCTTCACCGTCCGCCGGCCCGCCGAGCTGCGGGCGGCCGTTCGCGAACTCGCCGACCGCTTGTCCGGTTACGCCGGAACGGATTGAACCGGGTACGCCGACAGGGTCGTGCGAGTAGCACCGACACGGTACGGTCGACGGCACGGCACGAGGAGTGACGATGACCCGCTCGACCGCACGACGGCTCTGGGGTGCTCCGGACCCCGAGTGGTACGTGGCCCGGATCTGTTTCAAGACCGGACCCCCGTCGATCTCGCGCACCCAGACCCCGTCGGCCACCTCACCCACTCTCGCCGCCGACCAGGCGGCGCCGGACCGGGCGCGTCCAATCCGCCCGCACCGAATCCCACGCCGAAACGCCGGTGGAGACAGCCGCCGTTTCCGGCGAACCCCCTGTTCGAAGACCGCGGTGTTCCGCGGCGCCGTCGCGCGCCCGGACCGACGCGGCTCCTCGTGCTGCCCGGGGGCCGTGGGCGACAGGTCCCGGTCACGCGCCGCCCCTGCCCATCGCCAACCCGGAGGTGAGTCGTGACAACGGATCTGCGCGCCCGAACCGCACTCGAACTCCTGCGCGCACGCAGGCGCAGCATCGCCCTCACCGAGGCCGTCGACGACGGCGACCTCGTACGCCAGCACTCCCCGCTGATGTCGCCGCTGGTCTGGGACCTGGCGCACATCGGCAACCAGGAGGAGCTGTGGCTCGTCCGCGACGTCGGCGGCCGCGAGCCGGTTCGCGTCGACATCGACAAGTTCTACGACGCCTTCCGCCACGCCCGCGCCGACCGGCCCGCCCTCCCGCTGCTCGGGCCGGGAGAGGCCCGCTCCTATGTCGGCACGGTCCGCGACAAGGTCCTCGACATCCTCGACACCGTCCCGCTGGAGGGGCGGCGCCTGGTCCGCCAGGGCTTCGCCTTCGGGATGATCGTCCAGCACGAGCAGCAGCACGACGAGACGATGCTCGCCACCCACCAGCTCCGCGCCGGTGAACCGGTCCTCGCCGCGCCACCGCCACCGCCCGCCGCGGTCGACGTCTACGGCGAGGTGCTGATCCCCGGCGGCCCCTTCACCATGGGCACCTCGACCGAGCGCTGGGCGCTCGACAACGAACGGCCCGCGCACATCGTCGACGTCCCCGCCTTCTTCATCGATGCCGGCCCGGTCACCAACGCCCGCTACGCCGAGTTCGTCGACGACGGCGGCTACCTCGACCGGCGCTGGTGGAGCGAACGCGGCTGGCGCCACCGTGCCGAGAGCGACCTGCGCGGCCCGATGCACTGGCACGGCGACGGGACCCGAACCCATTTCGGACACCGCGGCCCGATCGAGCCCGACGCGCCCGTCGTCCACGTCTGCTTCCACGAAGCCGAGGCCTACGCGCGCTGGGCCGGCCGCCGCCTGCCCACCGAGGCCGAATGGGAGAAGGCAGCACGGCACGACCCCGTCGCCGGACGGTCGCGCCGCTACCCCTGGGGCGACGCCGATCCGGGCGAATGGCACGCCAACCTCGGCCAGCGCCACCTGCGTCCCGCGCCGGTCGGCGCCTACCCGGACGGTGCCTCCCCACTGGGCGTGCACCAGCTCATCGGAGACGTCTGGGAGTGGACCTCGACCGACTTCCACGGTTACCCGGGCTTCGTCTCCTTCCCTTACCGGGAGTACTCCGAGGTCTTCTTCGGCGGCGACTACAAGGTCTTGCGCGGCGGATCCTTCGGCACCGACGCCGCCGCCTGCCGCGGCACCTTCCGCAACTGGGACCTGCCCGTCCGCCGGCAGATCTTCAGCGGCTTCCGGCTCGCCCGCGACCCGCGACCCGGCGAGGCCGGCTGATGTGCCGGCACCTCGCCTATCTCGGGCCGCGCGTGCCCCTGTCGGCGCTGCTCATCGAGCCCGAGTTCTCGCTGCTCACCCAGAGCTGGGCGCCGCGCGACATGCGCGGCGGAGGCACGGTCAACGCCGACGGCTTCGGGATCGGCTGGTACGCGGGCGGTCGCGCCGTCCGCTACCGGCGCGACTGCCCGATGTGGACCGACTCCTCGCTGACCGCCCTGTCCCGGGCCACCGTCGCCGGTGCGCTGCTCGCCGCCGTGCGCTCGGGCACCGTCGGGATGCCGGTCGTGGAGACCGCCTGCGCGCCTTTCGGGGACGACACCTGGCTGTTCAGCCACAACGGCGTGGTCGCAGGCTGGCCCGACAGCCTCGCGGGGCCGGCCTCGCGACTTCCGCCGGTCGACCTGTTCACCGTCGACGCCCCCACCGACTCGGCGCTCCTGTGGGTCCTGCTGCGCCACAAACTGCGCGCCGGACGCGCGCCCGACCGGGCGCTGGCCGAACTGGTCGCCGAGGTCACCGAAGCCGCGCCCGGCTCCCGGCTCAACTTCCTGCTCACCGACGGCCGCGGCGTGTGGGCGACCACCGTCGGGCACTCGCTGTCGCTCAAGCACCGCGGAGGCGTCGTACTGCTCGCCTCCGAACCGCACGACCGCTGCACCGACTGGACACCGGTGCCCGACCTGCACCTGGTGTCCGCCGACATGTCCATGTACACAGTGGAGGCTCTCGCATGACCGCCGACGTACGCATCGACGTGCACCTGACCGTCGAAGACCTGGCCGAGCAGCTGCGCTCCGACGTCCATACGGGACTCTCGCAGCGGCCGCGCCGACTCCCCCCGAAATGGTTCTACGACGCGCGCGGAAGTGAACTCTTCGACCGCATCACCCGCCTTCCTGAGTACTACCCGACCCGAACCGAGCGCCGTATCCTCGCGGCGGGAGCCCAGGACGTCGCGGCCATCAGCGACGCCAAGACGCTGGTGGAACTCGGTTCGGGCTCCTCGGAGAAGACCCGCCTGCTCCTCGACGCGATGCGCGCCCACGGCACACTCGCGCGCTTCGTGCCCCTCGACGTCTCCGAAGCCGCTCTGCGCGAGGCCAGTGCCCAGATCGGCACGGCCTATCCCGGTCTTGAGGTGCACGGCCTCGTCGCCGACTTCACCCGCCACCTCGACCGGGTGCCCAACGGCGCGGGCCGTCTCTTCGCCTTCCTCGGCGGCACGATCGGCAACCTCGAACCCGAGGAGCGCGCCCGCTTCTTCGGCGAGCTGCGAGCGGTGCTGCACCCCGGTGAACGACTCCTCATCGGCGCCGACCTGGTCAAGGACCCCGGCACCCTGGTCGCCGCCTACGACGACGCCGCGGGCGTCACCGCGGAGTTCAACCGCAACGTCCTGCGCGTGCTCAACAACCGGCTCGGCGCCGACTTCGACCCCGGCTCCTTCGACCACGTGGCCCGCTGGGATCCCGACAACTCGTGGATCGAGATGCTGCTGCGCTCGACGCGTGCCCAGACCGTCACGATCCCCGAACTGGAGATGACCGTCGAGTTCGAGGACGGGGAGGAACTGCGCACCGAGATCTCGGCGAAGTTCACCGCCGAGCGCCTCGGCGCCGAACTCGCCGAGGCCGGCTTCACCCGCGAGCACCGCTGGACCGATCCGGCCGGCGCCTTCGCGCTGCTCCTCGCGGTGGCGGACTAGCCCGGCGCGCCGGCCGGCGGGAGCCCACCGGCCGGCGTCCGTCGCGAACGCACGCGAGGTGGGCGGCCCGGCCGAAAGCGCGCGCCATCACTCCACCGTGGACGGTGCGGTAATGTACGCCGATCCCGGCCATGCCCATGAGTGCGGGACCCGCCCACGTGCCCGAGGACCCTCCCATGGCAGAAGACCGCACCGCGTTCCATTCCCCCGTCGCCGACTTCACCGTTCCCATCGCCCACGACGTCCCATCACTGGCCGACCCCGGGCAGCGCTTCATCGCCCGCCTGATCGACAACGCCGTCGGGATCGGACTCTTCCTCGTCTTCCTCGTGCCCGGCTTCCTCATCGCCGACGGCACCGAGAAAGGCAGCCCCGCCCGCACGATGACGCTGATCGCCTCGGTCCTGCTCGCCGTTCTGTCGCCGTTGGTCTACGAGATCGTCCTGACGGCCCTGTGGGGTGCCACCTTCGGCAAGAGGGCGATGAACCTGCGCGTCGTCCGCGTCTCCGACGCCCGCCGCGCCGGCTGGACCGCCTCGACCTTCCGCGCGCTGATCAACGCCGTGTTCACCGCGATCCCGTGCGTGGGCTACCTCGATCCGCTGTGGTGCCTGTGGGACAAGCCCAACCGGCAGACCCTGCACGACAAGTCCGTGCGCACCATCGTCATCCGCGTCGACAACCCGCCCTACCGGGAGCCCGCGAGCCTCGACGGTCCGGCCGTGGTCGACTGGCGGCGGCCGTGACCGGGGACGGCCCGGTGGTGGGCTGGACACCGCCCGACCGCCCCGGCGACCTGCCGCCGTACTTTCCGCAACCGGGGCGAGGCGACTACCCGGCCCAGCACACCGTGCCGCCCGGCGCCTTCCCGCACCGCTACCTCGGCCACCCGCCGCCGCGTTCAGGCCCGGCGCTCGCCGAGATCTGGCAGCGGATTCTCGCCTACGTCATCGATCAGGCCGTCTTCAGCACCGTCGGCAGTGTCGTGCTGCTCCCCGTGTGGCTGCTCGGGTTCGCGAGCATCGGACTCCCGGCTCCGCGCCCGGGCGAGCGCCCGCGTCCCGGGGAGACCGTCCGCCCCGGCGAGCTCGCGGACTTCCCGGTGGAGTTCGTGGTCCTCTACGGCGTCTCGGTGGTCGTCATCCTGCTGCTCCTGCTGACCTACCAGTCGGTGTGCGTCGCGAAGTGGGGCGCCACGATCGGCAAGAAGGCCATGAAGCTGCGCGTCGTCCGCGCCGCCGACGGCGGCCGGGTCAGTTGGGGACAGGCGATCGGGCGGGCCGCCTCGACCGCCGGGCTCGCCCTCATTCCGTGCGCGGGCTGGCTCAACCAGGCCTGGTGCCTGTGGGACAGGCCCAACCGTCAGGCCCTCCACGACAAACTCGCGAGCACCGTCGTCGTGCGCGTCGACCACGCGCCGTTCGGTCCCCGTGCGGAGTTCACCGGCTGACACCGGCAGAAACTCCTCCGCGTCCCCTTTCTCTCGCGGGACCGGACTACCTTCGAGGACAGGGAAGGTAAACGCGCGTCGTCGGGGGACAGGCACTGTGACGCGCGGCCACGACGCTGACCGCACCGCGCCCTGCTCCGCGCGGAGATCCGGAACCGTCCTGCCGGCCGACGTCGCCGCATCCGGCGTGGCCCCGGGACGTTCGAGAACCCACGACGATCCCGCCCGCTCGTCGACGTGCCCACCTGCTCGCCCAACAGGAGTCCGACGTGAACACCGTCAATCCGGGCTGGACGCCGCCCGACCACCCTCGTCCGAGCCCCGCCCCGTCCCACCACGCCACAGCCCCTTGGGGGCCGGCCGTGAAGACGCCACCGGCTGCGCCCTACTACCTCGCCCACCTTCCCCACCCCAACGCGTTCCCGCCGGTGCGAGGAGGCGTCCCGCTCGCCGACGTCGGACAGCGGATCGCGGCCTTCATCATCGACCAGCTCGTCCTCGGCCCGGTGTTCTTCGTCCTCTGGCTCCCGGTCCAGGGGATCATCGGCGCCCGCTTCGGTATGGAGTACACCCAGGCCGGGGATCCGGTCCGGGCCACCGACCCGCAGGCGCAGGCCGCCGTCCTCGGGATCTACACCGTGATGCTCCTGACCCTGATGATCCTGACCGCCGTCTACCAGACGGTGTGTGTGGCGCAGTGGGGTGCCACGGTGGGCAAGAAGGCCATGAAGCTGCGCGTGATCCGCGCCGCCGACGGCGGCGCGGTCGGCTGGTCGCAGGCCACGGGCCGGGCCTCGATGGCCTTCGCCTTCGGGATGTTCCCCTGCCTGGGTTACCTCGACGGAGGCTGGGCGATGTGGGACAGACCGAACCGGCAGGCCCTTCACGACAAGGCGGCGGGCACGATCGTGGTGCGGACCGACCACGTCTACTACGGCGCGCGAGCGGTCTTCAGGGGCTGAGCGGTCCCGCGTCGAGCTCGGCGAGGAGGCGTTTGGGCGCCACGCACCGAAACGCCTCCTTCACGATCTCGCCGACCTCCTGCCAGTCGACACCCTCGACGTCGAGGTACACGCCGAGCCAGCCGCGGTGCCCGACGTAGGGCGGCACGTAGAACCGCACCGGATCGCCCGCGACCAGGGCCGCGGCCTCACCGGGAGGCGCGGCGCACCAGAAGCCGAGCCGGTCGTCGTGGTGGTTGTCCGAGGTGGTCACGAACAGCTTCTTGTCGCGCACGAACCAGCTCGGCTCGCCGTGGCTGAGCCGCTCGGTCACCTCGGGCAGGGCCAGGCACAGCACGCGCAACCGCGCGACCGCTTCGGTTTCCATGCCGACATTGTCGCCCCGAACACCGACACGAATGCCTTGTACGCGCGATTGACGGTCAGCGGATGAGGCCCCGCCTGCGCGCCTCGGCCGCGGCCGCGGTCCGGCTGTCCACCCCGAGCTTGGTGTAGACCTGCACGAGATGCGACTTCACCGTCGCCTCGGTGATGAACAGTTCGCGTGCGATGGCCCGGTTGCCCCGGCCCTCGGCGACCATCTGGAGCACCTCGGTCTCCCGGGGCGTCAGGTTCCCGGCCGGTCTGCCGACCCGCGACACCAGCCGCGTCGCGACCGAGGGCGCCAGGACGGTCTCGCCGCGCGCGGCGGTGCGGATCGCGGCGCGCAGGTCGGCGGGTTCGGCGTCCTTGAGGAGGTACCCGGTCGCGCCGGCCTCGATGGCGCGCAGAATGTCGGCCTCGCTGTCATACGTGGTGAGGATAAGGACACGCGGCGGCCGGGGGAGCGCTCGCAGACGCCTGGTGGCCTCGGCGCCGTCGATGCCGGTCCCCAGCTGGAGGTCCATCAGCACGACGTCCGGTCCGGTCTCGGTGGCGATGTCCACCGCGGCCTCACCGGTGCCGGCGTCGCCGACGACCTCGATCCCGTCGTCGGCGTCGAAGGCCGCGCGCAGCCCGCCCCGCACGACGGGGTGGTCGTCGACGATGAGGACGGTGATCACGGGCCCTCCCACGGCACGGTGGCGTTGACGGCCGTGCCGGCGCCCGGTTCCGACTCCACGTGCAGGCGTCCGCCGACCTCGGCGAGGCGGTCGCGCATCGCGCCCAGCCCCATGCCCGTGCCGGTCGCCGGGTCCGGGGAGGGGCGGGCGGCATCGAAGCCCTTCCCGTCGTCGACTACGTCGACGGCCACCGCAGTGGGCTGGAAGGTCAGGGTCACCGCGACGCGCGTGGCATCGGCGTGTGCCCGGACATTGGCGACGGCCCCCTGCACCGTGCGCAGCAGCGCCACCGCCACGGGAGTCGGCAGCAGGCCGGGCTCACCGTCGACGACGAGACTCGCGTCGAGGCCGAGGGCGCTCGTCTCGGCGACCAGTCTTCGCAGCGCGTCGGGCAGCGAACCGCCGTCGAGTTCGGCCGGAGCGAGCGCGCGCACCAGCCGCCGGGTGTCTTCGAGCGCGTCCCCCGCAGCGGTCAGGGCCGCGTCGACCTGCCTGCGCGCGGGTTCGGGCGCGTCCCGGTAGGCATCGCGGGCCGACCGCAGCACCAGGACGATGCTCGCCAGGCTCTGCGCGACGGTGTCGTGGATCTCGCGGGCCAGGCGCTCGCGCTCGGCCAGGGTCCCGGCCCTGCGTTCGCTGACGGCGAGCCGGTCCCGGGCCGCGGTGAGCTCGGCGAGGAGCCGGTCGCGGGTCTCGTTCTGTCGCCGCAGGTCCCGGTAGACGACGGTGATGACCACCGCGACGGCCGCGCCGATCACCGGTCCGAGGGCGGCGGCGACGCCGAACCCGCCACGGCCGACGGCGACGAGCAGAATCGCCGCGGCCGTCAGCGCCACCACGCACCACAGCGCGTACCGCATCGGCAGCATCTGGAGGCACAGCAGGAACAGCGGGAAGACGACCCAGACGAAGTCGGCCGAGAGCAGTGACAGGCCGGCCCAGCCCGCAGCCAGGCCGAGCAGCCACCACGCCGCCAGCCTCCGGTCGGACGAGCGCCGCGACACCGCCGCCCCGGCGACGTACCAGGCGGCCACCGCCGCCGCGCCGAGCAGGACCGGAAGGGCCGGGCGCCCCTCGGCGACCGACCGCACCGCGCCGACCAGCAGGAGCGCGGCGAAGAGCACGTGCTGAGCCCGCCTCAGAAGCGCGAAGGCCACCGGCCGCGCCGTAGTCGCACTGGTCATGACCAGTCGACCCTAACCGCGCTTCGGGCCGCCGGCCTCCAACTTTCGACGGGTACCGGATCCAGCACCGCCACCGATGCGAGCGGGACGTTTCCGGCGAAGGCTTGGGTGGTGTTCATCGCCTGGAGAGACCTCCGCTTCGCCAAGGGCCGCTTCGCGCTGCTCGGCGGCGTCATCGCGCTCATGACGCTCATGGTCGTGCTGCTGACCGGACTGACCGCGGGGCTCGGCGCGGCGAGCGTCTCGGCGGTCACCGCCCTGCCCGCCGACCACCTCGCCTTCCAGCGCCCGGCCGAGGGGCAGGACATCGCCTTCGCCACCAGCGCGCTGCCCGCCACGGCCGTCGCCGAACTCGCCGGCCGGCCGGGCGTGGAGTCCGCGCACGGACTGGGCGTCTCCACCGGCCGGCTCGACATCGGCGGAGGCACCGCCGCCGTCACACTCATCGGCACCGACCCCTCGCTGTACCCCGAACGGGAGGACGGCACCTCGCCCGGCCCGGGCGAGGCCGCGGTCACCGCCGACCTCGCCGAGGCGCACGACCTCGCGCCCGGCGCGAGGCTCTCACTCGGCGGCCGGAACATCACCGTCACCGAGATCGTCGCCGAGACCTCCTTCAACCACCTTCCCGTCGTCTACCTGCCCCTGCCGACCTGGCAGGAGACCACCCGCACCGACGGCGTCACCGCGGTCGCCCTGACCGGCGACCCCGGCTCGACCCCGCAGACGCTCACCGTCACCCGCGAGGACGCCTACGCCGCCGTCGGCGGCTACTCCTCCGAACAGGGCTCGCTCACCCTCATGCGCGGCCTCCTCCTCGGCGTGTCGGTGCTGATCGTCGGCGCCTTCTTCACCGTGTGGACGATGCAGCGCTCGCAGGACCTCGCCGTCGTCCGCGCCATCGGCGGCAGTCGCGGCTACCTACTGCGCGACGCCCTCGGCCAGGCCCTCGCGGTCCTCGTCATCGGCTCGGCCACCGGTGGCGCTGCGGCCGCAGGACTCGGCGCGCTCGCCTCGCGAGCCGTGCCCTTCGTCCTCGACGCGCAGACCGTCGGCGTCCCGGTCGCGGCGATGGTCGCCGTCGGCCTCCTCGGCGCCGCCGCGTGCGTCCGCCGCACCACCACCGTCGATCCCCTCACCGCGCTCGGAGCAGCCCGATGACCCTGACCATGACCGGCGTCCGCCTCACCTACCCGGACGGAGACCGCCGCCTCACAGCCCTCGACGACGTCGACATGACCGTCGGGCCCGGTGAACTGGTGGCCGTCACCGGCCCCTCCGGGTCGGGCAAGTCGAGCCTCCTCGCGGTCGCCGGCACCCTCGTCACGGCAGAGGCGGGAACCGTCACCGTCGACGGCGTCGACGTGTCGTCCCTCGGCCAGAAGGGCCGTGACCGGCTCCGCCGTGAACGCGTCGGCTTCGTCTTCCAGCAGGCGAACCTGCTGGCCTCCCTCACCGCGCTCGACCAGCTGCTCCTCGTCGCGCACGTCACCGGCGCGAACCGGGAGACCGCGCGGACACGCGCGTGCGAGCTCCTCGACTATGTGGGCCTGTCGGCCAAGAGCGGCAAACGCCCGCACGAACTCTCCGGCGGAGAGCGGCAGCGGATCGCCGTCGCACGCGCCCTCATGGGCAGCCCGGCCGTCCTCCTCGTCGACGAACCGACCTCGGCCCTCGACGCCGAACGCGGCCACGCCGTCGTGGCCCTCCTGCGCGACATCACCCGCGAACGGCGCACCGCCACGGTCCTCGTCACCCACGACCTGCGCCACCTCGACCTCGCCGACCGGGCCCTGGCCATGCGCGACGGCAGGCTCGAACAGTTCGCGGCGACCACTGCCCGCTAACCCGTCGCCGCCGAGCCGACCCGGGGGATAGCCTTCGCAAGCGAACCCGGATGTAAGGCTTAGGAGGCGATCGGCTCATGACGAATCCACTCGCGGAACTGGCCCGCGACTACTTCGACGCGGACTGCGCCGCCGAACCCGTCTACGCCACCGCCAACGGGATCACCGGCTACGAGGCCGAGGTGCCCGACCCCGGCCGCGCAGCCGCCCGTGAGCACCGGGACACACTCGGACGCCTCGCCGCCCGCCTGGACGCGATCGACGCCGCCGGCCTCACCGGCGAGGACCGCATCACCCACGCCATGCTCGCCCGCACCATCCGCGACCGGCGCGACGCGCTCGACGACGGCATCACCGAGGTCGGCGTCACGGCGACCACATCCGGTGTCTTCGCCGAGATGATCGCCATCCTTCCCATCGCCAACGTCGCCGACGAGGCACGTGCGCAGGCCTACCTCACCCGCCTGTCCCGGCTCGGCGGCTTCTTCGACGGCCTCGGCCGCCGCTACCTCGACGCCAAGGCCGACGGCCGCTTCCCGACCGCCCTCGGCGTCCGCCAGACCATCGCCCAGCTGGACGGATACCTCACCAACCCGCTGGGCCGCGACCCGCTGCTCGGCATCGAAGCGGCCGGCGCCGCCGATCCCGCCGCCTGGAAGTCCCGCGCAGCGGAACTCGTCGAGAACGTCGTCCGCCCCGCCGTCGCGCGTTACCGCACCACGCTCGCCGAGGAACTCCTCCCCGTCGGGCGCTCCTCCGACAAGGTCGGCGTCGGCAACGTCCCCGGCGGTGAGACCGCCTACCGCAACGCCGCCCGCGCCCACACCACCACCGAACTCACCCCCGAGGAGATGCACGAGACCGGCCTCGCGCTCGTCGCCGGGCTGCGCGAGGAGTTCGCCGAACGCGGCGGCCGCGCCCTCGGCGTCGGCGACACCGCCGAGGTCATCCGTCGCCTGCGCGAGGACCCCGCGCTGCGCTTCGAGACCTCCGCCCAGATCGTCGACTCGGTGACCGGCGCGCTCCGTGCCGCCGAGGAAGCCCTCCCCGGCTGGTTCCGCCACTACGACATCGCCCCCTGCGTCGTCGGCGAGATGGACCCCGTCGAGGCCGCCGACTCCGTCCTCGGCTACTACCTCGCCCCCGCCGCCGACGGAAGCCGGCCCGGCGCCCACGTCGTCAACACCCACCGCCCCGACCTGCGCACCCGCTTCGAGTACGAGGTGCTCGCCTTCCACGAGTCCGTCCCCGGCCACCACCTCCAGTTCGCGCTCGCCCAAGCCCTGCGCGGCATTCCCGACTTCCGCCGCTTCGCCTACGTCACCGCCCACTCCGAGGGCTGGGGCCTCTACAGCGAGCGGCTCAGCGAGGAGATGGGCCTCTACACCAGCGAACTGTCCCGCCTGGGCATGGTGTCCTTCGACGCCTGGCGCGCCTGCCGCCTCGTCGTCGACACCGGGATGCACCACTACGGCTGGTCGCGGATGCGGGCCGTCGAGTACATGCGCGACAACACCGCCCTGTCGGAGAGCAACATCGCCAACGAGGTCGACCGCTACATCGCCTGGCCCGGACAGGCGCTCGCCTACATGGTCGGACGCCTGAGCATCGATCGCGCCAGGGCCCGGGCGCGGGCCGCCCTCGGCACGGCCTTCGACGTCCGCGAGTTCCACCACCGGGTCCTCGCGCACGGATCGATCCCGCTCGACATCCTCGACGACGTCATCGACCGCTGGACGAGCGGAGCGCGGTGACGCCGGACTCGCAGTCCCAGAAGCCGGTGAGCGCCGCGTAGGGGGCGCACGTCGCGGCCAGTTCGGCGTCCGTGCCGAAATAGGCGCAGTCCCCGTCGAGGAGCAGCACGGCCCCCGCCCGCCGCGCCGAACTGATCCGGTGGGCGATGACCACGAGGGAACCCGGCCGCTCGGCGAACGCGGCCTCGGCCCGTTCCTCGGCGGCCGGGTCGAGCAGGCAGGTCGCCTCGTCGAGCACCACGATCCCTGCGGGGGAGGCGTGCACGCGTGCCAGCGCGACCAGCTGCCGCTCCCCGCCGGACAGCTCGACCCCGCCCGAACCGACCACGGTGGACAGCCCACCGACCCGGTCGACGAGTTCGCCCAGCCCGACGGCCCGCGCCGAACGCAGCAGCGCGGCCTCGTCGGCACCCGGCGCCAGATAGCCGATGTTCTCCGCGAGCGTCCCGGTGAAGACATAGGCCTCCTGCGGGATCAGCGCGACCGTCCGGCGCAGCGCGGTGGCCGAAATCCCGGCGATGTCGGCGCCCCCGAGCAGCACCCGGCCACTTCGAGGCCTGCGCAGACCGCACAGCAGGTCGGCGAGCGTCGACTTGCCGATTCCGCTGGCGCCGACGATGGCGAGATGGCCCCCCGCCGCAAGATCCAGCTCCAGTCCCGCCACGACCGGTGCCGAGCGCTCGCCGTAGGCGAAGGTCAGATCGTGGACGGACAGGTCGAGCGGGCCGAGCGGTGACGCGGACGCCTCGGCGGCGGGCTTGGATCCGAGGGTCTCGCCGAGCCGGTTGAGGTTGACGTACAGGTCGAGGCCCCAGCCGCCCAGCAGGCCGATGACACCGCGCAGGGCGGGTTCGAGACTGACCGACAGGTAGGTGACCGCGCCGACGACCTCGCCCGGTGACAGCCGCCCGTCGCGCAGGAGCCACGGCGCGGCGGCGAGCACCGCGACCAACGGCAGCTGCCCGCCGAGGAAGACCAGCAGATGGCGGGTGGCGAAGACGCGCGCGAGTCCTCGCGTCACGCGCGCCTCCTCGTCGATCTTCACGCCGACCTCGGCGGCCGCGCGCCCGGCCGCGCCGCACGCGATCACGTCACGCGCGCCGTGCAGGACCGCGCCGGCCTCGGCGGCGACGTCCTCACCGGCGAGCAGCACGCCCCGGTGCCGCCGGGCGAGACCGGGCAGCACCAGGACGAAGAGCCCCAGCGCCAGCAGGACCGAGACCGCACTGATCGCGGCGACGAGGGGCGCGAGCAGGGCCAGCCCGGCGAGCGCGGCGAGGACCGTGAAGAGGATCTGCCGGACCGTCCGGAGCAGGGCGAAGAGCAGATTGCGGACCGACTGGACCTGTCCGGTGAGCCGCGCGACGGCCGAGGCGTCGTTTTCGCCGTCCTCGGCCGCCGAGGTCACCGCGCCCGACACCGCGGCCGAGAGCAGCGCGTCCCTCACCGGTTCGACGATCTCGGTCAGGTAGGGGAACAGCTTCCGGGTGGCCGCGACGCCGACGAGGGAGGCGGCCAGGAGCAGCGCGAGTTGGCCGAGCCCGGCCCACAGCCGGCCGGCGACGAAGGCGTCGGTCGCGGCGGCGATCAGCAGGCCGGACGCCAGCGCGGGCGTCGCCTCGACCACCGACCACGCCGCGAGCCGCAGCAGTGGTGATCGGCGCTCGCGCAAGGAGCTGAGGAGCACAGCGGTGCCGGGCTTCACGAGTCCGCCTCTCCGCCGAAGACGGCCCGGTAGCCGGGTTCTTCGGTCCACAGCCGACGGTGCGGCCCCAAGGCCCGCACGCGACCGCCGTCGAGCCACGCGACCAGGTCGGCCCGCGCGGCGGTCGAGGCCCGGTGGGCGACGACCAGCCGGGTCCGTCCCGCCAGGCGCGCCGTCAGCGCCTCGGCGACCTGCGCCTCGGTCACGGTGTCGAGGCCCGAGGTGGCGTCATCGAGGACGAGTACCTTGCCGTCCGCGGCCAGCGCGCGGGCCAGGCCGAGTCGCTGCGTCTCCCCTCCGGAGAGCGGGGCCGCCGACATCGGCGTGTCGTAGCCGTCCGGGAGGCGCTGGACGAACTCGTCGGCCGACGCCGTCCTCGCCGCGTCCCGGACCCGTTCGCCGCCTCCGCCGTAGGCGACGGCCTCGGCAACGGTCGCGCCGAGCAGGACCGGCCGGTCGAAGGCGTAGGCGAAGTCCCGGCGCAGTCGCTCGGCGGGTATGCGGGTGAGGGGGACTCCATCGAGGCGCACCTCGCCTTCGTCGGGCGTCAGGAGGCCGCCGGCGAGAAGCGCGAGGCTGCTCTTGCCCGAGCCGGAGCGCCCGACGACGGCCACACAGGAACCGGCCTCGACTTGCAGGTCGAGGCCGTCGAGCACGATCCGCTCGTCGTGCCTGAGCCCGACACCGTGGAAGGAGAGGGAACCGGGACCCGCCGGCGGCTCGCGGCCGGTGAAGGCGGCGGCCACGGGTTCGTCGAGGAGGGCGGTGACCCGTTCGGTGTTGGCGTCGGCCTCGGCGAGGGTCACGAGGTTGTCGACCTGGTCGAGGAAGCCGAGCGCGATGGACAGGTACATCGCCGCGGCGAGGAAGTCGCCGGGTGTCAGCCGTCCGGCGGCCACACCGGCACCGGCCACGGCGAGCACGCCGACCCGGAAGACGGTGATGACCGTGTCGATCTTCCACGCGATCGCGCGCTGCGTGTCCCAGGTGCGCACACCGGCCGCGCGCAGGTCCGGGAGCGGCTGGAGGACCCGGTCGATCTCGCGTCCGGCGGTCCCGCTCGCCCGGATCGTGCGCGATCCGCCGAGGGCGTCGGCGAGTCTCCCCGAGATCGCTCCGAGCAGGTCGAGGTAGCGGGCGTAGCGGTCGGTGACGTCCCTGGTGAGCCTGCGCAGCAGGTAGGTCGAGGGCAGCGCGCCGAGCAGGAAGACCGCGCCGAGGCGCCAGTCGATCAGCCACAGCGCGACCAGACCTCCGAGGGTGGTCAGCGCGGACAGGGCCATGTAGGCCAGAGCGGGCACGGCGTGCCCGGCGGCGCTGGTGTTCCCGGCGAGCCTGGCCACCAGATCGCCGGGCGGATACCGCCGCAGACCGCCGATGCCCAGGGCGAGGACGTGGCGCGTGAACCGGTGGCGCAACCGAGCGGTGACGCCGGTGCTCGCGGCGGTGTCCGCCAGGCCGCCGGCGGCCTCGCACGCCACCCGTAGCACCAGCAGTCCGGCGAGGAGCGCGAGCGCCCGGGGCGCTGTGCGGCCGTCGAGCACCCCGTCGACGACGTCGGCGAGTAGCAGGGGCATGAGCAGGGAGGCGCCCTGCGCGACGAGTTCGAAGGCGAAGGAACCCGCCGTGGCAAGCGGCGCGAGGACCGCCAGGCGCGGCAGCCGGAAGCGGTCGCGCGCCGGTGCCCCGGTCTCGTCCATCACGGGGCTCCGTTCAGCAGGAAGGCGACGAGCTCGGTGGTCAGGGCCGCTCCGCCGGGCCCGTTGAGCGGGTCGTGGCCGCCTTCGGCCGATTCGCGATAGTGGACCTCGTCCGGGCGCAGCCGCCCGGCGGTCCGCAGTCGCTCGACGAGTCGCCGGGAATGGGCGACGGGGATCACGTCGTCGCGGGCGCCGTGGATGCAGAACACCGGCGCGGCGATGTGGGCGGCGAGCCGGTCGAGGTCGCGCGGGCCGAGGTCGTCGGTCGGCTCCGCGCGCCCCCGGAGGCGGTCGATCATCGACCGGACGGCGCTGGAGGCGTCGGCGTAGAGGCGCTCCGCCGAAAGGAACGGCGCGACCGCGGCGCAGCGCGACCAACCGTCCGGCTCGGCTGCGGCGGCGAGAAGCGCGAGAAAGGCCCCGTAGCTCGTTCCGAACAGCGCCGGCGGCGCGCCGCCGCGATCGGCGGCGAGTGTCCGCCGCAGGTAGAGCACGTCGGCGAGGTCGGGACCGCCCCAGGAGCCGTCGATCGCGCGGCGGTGGGCGGTGCCGTAACCGACACTGCCGCGCTGATTCGGCGCGACGACGGCGATTCCGGCCGCCGAGCACGCGCGCAGCACGGGGTCCCAGGCGAACTCCCAGGCCGCCTCCGGGCCGCCGTGCAGGGCCAGGACCACGACTCCGGCGGAGCGACGGTCGCCGTAGCAGACTGCCTCGATCGATCCGGCCGGTCCGTCGAAGCACTCCAGCCTCGCCTCCGCAGCCGCACCGCCGGGCAGCGCAGGCGCAAGAGCGTGCCCTTGCTCGTTGATCGTGGCCAGGACCGCGGGAGAGGCCGGGGTCGTGTACACCAGGTGCAGGCCGCGCCTTCCCCATCCCGCGGCACGGATCACCCCCGGTGGCAGCTCGACGTCGGCGACCTCGTCGGAACCGACCTCGCCGACCAGCAGCCGCGATGTCGCACCCTCGGTGAGGCGAAACGCCAGCATGGTCCCGGTCGGATCGAAGGCCAGTGGCCGCAGCGAGCCCGTGCTTCCTTCCAGTGCGGGTGGACAGCGCAGCCGGGAGCCGTCCGGGTCGAGCCAGCCGACGACGGTTCCGTGCGGTCCCCGCGCGGTGCCCAGGACCTTCCCGAACGGCGAGACCGCCAGCGGCGCCACGCTCAGGTCCGTCCGCGCCGTCATTCCCGAAGCGGTGTCGACACGCAGGACCCGCCGTTCACCTCCCGCGATGACCGTGGCCGTGAGCGTCCGTCCGGAGGCGTCCCACCACACTGGGCCGGTCACCCTGCCCTCGAAGCAGGACACGGCCCGCCGGGCGAGGCTGATCGACTCGACGGCGTAAAGGGTCGTGCGCTCACCGCCGTGGCACAGCAGCAGCCAGGCCAGCACCGACGGGTCCCGGCTGACCAGTCCTCGCAGCGCCTCGCCGGGCGGCGCGCCGACGGGCTGCTCCCCATAGGAGGAGAGGACGCCGAGGCGACGGCCGGTCGGCCCACTGTGGATCCCCAGGACCCGGCCGTCGGCGCACGGCACCAACTGCGTTCCCTCCAGTGGGAGCTCATCGCTCGGCAGGATCCGCGACACCGGCCGCGGCCCGGTCAGCGACCACGCCTCGACCAGCGGACGCGGCGAGCCGTCGGCCACCAGGCAGGCGCCGCGCTCACCGTCGGCGGAGAACTGGAAGCTCAGCCGACGGGGGATCACGCCCGCGACGGGGGCTCTGGGCGCGGATCGGGCGGGCATCCCGGCCTCCTCACGGGCTCACGGGTTCATCGGGCACGGCGTAACATCCACAGATGGACCACGTGCCGACGGACTGTCTTCGGCCGTGGAGCCCTGTTCGGAGCACCTGGTTCGTGCTCCGAACAGGGCCTCGCGATCACTTGCTGGGCTTGAAGGTCACCTGGCAGGTGTGACCGCAGGTGTAGCTGCAGGGGTACAGACCGACCTCGGTCTCCTCGTCATGCAGCACCTGGAGAGCTTCCACGTCCGTCTCGGGCGTGATGTTCGTCAGGTCGAATTCCATCGTGTTCACCTCCTCCGTTTCGTGCGTAGGGTCTTTCGTTCACCTGTCTCCGGTGAACGCTTCGGGCAGCCACAAACGGCGTCCGCCGTTTCGCAGCCGCGTCAGGTAGGCCAGCACGCCGGCCAGTCCGGTGCCGAAGTCGGCGCTGACGCCGACGCCGGACTCGTCGGGCACGACCACGCGCCCGGAGCGCAGGACGGACCGCGTCGCCAGCGAGTCGGCGATCTCGCCGGCCCAGTCCCGATACCGCTCGTCGCCGGTCACGGCGGCCAGGTCGAGGAGGAACTCTCCGTCGCCGGCGAGCCCGTGGCACTGGCAGGTGCCGGCGTGCCGCCGGGCGCGCCGGACGGTTCCGGCGGCGGCCTCGGCGAGGGCGAGCGAGTGCGGATCCTCGGTGGTCAGCCACAACTGGGCCAGGAAGGTGCCGACGCCCGAGGCGCCCGCGCACCAGTTGTTCTTGATCGGGCCTCCGGCGACGTCGGGCCAGCGGGCCGCGCCGTCGTCGATCCGCGCGAGCTTGGCCAGGCCCCGCCCGGCCTCGGCGGCCAGTTCGCCGAAGTCCTCGCGGCCGGTCGCCCGGTGCGCGGCGAGGAGGAAGGCCCCGATCCCGGCGGTGCCGTGCGCGAAGCCGTAGTGAGCCGACCCCGCGAAGACCGACGGGGAGGATTTCGGCACCGGCCAGATGAGCAGTCCGCCGTCGTGCACCGCCCGCTCGGCGAGCAACTCGGCGGCCTCGACGGCCCTGCGGCCGAACTCCTCGTCGCCGGTGGCGGCGGCGAAGTGCAGCCAGGTCAGCCCGGCACCGGCCAGGCCGTGGCACACGTCGGGATTGTCGACGGCGGTGGGCAGCCGGCGGGCCAGAGCCACGGCCGACTCGACGAGCGGCGCCATGCCGAGGTCGAGCCCGGTGTCCAGCAGTGCCCAGGCGGTCCCGGCGCGTCCGAAGTGGATTCCGGGCAGCACCGGGCCTTCCGGCGCGACGCGCGCGTCGATCCAGGCGGCGATGTCGCGGATCGACTCGCGCAGCACCGCGTCGCGCGGCCGCACCAGCCGCAGGGCGGCGAGGACTCCGGCGGCGCCGTGCTGGACGTTGAGCGGGTCGGTTCGCGCGGCGAAGGCATCCTGCGGCCACAGGCGATCGGGGTTGTCGAGGTCCATCGTGGCCCAGGTGCCCGACGAGGCCGTCGACGGCGAGCTCGCCGCAGGGCACGCGGCGCCTCGGTGCCGGCGCCGGTGAGGCGTCGTCGAGGGCGGAGATCGCGGCCCGCACGGCCTCGATTCCCGGGCGGCGGGCCGGGTCGGGGTCCATCAGCGCGATGATCGTGGGCGCCAGCGAGGCGGCGGCGGTGTTGCCCTCGCCGAGCCGGGTGAGCCAGGCGGCGATCCTCCCGGGCGCCTTGCGGACCGGTGGTTCGTCGGCGGCCAGCTGCGGGTCGATGCCGGTCACCAGGTGGAAAAGGGTCGCCCCGAGGGCGAACAGGTCGGCGGTCGAGTCGGGAGCGGGTGCCAGCCAGGCGGCCTCGACCTGCTCGGGAGCGCCGTAAGCGGGCGTGTAGGCGCGTACGACCGGCTCGCCCGGTACGGCGACCAGTTCGAGGTCGATGATCCGCACCCGCATCCGGCCGTCGACCATCACGTTGCCGGGACTGAGGTCGCGCAGCACGAAGCCGGCACCGTGGACGCGTTCCACCACGTCGCACAGTCCGCGTGCGATCCGCGCGACGGAGGCCGGCGGCGGGCCCCAGTCGGACTCGTCCGCCCGCACATTGCGGGCGACCCACAGCCGCAGGTTCTGCCCCGCGATGGCCTTCTCGACCAGGAAGAGGTCGCCCTGCTGGGTGAAGGTCTCCACGAAGCCGGGAGTCAGGCCCGATCCGTTGAAGCGCAGCAGGAGGTCGGCCTCGTGGCGCAGCACGGTGCGGGCGTCGGCTCCGGAGAGGTCGGCGCCGCTGTGGCGGCGGGCCTGCTTGACGATGACGGCGACGCCGTCGCTTTGGTCGGTGGCCCGGTAGACCCCGCCGGTGAAGGAGTGCCGCACGGCGCCGGTCACCAGGTAGCGGTCGTTGAGCAGGACCGGGCCGCCGGTGCCCGCCGCGCGCGGCTCACGGGTCACCGTCAGCGGGTCGGGCGGGGCCCAGTCGGGCGCCTTGAACCACGCTTCGCGCCGGTCGAGGACCAGCGTTCCATCGGGGGCCCGCAGCATCGACTCGAAGGTGCCGTCGGCCGACAGGGCCTCGACGCCGGTGAACACACCGAAGCGGTAGTGGACGAGGCTTCCCGGCCGCACCGGCCGGTCGGAGAGGATCCCCGGGCCGGGCAGGCCCCTGGTCGCCTCGTCGAGTTCGGCGGTCAGTTCGCGCCAGGCCTCGCCTTCGTGGGGCGGGTAGGCGGTGATGAACTTCCCGCCGCCGCCGCGCGGGGCATGCGCGGCGCCGAGTTCGCGCACGGCGTCGAGGTCGGCGGCGAACTTGAACGGACAGCGACGGCGGGCGAGGATGTCGGCCGCGCGTGCCAGGACGACGGGCGCGGACAGGGGAGTCGCCGAGATGTGCAGCTTCCAGCCCTGCACGGGACCGCCGCCGGCGAAGGGCTCGGCGAGATACCAGTCCCCGTTGGGCTTGACCTGCCAGTCGACGAGTCCGTGGCGGGCGAGGGCGGAGCGTGCGCAGTCGGCGAGCAGACCGTTCCCGGGTGGTGAGACGGCACCCATGGCCCGGCCTAGCCGTCCGCGCCGGGACTCGGGTAGGCCGGCCGCGCGCCGATTCTGGCGCGGACCTCCTCGGTGCCGAAATGCTCGTCGATCTTGCGGGTCGCCTCGGCCCACTGCGGCCAGGTCCGCGCGCCCGCCAGCGCCGCGGTCACGAAGGGATCGCTCCAGCGCTCGACCGAGCGCTTCCACAGCTCCGGAGCGGGCTCGCGCAGCAGGTTGCCGACGGTGCCCTCGTAGATGGGCATCGCGCGCACCTCACCGTCGGGCTCGACCTGCATCGCGGGGAAGACCATCCCGTCGGCGATCAGGTCCGGATGCATCTGGAGCTCCCGGTTGCCGGTGGTCTGCACGTCGACCGTCGAGGGCGCCAGGCCGCTCAGCAGCGCCCGGAACGCCGTGCCGGTCAGCCGGTCCACCTGGTCCTCGGTGAGCAGCTCGTGACGGGCGAAGCCCTCCCGGCTGGCGAGCCCCGAGGGGACGACGGCGCCGAACAGGACCGTGTGCAGCATCGGGAAGCGGGGGAGCACCTCGCGGCAGAAGCGTTCGAGCCCGTCGACGTTGCCGCGCATCACGACACTGTCGATGCCGAAGCGGAAGGGCGCCTGGCCCGCGGTGTAGCGCAGGTCGGCCTCCTTGTTCAGCGCGGACAGGGCCGCCATGGCCCGCTCGAAGGAGCCGGCACGGCCGCGGATCCGGTCGTGGGTGGCGGCGTCGGCCCCGTCCACGCTGATGTGGATCTCGCTGAAACAGTCCATGAGTTCGCCCGCCGCGCGAGGCGTCAGCGACCAGCCACTGGTGTAGATCGCCGTCTCGATACCGGCCGCACGGATGCGGGAGGCGAGCGAGCACAGGTTCGGCACGCTCATCGGCTCACCGCCGGAGAAGGCGATCTGGCCGGGACGCAGAGAGATCAGCGCGTCGGCGACGGTCTCCAGTTCGGCGGCGGACAGCTGCCGGGAGGGCCTGCGGCCCGACTCCGAATAGCAGTGGACGCACCGTAACGGACAGGCGTAGGTGATGTCCCAGATGACGTAGGACGGTCCGGCGAGAACAGAAGACTCCATCGGTGGCTCCCCCAGGTTCGCTTCACCGCAAGCTTCCGGCCGTCGGCGCGCGCTGTCACTCGACTGACCCGCCATGGTGTTTCGTTGATCGGCGTCGGGAATGGCGCGTAATGGCGTACTCGGCGCCGGATCATCCGGTCCGGCACCGCCGAACCACAGGTCCCGGGCGACGGACGGACCGCGGTTTCCGGACCGTCGGCCGTCACCCGGCGGAGGGACGCCAGGCTCACTGAAGAACCCGTCGACAGGGCTCTGACCAGCCGGAACACGTCTCGGATGATCAATGGCAACAAAGCGGACACCGGACCGGCATAGTCTCATCGGGTCGGAGGCCGGGCACCGGCGGCTGCCCCTCCGATTGCCCTCGGGCACAGAGTTATAACAACCATTCACCGACCCCCCGCACAGGCATTGACGCATCTAAACTGCTCGAACCTTGACCGTAGACATATCCCCATGGAGGTCCCCGTGGTTATTGGACGCCACCGCCGGCTGGCGGCACTCGGCGGGCTCGTGCTCGCCGCGACTTTGGCGGTGACCGCGTGCGCCAAAGAGCAGACGTCGACCGAGACGCCCTCGGGTGCGTCGGTCGTCCTGGTCGAAGCGGGAGCCCTGACCGTTTGCACGAGCCTTCCCTACCCGCCCTTCCAGGAGGACGTCGACGGCAAGGTCCAGGGCTTCGACGTCGACATCGTCGACCTCGCCGCGGCCAAGCTGGGCGTGACCCAGAAGATCGTCGACATGCAGTTCGACCAGATCAAGAGCGGCGCCGCCCTTGAGGCCGGCACCTGCGACCTCGCCGCCGCCGGTATGACGATCACCGACGAGCGCAAGCAGCACCTGACCTTCTCGGACCCGTACTTCGACGAGGCCATCGCCTTCATGACCCCGACCGGCAAGAAGATCATGTCGATCGACGAGGTGAAGTCGCAGAACCTGACGCTCGGCGTGCAGACCGCCACCACCAGCCTGAGCTACGCCCAGGACAACGGTCTCGACCCGAAGCAGTTCAACGACGCCGGCAAGCAGCTCGAGGCGCTCAAGGCGGGCACCGTCGACGTGATCCTCCAGGACCTTCCGGTCATCTCCGAGTGGCTCAAGAAGTCCGAGATCGGTTCCGCCTTCGAACTGGGCGGCACGATCACGACCGGCGCCCAGTACGGCTTCGGCCTGAAGAAGGCCGCCGACCCGGTGCTCCTCAAGGCCATCAACGAGGCCCTCAGTGAGGCCCGCGCCAACGGCAAGTACGACGAGATCTACCAGAAGTGGATCGGCGCCGCGCCCGTCCCCGGCCCGAGCGGTTCATGAGTAACACGGCCAAAGCCGAACCCGGTCCGCGCTCGCGGACCGGGTTCACGCCCCGGCAGCGCCGCAAGGTCGGCATCGGCGGGCAGTACGTCGCGCTCGTCGCCGTCGCGATCCTCGCGATCACGATGGTCGACTGGGAGCGCATCCAGGTCAACTTCTTCAACGTCGACATGCTCGGCGAGGTGTGGCCCGAGCTGTTCACCGTCGGCCTGGTCAACACCGTCATCTACACGGTCTCCGGTTACACCCTGGGCTTCCTGCTCGGCCTGCTGATCGCGGTCATGCGGCTGTCGGCGCTGCGGCTCAACCGGATCCTCGCGCACGGCTACATCGAGATCTTCCGCGGCGTTCCGGCGCTGCTGGTGTTCCTCATCCTCGCCTTCGGTCTTCCGATCGCGATGCCCGGCCGTGAGCTGCCGTTCCCGCCGTTCGGCACGGTCGCGCTCGCGCTCGGCCTGGTCTCGGCCGCCTACATGGCGGAGACCTTCCGGGCGGGCATCCAGGCCGTCCCGAAGGGACAGGTCGAGGCCGCCCGCTCGCTGGGCATGTCGGCGCCCCGGGCGATGATCACGATCGTGCTGCCGCAGGCGATCCGGATCGTGATCCCGCCGCTGACCAACGAGCTGATCCTGCTGTTCAAGGACTCCTCGCTGGTGTTCGCCATCGGGATCACGGCGGGCACCGCCGACCTGTCCAAGATCGGCAACGACCTGGCCACCGAGCACAGCAACTCGACACCGTTCGTGCTGGCCGGCCTGACCTACCTGCTGATCACGATCCCGCTGGGCTATCTCGTCCGGCGGCTGGAAGCCCGACAGGCGAAGGCGAGGTGACGGGGGCGATGAGCGAGAACCAGAACCCCGAGCCGGCCACGGAGGCGGCCGCGGAGCACGAGTCCGAGGTCCCCGCCGAGCACGGCTACGAGCCCGCCGGACGGGCCATGGTCAGCATCCGGGGGCTGCACAAGTCCTTCGGGGATCTCCAGGTCCTCAAGGGCATCGACGTCGAGGTCAAGGCCGGCGAGGTCGTGTGCGTGATCGGCCCGTCGGGTTCGGGGAAGTCGACGCTGCTGCGCTGCGTGAACCTCCTCGAACAGCCCAGCGCGGGCGAGATCGAGGTCGACGGGGTCGTGCTGACCGACCGCGACTGCGATCTCGACCGGGCCCGCCGCCGCATCGGCATGGTGTTCCAGCAGTTCAACCTCTTCCCGCACCTCAACGTGCTGGAGAACGTCACGGTCGCGCTGCGCAAGGTCCTCAAGGTCGACAAGGCGACCGCGCGCAAGACCGCGCGGGAGCAGCTGGCCTCGGTCGGTGTCGGCGAGAAGGCCGAGGAGTTCCCGGCCCGCCTCTCCGGCGGCCAGCAGCAGCGTGTGGCGATCGCCCGTGCGCTGGCGATGAAGCCGCACCTGATGCTCTTCGACGAGCCCACGTCGGCGCTCGACCCCGAGCTCGTCGGCGACGTGCTCACGGTCATGCGCGACCTGGCCGAGTCGGGCATGACCATGCTCGTGGTCACCCACGAGATGGGCTTCGCCCGCGAGGTCGCCGACCGGGTGATCTTCATGGACGGTGGTGTCATCGTCGAGCAGGGCACGCCCGCGCAGGTCATCGGGGATCCGCAGCACGAGCGGACCCGCACCTTCCTGCACCGGGTGCTGCACCCCATCGACGACTGAGCAGAACGGCGAAGCCCCCGA
Source organism: Phytomonospora sp. NPDC050363 (assembly GCF_040655735.1). NCBI lineage: Bacteria > Bacillati > Actinomycetota > Actinomycetes > Micromonosporales > Micromonosporaceae > Phytomonospora > Phytomonospora sp. NPDC050363. The sequence continues at coordinate 772,097 of NZ_JBFAKK010000001.1, forward strand.
CCCGCCACGGGCCGGGGGCTTCGCCGTTTCCGCCGGCCGCCCCTAGTTGCTGACTCGCCGCACGGCCCAGGCTCCGGCGCCCACGACCAGTAGCGCGACACCGGCGAACAGCGCGGTCTCGGTGAGCTGGAAGCGCCAGAAGCGGTCGGCCGGATGGTAGGCGATGTAGAACGCGTCGATGCCCTGCGCGCGCATGCACTCCTCGGGTCCGCCGCAGTCGGGCTTGAACTGGGGCTCGACCTCGTTGCCGGCCGCGTCGAGGTAGGCGTGGTCGACCTGCCACGTGTCGCTCAGCGTCTGCTCGTCCTCGGTGGGCCCGTCCAAGCCGATCGACTCGGTCCGCCCGACCGGCTCGGCGTAGTGCTCGCGCAGGAATCCGCCGACACCGACGAGCAGCACGATGTAGAGCACGATCGTCACCACCATCGCTCCGAGCGTGTTGCGCAGCAGGAGTCCGGCCGTCGATCCGATCGCGAAGGCGAGGACGGTGTAGGCGGCCACGACCAGGCCCTGCGTCTCGAACCCGGGTGTGCGGACCGGGCTGGAGGTCAGGTAGGCGAGCGGGTCGAAAGCCCAGGTCGCCACCAGTCCGAGCAACAGCATCCCCGCCAGCGCCGGCAGGGCTCCCACGGCGAGCTTCGTCGCCCACCAGCGGGTCCGGCCGATCGCCTGCGTCAACGCGAAGACGTGGGTGCCGCGCTCGATCTCGCGGGCGAAGAGCGGGCCGCCGACGAAGGCGCCGACCACCGGCGGCAGCGCGAACAGCAGCAGGATCAGCGGCGTCTGAATGCCGCCGAAGGCCTCGTAGAACTCGTGGAGGGCGTTGGAGTCACAACCGGGCCCGGCTGTGGCGCAGCCGGCGATGCCGTGGTCGTCCATGTAGGACGTCGCGACCAGACGCAGGACCGTCATCGCCGCCGCGATGGCGGCGCCGAGGCCCAGGGTGGCGAGAACGGTGAGGCGCTGCTGGCGCCAGGCGACCCAGATCACGCCGCGCTCCTCTCACCGTTGGCGCGCAGATACGAGAGCACGAGTTCCTCCAGGTTGGGCTGGTCGCTGTCCCAGTCGGGCAGGTCGACCGGTTCGGTCGTGCGCAGGAGTACGGTCGCCTGCCGCGGGGTCGTCCTCGCCTGGACCACCGTGTGCGGGCCGAAGTCCATCCCGCCGGCCGGCTTGGCGCCGATGAGGAGCCGGTGCCCGGCGAGCAGCTCGTCGACGTCGCCGGAGATCGCCACGGACCCGTCGACGATGAGGACGAGGTGGTCGCAGACCTCTTCGAGTTCGGCGAGGACGTGCGAGGAGAGCAGCACGGTCATGCCAGTCTCGGCGACTTCGGCCATCAGCGTGCGCATGACGTCCTCGCGGGCGAGCGGATCGAGGTCGGCGAGCGGTTCGTCGAGCATCAGCAGGCGGGGTCTGCGGCCCAGCGCGAGGGCGAGCGCGACTCGCGTGCGCTGGCCGCCCGACAGGCTCCCGATCTTGGCGTTGAGCGGTACACGCGCCTCGGCGATGAGCCCTTCGGCGTATTCCTGGTCCCAGCCGGTGTTGAGTTCGCGGCCCGCGCGCAGCATCTCGGCGACCGTGAAGGTCGGGTAGAGGGGCTTGTCCTGGCCGAGGAAGGCGAGGCCGTCGGGGCTTCCCCTGCCGTCGGGGGTGTTGCCGAAGACGGTGACCTCGCCTTCGGTCGGGCGCAGGAGCCCGGCGGCCAGCGCCATCAGCGTGCTCTTGCCGGCGCCGTTGGGGCCGACGAGGGCGGACACGCGGCCGGTCGGGAGCTGGAACGTGCAGTCGCGCAATCCCCATGCGCGCCGGTACTTCTTGCCCAGGGCTCGGGCTTCGAGAGCGTGTGTGCTCACTGTGATCCTTCGTTCGAGGTGGTCAGTAGCGCTCGTCCAGCACGGACGTGACGAGCGCCTCGACGTCTTCGCGTTCGAGCCCTGCGGCCAGCGCGTCACCGACCCAGGAGTCGATGGCCGCGCGCAGCGGGCCGTCACTGGCGAGTTCGGGTTGGGCCAGCGAGCGCTTGACGAAGGTGCCGAGCCCCGGGCGGGGTTCGACGAGTCCTTCGCGTTCGAGCTCGCGGTAGGCCTTCAGGACCGTGTTCGGGTTGATCGCGGTGGCGGCCACGACCTCCCTGGCGGTCGGGAGACGATCACCCGGCGCCAGCATGCCCAGCCGGAGTGCGTGCCGCACCTGGTGGACGAGCTGGAGGTAGGTGCTGACTCCCGAGCGCCGGTCGATCCGGAACTCGATCATGCGTCACCACCCTTTCACTAGTTGAGTAGTGGAAGCATGATGCCTGAGGCTAGCCAGTGGATTCGCGGCGGGGCAATGGGGAGGGCTACACCCCCGCTACCCCCAGGAGAGCCGGAGCGCGGTGGTGGCGTCCATGGGGGAGGCGCCCCGGCGCGCGGCCAGCAGGAGCGCGCCCTCTGGGGCCCGGGTGTAGACGGCAGGGGTCTCGGCCACCCACCTGCTCCACGATCGCGCGAAGAGATCGGCTCGCCTGCGGTGGTCGGCGAGTGCCGAGGGCACCGCGTGATGGACGACGGCGTGCTCGGCCCGCCAGCGGTGCGGACGGGGCCATCCTCGCCTCATCCGTGCGAAGGGGCCGGGGCCGGGATCGTCGACGACATAGCGCGCGACGAGGTAGCGGGGGTCGCTGAGCGGCGACAGGACCTCGTCGAGGGCAGTGGCGAACAGGGCGGAGTCCTCGGTGGACACCTCGCGGAGAACCGCGCGCCAGGCACCGCCCTCGTCGGGAGCCAGGTCGACGGCCTCGGCTCCGCGTGCGATGAGTTTCGCCCGGTGCAGCGCCTCGGCCGTGGCGTAGGCCATCGCGGCGACATCCCCGCCGGAGACGGCCGCGTCGTGGAGGGCACGCCCGGCACGGCCCGCGCGTCCGGCATCGATCCCGAGCGCCATGAGCGCCATGCCGGCGAACACGGCGCCCGCCGGAATCAGGCCGAACGCGAACATCGCGATGGCGGCCAGGGCGAGCGCGGGGACGAGGATCCCGCGGCTCTTGGCGGCTTTCGACATCCCGCTGGGGGTGAGCACCGAGCGCGGTGGAAAGGCCGCGCTCAGACTCGGGCGGGTGCCGCCGACGATGCGCACCGCGTGCGCCACCCGGTCGTCGAATGGCTCGCCGACCCGCCACAGCGCGCGCGTGCGGTCCCGGTCGGCGGCGCGGGCGGCCATCTCGGCGTTGAACGCGTCGAACGCGGCCGGGGGAGGAGGCGCGTACGGCGAGAGGCGGGCATCCACATGGGACACTCCCGCCATGACGTCGCCGTTCTCGGTGACGCCGAAGTACCCGTCGTGCTTGCGGACGAAGCGTTCGTAGTCGGCGGCGCCCTTCGGGTGGTCCTCGGCGACGCACACCACCGACCACGTGTGCGCGACCTTCTCCGGCCACCGCGGATCGAGGCGCAGAGCACGGCCCCGCAGCTGGACCACCGCGGTCCCGGTCGTGGCCTCGGTCAGGTCCACCAGCGTGTTGACCCCCTTGGCGTCCCAGCCTTCGCCGAGCATCGCGCGCGTGCCGACCAGCACCCGGGCACCGCCCTCCTCGAAGAACCGCGTCACCAGGGGCATCCACCGCCGGGAGGACCAGCTTCCGGTCACGGCGGTGATCTCGCCGTCCCCGAGCGGATCGAGCCGCAGGTCCGGGGCGACCCGAGCGGCGAACTCCGAGAACGCCGCCGCGACCTCCCTCGGCGCGGCCACCGACCGCCCGGTGACCAGCATGGGCTTCGCCCACGGCAGTCCGGCGAGGACCCGCAGCGCCAGCCGCGCCGAGCCGGCGTCCTCGTCGAGCACGCCGATCAGGCGCGACGGCAGCGTCGCCCGAGCCTGCTCGTGATCGCAGACCACGACCGCGCGCAGACGGTCGCCGAGGACGTCCCATTCGGCGGTGAGGATGTCGCGCACCGCCCCCGTCTTGGCCGCGCTGCGAGCGATGACCCGGTCGACGGGCGAGCGTCCGCTCCGGATGCCCTGCGCCGTCATCTGGTAGCCGAGCCCCGGCAGTGCCCGTTTGACCGCGTCGAGGGCGTGCTTGTCGCGCAGGTCAGCGCTGCGGCCGAGGAAATGCCGCGCGTAGGGGTGCAGCAACCGCATCCAGTCGTCGGCGTCGGGCTCCCGGCGGTGCGCCTCGTGCGGCCGGGCGCCCTCGGGCAGGGCGAGCAGGCCCGCGTGATGGAAGCGAAGCGCGGCGTCGGCGATCTCCGGCCGCTCGCGCGCGAAGCGGTGCCAGGGGATCGCCGACCCCTCGGCCGCCCGGTGCGAGCGCCGCACCACATAGGAGTCGAGCCAGGGAAGGAAGCCGACCGTGGCGAAGGCGGGGTCGACGAGGTCGGCGGTGAGCTCGCCGAAACGCTCGGACTGGGCCGACAGCCACGCCCGCTCGCGATCGGTCGGCGTGGTGAACCAGGCCAGCTCCGCGTAAGGCGCCAGCCGTCCCTCGCGGACCACCGCGGGAATCGACGGGCCGGACACCACCTCCCCGAACAGCTTGGCCACCAGCGCCGACTCGGCCGGTGTCAGCGCCGTCGGAGGTGTCGCGGTCAGCCCGATGACCGCGGCGTCCGGGAGCTCGTCGAGCACCTCGGCGAGCAGTTCGCCCCACACGTCGAGCAGGTGATGGCACTCGTCGAGGATCAGCGTCACCGGGCGCGCGGCCAGCGCGGCGACCAGCTCGCGGCCCTGGGCGCGCAGGCGATCGATGTGCGAGGGCCGCTGCGCGCCGTCCGGGTCGACCTCGGCTTCCGGGTCGAAGGTGGCCAGCGACTGGTAGGTCAGGGCGGTGAACACCGATTTCAGCCCTCGGTCGGCCGAGGCCGGGGGCGGGGTGGGACCGAGCCGGCTCCACTCGGCCAGCCACTGGCCCTGGATGGCGGTGTTGGGACCGAAGGCCACGATCGGGCGCCCGAGCCGCCGGGCGGCCTCGATTCCGACGAGGGTCTTGCCCGCCCCCGGGGGCAGCACCAGCCACGCGCGCCGGGACTCGCCGCGCAGCTTGGCGGCGAGGCCGTCGAGGGCGCTGACCTGGTGCGGGTGGAGCGTGTGGCCCGGGCGGACCGCGGCGAGGAGTCCGGCCGCGTTCACCTGGACGGTCGTCGTCCGATGTGGAGGGTCCGGGCGTCGAGGCGGAACAGGTCCTCCCGCCGGCCGAGCCAGGCCTCGTCGGCGGGATCGAGAAGACGGTCCCAGGCGGCCTGGTCGACGGCGTCGAGATCGTCGTAGCTGTGGCCCACCATGCGGGTGAGTGTGCGCAGGACCCGTTCGCGCTCGGCGTCGGCGAGCGGTGCCGGCAGGTCGGTGAGCACCGTCCGGCTGGTGACCTCGACCAGTCCCGCCTCGCGCAGCGCGACCGGCCAGTCGTACCTCATGCGCACGTGGTGCGCGACGCGCCGGTAGCGCCGGTGCGTCGCGGCGTGCAGTCCGTCTTCGAGTCCGGGCTCGCCGACACCGAGGTCGTATGGCAGGAAGCGCGGCTTCAGGCCCCCTTCGGACAGCACGAGCCGTCCCCCCGGTGCCAGCAGCGCGGCCAGTGTGCCGACGGCCGCCTGGCCGTCGGAGGCGTGGTGGACGGCGTTGCGCGCCCAGATCAGGTCGGCCTCCCCGCCGACGGCCTCGCGCAGTACGGCCGGATCGTCCTCGAAGGATCCGGTCGCGAACCGCACACCGGGAAGGCGTTCGGTGACCGGCGCGTACATCGCGGCGTCCCGGTCGACACCGACGACCGTCAGCTCCGGCGACCGCGCGGCGAACGCGGCGGCCATGCCCGCACCGCCACAGGCGAAGTCGACGGCGAGCCGGTCATCCGGCCGGACCAGCAGCGCGGCGACCTCGGCGTACCAGGCGGCGTCGTCCTCGGCGGCCTGGACGAGGCGCTCGGCCTCACCGAGCCAGTCGATCTCTTCCTTGGCCTCCACCGGTTCGTGGGAGTGGCCGTCGCCGTGTCGTTGGTGGGACATCGCGCTCCTCTCGTGACCCGCGCCACGAGCCTAGCGGCCGGCGGCCCGCGCGTCGGTGAGCCGACGGTGCCGTCCCGGCGCGACGCCGAACTCCCGCTTGAACGCCGTCGCGAAGGCGAACTCCGAGCGGTAGCCGACTCTCGCGGCCACCGCGCTCAGGGGCGCGTCGCTCTCCCGCAGCAGCCGAGCGGCCGTCGTCATCCTCCACCACGTCAGGTAGGACAGCGGCGGCTGACCGGTCAAGGCGGTGAAGCGGCGGGCGAACGCAGCCCGCGACAGACCCGCGACCGCCCCCAGCGTCTCGACCGTCCACGGCCGGGCCGGTTCGCGGTGGACGGCGCTCAGCGCCGAGGTGACCGCCGGGTCGGCGAGCGCGGCGGGCCAGCCCGCCCCGGACTCGGCGCGCTCGTCGAACCAGGCCCGCAGGATGTAGAGCAGCAGCGTGTCGAGCAGGGCGGGGATGAGGGCGTCAGCGCCCGGACGCTCCCGTCCGATCTCGGCGCCGAGGAGGTCGACGGCGGCCCGCAGTTCCGGGCGGTGGCCGACCCTCGCGGGCAGGTGCACGATCTCGGGGAGGCTGTCCAGCAGCGGGTGAGTGCGGCCTCGGTCGAGTTGATAGGCCCCGCACAGGGTGACCGTGGCCGCGGGATCATCGCCTCGGTCGAGGCCGACCGCCGGCGCGGCGTGCCGCTCCTCGAAGCGGGCGCCGTCCCGGGGATCGCAGGCCGGTTCGGCCAGGACCGAACCGGGGCTGTCGGCGAGGCCGTGTCCTGATCCGTGCGGGAGGAACAGGACGTCGCCGGTGTTCAGCGGCACGGGCTCGCCCTCACGGGGGACGAGCCAGCAGGAGCCCTGCAACACGACCTGGAAGCCCGCGGAGCCCGGTACGGTCATGAAGCGCTGGCCCCATGGGGCATGCCACCGCACCCGGGCCGAGCGGGGTTCCCCGGCGCGCATCACGGTGATGACGTCGCTGAGCGGATCCATCCGCCGAGCGTATCGTCCGGCGAGCACCTCGAAGACGAACGCGTATGAAGGCGAGCGGTTTACGCATTGGCCGTCTGTCGAGGCGGTCATACGGTCGGTGCATGACAGTCGAGAGATCATCCCCGGTGCTGGTCACCGGAGCGACCGGCACTGTCGGCGGCGAATTGGCGCGGCGCCTGTCCGCCGCCGGTGCCCTCGTCCGCGCGCTGGTTCGCGACCCCCTAGCCGCGGTGCCCGGCGCCGAACTCGCCGTCGGCGACCTCGACGTCCGCTTCGAGGAGACCGGCCGAGCCCACGCGGCCGCCGGGATGCTGACGATGGGCTGGCCCGCCGAAGCCGTCGAAGCCGTCCTCGACGCGCAGCTCGCCATGGTCGCGGGCCCTCACCGCCTGACGTCGACGGTCGCCGACGTGACCGGGCGGCCCGCCGGCTTCTTCACCGACTGGGTGGCCGCCCGCGTCGGACAGTTCACCGCGCGGGAGATCCGATGAAGGCCGCCCGCATCCACGCCTACGGCTCCGCCGACGTGATCCGTTACGAGGACGCGCCGACGCCTCGCCCCGGGCCCGGCGAGGTGCTCCTCCAGGTCGCCGCCGTCGCGCACAACCCGTCCGACGTGTGGTTGCGCGCCGGAATGCTCCACGAGATGTTCCCCGCGCGCTTTCCCGCGACCCTTGGCGTCGACGTCTCCGGAACCGTCGTCGAAGCGGGCCCCGGTGCGTCTTTCACGATCGGGGACCGGGTCATGGGCCGCGCCGACACCGGTGCCACCGCCGCCGAGTACGCCGTGGTGCGGGCCGGTGATCTCACGGTCGCGCCGGGCGGTATTCCGCTGACGCACGCCGCCGCCATCCCGGTCGCGGGTCTCACCGCCTGGCAGGCTGTCGTCGACCACGCCCGCGTCGCGCAAGGCGAGCGCGTCCTGGTCAACGGCGCGGGCGGGGGAGTGGGCTCCTTCGGCGTCCAGCTCGCCAAGCGCGCCGGTGCCTTCGTCGTCGCCACCGCAGGCCCGCGCAGTGCCGAGGCGGTCGCGCGTCTCGGTGCCGACCGGGTCGTCGATTACACCGCCGGCGACCTCGCCGCCGCCGTCGGCGGACCCGTGGACGTCCTGCTGAACTTCGCCGGCATCCCGCCCGAGACCGCCGGCGCCCTCGGTTCCCTCGTGCGGCCCGGAGGCCGCGTCGTCTCGGTGGCCACACCTGTCGAGGTCCCCGACGCCGTCACCTCGACGCACTTCGTCGCCCGCAACGACATCGTGCAGCTGGCGGGTCTGGCCGGGCTCGTCGACGCCGGTGACCTCGTCGTCGAGATCTCCGAGGTCCGCCCCATGGCCGAGATCGCCGAGGTCCACCGCGCCGCCGAGGCCGGCGGGATTCGCGGCAAGGTACTCCTGATCCCGTGAACGCGGGCAAAGCCGGGGCCACGGGCCCCGGCTTTGCCCCGCCGTCCTACTCGTTGTGCAGAACCTCCGCGATCGTCAGCCGCGACGCCGAACGCGCCGGGAGGTAGGCCCCGAGTACCGCGATGGCGACGCCCGCCACCGCCAGAAGCGCCAAGGTCGGCGGTTCCCAGATGTGCAGCAGCGCGACCGGAAGCTCGATCTGGCTCGCCTCGCCCATGATCGGCACGACCTGCCGGTGCAGCAGGACCCCCAGCAGCAGCCCCGCGATGCCGCCCACGACTCCCAGCGCCCCCATCGAGGTCACCATCATGACCACGACCTGCCGGGGTGTCATCCCGATCGACTTGAGCATGCCCAGGTCGCGGCGGCGCTCCCGTGTGGTGAGCACGACCGTGTTGAACACCCCGAGCGCGGCGACGGTCCCGAGCACGAGCGTGAGCGTCGTCGAAAGACTGATGACGGTCACGGTGTACTGCCCGACACCGCTGTTCGCCTGTGGACGGATGCCGGGCTCGGCGGCGGCCGCGGCGGCGACATAGCCGCCGACGTCGGTGCCGGGTTCGAGCCGGACCTGGTAGGTGATCCAGTCGGCCTTCGGCTCGTGACCGGGCGTGATCTGCGCCAGCAGCGCCCAGTCGGCGTACCCGGTTTCGAGTTCGCCGCCCATGATCCTGCCGACGACGGTCACCTCCGTGCGGCCTCCGGCCAGTTCGAGGGTGATGCGGTCGCCGACCTTCCGGCCGAGCTGGTCGAGCGCCTTCGAGGAGAGCACGACCTCCCCGGGCGCCTCGATCCACCGTCCGCCGACCAGCTGTTCGTCATACCCCATGCCGGTCGTGTCACCGCGGATGAACTCGATGTCGAGCCCTTGGGTGTAGCCGACCACCGACAGCGGCACGTACGACTCGGTGAGGACGTTGTCGGCGCCCGGCAGCGCCGCCAGTGTCGACCGCACCTCCTCGGAGTCCATCGCCTCGGCCGCCTCCGGATTCGCCGGATGCGCGTAGACCTGCACCGACCCGGTCCGCTCGCTGATCTCCGCGTACGCGGCGACGCTGGTGACCAGGCCCGTCGCGAAGGTCACCGTCATCACCCCGAGGACCACCGCGGCCATCGTCAGGAGCGTGCGTCCCGGGCGGACCAGTGGCAGGCCGAGTCCGAGGCTCACCGAACGCGGCAGCCGAGTGCCCGACAGCCACCGCTGGGCGCTCCGGCCGCGACCGGCGCGGGGTGTGCTGCCCGCGCTGATCGCCTGAGCCGCGGGGAGACGGTGCGCCCGCAGCGCCGGCACCAGCGCGGCGAGCATCACCAGGAGCGGCATGCCGAGCACGGCAGCGCCGTCCACCCACGGATTGATCTCGACGACGCCGAGTCCGACGCCCCGAAACGCCGTCACCAGCAGAGGCCGCGACCCGAGGTGCCCGATGACCGTGCCGAGCACGGCGCCCACGACCGCCGGCAGGGACACCATCAGCAGGTAGACCCCCACCACCTGGCGGGGAGTGAAGCCGATCGCCTTGAGAACGCCGATGTGCCGAAATCCCGAGACGACCGCGCCGCTGATCACGTTGGCCACGATGAGGATCGCCACCACCAGGCCGAGCAGCCCGAAGGTCACCAGGAAGGGCATGAACTGGCCGGTCCCCGAGACCACGGCCTCCTTCACCGACAGATAGGACTGGACGGCCAGCGTCGAACCGTCGGGAAGGCCGGCGGTCACCGCGGCGACCCCGGCGTCGACCTCGGCGGCCGTCGCGGAGTCGTCGAAGCGATACAGCATCTGCGTCGCCGTGGGCCCCAGCGCCGCCATCTGCTCGGGCGACACCCACCCGTCGGCGGTCGCGCTGAGGCTGCTGGCGTAACCGACGATGGTGAGCGTCGGGCCACCGGGGATCACGATCGGCGAGGGCTCGCGCTCCGGCATCCCACCGCCTTCGTAGGGCGGCAGGACGTTCAGGACGACCTCACCGGGAGCCGTCGCCCAGCGTCCCTTCCAGAGATCGGGTTCGTCGATGGAACCCTCCGGCGAAGCGCGGCCCACGAGCGTCGCGCGGCCGCCCGTGAAGCCCGGGACCGCCAGCTCGTTGCCCGCGGGAGTCTCGACCACGACCTGCCCGAAAGGCCCGGCGGCCTCGACGCCCGGCAGCCCGCTCGTCGCGGCGAGTTGCTCATCGGAGACCAGGCCGTTGTCGAAGGCCACCACCGCGTGAGCTCCGCGCTGCTGCTCGAAAGCCCGGTCGAACGGCGCCGAGGACGCCTCCAGCAGGGCCAGCGCCATCACGATCGTCGCGGTCGTGAACATCAGCACGACCCCGATCACGCCCGTCTGGAGCCGCCTCCTGCGGATCGCCGCGCGCGCCGCCCGCCACACCGCCCTCATGCCGACCGCTCCAGGCTCCGCTCACCGGCGACCCTGCCGTCGGCGAACTCGACTACGCGACTCGCGCAGCGCGTCGCCAGATGGGGATCGTGGGTCACGATCAGCAGCGTCTGCCCGATCTGGTGGAGATCGAGCAGCAGATCCATGACCTGCTCGCCGGAGGCGCTGTCGAGCGCGCCCGTCGGCTCGTCGGCCAAGAGCAGCGCGGGCCGGTTCATCAGCGCGCGGGCCACGGCGACCCGCTGCCTCTCCCCGCCCGACAGCGCCGCCGGATAGACGTTGCGCCGGTCGGCGATACCCAGTTCCTCCAGCAGCTCCAGCGCCCGCCGGCGGGCCTGCCCGGCACGGACCCCGGTGAGCTGCGCGGCGAGCGCGACGTTGTCGAGGGCCGGCAGGTCGTCGAGGAGGTTGAAGAACTGGAAGATCATCCCGATCCGATGCCGCCGGAACAGCGCCAGCCCGGTCTCGTTCAGCTCGCCGAGGTTCTCCCCGTTGACGGTGATCGACCCCGCCGTCGGCCGGTCGAGACCGGCGACCATGTTCAGCAGCGTCGACTTCCCGCAGCCCGAGGGGCCCATCACCGCCACCGCCTCACCGGCGGTGATCTCCAGCGTCACACCGTCCAGCGCCACGGTGTCGCCGTACTCCTTGCGGACGCCGTCGAGTCTCACGACGACCTCGCTCGTGCTGTCCTCACTGGTCATGGCCCCAAAGTTAGGCGGGCGCCGGGACAACGGGCATCGGTCCGGAGAGGTAACCCCGGACACGGGTCATCCCGGGGATGTACGGCACTGGTACCCGGGGAGGATGCCGTGGCGACCCGCCGCCTGGGAAAGTGGTCGGGTGGCGGGATCTTGGACGATATGGCTCGCGGCCGCCTCGACGGCCGCCTGCGCGGTGGCCGCCTGGCTCGCCGTCGCGCTCGCCCGTGAGCGCCGCCGCCACCACGAGACCCTCGCCCACCAGCGCTGGCTGTTCGAACGCGAGCGGGAAGGCGCCGCGCGGACCGCCGTCGACGCCGAGCGAGCCCGCATCGCCCGCGAACTGCACGACGTCGTCAGTCACAACGTGAGCCTCATGGTCGTGCAGACCTCCGCCGCCCGGGAGGTCCTGGCGAGCATGCCCGACGAGGCGGCCACGGCGATGGCGGCCGTCGAAGGCGCCGGACGCGACGCCCTCACCGAACTCCGCCACCTACTCGGGGTCCTCGCACCCTCGCAGAGCGGCGAGGACGAGGACCTCGCGCCGCAGCCCGGTCTGAGTCGCCTGAGCCCGCTGATCGACCGCGTCGCCTTCGCCGGCCTGCCCGTCGAGGTCCGCATCTCCGGCGAGGCCCGCCCCATCCCGGCCGGCGTCGACCTCACCGCGTACCGCATCGTCCAGGAGGCGCTGACCAACGCCCTCAAACACGGCGACGGCACCACCGCGCAGGTCACCGTCCGCTACGCCGAAACCTCCCTGCGCGTGGAGATCCTCAACTCCGGTCCGAGCGTCCTGTCCGGAGACCGCCCCGACACCCGCCCCGAAGGCACCGGCCGGGGCCTGCTCGGACTGCGCGAACGCGTCGCCGTGTACGGCGGCGACCTCGACGCCAGACGACGGCTCGGCGGCGGATACCGCGTCCGGGCCCGCATCCCCCTGAGCCGTCCGTGACCGACACCCCGCCACGCGTCCTCATCGCCGACGACCAGGAACTCGTCCGCACCGGCTTCCGGCTCATCCTCACCGCGCGCGGCGTCGACGTCGTCGGTGAGGCCGGCGACGGCGCCGAGGCCGTCACCGCCGAGATGCGCCTGCGCCCCGACGTCGTTCTGATGGACATCCGCATGCCCAACATGGACGGGCTCGAGGCCGCCCGCCGGATCCTGGCCCGCTCGACCGCATGCCGCGTGATCATGCTGACCACCTTCGACCTCGACCGCTACGTCTACGCCGCGCTCGCGTCCGGCGCCAGCGGCTTCCTCCTCAAGGACGTCACCGCCGAACACCTCGCCGCCGCCGTCCGCCTCGTGAGCACCGGCGACGCGCTGCTCGCGCCCTCGATCACGCGCAGGCTCGTCGAACGCTTCGCGCCACACCCGCCGTCGGTGCACGGTGACCTGTCCATCCTCACCCCCAGAGAGCTCGAAGTCCTCGCCCTCATGGGACGCGGACTGTCGAACACCGAGATCGCCGCCGAACTGACCCTGAGCGAGGCGACGGTGAAGACGCACGTGGCCCGCATCTTCGCCAAGCTGGGACTGCGCGACCGGGCGCAGGCGGTGGTCTTGTCCTACGAGACCGGACTGGTGCGGCCCGGCGGCTAGAACCCGATCCCGGCCACGATCGGCAGGTGGTCGCTTCCGGTCGCGGGCAGCGTTCGCAGGTTCGCCACCGTCCCGGACCGCACGAGCACCTGATCCACGCGTGCGACGGGAGAGGAGGCCGGCCAGCTGAACGCGAAACCGGAATCGACCCGCCCGGTGAGGTCCACCAGCGTGCCGAGACCGCGATCGTCGAGGGTGCCGTTGAGGTCGCCGAGCAGGATGACCCGCTCCACCGGTTCGGCCGCGATCGCCGCACCGAGCAGGGCGGCGCTCTCGTCGCGATGGGCCGAGCCGAATCCGCTCGGGCGCAGCCGCAGCGACGGCAGGTGCGCCACGTAGACCGCGATCTCCCCGTGCGGCGTCGTCGCCGTGGCACGCAGGCCCCGGTTCCACTCGGGCGGGAAGGAGGCCGGCCTGATGCCGACGGGCCGCGCGTCGGTGAGGGGATGGCGCGACCAGAGCGCCACCGACCCCCACAGCGCGTGGTGCGGGTAAGCGGCGGCGAAGACCTCCGCGTAGACCGGGAGAGCCTGCGGGGTCAGCTCCTGGACGCCTATGAAGTCCGGCTCGGCCGCCATCAGTGTCCGCGCGGTCGCGCCGGGATCGCGATTCTCGTCGCTCACGTTGTGCTGGACGGCGATGAGCTCGCCGTCCGGGTCACCGTCCGGGAGGGCCATCACGCCGAAGAGGACGAGCCACGCGGTGACGGGGGCGACCAGTGCGATCAGCGCCGCCCCGGAGCGGCGCAGCACGGCGGCCACGAGAAGCGCGAGAACGGCCACGCCGAGCCAGGGCAGGAAGGTCTCCAGGAGGCTTCCCAGCCGCGGGCCGACGTTGGGCACGAGGGAGTGGAAGACCAGCAGCAGCGTGGTCAGCACCGCTGTCGCGGCGAGCGCCTTCCCGCGCGTCCACGCCGAGCGGCCCTTGGCGTCGCGGCCCCAGTCGAGTCGCGGACTCAAGCGCCCGCGCCGACCGTTTCGTGCCAGCGCGACCAGTCGGCGCGCAACCGTGTCACTACCTCGGGACGCTCGGCGGCGAGGTCGCGGGTCTCGCCGGGGTCGGCGGCGAGGTCGTAGAGCGCGAGGCCGTCGCCGACCGAGGTGTGCTCGACCTGGAGAATGCCCTTGGCGGTGGGGGAGTCGCCGTCGGCGTAGCGGAGCTTGAAGCGCGCGTCGCGTACCGCCCACTGGAACCCGCTGTCCCAGTACAGCGCGCGGTGGCCGCTCTCCTCTTCGCCGCGCCAGTGCGCGAGCTGGTCGACCCCGTCGCAGTGATCCCAGCGGGCCGGGTCGACACCGGCGGCGGCCAGCGCGGTCGGCATCAGGTCGAGGGTGCTGACGAGGCCGTCGCGGTCCTGTCCGGCGGGAAGCCCTCCGGCGGGCCAGCGCGCGATGAGCGGGACCCGCACCCCGCCCTCCCAGAGCGTGTACTTGGTTCCGGCGAGGGGCGTGTTGTCTCCATAGTTGCAGGTCGATCCGCCGTTGTCGGTGGTGTAGACGACGAGGGTGTCCTCGCTCAGGCCGAGCCGGTCGAGGGTGTCGAGGAGGCGGCCGACCTCGGCGTCCATGAGTTCGAGCTGGGCGAGGTAGTACTCGCGGCCGTGTTCGAGCTTTGGGGAGATGGCGCCGTCGTACCAGTCGACGTAGTCGGAGACGTTCTCGTCCCAGTCGGCGCGCTCGGGCAACCCCCGCTTGGCGAGCTCGTCGTCGGGGAGCTGCCAGCAGAAGTTGTGCACGGCGTTGAAGGCGAGTTGCAGGAAGAACGGCTCGGCGGCGTGCCGGGTGGCGAAGTCGCGGGCGCGGTCGCCGAGTTCGGTGGTGAGGAAGCCCTCGAGTTCGCTCTCCTCGCCACCGTCGAACATCGGCTGGACGCCCATCCGCCACGAGGCCTCGGGACCGTACTCGTCGACGGCGGCCCGGGAGTGGCGCAGGTAGTTGAGGCGGCCCTGCTGCATCCCGGCCAGCCCGTAGTAGGCCTCGTCGAAGCCGTGGTTGTCAGGGCAGGCCCGGTCGCCGGGGCCCTCGGGTCCGTAGTGGACCTTCCCGAAGTAACCGGTGGCGTAGCCGGAGTCCTTGAACACCTCGGCGACGGTGGGGATGTGGTCGGGAGGGAAGGCCGCGTCGTCGAACCATCGGACGCCCCAGCGCCGCTGGTGGGTACCTGAGACGATGCCCGCGCGCGACGGCGAGCAGATCGGCGCCGAGACGTAGGCCTCGGTGCAGGAGACGCCCTCCTCGGCGAGCCGGTCGAGGGCCGGTGTCCGCACGGCGGGATGGATCCCGAGGCGGGAGCGATCGGCGTAGCCGTGGTCGTCGGAGACGATCCAGACGACGTTGGGGCGGCGTGGGGGCGTCATGGGAGATCACCCTACGACCAGATGCGACCGGGCACCACGCACCGCGGGCCTATTGCTCGGCCGCTTCGGCTTCCTCGGCCTCTTCGGTGCGCTCGGCCCGCCGGAACCGGCGGGCGGTCGTCCAGGACGCGATCCCCGTGATGAGGACGCCGAGCCCGGTCAGCGCGGACAGCAGCGGCAGGATGTCGGCGTTCCACATGACCAGCTGCGAGGTGTCGACCAGGTAGGGCGCGAGCGCCAGTACCGGGCCGGCGGCCCCGACGAGGAACCCGTGCCACCAGCTGCCCGTTCTGAGGACGGCCAAGGCCGCGACGACGGCGGCGAAGACCAGCAGGGCCACAATCGTCACCTGGGAGCGGCTCGGGAAGTACCCGAAGGTCCTTCCCGACAAGGGAAGACCGATTCCCAGGTCGTCGGCGAGCCCGTCGAGGACGTAGCCGGCGAAGAAGGTCGGCGTGCCCCAGGTGAACCCGAGGACCGAGGCGAGACTGGCGAGGAACGCCAGCACCCACAGCAGGCCGGCGTGCAGGGCGACGCCGAGGCCGAGTGCGGTGAGCGCGACCGTCAGGAGCGCGGCGAACGCCCCGAGCACGGCGCCGGTGCCGACCGCGCCGGGGATCTCGGAGGCCAGCACGTCGCCGGCGTAGGACTGCGCGACCGGCAGCGCGGCCGTCGTCGCCGCCGCCGCGAACAGGGCGCTGACGACCCGCACGAGCCACTGCGAGCGGTAGGCCAGCAGCGTCGCGGTCGGAGCCGATAAAGCGCAGAACCAGGTGAGGAGCGTGACGTTGACGCTCTCGGTGCGTTCGGCGCCGGCCTGGAACTCTCCGCCCAGTTCGGACAGTCCGCACAGTTCGGCGAGCGCGACCTGCCCGGCGGCCAGCACGGCGGCGGCCACCGCGACCAGCAGGGGCGTGAGCGGGGCGGGCAGAGGGGATCGGCGTACCGCGGCGTCCATAACGGGACCGTAGCGGTCGGGGCGCGCGGCCGTTGGCCCGCGGTCAGAACTTCGCGACGACCTCGATGCGGCCGGCGATGTGGTCGTTGAACTCGTCGAGCCGCTCGGCCGGAACCCACAGCTCGTCGACGCCCTCGCCGCCCGCCCTGCGAGTGGGAAAGCGCCGCAGGTAGGCGGTGTCGACATGGAAGCGGGTCACGAAACCCGAACCGCCCTCGGGCACGTTCCACTCCCGCGCGATCCGGACCGCGTACGCCTCGTTGAGGACGGGGTAGAAGATCGGCTGCTCCGGCAGTCGCGGCGGCCACCGGCGCCAGCCGGACTCCTCGACCAGGCGCAGCTCGGCCGCACCCGCCGGACGCCAGAGCGTCGTCGTGCCGTCGGGGTTCTCGGCGCGGCCGGCCATCGCCTCGGCGACCAGCGCGGTGACGAGCGGGTCGGTCGTCTCGGGTTCGAAGGAGCCGGCGAACACCGCGGTCACCGTGTCGCCCTCGCCGAGCCCGCCGCGCAGCGAACGCCAGGTCGCCAGGTTCGGGTGGTCGAGCGCCGTGCACGCCTCGGCGGGCGCCAGCAGCGCGATCGCCCGGTCGAGCGCGGCGCCGTCCAGCGGGTACGAACCCGACCCGGCCACATGCCCGCACACCGTCGCCAGCACCACGCCGGGCAGATGCGACATCCCGGCGGCGACCCTCGCGAAGTCGAAGGAGCCCTCGGCGTACCAGCCGATCCCGTACGCCGCCGGCCGCTCCCAGCCCGGGATCGCCGATTCGAACCGGTTCAGGGCCGCGTCGATCTCCTCGACCGTCGTCCACCGCTCGCTCATCAAGAGATCGTCGCAGATGCGTCCGCGCGGCACCGCTATGGTCCGTGGATGGCAGAGACGATCATTCGCGTGGCGACCGAGGCGGACCGTCCGGCCGTCGACGCCATCCTCACCGCCTCCTGGGGCCGCCCCTTCGTCGTGCTCGGCGGCAACGGCGTCGACCTCACCGGGCAGCCGGCGCTGGTGGCCCTGATCGGCGACGAGATCGTCGGGGCCCTGGTCTACCGGGTCGACGGCGACGCCCTCGAAGTGCTCAGCGTGAACAGCCGCGCCGGGGGAGCCGGTACCGGCATGATCACCGCCGCCCGCGACCATGCCCTCGCGCTCGGCCTGCGCCGCCTGTGGCTGGTCACCACCAACAACAACTCCAGCGCCTTGCGCTTCTACCAGCGCAACGGCCTTCACCTCGTCGGCGTCCGCACCGGAGCGGTGTCGGCCGCCCGCAAGATCAAGCCGACGATCCCGCGCAACGACCACGACGGCCACGCCATTGACGACGAACTCGTCCTGGAGCTGCGGCTGGACGGCGTCGACGACCCCTACGGCGAACCGGGCAACGCCGCCGCCGTCGCCCTCAGCAGACTCCTCACCTGGCGCGGCGGCGAGACCGACCTGTGGCCGCTGCTCGCCGATCCCCGCGCGACCGTCGACGTCGTCCGCGGCCTGTCGCGACCCTTCCTCGGCGCCGTCGACCTCGTCCTCGGCCCCGACCCCGGCGGCATGCTCTTCGGCCCCCTCGCCGCCCGCGAATTGGAGGTCCCCTTCGCGCCGGTCTGCCGGGACCGAAGGTTCTTCTTCCAAGGCCCTCACGAGCGCGTCACCGTCCAAGCCGGGGCCGACGAACTGCACGCCCACCGCGCAGCACTCGCCGACGGCGCGCGGGTGCTGCTGGTCGACGACTGGTCGGAGTCGGGCTCGACCGTGCGCGGAGTCGCCGACCTGGTGGCGCAGACCGGTGCGACGCTCGCCGGCGTCTCCTACCTGGTCGACAGTCTGCGTCCGGAGGTCCGCGCCGACCTCGAAGCCCGTGGGATCGAGGTGCGCGGGCTGGTGACGCCGGCCGGGCTGAGAGATTGAGGGAGACGTGTCAGCTCGACTCCGCGAGCAGGTGCACGACTCCCGCGGGGTTCTTGATCCAGTGGGTCCGGGAGTCGTAGTTCTCGAAGGGTTCCACCTCATCACACGGATGGATGCCGACGGCGGCCAGCTCACGCGTCGCGACGTCCAGGTCGTCGGTGTGAAGCTGAAGCCACAGGTCCGGGTTGCTGTAGTTGTCGACGCAGTCCAGCCAGAGCGTGTTCGGCCCGAACCGCACCGAGTGGGTCCTCGAAACGGTCGGCGCGTAGGAGACGTCCTCCTCCGCGACGTCGAATCCCAAGGTGTCGCGGTAGAAGGCGACGGTGGCCTCGTACTGGGCCTTGGGGATCTTCATGGCGATGTTCAGGCCGGCGGTGAACGCGGACTTGCTCATGGTGCCGTGTCTCCTTCGTAGGTGGTTTCGAGTGCGTGTTCCAGTGCCGAAAGGCGGTCGTCCCAGCGGTTGGCGAGTCGTGCGAGCCATGCCTGGGCCGCGCGGACGGCGGTCGGGTCGAGCCGGTAGGGGTGGCGGCGGCCGACCGGTTCGCCCGGGCGGATCAGTCCCGCCTCGGTGAGCTGGCCCAGGTGCTTGGCGACCGCTTGGCGGCTTATCGGCAGCCGCTGTGCCAGTTCGGTGACGGTCGCGGGACCCGCG
Organism: Phytomonospora sp. NPDC050363; assembly: GCF_040655735.1. Taxonomy (NCBI): domain Bacteria; kingdom Bacillati; phylum Actinomycetota; class Actinomycetes; order Micromonosporales; family Micromonosporaceae; genus Phytomonospora; species Phytomonospora sp. NPDC050363. The sequence continues at coordinate 791,022 of NZ_JBFAKK010000001.1, forward strand.
CGGGCGAGTTCGTCCAGCAGAGCCCGCCGTGTCGGGTCGGTGAGGGCCGTGAACACCGCGACGGCCCGTTCCTCCGCGTCAGACGGCCGCATCGAGGTAGCTCTCCAGGTCGGCCAGCTCCTCGTTCCAGCCCTGACTGTTCGCCGCGTGGGCGGATCGGGCGACGTCCTCGGCGGCCCGCGTGAATCCGCTCTCCACGAGGTGCAGCCTGGTGCCTTCGGGCACCGGCTCCAGCGTGAACTCCACGAGTGTTCGCGGGGCGTCCGCCTCCGGGAGGCCTTCGACGCGCCACCAGAACGAGAAGCGGTGCGGTGGCGCGACGACCTCGATCGTGGCGACGGACTCCTCGTCCAGTTCGTCCCAGCGGAAGAACGCCCGCCCGCCGGGGCGCAGGTCGATCTCGGCGACCGAGCCGAACCACCGCGAGAGTCCCTCCGCCGTGGTCAGTGCCGCCCATACGCGCTCGACGGGATGCCGCAGCACGACCACGCGTTCGATGGAATCCGAGACCATCTCCACCCTCCTTCGCAACCTTTCAGTTGCCATCTATGGCAACCTACAGGTTGCGATGTTGATCCGCAAGTGTCGCGTCCTTTCGCGGGGGCGCCGCCGGGAAGCGGCGCCCCCGTTCGCGCGTTAACGCTCCTCGCGGAACTCGGCGTGCCCGCCGAGGCGCGGGTCGAACTTGCGCAGGACGAGCCGGTCAGGGTCGTTGCGGCGATTCTTGCGTGTCACGTAGGTGTAGCCCGTCCCCGCGGTGCTGCGGAGCTTCACGATCGCGCGAATGTCACCAGAAGCCATGGTCACCCTCCTTGAAAAGCTATGCATAATGATAATCATTATCAATACCTGCTTATTCCCAGGAGGCTCGCATGACCACCACCGGACCCGCCGCCCCGCCCCGGCCGACGACCCCCACCCCCGTGACACGCACCCCCGTCACCGTCCTCGCCGGCTTCCACGCCCACGCCACCACCGCCGTCGCCGACCGCCTCCTGAACGCCGAACCCGAACTGCTCCTCGTCGGCCACGACCTCACCGCACTCGCCGACGGTGTCGTCCGCCGCCGGATCCGCGACTCCTCCGGCATCCTCGAAGAAGGGGAGACCCGCCTCACCCACGGCTGCGGCACCTGCGCCATCCGCGAGGACCTCGTGCCGGTCCTGATGCGCCTGGCCCGTGACCACCCCGGCAGGCCACTGCTCGTCGAGCTCCCGGAGACCGTCGAACCCCAATCCGTCGCCGAAGCCTGCGCCCACCTCCACGTCGACGGCACCCCGGCGGCCGAGGTCATCCGGGTCGACTCCTGCACCACTGTCCTCGACGCTCTCAGCCTCCGAGGCGACCTCAGCAGCGTCGACGACATCGCCCGCCGCCGCCGCACCCCCGTCGAGGACACACGCGGCGTCGCCGAGGTCGTCGTCCGCCAGATCGAGTACGCCGACACCGTCCTCCTTCACGGCGAAGCCGCCGGCGGCGCCTACGAAACCGCCCGCCTCGGTGTGCTGGCCCGCAGGCTCGCACCCTGGGCCGCCCACCCCGAACCCTCCGACGACCACGGCCTGGCCGCCGCGATCCTGCGCACCGGCCGCCACGACCCGCGACGCCCGCCGGGCCCGGCCCGCGCGCTCGCCGGGCTCACCCTGGGCGTGCACGCACCCTTCGAGGACTGCGGGGTCATCTCGATGCTCTTCGCCGCCCGCAGGCCCTTCCACCCCGAGCGGCTGCACGCGCGCCTGGATGAGATCGCTTACTCGGCCCTCCGTGCACGCGGACACCTCTGGCTGGCCACGCAGCCCGACACCGTCGTCGCCTTCGAAGCCGCCGGCGGCGGCATCGCCATGGCTTCTCTGGGACCGTGGCTCGACGCGGTCCCGGTGGAATCCCGGGAAGCGCACAGCGCCGTCCGCCGTGTCGCCGCCGCGCTCGACTGGGACCCCTACTACGGCGACCGGGGAAACTCGCTGGCCTTCATCGGCGAGGGTTTCGACGTCGACGAGCTGCGGGTGCGACTAGAGGACTGCCTGCTGACCGACCTGGAACTCGCGGAGGGCGAGGATGCGCGCAGGGCTTGGAGCGACCCCTTCGCCGGCTGCTTCCCGTCACATCCGTGAGCGGACGTCCCCGGCGAGTTCGAAGGTCTCCTCGTCGAACAGGACGAGCCGGGCACTCTCGACGGAGGTGGGCGTGGTGTCCATCGCGTCGAGGGCCACCCGGATCGCGTCGTCGGGCGGCCAGCCGAAGATCCCCGCCGAGATGAGCGGAAAGGCGATCGTGCGCGCGCCCAGCTCGTCGGCGACGGCGAGGCCGCGCACGTAGCAGGACCGCAGGAGGTGGGTCTGGTCCTCGTCGGGCCAGTAGTGGGGGCCGACGGTGTGGATCACCCAGCGGGCGGGTAGTCGGCCCGCCGTCGTGGCGACGGCCTCGCCGGTCGGCAGGCCCTTGCCGTACCGCGACCGCCGCAGTTTTTCGCACTCGGCGAGGATCGCGGGGCCTCCGGCGCGGTGGATGGCGCCGTCGACTCCTCCGCCGCCGAGCAGGGAGGAGTTGGCCGCATTGACGATCGCGTCGGTCTTCTCCGCGGTGATATCGCCCTGTACGAGTTCCACGCGCACGATTGCCTCCTCACCGTGATGGACGGCACCATGCTCCCACGGCCCCGCGCGACTAACCTGATCATGGCGCTGGTGCGCCGGCGACCGCCCGGTCCCGGCGCCGAGAGGGAACCCGGTGGAAGTCCGGGGCTGCCCCGCAACGGTCAACGCGCATTGCGCCGTGAGCCCGATACCTGCCCGCGCCCCGCGCGCGACCGCGTGCGCGGTGACCGCCGGTCTCGCGGGTGGGCCGAACGGGAGCGCGAACCCCTCGTGCCCTGTCCCGCCCTCGTTCGACGGTCGGCGTCCGTTCGCGAGGGAAGGAACGAGCATGACCACATTGGACCGGCCGGATGCCGCGGGGACCGCGCGTCCGCCCTCGGCCTCCCGGGTCACCATGTCGAGCATCATGGGCCCGCAGGACACCAACCTCATGGGAACCGTGCACGGCGGGGTGATCCTCAAGCTCATCGACTCCGTCGCCGGCGTCGTCGCCGCACGGCACAGCGAGGGACCCGCCGTCACCGCCTCCATGGACGAGACGGCCTTCCTGGTGGCCGTGCGGGTCGGGGACGTCGTGCACGTCGACGCCCAGATCACCTGGACCGGGCGCAGCTCCATGGAGGTGGCGGTCAAGGTCACCGCCGACCGCTGGGACGAGTCGGTGCCCGCCACCACCGTGGCCACCGCCCACCTGGTGATGGTCGCCGTCGACGACACGGGAAGCCCTCGCCCGGTCCCGCCGCTCGTGATCGGCTCGGACGCCGACGTCCGCCGCTCGCGGGAGGCCGAGATCCGTCGCACGCACCGGCTCGCCCTGCGCTCCGCCCTTCGCGACGCAGCCGAGGCTTGAGGGGACCGGTCCGCCCCGGACGGTGGGGTCGTGGCGGTTCGCCCGGGGCAACTAAGATCCCGCCATGACCGATCCCCAATGGCAGCAGCAGGGACAGCCCTATCCGCAGTACGGGCAGGAGCCCCCGCCGCAGGGACAGCCCGGGCCGCAATGGGGCCAGCAGCCTCCCGCGCAAGGCCAGCCGCAGGCCGGCGGCTGGCCCGCACAGCCGCCCCCGCCCGGATACCAGCCCCAGCCGGGCTACCCACCCGGGCCCCAGCAGGGTTTCCCCGGACAGCCGGGCTGGCCCGCAGGCCCCGGGCTGCCTCCGGCCGCACCGAAGCGGACCGGCCTGATCGTCGGGGCGGTCGTCGGAGCGGTCGTCCTGGTCGCCGCCCTCATCATCGGCGGCGTCGCACTGTGGTCGGGCGGCGCCGACGAGCGCAGCGGTGGGGGAGGCGCGCCCACAGCGGCGGTGGAAGGACACGGCGTCGTCGTCGGCGAGGGTCCCGTCAAGGTCGAGATCTGGCTGGACTTCCAGTGCCCGCCTTGCGGGGAGTTCCACGCCAACGCGGGTAAGACACTGCGAGAGTTCACCGCGGCGAACCGGATCACGGTCGTCTACCACCCGCTGAACTTCCTGGACTCCATGTCCACCGACGAGTACTCGACGAGGGCCGCGTCGGCGTCGGTGTGCGCTGCCGACCAGGGTGAGTTCGAGGCCTACGCCGACTTCCTGTTCACCAGCCGGCCCGTCGAGGGCGGCCCCGGCCTCTCCGACGAGGAACTGGTCCAGGGCGGAACCCCCATCGGCCTCGCGGACCCGTTCGCGGACTGCGTGCGCACGACGAAGTACGCCGACTGGGTCGAGACCGGCACCACCGAGTCCGGCGTCGGCGCGGTTCCCACCGCCACGATCGGCGGCTCGCCGGTCGCCGACATGACCAACTTCGTCACGGCCCTCGAAGCCGCCGCCTAGGGCTTGACCGGTGGGTCCCGTGGGAGCCGCAGCCCTCGGTGACCCACCGACTCGCCCCTAACCCAGCCGCAGGCCGCGCGGTGTCTCCCGGAAGCCCGCGGCGGCCAGGGCCGCGCCGAGCACCGTCCCCGCGACGGGTTCGCCGTCCCCGCGCTCGACCGCGAGGGATCCGAGCCCACCGCGGCGGACGGTGTCCACCAGCGCCACGGCCGCCGCGCCGAGCACGCGCTCGTCCTCCGTGTACGACAGCATTGTGCGGCCGCCGCGTTCGACATAGAGCGCGAGTTCGCCGCCGGCCAGGACCACCAGCGCTCCCGCGCGGCGACCGGGCCGGTGCCCTCCGCTGCCGTCGGCGACGGTCTCCCGCGCGTCCGGCCAGGACAGGCCCGCCCCGAAGGGGTTCGCCGGGTCGGTCGCGGCGAGCACGACGATCTCGTCCCCGCCGGGAAGCGCACACGCGCGCAGGCGGTCGACGGCGCCCGGCTCGGCGAACTGCGCCGCGCCGAGGCCCGCCACGAAGTAGCCGCGCCGGACCGCGCCCCTGTCCTCCATGGCCGAGAGCACCGGATAGAGGCCGACGGTCGTCTCCCGGACGAGGACGCCGTGCCGGTCCAGCGAGGCGGCCGCCCGTGCGTGCAGACGCCGGGTCGGGTCGGTGTCGCGTTCGGGAAGCCGTTGCCAGCGACCGGTCGCCGTCGGCGGAGACGTCCTGGGAACGCGGCCGGTCCGGCGGGCCAGTGGGAAACCCGGTCGCACGCGTCTCGAACGCGGCGGGCTCGGCCGGGACTTGTGCGCACCCGCGCCCGACAGCAGCGTGCGCAACGGTGCCAGGGAGTCGTTGGTGATCCATCCCGACCACACCAGGTCCCACAGCACCGAGACGAGGGTGGCGTCGTCCTCGGCGTCCACGGTCTCGGAGAGGTCGCGGAAGAACCTGGCCTGGCCGAGCGCGTCCAGCACGGCCTCGTGCAGATCGCTCGACACCGCCTCCGGGTTCGGTTCGGGCAGCAACAGTTCGGCGGAGTCGGCGTAGGCGAGGGTGACCCAGCCGTCATTGGCCGAGATCGAGGCGGATCCCGCCCACAGCAGTTCACCGGACGACGTCAGCTCGTCGAGGAAGACCGGCGTGTAGTCACCGACCCGGGCGGGCAGGATGAGGCGTTCCAGCGCCGAGGCGGGCACCGCGACGCCCTGCAACTGCTCGACGGCCGCCGCCACCGCGTCCACTCCCATCGCATCGGCTCCGACGCCCTGCCAGCCGGGCAGGAAACGGGCGTAGGCGTTCGGTGGGACCGGCGCGATCTCGGCCCGCAGTGCCGCGAGGCTGCGGCGCTTGAGGAGCCGCAGCACTTCCACATCGCACCACTGCGGCTCGTCCTCGGTGAAGGAGCCGTGCGCGAGGGCACCGGCCGCCGCGAGCCCGCGCAGCACCGGCTCGGCCTTCTCCTCGGGGACACCGAAACGCGTGGCGCAGGCCGCGGTCGTGAAGGGCGTGTTCGTGCGCGCGTAGCGCGAGACGAGGTCGCCCCAGGGGGCGGCGATGGGGGCCAGGAAGGCTTCGGGGACGTCGGTGAAGGCGACCTCAAGGGCCTGCGCGTACCGCCCGGCGTCCTCGGCGACGATCCAGCGCATGTCCCCGGCGACGGGCACGGCGACGACCCGCCCGGCGTCGGCGAGTTCGGCGAGCCATTCCGGATCGGCGCCTCTGGCGGCGATCTCCTCGGCGGACAGGTCGCCGACGACGCGCAGCAGTTCGACGACGTCCTCGGCGTCGCGGAGCCGTTCGGCGCCGGTCCACTGGAGCCACCCGGAGGCTTCGGCGACGACGGCCGGGTCGAGCAGTTCGGTGTGCTTGACCTCGCCGAGGAGTTCGGCGAGCAGGGTCGAGTCGACCGCGAGGGCGTTGGCGCGGCGTTCGGCGACGGGGGTGTCCTCGGAGTAGAGGTTGCCCGCGACGTAGGCGAACAGCAGGGACCGTGCGAAGGGCGACGGCCGCTTGGTCTCCACGTCCACGAGGCGGGTCGTGCGGCCGGCCAGGTCGCGCATGAGACCGGTGAGGGCGGGCAGGTCGAAGAAGTCCTCGACGCACTCGCGGGCGGCCTCGGCGGTGACCGGGAAGTCCTCGAACTCGCGGGCGACGCCGAACAGCTGCGCGGCCCGCTGCCGCTGCTGCCACAGGGGCTGGCGGCGGCGGGGGTCGCGGCGGGGCATCAACAGTGAGCGCGCGGCGCATTCGCGGAAGCGCGCGGAGAACAGCGTGGAGTTGGCCAGCTGCCCCGTGACCAGCGCGGCGATTTCGTCGGGGTCGAAGGCGACGAGCTCGGCGCGAGGCGGCTCGGGCATGTCGGGCAGCCGCAGCATGATCCCGTCGTCGGTCGGCAGCGCCTGGGCGTCGACTTTGTACAGTTCGCTGATTCGGGCGGCGATGGCCAGCGACCAGGGGCCGTTGACGGGTTTGCCGAGCAGGGAGTGCACGGCCAGGCGCCAGTCGCCCAGTTCGTCGCGGAAGCGCTCGACGATGACCGTGCGGTCGTCGGGGACGGCGCCGGTGGCCTCCCGCTGACCGGCCAGGTAGGACTCGAGGTTCGACACCGCGTACCCGTCGAGTTCCGGCCAGGACCCGTCGCCGGCCGTGGCCGCGCGCAGCCGCCGCCCGATGGCCAGACCGAGTTCGGCGGGGCGGCCGATGTCCTCGCCCTTCCAGAAAGGCATGCGGGCGGGCTGTCCCGGGGCGGGGGTGACCAGGATCCGGTCGGGGTTGATCTCCTCGATCCGCCAGGTGGACGCGCCGAGCACGAACACGTCCCCGACCCGCGACTCGTAGACCATCTCCTCGTCGAGCTCTCCGACGCGCGAGCCGGTGCCGCCCTCCAGCAACGAGACCGGGTAGAGCCCGCGGTCGGGGATGGTCCCGCCGGAGGTGACGGCCAGCCGCTGCGCGCCGGGGCGCGCGGTCAGCACGTCGGTGCGGCGGTCCCACACCAGCCTGGGGCGCAGGTCGGCGAAACCGGTCGACGGATAGCGCCCGGCGAGCATGTCGAGCACGGCCGTCAGCGCGGCGTCCGGCAGCGCCCGGTACGCCGAGGCCCGCCGGACCAGTTCGGCCAGGCGCGGCACCGGCCAGGGATCCATCGCGACCATCGCGACGATCTGCTGCGCGAGCACGTCGAGGGGATGCTTGGGGGCGTGGGCGCGTTCGAGCGCCCCGGCTCCCATCCGCTCGGCGACCACGGCGCTGACGAGCAGGTCGCCGGGATGGGTCGGGAGGACCACGCCCCGCGAGACCGCCCCGACCTGGTGCCCGGCGCGGCCGACTCGCTGGAGCCCCGAGGCCACCGAGGGCGGTGCGCCGATCTGGACGACGAGGTCCACCGCGCCCATGTCGATGCCGAGTTCGAGGCTGGAGGTCGCCACCACGGCGGGCAGCGTGCCGGCCTTGAGCGCCTCCTCGACGTACTTGCGCTCCTCGCGCGACATGGAACCGTGATGCGCCCTGGCCACCACCGGCGGAGCGCTCGCGGACTTGGGGGACTGGGCGGTCAGCTGGCCCTGGATCGCCGGTGGCGCGACCATGCCGGTGGCGAGCTCGTTGAGCCGCCCGCAGAGCCGTTCGGCGAGGCCGCGCCCGTTGACGAACACGATCGTCGAGGAGTGCGCCCGGATGAGGTCGAGGAGCCTGCGCTCGACGGCGGGCCACACCGAGGACTTGCTCCCGTCGGGTTCCGGCTCGGGCGCGGTGAGGTCGGCGAGGGGAACCTCGACGGTGACCTCGATCGTCTTGGCGGACGCGGGGCGCACGACCGTCACCGGCGCGGCTCCGCCGAGGAACTCGGCGGCGTGCTCGATGGGCCGCACCGTGGCCGACAGGCCGATGCGCTGCGCGGGGCGCTCCAGCAGCGCGTCGAGGCGTTCGAGGCTCAGCGCGAGGTGCGTTCCGCGCTTGGTCGACGAGACCGCGTGGACCTCGTCGACGATGACCGTCTCGACCGAGCGCAGCGACTCCCGTGCGGCCGAGGTGAGCAGCAGGAACAGCGATTCGGGGGTGGTGATGAGGATGTCGGGCGGCGTTCGGGTGAAGGCCCGGCGCTCGCTGGCGGGGGTGTCGCCGGTGCGCATGCCGACGGCGACCTGCGGCACGGGCGCGCCGGTCGACTCCGCCACCGCGCGGATGCCGTCGAGCGGGCGGCGGAGGTTGCGTTCGACGTCGTAGGCGAGGGCCTTGAGCGGGCTGACGTAGAGCACCCGGCAGCGTCTGGTCGCCTCGGCGGGCCGTGGCTCCGCCGACAGCCGGTCGATGGCCCACAGGAAGGCCGACAGGGTCTTTCCCGACCCTGTGGGGGCCACGACGAGGGTGTTGTCCCTGCGGGCGATGGACGCCCACGCCTCGGCCTGCGCGGGCGTGGGCGCGGCGAACGCCGAGTCGAACCACTGCCTGGTCTCGGCGGTGAAGCCCGCCAGCGGATCGTTGCCCATGACTCGATCATGCCCGCCGGGTACGACATGGTGGGCTTTCCCGGCGCGGAGAGCGCGGCTAGGCTCGGCCGCACCCGTGCCGTACGAAGGTAGGAGTGAGCCATGAGCCTGCGAGAAGACGCCGCCGTGATCTCCGGGGAGCTGGTCGCGCTGCGCCGCGCCCTGCACCGCGAACCCGAGATCGGTCTCGACCTGCCCCGCACCCAGGAGAAGGTCCTCGCCGCGCTGTCGCCGCTCGGACTGGAGATCACCAGGGGCGAGGCGCTGTCCTCGGTCACCGCGGTCCTGCGCGGCGGACGTCCGGGCCCCGTCGTGCTCCTGCGCGGCGACATGGACGCCCTCCCGGTGACCGAACTGGCGGGGGAGGAGTTCACCTCCACCGTCGACGGCGTCATGCACGCCTGCGGCCACGACCTCCACACCGCCGGTCTCGTCGGTGCCGCCCGCCTGCTGGCCGCGCGTCGCGATGAGCTCGCGGGAGACGTGGTGTTCATGTTCCAGCCGGGCGAGGAGGGCTTCGACGGCGCCGGGCACATGATCGCCGAGGGGGTCGTCGAAGCAGCCGGGCGGCCCGCCGACTACGCCTATGGCATCCACGTCACGTCGGGGATGCTGCCGCGCGGGGTGTTCACGTCGCGGCCCGGCCCGCTCATGGCCGCATCGGCGGGATTGTTCGTGCGCGTCATCGGCGAGGGCGGGCACGGCTCTCGCCCCCACGACGCGCTCGATCCGGTCCCCGCGGCCTGCGAGATGGTCACCGCGCTCCAGACCATGCTGTCGCGCCGCATCGACGTGTTCGAGCCGGTCGTGATCACCGTCGGCACCTTCCACGCCGGGACCCGCCGCAACATCATTCCCGACGAGGCCGTCTTCGAGGCCACCGTACGCACCTTCTCCGCCGAGGCGGGCAAGCAGGTCCGCGAGCACGCCGTGCGGATCTGCGAGGGCATCGCCGAGTCCCACGGGCTGCGCTCCGAGGTCCGCTTCGAGGACGAGTACCCGGCCACGATCAACGACGGCGACGAGCACCTCTTCGTCGCCGAGACGGTCCGCGACGTCTTCGGTCCCGAGCGCTTCAGCGAGCTGAAGGACCCGATGATGGGGTCGGAGGACTTCTCCCGGATCCTTGAGCGGGTCCCCGGCGCCTACGTGTTCCTCGGCGCGTGCCGGGACGAGGAGTTCGCCACGGCGCCCAGCAACCACTCGCCTCGCGCCGCCTTCGACGACGGCGTGGTCGCCGACGGCGCGGCGCTGCTGGCCGAACTCGCGATGCGCCGCCTGAATTAGCCGCGTGGACGGCCTCCCGCCGCTCGAAGGGGCGGGAGGCTCAGCCCATGCTGGAGGTCGCGAGCTTCGCCGCGAAGCCGATGAGGACCGCGCCCACGGTCGCCGATCCGGCCGAGGCGAGCTTCTTGCGGCGCCGGAAGGCGCTGGCCAGCCCCGTTCCGGCGAAGATCAGCAGGGTCAGGTAGCTCAGGCTGCAGATCTGCACGATGATGCCGAGGACCAGGAAGGTCAGGGCCGGGTAGGCGTAGTTCGGATCGACGAACTGGGCGAAGAAGGAGACGAAGAAGAGGATCGCCTTCGGATTGAGCAGACTGGCGATCAGCGCGCGCTGAAACGGCCGCTCCTGCCTGCCCTGCGCGACCTCCGGCGGGGCGTCCACCTGCGCGGCGTGGCGGGTCCGCCAGGTGCGGACGGCCTCGCGGACGAGGTTGAACCCCATCCAGATGAGGTAGGCCGCGCCGGCGTACTTGACGATCGCGAAGATCGTCGGCGACGTCTCCAGGAGGGAGGCGGCGCCCGCGGCCGAGGCCACCATCAGCACGGTGTCGCCGATGAAGACCGCCGAGGCGGCCTTGTAGCCGTCGCGCACGCCCCGGCGGGCGGCGACGCTCAGGACGTACAGCGAGTTCGGCCCGGGCAGGAGAATGATCAGGACCGTTCCGATGACGTACGCCCAGATGTTCGTGACACCCCACATGGTGCTCAAGACTGCACGGTCGCGCCCGCACGGGCAAGATGCGCGGGTGGGGCGGCCGTCACACCTTCGTCGGCCACCGGTGCGCCGGGTGTGAGGCTCAGCGGCACGACCCCCGCCCAGTAGGGGAGGTCGAGGTCCTCGGGTTCGTCCTTGGGACCGCCGGTGCGGACCTTGACGGAGACCTCCGTCAGCGGCAGCGCCAGGACCGCCGTCTGCGCCAGCTCCTTGGGAGTCGGGGGTCGAGAGGCAGCCGCGCGGCCGTCGCCGTAGGTGTCGACGATCCGCTCCAGCGCCGTCCACTTCTCCTCGGCGTCGCTCACCAACCGCGCCTTGCCGTGGGCGATGACGCAGCGGTAGTTGGCGGAGTGGTGGAACCAGGCGCGGCTGTAGATGAGGCCGTCGAGGAGGGTGACGGTGACGCAGACGTCGAGGCCGTCGCCGCGTCCTTCGAGCATGGCGCGGCTCCCGGTCGAGCCGTGTACGTAGAGGACGTCGCCCAGGCGCGCGTGGACGGTCGGCAGTACGCGGGGGAGGCCGTCGGCGGCGACGTACCCGACGTGGCATACGTGCGCCTCGTCGAGGATCGCGTTGGCGGCTTCGACGTCGTAGCCGAGCTTCTCGGGCACGCGCAGGGAGGTCGTGCGGTCCGTTCGGGGGTAGGTCACCACGGACTCCTTTGTGCTAGTACAATCTCGAAATTGTGGCAGAACAATACCAGCCGAGCGGTGCGAACGCCGCCGAGATAATCGCCGGCGTCGAGACCGCCGTTCGCGACGGCACACTCCCGCCCGGCGCGCCCCTGCCTCCAGTCCGGCGCCTCGCCGAAGACCTCGGCCTCGCCGTGGCCACCGTCGCCGCCGCCTACCGCACCCTGCGGCAGCGCGGCATGATCGAGACCGCCGGCCGCCACGGCACCCACGTCCGGCAACGGCCGCCCCTGACTCACCGCGGCCCCGCCACCCTCCCTCCCGGGGTGATCGGACTCAACAGCGGCGAACCCGACCCCGCCCTGCTTCCCGACCTCACCGCGGCACTGGCCGCCGTTCCCACCCGACCCTCCGGCTACCGTGACGCCGGCCCCTGCCCGCAACTCGCCGGCCTCGCCCGGGAACGCCTGGGCGCCGACGGCCTTCCTCCGGGTGCCGTCACCTTCACCTCCGGCGCCCTCGACGCCATCGAACGCGGCCTGTCGGTCCACCTGTCCGTCGGGGACTCCGTCGCCGTCGAAGACCCCTGCTGGGGCAACCTCCGCGACCTCATCGCCGCCCTCGGCATGCACGCCGTACCCGTACCGGTCGACGCCGAAGGCCCCACCGTCGAAGGCATGCGAGCCGCCCTGCGAAAAGGCGCCCGCGCCGTCGTCGTCACCAGTCGCGCCCACAACCCCACCGGCGCCGTCGTCACCGCACACCGCGCCGCAGGCCTCCGCCAACTCCTCGACGCCCACCCCGCCACCTTCGTCATCGAAGACGACCACTGGGCCGAACTCGCCGACGACCCGCTCCACCCCGTCGTCGGCGGCACCTCCCACTGGCTCTTCGTCCGCTCGGTCTCCAAGCCCTACGGTCCGGACCTGCGCCTGGCCGTCGCCACCGGAGACGACGCCACCGTCGCGCGCGTCGAAGGCCGCATGCGCCTGGGCGCCGGATGGGTCTCCACCGTCCTCCAGCACCTCGTCCTCGGACTCTGGCAGGACCCCGCGACCGAGGACGTCGTCGCCCAAGCCCGCGACGCCTACCGCACCAGGCGCGAAACCCTCCTGCGCGAACTCCGCGCCCGGGGGATCACTGCCACCGGACACACCGGACTCAACGTCTGGATCCCCGTCCCACACGAGACCGAAGTCGTCACCGCCCTGCGCGACCGCGGCTACGCCGTCAGCCCCGGAGCGATCAACCGCCTCCGCTCGGCGCCCGGCATCCGCATCACCATCAGCCCTCTCACCGACCCCGGCGAGATCCGTGCCCTCGCCGACGCCGTCGCCGAAGCCGCCAGCGCACCCCGTCCGGGCGCCCTCCGGCGCTGACCTTGCGCCACCCGCCCGATTCGATAAGGATCGACCCCAACCTCACCCCTTACCCAGGAGTCACCAGCGTGACCGCGACGACCCCCGCAGTCGACATTCCCCGACTGCAGCGACGCACCATCCGCCTGCTCGCCACCACCCAGATCCTCGGCGGCGTCGGTGTCGCCATGGGCGTCTCCGTGGGATCCCTCCTGCTCTACCACCTCACCGGCGGGCCCGGACTGTCCGGCTTCGGCCAGGCGCTCTCGGTCATCGGCGGGGCCATCATCGCCATCCCCGTCGTACGCGTCACCAACTCCTACGGACGGCGGCCGGGACTCGCGCTCGCCTACACGGCCGGGATCATCGGCTCGTCGATCCTGGTCGCCGCGATCGTCGCCGACTCCGCCGCGCTGGCCTTCCTCGGCATGTTCTTCTTCGGCGGAGGAACCGCCGCCAACCTCCAGGCCCGCTACGCCGCGACCGACCTCTCCGAACCCTCCCGGCGCGGCAGGCAGCTGTCGATGATCGTGTGGGCGACGACCGTGGGCGCCGTGGCGGGTCCCGGCCTCATGCCCTTCGCCGATGGCTTTGTGCGCGATAACTTCGGTCTGCCCGAGTACGCCGGCCCCTTCGTGGTCAGCGCCCTCGGCTTCGTCGTCGCCGGCCTCATCCTGTGGTTCATGCTGAGGCCCGACCCGCTCCTCGTCGCCCGTGTCGCCGCCGACGCGCCACCGATGCACAAGTCCGAACGCGGACTCGGCGCCGGACTGCGCGCCGTGCGCGGCAACCCCGGAGCACTCCTGGGCATCACCGCCGTCGCGCTCGGGCACGTGATCATGGTCGGGGTCATGGTGATGACCCCGGTCCACATCGAACACACCATGAGCGGCCACGAAGGCCACGGGATGAGCGTCGAGGGCGTCGTCGGGATCGTCATCAGCCTGCACATCGCCGGGATGTACGCGTTCTCGCCGATCGTGGGCTGGGCCGCCGACCGTTTCGGGCGCCGCCCGGTGATCCTCGCCGGCATCGTCCTGCTCCTCGCCGCCTGCGCCACGGCCGGCACCGCCGGCGACGGCACGCCGCAGCTGGCCGCCGGGCTGGTCTTGCTGGGCCTGGGCTGGTCGTGCACCATGGTCGCCGGATCGGCGTTGCTGACCGAGTCGGTGGACGTCGCGCGCCGCGCGTCGGCGCAGGGCCTGTCCGATGTCACCATGGGTGTCGCGGGCGCGGTGGCCGGCGCGCTGTCGGGCGTGGTCATGGACGCGGCCGGATACCCCATACTCGCCCTCTGCGCCGCGGTCACGACGGTTCCCGTCGCGGTGGCGGCACTGCGGGCGCGAAAGAACTGACGGAGGAGAAGCATGCGACGGACCGACTTCTGGGAGCGTATGGGCGAGACTTTCGGGCCCGCCTACGCCGCCAGTGTCGCCGCCGACCAGGTTCTGCCCCAGCTTCGGGGCAAAACCATCGAACAGGCGATCGCCGCCGGTGAGGACATCGGTTTCATCTGGCGAGCGGTGTGCGCGGCGTACGGGGAGCGGGTACCCGCTCGTATCCGCAGGTGAGGCCCTGCGAGTACGAGACGCGCCGAACCCGTCACCTCCGCGTCTCTCGAACGTCAGTTCGGGTAAAGTCACTTCGGTCGCGCCGCCGCAGAGTTGTCAGACCCGCGGTCTACCGTGACCGGCATGGCTAAACAACCACCGCTGACCAAGAAGACAAACTCATTCCCAGTCTCAGGAGGGTCGGGCATGGCTGTTTCTGTTGACAAGACGAAAGCGCTCGATTTGGCGCTGGCGCAGATCGACAAGCAGTTCGGCAAGAACTCCGTCATGCGCCTCGGCGAGCGCCCGAAGACCGACATCAGGGCGATCCCGTCCGGATCGATCGCGCTCGACGTCGCCCTCGGCATCGGTGGCTACCCACGCGGCCGGATCGTGGAGATCTACGGTCCGGAGGCCTCCGGTAAGACCTCGCTCGCCCTGCACGCGATCGCGAGCGTCCAGCGTGAAGGCGGCATCGCCGCGATCGTCGACGCCGAGCACGCCCTCGACCCCGAGTACGCCGCCGCCCTCGGCGTCGACACCGACGCCCTCCTGGTGTCCCAGCCCGACACCGGTGAGCAGGCCCTCGAGATCACCGACATGCTGATCCGCTCGGGCGCGATCGACATCATCGTCATCGACTCCGTGGCGGCCCTGGTGCCGCGCGCCGAGATCGAGGGCGAGATGGGCGACAGCCACGTCGGTCTCCAGGCGCGCCTGATGAGCCAGGCGCTGCGCAAGCTCACCGGTGCCCTCAGCAACTCCGGCACCACCGCGGTGTTCATCAACCAGCTCCGCGAGAAGGTCGGCGTGTTCTTCGGCAGCCCCGAGACCACCACCGGTGGTAAGGCGCTGAAGTTCTACGCCTCCGTGCGCCTCGACGTGCGGCGCATCGAGACCCTCAAGGACGGCGGCGACGCGGTCGGCAACCGCACCAAGGTCAAGGTCGTCAAGAACAAGGTCAGCTCGCCGTTCAAGATCGCCGAGTTCGACATCGTCTACGGCCAGGGGATCAGCCGCGAGGGCTCGATCATCGACGTCGGCGTGGAGCAGAACATCATCCGCAAGTCCGGTGCCTGGTACACCTACGAGGGCGACCAGCTCGGGCAGGGCAAGGAGAAGGTCCGCGCCTTCCTGAAGGAGAACGCCGACCTGTCCAACGAGATCGAGAAGAAGATCCTGGAGAAGCTGGGCATCAGCGGTTCCGCCCCGGCGGCCGACGAGGCCACGGTCGAGGCCGAGCCGGTCGACTTCTGAGCCGCCGGCGCGGATTACCGGTCAGCGGTGGTGGCCGGCCGGTACCGCGCCAAGGGGGAGCGGACAGTCAGCGGTCGGAGCACGGCGAGCGCAACCCGCGCCCGCCCACTCCGGCGAGGTTTGGCCGAGCACGACGAACCACGCCCGGCGCGCGCTTGCGCGCCGGGCGTGGTTCGTGCTTGGGGGAGGGCAGAGGGGTTGGTGTGGGCGCGTTGTGGGCTGTGGGTCGGGACGACTGAGGTGGGCTGAGGGCTCTGGGCGCGCGGCATTCGCCCGTGACGTGGGGGAGGGTGGGCGCGCGGCCTGGGGAGGGGCGGCGGGGAGAGAGCGGGTTGGTCTTGCGCTGCTCGCCGCTCTGTTCGCCGCCCGCGAGGGAAGCGGGGGCCGAATAGCGCCGCGCCGGACGCGAGTGCGGCCACCCACGAGGACGGGGCGGGCAGCGGGGAGGCCACGCCGCAGTGCGGATAGGGCGGGTTCGGCGCCCTGCACGTCCGGGGGAGGCAGCACTCCTTGGGATGAGGCGGATCGTCGTGCTGCCCGCCCGTTCATCGGGCCGGACAGGGGAGGGCGGGCATGCCCGTTCCCCGGGGCGCCCGCTGACGCCTTCGCGACGGTCGTTCCCCGCCATCCGTGCAGCGGGGACACCGCGTCGGGGTCGAGACCGGTCTCCGCGACGAGTCGCACCGTCCCGTCGACTTTCGGGGCCATTTCGCCCGCGCCGTCACGCCGACCATCTCCCGCGCCAGGAAGACCGAGTGGAGCGCTGACGCAACGCGTGCCCCCTGCTCCCGCCAGCCGACAATGACCGCTGGCAGTTCGGCCCGCTCGACGCCCAGTCCTCTCCCCGCCACCGACCTCCAGGCCATCCCAGGTTCGCAGAATCCAGTTTGGATCCGGCGCTCTGCCGCCGGGTGCCGCCGGGTGCCGCGCTCCCTTGCCGGGACTTGTGTCCCAACGCCAACGCCAACGATTCTGTGCCTAGCACCTCGCCACCGGCACCCAGCGGCCGACATCGCGGCATGCCACGCATGTTCGCTCGCGCTCAAATGCCCTTGAGCGGCCGCTGAGGCCCGCTGCCAGCATCGCCCTACCCGAGGTCTGCCCAGAGCTCCCGCACCGCCGCCGGCGTCCAATCTCCACCGAAAGAACAGCGCGGCTCACGGTCCAGCCGGAGCCCCGGCGGGCGGTGTTGGTCCAGTCGAGCTGGATGCCGCCCGCCCTCTTCCAGCGCTACAACAGCCCCTACTGCCGCCTATCCCGGCGGCGCCCGGCTCAGCGGCCGTAACCGGCTCTGTCTTGCCGGCATCAACTCATCGCGCCCCCTCCAACCGCGCGCCCGCCCCTCGCCTCGATCGACGTCCCAACCGTTCCTCTCCCAATGCCTTTCATAACCCCCTCCCGTACCTGCCACGCAGACGCCCTCGTCTGTTTGCGCCGGCGCCTGAAACGCTCGTGTCGCAGTGCCGCCTCGCCCCATCCGGTGCCCTCCGCCACCTGTTGCCTCCCGTTCGCGGCGCTCCTCCTACCGCCCCGCACCGGCCCCGTTGCCGTTGTTCGCGGACCACCCCGCTGCGCTCTTCCCCACCACTTCTCTTCGCTCGTCCACCCGCGACTTCACGTCTTCCCGCTGCCGCACCCATCGCGCGCGCCTCACCCCTACCGCCTCACCCGCCACCCGCCACCCGCCGTGGTCCGCCACCCTCTTCACGCCGCACTCGCCCCCCTGCGCCGCCCTCTCCGCCCCGCTCGGCCCCGCTCGGCCCCCACCCCCGCGCGTCCACCCCGCCCTGCCCAAGCCCGCCAGCTAGGCTGAACCCGACGGTTGTTCCAGACCCCGACAACGCGTCTCGCGCAGACGGCCTGGAGGACCTGTGGACGGCGTCGACGCCGGCAGCCGCAACATCCCCATCCCCCCGCACGCCCACCGCATCACCGCAGCCGTGCGCGTGCCCACGCGCCGGCGAGCGAGCGCCGGCCGGGGCGGCCGCAGGGCGATGGGTGGCGGCGGCCGTGCCTCTCGGCAGCGGTAGCGATCGGAGGGCCTGGGCCTGGACTCGCGTCGGGTTGCAGTCGCGGGGAGCGCCCTTCGGTATCCAGCACGTGTGTGCGGCGGCGGTCGACGACGTGCACGTGGACGGGGCGGCGGTCACGCTCATGTCCAGCCCCAGCGTCTGGGAGACCCTCCACGCCACCGACGAGACGTCCATGAACCTCGAAGACCGGCAGCTGGACCTCGGCGAGGGTCCCACCATCGACGCCTTCGTCCACGGTGGACCGGTTCTCGTGTCCGACGTGGACTCTCCCGAGGCGCGGGCGAGGTGGCCGATCTTCGTCGCCGACGCGTCGGCCAACGGCGTCCGCGCCATGTTCGCGCTGCCCGTGCAGGTCGGCGCCATCCGCCTCGGCGCGCTCAACCTCCACCGCTCCACCCCCGGATCGCTGAACACCGACCAGATCTCCGACGCCCTCGCCTTCGCCGACGCAGCCTGCGCCCTTCTCCTCGCCGAGGCCGAGGGCGGCACGCACACGGGCGCCGCCGACGACATCTGGCACCGCGAGGACCACTCGGCGCACCAGGGAGAAGTCCACCAGGCCACCGGTATGGTCCTCGTACAGCTCGGTGTGTCGGCGGAGATCGCCTTGTCCCGGTTGCGCGCCTTCGCCTTCCGGCACGGCCGCCCGCTCGGCGATGTGGCGCGGGACGTCGTCGAACGTCGCCTCCGCTTCAACCCGGACGATGAGGAAGCCGGGTGAGGACGTTGAGGATTTGACGCGGAAGCGAGAGGCTTGTGTCAATCGTCCGGAACCATGCGATGGCGAAGGTGAACGGAACATGCGCGATCAGATCTTGGCGGAGACCTTCGTCGAACTCGCCGACACGCTCGTCGACGACTTCGACGTGGTGGACTTCCTGCACCAGGTGAGCATGCGATGCGTCAAAGTGCTCGGAGTCGCCGCCATCGGCATCCTGCTCACCGACCAGCGAGGCCGCCTCCAGGTGATGGCCGCCTCCAGCGAGCGCAGCAGGCTGCTGGAACTCTTCCAGATCCAGACCAACCAGGGACCGTGCGCCGAGGCCTTCCACACCGGCCGCGCGATCGCGGTACCCGATCTCGCCGAGGCCGCCGACCGCTGGCCGCGCTTCACCTCGCACGCGCTCAACGAGGGCTTCGTCGCCACACACGCGCTCCCGATGCGGCTGCGCGCGACGGTCATCGGCACCCTGAACCTCTTCCACACCGAGAAGGGCCTGCTCCCCGAGGAGACGCTGCGCGTCGCGCAGGCGCTCGCCGACGTCGCCACCATCGGCCTCCTTCAGGCGCGCGCGATCCGCCACCACGAGACGCTCGCCGAGCAGCTCCAGACGGCACTGAACAGCCGCGTCATCATCGAGCAGGCCAAGGGCGTGGTCGCCGAACGCCATGGTCTCGGCATGGACGAGGCTTTCGACCGCCTGCGCGGCGCGGCTCGCAGCGGCAGCCGACGGTTGTCCGAGCTGGCCAGGGCCGTAGTCGAGGGCACCGGGCGCGTCTGATCCGCACACGCCGGAGCCTCCCGGCCGGCGTCTGTCACACCCACGTGGTGGAATCGTGATCACCGTACTTTCCTGAGACCGGAGGCCGCCGCATGAGCTTCACCCCACGCCGCCGTGGCGGCCGCAGGAACGCCGATGGCGAGAACACCGAGCACACTGAGCCCACCGAGAAGACCCGCCACAAGCCCCTCGACGGTGAGCATGCCCGCGAGGTCTGCCTGCGGCTTCTTTCGATGCGCCCCCGCACGCACGCGGAGCTGGCCGAGGCGCTCACCAAACGCGAGTTCGGCGAGGACGTCATCACCGAGGTCCTCGACCGCTACGCCGAGGTCGGCATGATCGACGACGCCGCCTTCGCCAACGCCTGGGTCACCAGCCGCCAGCGCAGCAAAGGGCTCGCCCGCCGGGCGCTGGGGGAGGAGCTTCGCCGCAAGGGCGTCGACAAGGAACTGGCCACCCTCGCCCTCGAACAGCTCGACGACGAGACCGAGCGCGCCGCCGCGCGCGAACTCGTCGCCCGCAAGCTGCGCGGGATGAGCGCGTCCGTCGCGCCCGACGCCAAGATGCGCAGGCTCGTGGGAATGCTCGCCCGCAAGGGATACCCGCCCGGCGTCGCCATGTCGGTCGTGCGGGAGATGATCGCCGAAGCTGCCGAGGAACTGGAACTGGAGCCCGAGGAATGAGCTCGGCCCGGCACATCGGCGCCGAGGAGCGCCGTGCCCGCCTCGGCGTCCGCCAGCTCCTCGCGCCCGGGCACCTCGCCGACAGTCCCGAAGCCGTCGCCGAAGCCCTCGTCGCGCTGCACGGCAGCGATCCCGCCACCGTGTACCTGTCCATCGCCGCGCGCACCGGCACCGTCGACGCCTCCGCCGTCGAACAGGCCCTGTACGAGGACCGCACGCTTGTCCGCATGCACGCCATGCGCCGCACGGTCTTCGTCTTCCCCGCCGACCTCGTCCCCACCGTCCAGGCGTCGACCACCGACACCATCGCCCAGCGCGAACGCAAGACCCTGGTCTCCCTGATCGGCACTCAGGGCTTCGACGACGCGAGACTCGCCGCCGCCGAGAAGGCCGTCCTCGCCGCCTTGGCCGAAGGACCCGCCACGGGCTCCGAACTCGGCGCGGCCGTACCCGAACTGCGCAGCCGGTTCGTCTATGGCGAAGGGAAGGCGTACGAGTCCACCCAGAGCCTCGGCACCCGCCTGCTGACCCTCATGGCGATGGAGGGCCGCATCGTCCGCGGACGTCCGCGCGGTTCCTGGATCAGCGGCCAGTTCCGGTGGAGCCTCGCGCCCGAGGCCGCCGCCGTCACCCGCGAACACGCCCAGCAAGAGCTCGTCCGACGCTGGCTCACCGCCTACGGCCCGGGCACCGAGGCCGACCTGAAATGGTGGACCGGCTGGCCGGCCGGGCAGGTCCGCAAGGCGCTCGCCGGGATCGGCGCCGAAGCCGTCACCCTCGACGAGGGACCCGGCCACGTCCTGCCCGGCGACACCGAACCCGTCGCCACGCCCGAACCCTGGGCCGCGCTCCTCCCCGCCCTCGACCCGGCGCCCATGGCGCGCCGGTTCCGTGACTGGTTCCTCGACCCCGCCCACCGCCCCGAACTGTTCGACCGCAGCGGCAACATCGGCGCCACCGTCTGGTGGAACGGCCGCGTCATCGGCGCCTGGGCCCAGCGCGCCGACGGCGAGATCGTCCTGCGCCTCTTCGGGGACCCGGGCACCGAGGCGCGCACCGCCGTCGACGCCGAAACGGCCCGCGTCGCGGCCTGGCTCGGCGACACCCGCGTCACACCGCGCTTTCGCACCCAGACCGAACGCGAACTGACCGCCTGAACGAGTCGCCGCCGGCGGCCCTGGTGCCGGCACGCCCGACTTCGGTAGCGTTGAACCGACGCCAGCGAAGGGACGACCCGTGGCCGACGCGGAGACCGCAAGGACCGTCGAGACCGAGCGCAAATACGACGTCGAGGGGGACTTCACCGTCCCCGACCTCACCGGCGCGGCCACCACCGGCCCGCCCAAATCCTTCACCCTCACGGCCGTCTACCACGACACCGACGACCTGCGCCTCGCCGCCGGCGGCCTCACCCTCCGCCGCCGCGAAGGCGGCCCCGACGAAGGCTGGCATCTCAAACTCCCCGCCGCCAAGGGCACCCGAGTCGAACTCCACGCACCCCTCGGCACCGGCGACGGGCCCCCGGCCGAACTCGCGGGCCTTCTGCTCGCCCACACCCGCGGCCGCCCACTCCAGCCCGTCGCGACCCTCACCACCCGCCGCACCGTACGGCTGCTCCTCGACGCCGACGGACGGGTCCTGGCCGAACTCGCCGACGACACCGTGCACGCCGAGCACGCCGGAAGCGAGACGACGTGGCGGGAGGTCGAGACCGAACTCGTGCACGGCCCGCCGGAGGTCCTCAAGAAGGTCGAGAAGCGCCTGCGCGAGGCCGGCGCCGAACCCGCCTCGACGGCCTCGACTCTCGCCCGTGCCCTCGGCGACAGTGTGCCGCGGCCACTGCCGTCCGCGGGCGAGGAAGGCACCGCCGGAGCCGCCGTGACCGCCTACCTCGCACGCCAGGTCGCCGCGATCCTCGCCTACGACCCCTTGGCGAGGCGATCCGAGTTCGACGCCGTCCACCGCATGCGCGTCGCGGTGCGCCGCATCCGGAGCACCCTGAAGTCGTATCGGAAGATCATCGACCGCGAGCGCGTCCCCGAACTGCGCGGCGAGCTGTCGTGGCTGGCCGCCGAGCTCGGCGCCGTGCGCGACCTCGAGGTCCTGCGCATGCGATTCACCGCCCGCCTCGCCACCCTCGACAGCAGGCTCGTGCGCCCCACCGCGTGGCTGGCCGCGCTCGACCGGCGGGAGGCCGAGGCCTATCGGGCGCTCAACGACGCCCTCAGCGGACGTCGCTACCTGACCCTTCTCAACGGCCTCGACGCGCTGGTGGTCCTCCCTCCCTTCACCGACCGCGCGCGGCAGCCGGCGGCGAAGGTGCTCACCAAGCGCATCGGCCGCGTCTGGGAGCGCTTCGCCGAGGCGTACGAGTCCGCGGAGACCGACGAGGCCCGCCACGAG
Source organism: Phytomonospora sp. NPDC050363 (assembly GCF_040655735.1). Lineage (NCBI taxonomy): Bacteria > Bacillati > Actinomycetota > Actinomycetes > Micromonosporales > Micromonosporaceae > Phytomonospora > Phytomonospora sp. NPDC050363. Next base: position 813,317 of record NZ_JBFAKK010000001.1, read on the forward strand.
GCGCGCAAACTCGCCAAGCAGGCGCGCTACGCCGCCGAGGCGGCCAGGCCCGCCCTCGGCAAGCCCGCCAAGCGCATGGCCGCGCACGCCGAGGCCATGCAGGAGGCCCTCGGTGGCTTCCAGGACGGGCAGATCGCCATGGCCGAGCTCCGAGAAGCCGTCACGGCGGCGACCGATCCGGGCGAGGCGTTCACCCTCGGGGTCCTCTACGGCACCGAGCGCCGGGACGCCCACGCCGCCGTGGACGGCATCGACGAGGTCTGGATCTCGGGTTAGGCCAGTACGACGAGGGCACGCCCGAGAGCCTCCGGGAGCCTGCCCTCGGGGAGCCTGCGGGCGGCGGCCTCGACGAGGTCGGCGGCGGTCAGCTCGGCCGACTCCTCGCCGAGCCGGACGGTGAAAACGCCGTCGGCGCCGTTGGCCTCCACGTCGGGGGACACCTCCTGGAGTGCGTCCAGGGCGAACCAGACCCGCCACGCATCCCTGTCGGACCGCTCGTCCTCGGTGACGGGCACCCCGGCGTCGTCGGCGTGGACGGCCAGCTCGCTGGCGAAGTAGAAGACCTGACGGCCCAGGGGATAGGGCCCGGCATGGGTGTCGATGGTCGCGTCGCCGCCGCGGGCGCGCAGCTCGGGGTGGATCCGGGCGACCTGCGCGCGCCACTTGGCGAGGAGTTCGCCGGTGCTGAGGGGCCGCAGCGCGGTGACGCGCGCCTCGTTGAGGTCCTCGTAGCCGAGCTCCTGCCCGTCATGGCGGGCGTGCTCGGCGACGGTCCCGTCGAGGCCGGCCTCGGCATAGTCCTCGATGCCGCACAGATGCGCCAGGAGGTCCTTGCGGTCCCATCCGGCACACCTGGTGGGCGCGTTCCAGCCGCCGGGCTCCAGGGCCGTGTAGAAGGCGTCGATGCGCGCCGCCTCGTGGTCGAAGTGGTCGAAGGCGTCGGTGGTCATGTCGTCGAGCCTAGGCCCGGGAAGCTCTCCGGGGGGCCGGGGCCGCCATCGTGGCGGTCACCACGATCACGCCATGCGCGTGCGGATCGGGCGCCCGACTATTCTTGCCGGGTGTCTGTGGAAATCGGTGTGAAGACGTACGAGGTACGCACGTACGGCTGTCAGATGAACGTGCACGACTCCGAGCGCATCGGCGGTCTCCTGGAGGACGCCGGCTACAGCCGTGCCGATACGGGGGAGTCGGCCGACGTCGTCGTGTTCAACACCTGCGCCGTGCGGGAGAACGCCGACAACCGCCTCTACGGCAACCTCGGGCATCTGCGGCCGGTCAAGGACGCCCACCCGGGCATGCAGATCGCCGTGGGCGGCTGCCTCGCCCAGAAGGACCGCGGTGAGATCGTCAAGCGCGCGCCCTGGGTCGACGTGGTCTTCGGGACCCACAACATCGGCTCGCTGCCGGTGCTGCTCGAACGAGCCCGGCACAACGCCGCCGCGGAGGTGGAGATCCTCGAATCGCTGGAGGTCTTCCCCTCGACCCTGCCGACCCGTCGCGAGTCGACGTACTCGGGCTGGGTGTCGATCTCGGTCGGCTGCAACAACACCTGCACCTTCTGCATCGTCCCGGCGCTGCGCGGCACGGAGAAGGACCGCCGGCCCGGCGACATCCTCGCCGAGGTCCGCGCGCTGGTCGAGGAGGGCGTGAGCGAGGTGACCCTGCTGGGCCAGAACGTCAACTCCTACGGCGCGGAGTTCGGCGACCGCGAGGCGTTCTCGAAGCTCCTGCGCGCCTGCGGCGAGATCGAGGGCCTCGACCGGGTCCGGTTCACCAGCCCGCACCCGCGCGACTTCACCGACGACGTCATCGCCGCCATGGCCGAGACGCCCAACGTCTGCCACCAGCTGCACATGCCGCTTCAGTCGGGTTCCGACCGGATCCTCAAGGCGATGCGGCGCTCCTACCGCTCCGAGAAGTTCCTCGGCATCCTGGACAAGGTGCGCGCGGCCATGCCCGACGCGGCCATCACCACCGACATCATCGTCGGCTTCCCCGGCGAGACCGAGGAGGACTTCCAGGCCACCCTCGACGTCGTCGCCAAGGCGCGCTTCGCCGGAGCCTTCACCTTCCAGTACTCCAAGCGCCCCGGCACACCCGCCGCCGAGATGGAGGGCCAGCTCCCCAAGGCCGTCGTCCAGGAACGCTACGAGCGGCTCGTGGAGCTCGTCAACGCGATCGCCTGGGAGGAGAACCAGAAGCTGGAGGGCCAGGAGATCGAGATCCTGGTCGCCGCCGGCGAGGGCCGCAAGGACGAGGCCACCGGGCGCATGTCCGGACGCGCCCGTGACGGCCGCCTGGTGCACTTCGACGCGACCATGCTCGTCGACGAGGACGGCGACTTCGTGGAGCCGCACGTGAGGCCCGGCGACGTCGTCCGCACGGTCGTCACGTATGCCGCCCCGCACCACCTCGTCGCCGACGGTGAACTCCTCGAACACCACGAGACCCGTGCGGGTGACGCGTGGGAGGCGGGGAACACCCCGAAGCTGCCCGGCGTGAGCCTGGGCATGCCCGGCATCGGCGCTCCCCGGCCGCTCATCCAGCTCGGCGTCGGCGGCGCGACCGGTGACGACGAGGGCGGCTGCGGCTGCGGCGGGCACTGACCCGCCGGAACTAAGATCCGGGCGCCGAGATGGCGCGCCCGGATCCGCTCATAAGCGTCGCGGGCGCGTTCGGGCTCGTCCAGGCTGACGACCAGGACCCGCCCGGACACCAGCGAGAACTCCACCGCCGGCCCGCAGCGCGCCAGGAGCGCCGTCCCGCGCGGGAGGATCCGCCGGCCCGCGCCGAACCACTCGAAGCGCCCGACGTCCACGACTCGCGTCTCATCGATCATCCGCAGCGGAAGGCGCACGACACCGGGCAGGAGTCCGTAGCGGACCCGCACGGAGTAGAGGTCCATCTCGATGCGGACCTTGCGCGGCACAGCCAGGCGAAGCAGGGCGAGGGCGCCCACCACGGCCAGCAGAAGCCGCAGCGGGACGGATCCGCTGAGCACCCCGGCAAGGAGGCACACCGCCGCGACGGCCAAGGGGACATAGGGCCGGACGCGCCCGGTGGTGACCTGGGACCAGGCCGCCTGGGCGCGTCCCACGCGGTATTTCGGAGGCTTTCGCGCCATCAGTCGAGCAGCGCGTCCTGGAGTTTGTCGACGTCGGCGAAGCCGATGATCCGGGCGTAGGACTCGACCGACCCGTACCTCGACCGCAGCTCCTCGAAGGTGCCCAGCATCGCCTCTTCGGGCGTGGACAGGCCCACGAAGGACTTGAGGCCCGCACGCTCGGCCCACTCCTGGTAGCGCCGCTGCCCGAGGGCGGTGAGCGCGAAGTCGGCGGCGATGTCGGCCTCGGACACACCGAGCAGGGCCAGGGTGACGGCTACGACCACGCCGGTGCGGTCCTTCCCGGCGATGCAGTGCACGAGGGTCGGCGACTGGTTGGCGATCAGGTCGAGCGAGTCGCGGATCGCGTCGGCGCCCGACTCCAGGAAGCCGGTGTAGCGCTGCCGGAGGAACAGGGCCTTCTCCTCGTCGGTCTCCGGCTCCTGCTCGAACAGCTCCCAGCGAAGGTGGCGCAGTTCGAGGTGCCGGTAGTCGACGCCCTCGGCCTCGAAGCGGCCGTGCTCCTCGATCTCGTCGGGACGGCGCAGGTCGATGACCGTGCGCAGCCCGAGCTCGCCGATGAGTTCGAGGTCGGTACCGGTGGCGTGCTTGAGCATGTCGGAGCGGAACAGGACTCCCTCGCGCACGACACGCCCGTCGGCGGTGGTCAGTCCACCGAGGTCGCGCATGTTGTGCACGGCCTCCAGGATGACCCTGCGGGGCTCGTCTACGGCCCGAGGCCGGGGGTTCGCCCCGGCCTCGGTCACGTTCTCAGGGGTGCGGTCGGCCATCAGGTCGACTTCTGCGCCAGTTCGAGGAACTGTCGCTTGCCGGCCAGGGACGCCTCGGCCTCCTTGATGCGCTTGCCGTCGCCGGCCTCGCGGGCCTTCTCCAGCTTGCGCTCGGCCTCCTCGACCTGCTGGCGCATCTGCGCCAGCAGCGGGTTGTCCTCGATCGAGGTGCGCCGCCAGGCGACGTCGACGGCGTCGCGGACCTTGTTCTCGACCGCGCGCAGCCGCTTCTGCAGCCCGGCGGTGTTCTCCCGCGGCACCCGGCCGACGTCGTGCCACTGACCCTGGATCTCGCGCAGTTTGATCTGCGCGGTCTTGGGGTCGGCCTCGACGTCGAGGGCCTCGGCCTCGGCGAGCAGCTCCCGCTTGCGGGTGAGGTTCTCCTTGAACTCGTTGTCACGAGCGGTGAAGACCTCGCTGCGGCGGTTGAAGAACACGTCCTGCGCGGCCCGGAAACGCTGCCAGAGCTTCTGCTCGACGTCCTTCCCGGCGCGGCCGGCGGCCTTCCAGTCGTCCATCAGCGCCTTGAGGGCCGCGGCGGTCTCGTTCCAGTCCTCGGAGCGGGCGAGCTGCTCAGCCTGCGCGATCAGCTCCTCCTTGCGGGACTGGACCGTCTTGCGCTCGGAGTCGAGGGTCGCGAAGTGCGCGCCCCGGCGACGCGTGAACGCGTCTCGCGCGGCGGCGAAACGGCGCCACAGCGCGGTGTCGGTCTTCCGCTCGACGCCGTGGATGGTCTTCCACTCGTCGACGATGGTCTTGAACCGGTCACCGGTGGCCTTCCACTGCGTGGACGACTCCGCGAGCTGCTCCGCCTCGGCGACCAGGGCCTCCTTGCGGGCGAGCGACTCGGCGCGAGCGCTGGCCTTAGCCTCGGCGGCCTCGTCGGCCTTGCTCCCGGCACGGGAGGCAAGCTCGTCGAGCCGCGTGGCGAGCCCGTCGAGGTCACCGACGACGTGCGCCTCATCGAGGCCCTCGCGGATCTTCTTGATGGCCGAGACCGTGTGCTGCGGGTCCGCTGTGCCGGAATTGAGGCGCGCTGCGAGCAGGTCGACCTCGGTGACCAGATCGGCGAAGCGCCGCGCGAAGTGCGCAAGGCCCTCCTCTGGGGATCCAGCCTGCCATGACCCAACGACACGCTCTCCAGCACTGGTCTTCACGTACACAGTGCCGTCGGTGTCGACTCGACCGAACGCCGTCCAGTCGTGCCCGTCTGCGCTCATCACGCTCATTCCTCTACCAACTCTGACTTGTCCTCGCTGCGACCCTACGGTGATTCCGTACGGTCCGCCACTGCCGATGATTGAGTTCCCTCGCATTGTCACAGGTACCGCCCCGGCCTTGACGAGCACCCGAAGCCGAACCGTGACCGTATTGCATCGCGCGCGGGTGGTTACGGTGAGGTGTGCATGCAGACGACAAGCCGCCCGGACCCGTCATCGCGATCGTCGGCCCCACCGCCGCGGGCAAGTCGGCGTTGTCGCTGGCGGTGGCGCGCACGGGGGGCGCCGGAGCGGGCGGCGAGATCGTCAACGCCGACTCGATGCAGCTGTACCGGGGCATGGACATCGGCACCGCGAAACTCACCGTCGCCGAGCGTGACGGCATCCCGCATCACATGCTCGACACCTGGGAAGTCACCCAGACGGCCGATGTGGCGTCATACCAACAGGCGACGCGTTCTGCCGTAGTCGGCATACTTTCGCGCGGCCACATGCCCGTCCTCGTGGGCGGCTCAGGACTCTACGTCGATGCCGTGCTCGACGAGTTCGAGTTCCCCGGCACCGACCCTGAACTGCGCGCACGCCTCGAAGCCGAGCTCGCCGAGCACGGTCCGGCGGCCCTCCACGAGCGCCTTGGCGCCCGCGACCCGGGTGCGGCGGCGTCGATCCTGCCCAGCAACGGGCGCCGCATCGTGCGCGCCCTGGAGGTCGTGGAACTCACCGGCGGCTTCCGCGCCGCTCTTCCCGAGCCCGTCGCGCACTTCTCGAGCCTGCGCATCGGCGTCGACCGCGACACCGCCGAACTCGACGCCCGCATCGCCGAACGCGTCGAGCAGATGTGGGCCGCCGGACTCGTCGACGAGGTGCGCGGTCTGCTGAAAGAAGGGCTCGCCGACGGGCTGACCGCCTCCCGCGCGATCGGCTACCGCCAGATTCTGCGCCTCCTCGACGGCGAGATCACCGAGGCCGAGGCACGCGACGACACCGTCCGCGCCACCCGCCGCTTCGTGCGCCGCCAGCGGTCCTGGTTCCGCCGCGACAAGCGCGTCGTGTGGCTCGATGCCGCCCGGCCCGACCTCGCCGAGGCTGCGGCGGGCATCATTGACCAGTGGGAACAGGAACGCGCCCGTTGATCGGCGCCGAGGGGATCTTCTTCGCCAAAGGCCACGGGACGGGGAACGACTTCGTCGTCATCCCCGATCTCGACGCCTCCATCGAGCTCACCGCACCGCAGGTCGCCGCGATCTGCGACCGGCGGCGGGGCGTCGGTGGCGACGGCATCATGCGGGTGGTGCACGCAGCCAAGCATCCCGACGCCCAGGAGCAGTCCGGCGAGGCCGAATGGTTCATGGACTACCGCAACGCCGACGGCAGCATCGCCGAGATGTGCGGCAACGGCGTCCGGGTCTTCGCCCGCTACCTGCTCGAATCAGGCCTCTCGTCGGGTTCGGCGGTTCCCGTGGCGACCCGCGCGGGTCTGCGCACGATCGAGGTGGTCGGCGACGACCTCGAAGCCGACATGTCCTCGGCCCGGTTCCTCGGCACCGAGCGCGTCACCCTCGCCGGAACCGAGTACGAGGGCACGCACGTCAGCATGGGCAACCCCCACCTCGTCGTCCGTGTCACCGACGACGAGCTCGACGCGCTCGACCTGACCGGTGACCCGGCCGTCGACCCGGCGGTCTTCCCGAACAAGGCCAACATCGAGTTCATCAGCCCCACCGCGACGGGCGTGCGCATGCGCGTCCACGAACGCGGGGTAGGGGAGACGCTCTCCTGCGGGACCGGCGCATGCGCGGCCGGCGCCGTCGGACTCGACGCGGGCACCGGAGTGGCCACCGTCGACGTTCCCGGCGGCCGCCTGACCGTGACGGTGGACGACGACACCCTCCGCCTGCGCGGCCCGGCCGTCATGGTCGCCGAAGGCCGCTTCCGCCTCCTCTGAACGACGCCCGGACCACGAACGCCCCCTGGACCGCGGTCCAGGGGGCGTTCGCCAGGTATCGAGGCTCAGGAGCCGTCGGGCTGCTCACGGTCGGCGAGCAGTGCCTTCTTGACCGCCTCGGCGACCGCCGGGGAGACGTGCGGGTCGAAGACGCTCGGCACGATCACGCTGGGGTTGACCTTGTCGGCGCCGACGACGTCGGCGATGGCCTGCGCGGCGGCCAGCGCGGCCGCGTCGGTCCACTCGGTCGCCTGCGCGTCGAGCATGCCCCGGAACACTCCCGGAAAGGCGAGCACGTTGTTGATCTGGTTGGGCTGGTCCGAGCGGCCCGTGGCCACGATCGCGGCGTGCTCGGCGGCCTCCATCGGGTTGATCTCGGGATCGGGGTTGGCCAGCGCGAACACGATCGGGTCGGTCGCCATCCGGGCGATGTCGGCGCCTTCGAGCAGGTTCGGCGCGCTCACCCCGATGAACACGTCCGAGCCGACCAGCGCGCCCTTCAGGTCCCCGCTGTAGTTCTCGCGGTTGGTGTTCTCGGCGAGCCACTTCCACGACTCGCGCCCGTTGAACTCCATCCCGCGATGCAGCGCCCCGACCCGGTCGCACGCGACGATGTCGCCGACACCCTGCTTCAGCAGCAGCTTCATGATCGCCGTGCCCGCCGCACCGGCACCGGAGACCACCACGCGCACGTCCTCGATGCGCTTGTCGACCACGCGAAGCGCGTTCGTCAGCGCCGCCAGGACAACGATGGCCGTGCCGTGCTGGTCGTCGTGGAACACCGGGATGTCGAGCCGCTCACGCAGCCGCTCCTCGATCTCGAAGCAGCGGGGAGCGGCGATGTCCTCCAGGTTGATCCCGCCGTACACCGGCGCGATGGCCGCCACGATGTTGACGATCTCGTCGGTGTCCTGCGTGTCAAGGCACACCGGCCAGGCGTCGACGCCACCGAAGCGCTTGAACAGGGCCGCCTTGCCCTCCATCACCGGCAGGGCCGCGGCCGGGCCGATGTTGCCGAGCCCGAGCACCGCCGAACCGTCCGTCACGACCGCCACGGTGTTCCGCTTGATCGTCAGACGCCGCGCGTCCTCCGGGTTCTCCGCGATCGCCATGCACACCCGGGCCACACCCGGCGTATAAGCCCGCGACAGCTCGTCACGGTTGCGCAGCGAGACCTTCGAGGTCACCTCGACCTTCCCGCCGAGGTGCAGCAGGAACGTCCGGTCGGAGACCTTGCGGACCGTCACCCCCGGCAGCGACCCCAGGATCTGCGCGATCTGCTCGGCGTGCCCCGAGTCCGAGGTGTCGCAGGTGATGTCGACGACCACGTTCTTGTGGTCGGAGCTCACGACGTCGAGGGCGGTCACGATTCCGCCCGCCTCGCCAACCGCGGTGGTGAGACGGCCGATGGCCCCTGCGTCCGCGGGAAGCGATACACGGACGGTGATGGAGAAACCGGCGCTGGGCAGCTGGCGAATGGACACGACGCTCCTCTTCGAGACGGCTGGGTGGATGCAACCTTCACCATTCTTACTCGCGACCCACCACGCCCCGCGCGCACGGGCCGCGCAGGGTGCCCGCCGTCGCTCCCGTACAAGCCCGCCCGAACCCCCCGAGCGGCCACAAGCCGAGGGCGCCACCGCACAGCCCCGCGCCCTCCCGAGGGAATGCGACAACTCTGCACACCGTTACCCACTCCGGCACCACGCCCAGCCGGGCACAAACCCGGGTGCACTCTCCGCACATCCATGCGACGATTTAGGCAATGACTGAGACGAACATGAACCCAGAATTCGACGATCTGTTCACCAATGACGACGGCGAGCTCGAACTCGCCGAGCGCAACGCCCTGCGCCGCGTGGCGGGTCTGTCCACCGAGCTCACCGAGATCACCGAGGTCGAGTACCGGCAGCTTCGGCTGGAGCGGGTCGTGCTCGTCGGTGTCTGGACCGAGGGATCCCTCGAAGAAGCCGAGAACTCCCTCACCGAACTCGCCGCGCTCGCCGAGACGGCCGGCTCGCAGGTCCTCGACGGCCTCGTGCAGCGCCGCTCGCGACCCGACCCCTCCACCTACATCGGCCGGGGCAAGGTCGGCGAACTCCGCGACGTCGTGGTCACCTCCGGCGCCGACACGGTGATCGCCGACGGCGAGCTCTCCCCGAGCCAGCTGCGCAGCCTTGAGCAGGAGGTCAAGGTGAAGGTCATCGACCGCACCGCCTTGATCCTCGACATCTTCGCCCAGCACGCCAAGAGCCGCGAGGGCAAGGCTCAGGTCGAGCTCGCGCAGCTCGAATACCTCGTGCCCCGCCTTCGCGGTTGGGGTGAGGCGCTGTCCCGCCAGGCCGGCGGTCGCGCCGGCGGCCAGGGCGGCGGCGTCGGCCTGCGCGGCCCGGGTGAGACCAAGCTCGAGACCGACCGGCGGCGCATCCGCACCAAGATCGCCCGGCTGCGCCGGGAGATCGCGCAGATGCGCACCGCCCGCGACACCAAACGCCACAACCGGCACCGCCACCTCGTCCCCAGCGTCGCCATCGCCGGGTACACCAACGCCGGCAAGTCGAGCCTCCTCAACCGCCTCACCGGCGCCGGGGTGCTCGTCGAGGACGCGCTGTTCGCCACGCTGGACCCGACCACCCGCCGGGCCCAGACCTCCGACGGACGGCACTACACCCTCAGCGACACCGTCGGCTTCGTCCGGCACCTGCCCCACCAGCTCGTCGAGGCCTTCCGCTCGACGCTCGAAGAGGTCACCGAGTCCGACCTCATCGTGCACGTCATCGACGGATCCAACCCCGACCCGCAGGGACAGGTCCGCGCGGTCCGCGAGGTGCTCGGCGAGATCGGCGCCGACGAGCTGCCCGAGCTGCTCGTGGTCAACAAGGCCGACGCCATCGACGCCGACACCGTGCTGGAACTGCGCGCCGAATGGCCCGACGCGGTCTTCGTGTCCGCTCACAGCGGCTCCGGCATCGACAAGCTCCGGCTCGTCATCGAGCAGGCGCTTCCGCAGCCGGCCGTCGAGATGAAGGTCTGCGTGCCCTACATCCGCGGAGACCTCGTCTCCCGGATCCGCCAGCGGGGCGAAGTGCTCAGTACCGAGCACCGCGGCGACGGCACCGTCCTGCACACCCGGGTCGACGAGGCGCTCGCCGCCGAACTGCGGCCCTTCGAACTGGCCGCTGAGACGGCCTGACGCGAGAGACCGGGGCCGGTGCCGTGGGAACACGGCACCGGCCCCGGCGTGTCCGAGTGTGGTGACCGAACGTCGTTTTACGCGGGGACGCGGTCATCGTCCGTTTCTGGACACATACCCGTTACAGAACTATGATCCGGCCAGCGCGTTGAATGTGAATGGCTCTGGCACACTGTCCCGGTGCGTCGACTGAAGCTGCGAACTGGTGGGATGGCGCTGCGCGCCGTGGCGGTAGGTGCGCTGGTCTGCGGGCTGGTGGGGACGACGGCGCCGACGGCGTCGGGCGATCCCTCCGACCCTCCGGCCGAGCCGGTCAAGGGCGAGGAGCTGTGCTCGATATCCGATCAGAGTCTCCTTGAGCTGTCCGGCCTGGTCGCCGACGGCGAGTCCTTCTGGGCCATCCCCGACGGGTCGCTCGAACAGGCGCAGCTCGACATCTACAAGATCGGCGCGGACTGCCAGATCACCGAGACTCTGACGTCCTTCACCAAGGGCACCGGCGTCCCCTCCGACGCCCGCGACCCCGAGGACCTGGCGATCGACGAGAAGGGCCGCCTGTGGGTCGCCGACTTCGGCGACAACGACATGGCGCGCGAGACGATCGCCTTGTGGCGCGTCGACCCCGAGAACCCGCAGGACTCCGAGCTCTACCGGATGGCCTATCCCGACGGTCCGCACGACGGTGAGACTCTCCTTCTCCAGCCGGACGGCACTCCCGTGGTGGTCACCAAGGACGCCAAGACGGCCCTGGTGTTCAAGCCGGCCGGGAAGCTCGAACACGAGCAGACCACCGACCTGGAGGCCGTCGGTCAGTTCACGTTCGAACCGACCGGCACCAACGGCGGTCCCGTCGGCCCGCCGAGCCAGCTCGTCGCCACCGGTGGCGCGGTCTCCGCCGACGGCACGAAGGCCGTGATCCGCTCCTACACCGACGCCTACGAGTGGGACGTGCCCGACGGCGACGTCGCCAAGGCCATCACGGGTGGGACGCCCCCTCGCCGCACCCCGCTGCCCGACGAGCCGCAGGGCGAGGCGATCACCTACGGCGACGACGGCAAGTTCGTCACCGGCACCGAGGCCGCCGGCGACGAGGGAGCGGTCCTGTACAGCTACGCGCCGGTCGTTCCGGCCGCCCCGGAGAAGACCGCCGACGACGCCGCCGACGAGGGCGGCCTGTTCAGCGACCTCACCCTCGACCAGGTGATCCTGCTGGCCGGCGGCAGCGTCGGCGCGCTCGGCCTGATCCTCGCCGGTGTCGGCGTGTTCGTGATCGTGAAGGCCCGCAAACGGCGTCGCCTCGAAGGCGACGGGGACGCCGAGAAGTCCGAGAGCGACGGCCCCGACGACGATGACGACCCGCGCTCCCGGTACGCGGCGGCTCCGGGCCAGGCGGGATACGACCGTCGCGAGGATGTCTACGATCCCCGCGAGCGTGACCGCTATGACGAAGGCCGCGGCTACGACGACCGCGCCCCCCGTGATGATCCGTACGGCCGCCGCGAAGCCTCCTACGACCGCGGCTACGAGCCCGGCGGCGGGCGAGGCTACGACGACCAGGCCTTCCGGCCCGACTACCGCGACGAGCCCCCTCGCGACGAGCGTTACGCCCCGCCACCTTCGCGGGGCGGCTACCGCGACGAGCCCCGACAGCAGCGCTACGACGGTGGGCCGGCGCCTCGCCCGGACCGGGCGGGCGGCTCCGTCTACGGCGGAGGCTCCCAGCGCCGCGACGACTACGGTCGCGAAGAGAACCACGACCCGCGTCCCGACTTCGGAATACGCGGCGACGAGCCCCGCGGGTACTAGGGCTTGTCCGGTGGATCACTGCGGGGCTGCGACGGGCTCGTTCTCCTTCTGGCGGCGCCGTTTCACGGCCCGAGTACAACACCGGTACCAGGGCCGCAAAACGTCTGGCGAGAAGAAGAACGAGCTCCGCCTCGCACCCGCAAGACCCACCGGACAAGCCCAGAACACCCACGAAAAGCCCTGGTGAGCCGATCGGCTCACCAGGGCTTTTCGTACAGGTTCAGGGCCGCTAGATGCGGCGCAGCACCGCCACGACACGGCCCAGCACACTGGCGTGGTCGGCGGGGATCGGATCGTAGATCGGGTTCTGCGGCACCAGTTCGACGGTGTTGCCCTGGCGCCGGAAGGTCTTCACCGTCGCCTCGTCATCGAGCAGCGCCGCGACGATGTCGCCGTTGGTCGCGTCGTTCTGCTGCCGGACCACGACCCAGTCGCCGTCCTGGATGGCGGCGTTGATCATCGAATCGCCCTTGACCCGCAACAGGAAGTGGGCCCCCTCGCCGACCAGCTCACGCGGCAGCGGGAAGACCTCCTCGGCGTTCTGCTCGGCCAGGATCGGCGTACCCGCGGCGATCTCGCCGAGCACCGGCACGAAGGCCGGCGTGGGGCGCCGCACGGGCTCGTTGTTCTCCACCGGGCGCACGTCGACGGCTCGCGGACGGTTCGGCGCCTTGCGCAAGAACCCCTTCCGCTGAAGGACCCCGAGCTGGTATGCCACACTCGACGCCGACGCCAGACCGACCGCCTCACCGATCTCACGCACGCTCGGGGGATACCCCCTGACGTCGACCGATTCACGGATGTAGGCGAGAATGCGGCGTTGCCGTTCGGTCAGCACGACCTTCTCCGCTGCCGTATCGCCCGAATCAACACTCTGTTCGGGCTTGGCCGGATTGATGGCCACCTGGGTCCTCCTCATGGGTGATCGCCGCTGGTGGTGACATTAGTCGGTTGTGTCGGGGAAGGCAAACACCCGTTCGATTCCGACGGCCCGTGTCGGAAGTCCCCGCGGAATGCGTCGCGCGCACATTGCGTTACGGGCGGGGCCACCGAGACGGATGAGATTGAAGCGACACGGCCGAATCGGCGGTTCGACTTGCATCACCGGGCCGAAAGGCATACCGTCGGGGCACAACATCTAGTGGTTACAGTCATGTGAGTTGTCCACAGGTTGGGGTAGGCCTCCCAGAGGGGCCATCCAGGACCCGTCCACAACACGCGCCGCCCACCGGCGCCCTCACGGACTGCAAACGGGGGCTACGAAGGAGGCGAGTGACGTGCGGTGCCCATACTGTCGGCACTCGGACTCGCGCGTGGTCGATTCGCGGGAAGCCGAAGACGGACTCATCATCCGCCGGCGCCGTTCCTGCCAAGGCTGCGGAAAACGCTTCACCACCGTCGAGGAGTCCATCCTCGCCGTAGTGAAACGCAGCGGAGTCACCGAACCATTCAGTCGCGACAAGGTGATCGGCGGCGTCCGCAAAGCGCTTCAGGGACGCCCCGTCGACGACGACGCGGTGGCCGTGCTCGCCCAGAAGGTCGAAGACGCCATTCGCGCCAGAGGCGCCGCCGAGGTGCCGAGCAACGAGGTCGGCCTCGCCATCCTCGAACCTCTCCGGGACCTCGACGTGGTCGCCTACCTGCGCTTCGCCAGCGTCTACCGTTCCTTCGAGTCGCTGGCCGACTTCGAGCGTGAGATCTCGATGCTGCGCGACGGGCTGCGTGACACCGGCCCGCCGGGGAACGGCGCGGCCGAACCCGAGGGCGCGCCGGAGAACGACCAGAACGGGACGAACACTCCCGAACACGCCTGATCCGGCGCCCACCGCGAGTGGGGAACGATCCAAACCGGTGATGCCGGAAATAACAGACTTGTCATTGATCGCTGTAGAGGGCGCGGGGGCACCGCGCGGACATCGAAGGAGAACCATGACCGAGGCAGTCAGCACCACGTCGGGCCCGGGGAAGGCCCGCCGCGGTGGCAACGCCGTCAACGGCAAGAGGAAAGGGAAGGGCCTCACCGTCGAACGCGTCTGGACGACCGAGGGCACCCACCCCTACGACGAGGTCGTCTGGGAACGCCGTGACGTCGTCATGACCAACTGGCGCGACGGCACGGTCAACTTCGAGCAGCGCGGCGTGGAGTTCCCCGAGTCCTGGAGCATCAACGCCACCAACATCGTCACCTCGAAGTACTTCCGCGGTGCGGTCGGCACCGACGTCCGCGAGTGGAGCCTGCGCCAGCTGATCGACCGCGTCGCCAAGACCTACCGCGCCGGCGGCGAGGAGCACGACTACTTCGCCACCGAGAAGGACGCCCAGATCTTCGAGGAGGAGCTGACCTGGCTGCTTCTGCACCAGTACTTCAGCTTCAACTCGCCCGTCTGGTTCAACGTCGGCACCGCTTCGCCGCAGCAGGTCAGCGCCTGCTTCATCCTTGCCGTTGACGACTCCATGGACTCCATCCTCGACTGGTACAAGGAAGAGGGCCTGATCTTCAAGGGCGGCTCCGGGGCGGGCGTCAACCTGTCGCGCATCCGCGCCTCGAAGGAGCTCCTCTCCTCCGGCGGCAATGCCTCGGGCCCCGTCAGCTTCATGCGCGGAGCCGACGCCAGCGCCGGGACCATCAAGTCCGGCGGCGCCACGCGCCGCGCCGCCAAGATGGTCGTCCTCGACGTCGACCACCCCGACATCGCGGAGTTCATCGAGACCAAGGCCCGCGAAGAGGACAAGATCCGCGCCCTCCGCGACGCCGGCTTCGACATGGACCTCGGCGGTGCCGACATCGTCAGCGTCCAGTACCAGAACGCCAACAACTCCGTCCGCGTCTCCGACGAGTTCATGGTGGCCGTCGAGAACGGCACCGACTACGCCCTGCGCGGTCGCCTCGACGGAGCCGAGATCGAGCGCGTCGACGCCAAGGACATCTTCAACAAGCTGGCCACCGCCGCCTGGGAGTGCGCCGACCCCGGCATCCAGTACGACGGCACGATCAACGACTGGCACACCAACCCCGAGACCGGTCGCATCACCGCGTCCAACCCGTGCTCGGAGTACATGTCGCTGGACAACTCCTCGTGCAACCTGGCCTCGCTGAACCTGATGAAGTTCCTCCGCGACGACGACACCTTCGACGTGGACAAGTTCGTCAAGGCCGTGGAGTTCGTCATCACCGCCATGGAGATCTCGATCTCCTTCGCCGACTTCCCCACCGAGAAGATCGGTCGCACCACGCGCGACTACCGGCAGCTCGGCATCGGCTACGCCAACCTCGGCGCCCTGCTCATGGCCTCCGGCATGGCCTACGACTCCGAGGACGGCCGCGCCTACGCCGCCGCCATCACCGCGGTCATGAACGCCGTGTCCTACCGCCGCTCGGCCGAACTCGCCGGCGTCGTCGGCCCCTACGAGGGCTACGCCCGCAACGCCGACGCCCACACCCGCGTCATGCGCAAGCACGCCGCGGCCGTCGACGAGATCCACACCCACCACAGCAGCGACAAGGCCCTGGTCAAGGAGGCCGTCGCCCAGTGGAAGTCGGCGCTGGCCACCGGCGAGAAGAACGGCTGGCGCAACGCGCAGGCCTCGCTGCTGGCGCCCACCGGAACCATCGGCTTCATGATGGACTGCGACACCACCGGCATCGAGCCGGACCTGGCGCTGGTCAAGTTCAAGAAGCTCGTCGGCGGCGGCTCCATGCAGATCGTCAACGGCACGGTGTCGCGGGCCCTGCGCAACCTGGGTTACCAGGAGGAGCAGATCGAGGCCATCGTCGAGTTCATCGCCGAGAACGGGCACGTCGTCGACGCTCCCGGGCTCAAGCCCGAGCACTACGCGGTCTTCGACTGCGCCATGGGCGACCGCTCCATCGCGCCCATGGGCCACGTCCGCATGATGGCCGCCGTGCAGCCGCACCTGTCGGGCGCGATCTCGAAGACGGTCAACGTCCCCGAGTCGGCAAGCGTCGCCGACTTCGAGCAGATCTACTTCCAGGGCTGGAAGCTCGGCCTGAAGGCGCTGGCCGTGTACCGCGAGAACAGCAAGGTCGGCCAGCCCCTCTCGGCCAAGAAGAAGGAGGCCGAGAAGGCCCCCGCCGAGGCTCCGGCGCAGGTCGAGAAGGTCGTCGAGTACCGTCCCGTGCGCAAGCGGCTCCCGAAGAAGCGTCTCGGCGAGACGGTCTCGTTCTCCGTCGGCGGTGCCGAGGGCTACCTGACCGCGTCGAGCTACCCCGACAACGGGCTGGGCGAGGTCTTCTTCAAGATGTCGAAGCAGGGCTCGACCCTGGCCGGCATCATGGACGCCTTCTCCGTGGCGATCTCCATCGCCCTGCAGTACGGCGTGCCGCTGGAGAAGTACGTGGAGAAGTTCACCAACATGCGCTTCGAGCCGGCGGGCATGACCGACGACCCGGACATCCGCATGGCCACCTCGGTGGTGGACTACCTCTTCCGTCGCCTCGCGCTGGACTTCCTGCCCTACGAGACCCGCGCCGAGCTGGGGATCCTCACCTCGGCCGAGCGGATCGCGGAGGTCAACGGCGAGGACCCCGCCTCGGTCTCGCGCCCCGAGGAGGAAGAGGTCGACTTCGCCGCCCTGGCCGCCTCGGCGCCGATCGAGAAGGTCGTGGAGAAGCTCGTCCAGGACGCCCCGCAGCGGCAGGTCGGTTCGTCCATGGAGATCCTGGAGCGTTCGCTCGGCAAGGCCGCCGACGCCCCGCTGTGCATGACCTGCGGGACGAAGATGCGCCCCGCCGGCAGCTGCTACGTGTGCGAGGGCTGCGGCTCGACCTCCGGTTGCAGCTAACGGGTCCGCGAGTGAAAGGCGGGGCGCCGACCAGCTGGTCGGCGCCCCGCCTTTTTGTCAAGCGGCGACGCCGACCCCACTCCTCCGAAATCACGCCCGGGACGCCGATCTGGTGCCGACTTGCGAAGCCGAGCATCCGGCGGCCGAGTTCCCGATCAACAGGTCGAAGTACAGCGGGCTCCAGTCCGCATGCAAGCGGTGCGTCAGTCTGCGCGCGACCAGTCAGGAAAGTCGCGCCCACCATCGTGCACGGAACAAGCGGCGATGGTTGGACCCCGAGTACCGGCGCAAGTCGGCGAAATGGCGTCGAGCCCGTTGGGATCGGCTGGGTGCAGCTGCCGTCGACGGGGTTGAGGAGGATCGGCGCAGGATCCTCGGCTAAGGACGAAACGACCGTTTCTTGACGACCATCGCGGATGGACGGTGGGGAGGTGAACACCGGGACGGACCGTGTCGAGAACACGTTCAACAACCCCGTCCTGGTCCGCGACCTGCGGTCCCGCCAGGTCGGGTTCCACTAGCTGCGCGAACGCATCGACACCACCACCCCCGGCGGGCGCCTGGTGTTCCACGTCTTCGCCGCCCTGGCCGAGTTCATCCGCGAACTCATCGTCGAGGGCACCCGCGATGGCCTGGCGGCCGCCCGAAGCCGAGGTGGCGTAGTGGACCAGCTCGTGGCCGGCGTGGAGCGCCGGGCTCCACAGCGAAGGGCCCCGCCAGCGGGGCCCTTCGTCGAGGGTCAGTCGCAGCAGTCGCAGCCGGGTTGGCAGCCACAGGTGTCGCCTTCGGGTTCGGCGGCGTCGCGGTCGACCAGGACGGCAGCGGGTGCGCAGCAGTTGTCGCCTTTCCAGGCTTGGATGCCTTCCTTGACGGCGACGCCGGCGATGACCAGGGCGGCGAGGGGATCGGCCCATGACCAGCCGAACAGGGAGTTGACCGCCAGGCCCACGAGCAGGACAGCCGACAGGTAGGTGCACAGCAGGGTCTGCTTGGAGTCGGCGACCGCGCTGGTGGAGCCGAGTTCGCGGCCGGCGCGGCGTTGCGCCCACGACAGGAACGGCATCACCATCAGCGACACCGCGGCGAGGGTGAGGCCGATGGAGGAGTGGTCGGCCTCGGCGCCTCCGATGAACGCGCGCACCGACTCGGCGGTGACGTAGGCGGCCAGGGCGAAGAAGGAGACGGCGATGATGCGCAGCGCGACCTTCTCGCGGGCCTCACGCTTGGCGTGGTCGCGGGCGGAGAACTGCCAGGCGACCGCGGCGGCCGAGGACACCTCGATGACCGAGTCGAGCCCGAAACCGATCAGGGCCGTCGAGGAGGCCATGGTCCCGGCGGTGATGGCCACGATCGCCTCGATCACGTTGTAGGTGATCGTCGCGGCGACGAACCAACGGATCCGCTTGGTCAGCACGTTCCGGCGCTCAGGTGGGGGCCCGGCCGGACGCGGGGTCAGCGAGATCGGGGTGGCCATCAGCAGCAGCCCTTCTCATCGGCGTCGACGCACTCAACATCGGTGGCCACGGCCACCACGGCAGTGCGCAGGTCGTCGAGGGCGTGGCCGAGACGTGCGTCGGCCAGCTCGTAGCGCATCCGCCGTCCCTCCGGGACGGCCACGACCAGGCCGCAGTCGCGCAGACAGGTCAGGTGGTTCGACAACCGGGTCCGGGAGATGCCGAGCAGGTCGGCCAGGTCGGAGGGGTAGGCGGGCGCCTGGCGGATCGCGACGAGGATCTGAGCGCGGATCGGGTCGGCCAAAGCTCGCCCGAAGCGGGTGAGCGCGTCGAGCTCGGAGGCGAGAGTCAACACCCGACCGACAGTACATGAAAGCCTGAATTCAGGAAACGATGTACCGGCGGGTGGGGTCGTGTTCGGCGTATGCTTCACTGCAACATATGCACGATTCACTATATGAGTGGTGGGTGGCATGACCGCCGCCACCCTGCGCCCGGCCGCGCCCGGTGTCGCCGCCCTGCCGTTCCTGCTGCCCTTCGCCGTCTACGTCCTGCACACCCTCGAGGAGCTCCAGGGCTTCGCCGAGTGGGCCACCCGCCACTTCGGGCCCGAGACCACCGGCAACTTCGCGGGCTACCACATCCCGCTGATGCTGCTGGTGCTGCTGGCATCCTGGCGCGCCACCAAGTCCAGGCCCGGCGGGGGCTGGATCGTGGCCGCCACGGCCCTCCAGTGGCAGTTCGCGGTCAACGCGCTGTTCCACCTGACCACGTGGATCGCTCTCGGTGAGTACTCACCCGGCGCGGTCACCGCCGCCGTGGTGTCCCTGCCGGCCACCGCGTTCTACCTGTCCTGGATTCGCCGCCACCGATACATCACCGGCCGCCAAACCCTCCTGGCCATCGCCGCCGGCACCCTCATCGCCGCCCTGGCCATCGGATTCCTCTTCCTGTGACCAAGCGGCGACCGCGGGCCAGGCCGGCCCGCGGTCGCCGCCCAGTCCCCTGCCGGTGACAGCGGGGTTCAGGTGTCGTCTGGGGTGTCGGGGTCGCGCGGGGTTCGCAAGTTCGCGCCGGCCGCCGGTGGGGTGAAGGCGTAGCGGCCGAGGAAGTTGATGTGGGCGTATCCCAGTGGGGACAGCCGGGCCACCTCGGGCCGAGTGCCCCGAGCTGGTCTTCTTGGCCTTCGCGGTAGGCCTGGCGCAGTTCGCCTTGCTGCCCGTGGAAGACCTTGCGGGCCTGGGAGTGGCGGGATTCGCCGATGTTGAGCTGGCGGGTGACCACGCGGCGGTAGCTGGTCTCGACGGGGTCGATGAAGGCCAGCATGTGCAGGGTCTTGGCGATGCGCCCGTACTCGGCGAAGGCCTGCCCCAGCGCCGATGCGTGGCCGTCGCGGCCGAGCATCCGCAGCAGGTCGTAGGCGCGTACCTGGTTGGTGACCAGGGAACCGGCAACCCGCAGCATGTCGGGCCAGTGCGCGCGGATCTTGCCCAAGTTGACGGTGTTGCCGGCGATGGTGTTGACCGGCCCGTAGTCGCCTTCGGGGCGCGCGGCGGGGGTGGTGCTCCAGAACCGCTGGTCACCGACGTAGGCGATCCTCGGGGAGAAGCGGTAGCCGAGGAGCCGGAACAGGCCGAAGACGATGTCGGAGCACGAGGCGGTGTCGGTGGCGACCATCTCCGGCTCGGGCCCGGCGTCGAGGTTGAGGAGGGCGTCGAGGATGTTCAAGGAGTCACGCATGGCACCCGGCACGACCACCGCACCGATCCCGGCCACCTGGTCATTGACGCATGAGCAGGGCGTTGGCCGCGGCGTGGGTGTCGGCGCGCAGGGAGTTCTGGTCCACATGCGACAGCCGTCCCCGGGTCAGCGCCGGGTTGCCCGGCGCGATGACCGGGGTCAGGCCGACCTTGCAGGCCTCGGCGATCAGCAGCGCGGCGATCGAGATGGGCAGGTCGTCGACACGCTCAGGCGTGTAGCCTGGTCAGCACGCACATCACGTACGCGTCGCGGTCGGCGGCACCCGGCGGGAGGTCGGGGTGGGCGAACACTGCCCGCCGCCAGCTCTTCGTGCCGACAAGGTCGGCGTCGACGTCGTCGGCCGACAGCGGCTTGAGGTTCACCCGCCGACGGGCCAGGTCCGGCGCCGCACCTCGTGCGGCACGTTCGCTCCGGCCGGGGTCGCCTGCAACGGCACGGCCTGGGCGAGGAGTTCCAGAAACGGGCGGACCACGCCGTAGCGGCCGGCGAGGAGCTGCCGGGTCACCGCGTCAGCGGCGTCATCGTCGGGTACGAGCTCGGCGACCACGGCCGTCGCGGCCGCCACCGCCGCACGCGGGACGGCCTCCTCGATCGCCGACCACGCCGCGGCCACGTCCAGGGCGCCGGCTTCGTCGGCCTCGGGGGCCTCCAGCACCCCGATCACCGCTCCGGCCGCCTTCGCCAACTGCCGGGAGGCCTTCTCCAGCTTCGGCAACGACGCCAGCCGCTCGGCGGCCGACGCACGGCGCGCGGCGTTGATCAGCCGGTGGGCCATGAGCGTGTCGAACAAGTCCAGCGCGTCATCGACCGCCGCGGCCTCCAAGTGCCGCACCGCCGCCAGCAGCGTCGCCGTGCGGCGAGGCTCGGCCAGCGCCGCGATCGCCGGAGCCTTCGCCGACAACCCGTACCGGGCCAGCGCCGAACCCGGTTGGCCGGCACCCCCTGGATCTGCGCCGAGCGCGCACCGACCGGCAGTGCCTTGGTCACCCGGCCCAGCGCAGCGTTCATCGCCTTCCCCGACGCCTGCTGCGGAGACTGCCGCAGCAACTCCAGGCCGCTGGCACGCTGCCCCTCCGGCACCGGCAACAGCGAGCGGAGGCGCCCGGGAAGTTCGGCGTCGGCGCTCATCGCGGCCTCGGCCAGGGTGCGGTGCATCCGGTCAGTCGCCGCCGCCCGCGCCCCGGCGACCTGCCGCGCCAGGACACTCACCCCCGGCAGCAGCACCCGGCCCCGCCGCAGCCACGCCACCGCCTGCTCGAACAACGTGCCTCCTTCATGGAGGCGGGCGCTCGAATTCCAGGATCGCGACGATGTGATCAAACCAGACCGCGGGTGCGCCGACTGCGACTGGTCTGAATGGGCGCGCGGACTGGACTGGGATCACGTGAAGCCCGGTAAGTCCAAAAACGTCTCGCAGTTGATCTCGGATGGTCGTCCGTGGACAGAGATCGAGGCCGAGACGGCACCTTGCGAGGTCGTATGCGCGAACTGTCACCTCATCCGCACTCGCGAGCGGCGTCACGCCAGCGCCCCGTCGCGCCCCTCATTCCCTACATCCCCGTCGTCACCGTGAGCGTCGTCCACAGTCCGACGTGCACGCGGTCACCGACGTTGAGCTGCTGTGGCTGGTGCCGCACGAGCGCCTGCTGCGAGTCGTTGACGAAGGTCCCGTTGGAGGAGCCGACGTCGACGATCGCCCAGGTCCCGTCGGGCTGGGCGAGGAACAGCGCGTGGGCGTGGGAGACGGCGGCGTCGGTCGGCGGCCCGGACAGGTCGATGTCGGGGTTGATGCCCTTGGACGCGCTGCGCCTGCCGAGCAGGAGCTGCGGCCCGTGCAGCCGGAAGAAGCGCTGTGGCACGTAGGCGGGGAACTGCATGGTGTTCGGGTCGAGGTCGTTCATTCGGCAGATGCGCTCGAAGTAGGCGCGGTCGGCGTCGGCGATGAGCTGCCAGGGACCGGGGCCGTGCACCTGCGGCGGGGGCTGCTGTTGCTGCTGCGGGAAGGCCGCGGCGAAGGGGTCGGCGGGTTGGGCCGACGGCGTCGCGAAGGCCGGGGGCGCTTCGGGCGGCGGCGGGAACGCCTGCACCGGGCCGCTGTCGGGCGCGGGCGGAAAACCTTGGGCGGGTCCGTTCTGCGGTGCCGGAGGCGGGTAGCCCTGGCCGCCGTCATGGGCGGGAGCCGGCGGCGGGAACGGGGCCGGGACCGGACCGGGCGGCGGCGCGCCGCCCTGCGAGAACGGGTCGAACGGCTGGTTGGGCGCCTGCTGCGGCACGGGACCCGACGGGACCGCCGGCGCCACTCCGGGACCCCAGCCGCACGCCTCGCAGAAGCGGTCGAGCAGCGGCTCGCCGCACTCGGGGCACGGCTGCGCCTCGGGCGCGAACCAGCCGGCCGGCTGCGGGGCGCCCTGGGGCTGCGGCATCACCGAGAACTGCGTGGTGGCGTTCATGGGAGCGCCACACTCGTCGCAGAAGTCGGCGGTGTTGGAGTTGTGTCCTGCGGGGCAGGTCGGCATGTGCTGTTACTCCCGGCTCGCTGCGGTCACACGTCGGGTTCGGCCGGCCGGCCGGTCTCGGTACCGTCCTCGTCCGCGGCGCGTCTCCTGAGCGCCACGGTGGTGGTGGACCGGACTCCGGCGATCTCGGCGTCGATGCTCTTGGCGTCTGATTTGAGCCGTACGGTACCCGTCGTAGCGTCGTCGATCTCGACGAGCGCGCCGAGGGCGGACAGAGCCTGGGTGTGCTCGGACTCGGTGGCGAGCGCGACGGCGCGGCCGAGCTTCTCGGTGGCGAGCTCGCGTTCGTCGTTCTTGAACGCGGCGACTCCCTGGAGGATGGCGGTGGCCAGTTCCTCCTGGCCGGTGTAGTGCGCGACGCGGGCGTTGATCTCGGTGAAGAGGGTGCTCTCCTCGGTCCACTCGACGGTGACCGTCTGCTCGGCCAGCGCGGTGTCGCCGACGAGGATCTTGACGCGGGTCGCCAGCCGGGCCGCCTCGCCGATCTCGCCGGCGGGGATCTCGAGGCAGAGGTGGAAGTCGCGGCTCTCACCGGGTCCCCAGGCGCCGATGGGGTAGTCGGCGGTGCGGGCGTTGACCGCGGCGGCGCGTTCGGTGAGGTCCTCGATCTTGGGGTTGACCTGTTTGACGAGTTTGACCGAGGAGCCGGCCGGTGACCAGACGCGCAGGGAGGCGTTGCCGACGGTCTTGCCCATGGCGGTCTCGGTCATGGCGCGGAAGTCGTCGGCCAGTCCGGTGGGGTCGACGAGTCCCTCGACGGTGCCGAGCAGGGCCGAGGAGATCTTGAGCAGGACCTCGTGCTTCCACTGCTGGCCGACGCCGCGGCAGTCGCAGGTGAAGCCGGTACCGCAGAGGACGAGGATCTCGCTGAGCTCCTGCGGTGTCTCGTGGAGGTCATCGCCGTCGGTGAGGAGAATGGCGTGCTTGACCTCGGCGTCGACGGTGGCCAGGACCTGGTTGGCCAGTCGCAGCCAGCTGCCGATGGCGGTGCCGCCGAAGGCCTCAAGGCGCCCGACTGCCGCTTTGGCCGCGGCGCGGGTCTTCTTGTCGGCGATGACGGTGGCGACTTCCTGCGGGTAGGCCATCCACGCCTTGTCGGTCCCGGCGACCACGGCGAAAGGCGTGCCGTCGCGCAGCGTGTCGATGGCGGTGTTGACCGCCCGGCGGGCCTCGATGATCTTCTGCCCGATCATGGATCCCGAGCAGTCGAGCATGATGACCTGGGCCATGCTCGCGGCCGGTCCCGGGGCCGGCGTCCCCGGAGCGCCGGGTTCGCCTTCAGGGGTTGAGACGGTCACGATCGCGTCGACGACGCGGGCACCGGCCGCCAGGAAGTGGTTGTAGTCCACTTCGAGCTGGAAGTTCGGTGCCTGGTTCATCATCGTGCTCCATCCTCGACGGGGGGATACGCCAGTACGGCGACGCTGACGTTGTCGACGCCGCCGGCGTCGATGGCGCGCTGGGTGAGCGCCTGCGCGGTGGCGGCGGGGGTGCCCATGGGCGTGGCGGCGAGGTCGGCGGGCTGCGGCAGGTAGCGCGAGAGTCCGTCGCTGCACACGATGATGAGGCCGGGGCCGGGCGGCGTGAAGGTCTCGATGTGCGGGTCGAGAGTGGGGGAGTCGGCGCCGAGCCAGTGGTCGAGCGCGTAGGCGTGCTTGGCCTGGTAGCGGACGTCGTCCGCGGACACGCCCTGCGCGGCGAGGCGCCCGGCGAGGCAGTCGTCGACGGTCAGGCAGCCGATGGACTCCGCGCCCCACCAGTAGATGCGGGAGTCGCCGACCCAGCTGATGGTCACCTCGGTTGCGGTGACGATCGCCGACACGTAGGTGCAGGCCGGCGGGTTGGACTCGTAGTTGACCCCGACCGACGCGGCGGCCGACGCCGCCTCGGTGAGGCCTGCGTGGGCGGCCGAACCCGGCGGCTTGCCGGAGGCGAGTTCGTCGAGAACTACGCGGATGCCGGTCTCGGTGGCGGCCAGGGCGGCGTCGTCGGACTGGGTGGCCGACGCGACGCCGTCGCAGATCACCGCGACGGTGGTGAGACCGAAGCGCCCGACGGCGAGGGCGTCCTCGTTGCGTTTGCGGCGGGGACCGCGGTCGGTGCAGCCGGCGACGGGGCCGAGGTCGATGGCCGAGCGGATCGAGTTGGGGGAGCGGCGCTGCCCGCAGTGGACGCAGAAGCCGTCGGCGGTGTGCTCGGGCCGACCGCACTGGAGGCAGGCCGACAGGTGGGCCGCGGTGGATCGCCACATCGGCGCGGGAGCGGCGTCGCCGGGAGACTCCATGGGAGGCATGGCTTCGAGGGCCTCACCACATCGCTCGCACCACTGCGCGGCGTCCTCCGCGGTCAGGTCGCAGGCCGGGCAGTGCATCATCGTCGCTGTCACGTCCAGGTCCTCGGTCGGATTCGGTTGGCGCGGTCGACCAGGGCGGTTCGCCGGCCCTGGTCGGCACAGGTCCGTGCCTGGTCACGGTAGGAATGTTCCAGGCCGAAGCGCAGTCCGCGTTCGTCGACGGGCCAACCTAGCAACTGCGCGCCACCGGGCGAGCGCCCGGCGGCCTTGACGTATTCGAGGGCACGGTGCAGGATCTCGGCGGCCACGACGGCGCGGCGCTCGTCGAGGTCGAGCTGTTCGAGACGGGCGGCCGCGGCGCGCAGGCGCTCGACGGTGAGGTTCGGCGCGGGCGTGGACAGCTGGATGCGGATCGCGGCCACCTGGGCGGTGGTGTGCTGCGCCGAGCTGTGCGGGACGTCGTCGAGGACGGCGACGGCCGCGTCGCGCTGGTCGCGCCGGGTCAGCAGCCTGGCCAGGCCGAAGGCGGCGCTGACGTAGGCGTGGTCGGTGGTCCAGACCTTGGTGTAGTGGCGTTCGGCGGTGCCGAGGTCGCCGGCCCACTCGGCCGCGGCGGCCAGCGCCAGCTTGGGCGACAGCTCGCCGGGCAGTTCGCTGTAGACCCGGTCGAAGGCCTCGCGGGCGGCTTGCGGGTTGCCCGCGCGCATCGCGTTCATGCCGCGGTACCAGTCGGTGCGCCAGTCGTCCTGCTCGTCGCGCGCGTAGGCGTCGAGTTCGCGGGCGGCGACCTCGACGCGGCCGGCCTCGATGAGTTCGAGGATCAGCCGCAACCGGACCTCGGGACTGCGGACCGGCGCGGCGGTGAGGGCGGCGATCCGCTCCTCGGGGGTCGTGGCGGTGAGGGTCGCCAGGAAACCGGCGCCGGGGTCGCTGGAGTCGACCTGCGGAATCGGCAGCGCGGGCACCACCTGGGTGAAGTCCACGCGCGTCGAGACGCCTTGCGCGGGCTCGATCCCGCTCGCCTCCACATTCGTCACGCGGCCGATCTCGACGCCGAAACTGCGTCGGGTGGGCGTGAACCACGTCGACAGCGACGGATGGGGCGTGCCCAGTTCCGCCGACCGGGTCTCGCGCAGCACACCGAGCAGCTGCTCGCGCATGTCCTCGGCCGAGGCGAAGCGGTGGAACGGATCTGCGGCCGTCGCGCGCAGCAGGAGCCGGTGGAACGACTCGCTCTCGGTGAACAGCCGCACCTCGGACGGGTCGGGCAGCGAGTGCCGGTAGTGCTTGGTGAAGCCGTGGAAGTCGAAGGCGAGGACCGCGAGCGACCGCGCGATCGTGTACAGGTCGCTGGCGATCGACGGACCGCGCTCGCCGATCTCGGGGGCGTGGTAGCCGGGGGTGCCGTAGATCGGGCTGAGCGTGTCGTCGATGCGGCGGACGGCGCCGAGGTCGATGAGTTTGAGCTGCTGCCCGACGTGGATGACGTTGTCGGGCTTGAAGTCGCAGTAGAGCAGGCCGTTGTCGTGCAGGTAGCCCAGCGCCGGGAGGATCTCGGCACCGTAGGCGAGGACCTGCGACAGGGGGAGAGGCACGTGCTGGCCACGGTCGTTGCGGAAGTCGCGGCGCAGGTCGCGCAGGGACTGCCCGGCGGCGTACTCCATGACGATGTAGTTGAGCGGGTCCCCGGTGACCGGGTCGGCGTGGCGGGTGAAGTCGAAGATCTCCACGATCGCGGCGTGGTCGATGCCCACCAGGAAGCGCTTCTCGGCGATGGCGACGGCCATGGCCTCGGGGTCGGTGGTGTTGATCAGGCCCTTGAGGACGACCCAGCGGTCGGAGACGTCGTCGCTGACGTGCCGGTCGCGGGCCAGGTAGATCCAGCCGAGGCCGCCGTGGGCGAGGGCGCCGAGGACTTCGTAGCGGTCGTTGACGACGTCGCCCGAGCGCAGGCTCGGCACGAAGGAGAAGGGCGTGCGGCAGTGCGGGCAGAAGCCCTCGGTACGGCCGGGCTTGTTGTCGCGGCCGCGTCCGACCTGCTTCTCGCACTTGTGGCAGAAGCGGTGGGCCTCGGGGACGACCGGGTTGTCGGGGATGACGTCGGCGGGGTTGCGCGGTGCGACCCACGGGATCTCGATCTCGCGGCTGCCCGACCGGGTGCTGCGGGTTCCCCGGGTGCGGGTGCTCATCGAGCCGGTCATGGCGGCGGTGATGGGCGCGCTGAACGGCCGGCTCGGGACGCTGGTGACCGCGGTCGGCGCGTTGGTCGCCGCCGTCGGGGCGTAGGCGTTCGCCGGTACGGGAGAGGGCGCGCCACCGCCGGGTCTGGCCCGGCCGCACTCGTTGCAGTAACCGTCGGCCTCGTAGGCACCACGGCAACCTGGGTGGACGCATGGGTTCATCCCGACTCCTCCGTCGCGAGCAGCGCCTGCTGGAAGTCCCGGACCGCCCGGGTCGCCGCGCGCAGGTCACACGGCGCCGTCCACAACAGGGCGCGGGCGTTCTCATAACGACTGGTGATCTCGGCGCTCTCGGCGGCGCCGGTCCGGCCGGCCTTCATCTGGTAGGCCTTGAGGCGACCGCGTAGTTCGGCGCGGCGCTCCATCAGCGCCGTCGCGGTCTCGGTGATCGCCGCGGCGGCCTCGCGGGCACCGGCCACGTCGCGGTCGATCTCGTCGAGCCGCTGCGCGAGCAGCCGCCAGCGTCCCGACGCCGACAGCCGGCGTAGGTCGCCGAGGCGCTGCCGCAGTGCTGCGGCCCGGGCGTTGAGGGGCGGGATGCGGACCTGGGCGATCTTGACCTCGACGACAGAGGTGATCTCGGCCGCCTCCTTCTCGGCGGCGGCGAGTTCGGCGATGGCCGTGCGGCGCGAAAGGAGACGCTCGGGAAGCCCGGTGCGCAGGGTGTCGAGTTCGGCGAGGGCCGCCAGGACGGGCGTGACGCGTTCGGCGAACTCGTCGAGCCGGCCGCCGACGCTCGGGTCGAGCGGGTCGGCCAGGGCACCGCCGCGCAGGGCGGTGAGCTCGCGTTCGAGGGCGGCGAGGCCGTCGGGGTCGCCCGGTTCGCCGTTGAGGTCGAGGAGTTCGCTGAGGCGTTCGGCGTCGTCGACGGCGGCGGTGAGCGAGGC
This sequence comes from Phytomonospora sp. NPDC050363, assembly GCF_040655735.1. Lineage (NCBI taxonomy): Bacteria > Bacillati > Actinomycetota > Actinomycetes > Micromonosporales > Micromonosporaceae > Phytomonospora > Phytomonospora sp. NPDC050363. The sequence continues at coordinate 841,332 of NZ_JBFAKK010000001.1, forward strand.
GAGGCGGTCGGCCACCGCGGCGCAGGCGGCGTCGACGCGTGTGTAGAGGGCCTTGAGCGCGGCGACGGAGGCGTTCATGCGCTTGGTGAGATCGGGCAGCGAGATCCGCTCGGCGACCTCGCCGCCGGAGTCGCTGGGGCGCAGCCCGTCGGCGCCGAGGGAGACCACGTCCTCGCGCAGGAGCATGGTCAGTTCGCTGTGTTCGGGCTCGGCCAGGCGGGTGCGCCGGGAGCGCAGCTCCTTGCCCCGGTCGACGACCGCGCCGAGTGCGCCGAACTGCGACCACAGCGCCGCCAGCCTGGTGCCCGACTCCGTGGCGGCGTCGCGGGTGAAGCCGGTCAGCTCGACGTCGCGGAGGTAGGAGTGGGCGCCGGCGTTGTCGAGGGCGTAGAGCTCCTCGGCGAGCCTGCGGTGGGTCAGGTCGTGCTGCCGCAGTTCGGTGTCGATCTCGTCGGGCGTCATCGCCGGGCCGCCGCTCATGGCTACTGGTACTTGGCGGCCGGAGGGGACGCCGAGCCCAGGAGGCTCTGGAGGGAGTTCCCCGAACGGTCCGCGGCCTGGTAGAGCTGATCCCATCGGCCGCTGCCGCGCAGGTCCTCCAGTACGGCGTTGACGTACTCGACGAGGTCGCGGCGCTCGGAGTTGATGGCGATCCCGTAGGGCTCCTCGCTCAGCGACGTGGTGCTCAGCTTCACCTGCGCGTCCTGCGCGGCGAAGCCGGCGAGGATGGCGTTGTCGGTGGAGATCGCGTCGACGGTGCCCTGCTGGAGCATCACCAGGCAGTCGGTCCACTCCGGCACGGCGACGGGGGTGGCCGCCGAGTCGGCGATGTTGCGGATCGAGGTGCTGCCGGTCGCCGCGCAGACCCGCTCACCGGCCAGTTCGGCGAGGGTCTCGACGACCTTGTGGTCGCCGTAGACGGCGATCTGCTGGTGTGCGCGGAAGTACTCCGAGGAGAAGGCCACGTCCTGCCAGCGCGCGCAGTTCATGGTCATCGTGCGCACGACCATGTCGACCTCGCCCTCCTGTACGAAGGGGACGCGCTGGTCGGAACTGATCGCCTTGAACTGGACCTTGACGCTGCCGAAGATCGCCTTCGAGATCTCCTTGGCGATCTCGACGTCGAACCCGGACAGGTCGTTGGTGCTGGGATCGCGGTAGCCGAAGAGGTAGGTGTTCTGGTCGACGCCGACCTTGAGCACGTCGTTGGCCCTGATCTGCGCCATCGACGAGCCGGGAGCGATGTTGAGGCCGTTGGCGGGCCGGTAGCTCGCGGTGGGGTCGCCGCAGTCGGGCTGCTCGCTGACCTCGGGCAGTTCGGCCGGGTCCTGCACGCCCACCGGCATGGGCGGTGCGGCCTCGCCGAGCGGCAGCTCGGGAGCGGTGTCGGCCGCGCAGGCCGCCGTGGTGGCGAGGACGCCGCAGGCGACGGCGACGGCGAGGATCCGCCGGATCCGCTGAGGGGTCTTCATCGGTACTCCGCAATCCGTCGCTGCAATCCGTTGGCGCTGCCGGCGAGGCACACGACCGCCAGGAGGCCGACACCGATACCGGCGCCGGTGAGCGCGTTCGACGCCGCCTTGGTCTCGGCGCGGAAGTGGTCGCCGGCCGACTGGATCGCCTGGGCGAGCAGGTCGTCGAGTTGGCGCGACAGCTTGGCCGCGCCGCCCTCGTCGGTGCTCAGGGCGAGTTCGACGGCCTTGGTGTACTCGCCGCGCTGGTCGTCGCCGCGCAGGGTCGTGTGGACCTCCTGCCAGGCCTGTGCCGTGGCCAGCGCCTGGTCGAGGACGGGGGTGAGCTCGGGGTCGGTGTTGGCCTCGCGCGCCTTGGCGAGCGGTCCGGAGCCGCCGTCGAGGAGGATCCCCATCTGCGTGACGAACACCGCCTCGTAGTCGGCGGCGCTCTTGCCGCCGCGTGCGATGAGGGTGACCGACTCGGCCGAACGCGCCTGGAGGGCGGCGATGCGCGCCTCGGCGAGGCGCTCGATCTGCGCACTGCCGCTCTCGCGGCCGGAGTCGATGTGTCCCGCCGCGAGGAAGGAGGCCACACCCAGCCAGCCCAGTACGAGCACCATCGCGACGGTGGAGGCCAGCAGGCCCACGTTGAAGACGCGGTTGGTGCGCTTGGTCAGGTCGATCTGGGTGAAGGCGAGGACGCCGAGGGTCAGCAGGATGAAGGCCAGCGCGATCCACGGCAGCGTGGCCGCGGAGTCCTGCGTCTCGGCCAGCTGCGAGCCGGCGGTGTCCTGGAGCTCCTGGGCGGCCGGCAGGAGCCGGTCGCGCATCAGGCCGGAGGCCTCGCGCAGGTAGGCCGCGCCGACCGGGAGGCCCTGCTGGTTGTAGGTGCGGGCGTTCTCGATCAGGCCCGTGTAGACCGGCAGGTCGGCCGACAGGCGCGCGACGGCGTCGGCGCCGGCCTGCGTGGTGATGCTCGCCGCGGCGGTCGCCAGCTGGATCGAGGCGCGGTTGATGTCCTCGTCGTAGCGGTCGCGCAACTCGGGAGACTCCACACCGCCGGCGAGGAACGCGCTGGTGGCGGTCGCGTCGGCGTCCGACAGCGACTGGTAGACCTCCAGCGCGGCGAGACCGAGGCGGCCGCTGCCGTCCGATACACCGTCGATGAGGTCGTCGCGGCTGACCACGTCGGCGACACCGGCGACGCCGGAGGCCAGCGCGAGGAACGCCAGGACGGCCATCAGCAGCGTCAGGCGGCCGGGCGTGCTCCCGGTGCGGTTGAGCAGCCGCGAGGCCTTCGGGCGAACGGCCGACGGTGACCCACCGCGTTGCCGGGGGATGTCCACAGTGGAGTTGCCTGACTGGTGAGAACTGAGCGGAGCCATGGTGTTACCCGTTGTCCCCGTTGGCATTCCACCCTCCAAGCCGCCTTGTGATTACCAATAAGACCATGGCGTTCAAGATAATGTCCATCACCAAACGGTCTCGACAAGGAGTCGGTTGCACCTCGCCCCGGACTCTTTGACGGACAATGAACACACCCGAAGTCGATTGTCGGTACATCACATGTGAGATAACGTCAGGTTGTGACTGACGATTACCGCCGACGCATCGGCAAACTCATCCGGGACTCCCGGCAGCACCGAGGCTGGACCCAGACCCAGCTCGCCGACGCGCTCGCCACCAGCCAGAGCGCCGTCAACCGCATGGAACGCGGTCAGCAGAACCTCAGTCTGGAGATGCTCGCCCGTATCGGCGAGGCCCTCGACAGTGAGATCGTCTCCCTCGGCACGTCCGGCCCGATGCACCTGCGCGTCGTCGGCGGCAACCCCCTCTCCGGCTCCATCGACGTCAAGTCGAGCAAGAACGCCGGTGTGGCGCTGCTGTGCGCCAGCCTCCTCAACCGGGGCCGCACCGTGCTGCGCAAGGTCGCACGCATCGAGGAGGTCAACCGCATCCTCGAAGTGCTCGGCAGCATCGGCGTCAAGACCCGCTGGCTCAACGCCGACAACGACCTCGAGATCATGCGTCCCGAGCTGCTCGACCTCGACGCCATCGACGAGCACGCCGCCCGCCGCACCCGCAGCGTGCTGATGTTCCTCGGCCCGCTCATGCACTCCGAGGACAACTTCGAGCTGCCCTACGCCGGCGGCTGCGACCTCGGCGCGCGCACCGTCGAGCCGCACATGATCGCGCTGCGGCCCTTCGGCCTGTCCGTGAAGGCCACCGCCGGCAGTTATCACGCCACCGTCGACGGGCGAACCGCGCCGGCCCGCCCGATCGTGCTGACCGAACGCGGTGACACCGTCACCGAGAACGCCCTGCTGGCCGCCGCCGGAGCCGACGGGGTAACCGTCATCCGCAACGCCAGCCCCAACTACATGGTCCAGGACCTCTGCGTCTTCCTGACCCGGCTCGGCGTGCGCATCGACGGCATCGGGACCACCACCCTGACCGTCCACGGCCGCACCGCCATCTCCGCCGATGTCGACTACGCCCCCTCTGAGGACCCCATCGAGGCGATGAGCCTGCTCACCGCCGCGATCGTCACCGGGTCGGAGATCACCGTCCGGCGCGCCCCGATCGAGTTCCTGGAGATCGAACTGGCGCTCCTGGAGGAGATGGGCCTCGACTACAGCCGCACCGAGGAGTACCAGGCCGCCAACGGCCACACCCGGCTGGTCGACATCACCGTGCGGCCCTCGGTCCTGCACTCGCCGATCGACAAGATCCACCCGATGCCGTTCCCCGGCCTCAACATCGACAACCTGCCGTTCTTCGCCGCCATCGCGGCCTCCGCGCATGGCGCGACCATGATCCACGACTGGGTCTACGACAAGCGCGCCATCTACCTCACCGAACTGACCAAGCTCGGCGCCCGCGTCCAGCTCGCCGACCCCCACCGCGTCTACGTCGAGGGACCGACGCGCTGGTCGGCCGCCGAGGTCATCTGCCCGCCGGCGCTGCGCCCCGCGGTGGTCATCCTCATCGCGATGCTCGCCGCGAAGGGCACCTCGGTGCTGCGCAACGTCTACGTCATCAACCGCGGCTACGAGGACCTCGCCAACCGGCTGAACCAGCTGGGCGCGCAGATCGAGATCTTCCGCGACATCTGATCCGCTCCGCCCGCACGCCCGCCGTCACAGCGTGCGTGCGGGCGTCGCGGCTCAGTCGAAGACGATCGCCCGGAACCGGTCGCGCACGGCCTTGATCGGCGGCTTCTCGCGCCCGAATACGACCCGGTTGCTCAGCAGTACCGCCCACCGTTGCCGCTTCGGGCTCACCCACATGCCCGTCCCGGTGAACCCGAGGTGCATCCACACGTCGTCGGCGATCTCGGTGTCCGGCGCGGGGAACCAGAACAGCCCTCGCGCGGGTTCGAGCTCGCCGGTGTGCACCTGGAGCGATTCCCCGATCCACGCCGATCCGAAGCCGGCGCCGTCGTCGGGGCGCAGCAGATGGCGGAGGAAGACGCCGAGGTCGCCGAGGGTCGAGAAGACCCCGGAGATCCCGCAGGCGCCGTCGAACAGTCGCGTCGAGAAGTCGTGGACGAGGCCTTTGCGCCGGATCCCGCTGTCCTCGTCGAACTCCGTCGGCGCGCAACGCGCCCGCAGGACCTCGGGCACCGGGCCGAACCAGGTCTCCTTCATTCCCAGCGCGTCCCACACCCAGCGGCGGCTCTGCGCGCTCAGCGACTCGCCGGACAGCCGCTCGGCGAGGATCCCGAGGATGAAGGAGGCGCGGTCGGTGTACTTGACGACCGTCCCCGGCGGGCAGTGCAGGTCGGCGGCGAGCACTCCGGCGACGATGGCCGCCGGGTCGGTGCCGTAGTTGGCACGGAATCCCGCGTGGTGCGGCATCCCGGCGATGTGCCCGAGCAGCTGCCGGACGGTCACCGGGGCCAGGGGGCGGCCGGCGACTTCGGGCAGATGCGCGTCCAGGCGGTCGTCGAGGGCGAGGAGGCCGCGCTCCCACAGCCGGCCGACCGCCGTCCACACGACCAGCACCTTGGTCAGGCTGGCCATGTCGAAGATGGTGTCGGCGGCCATCGGCACGTCCGGCTCATCGGGGTCGAGAACCCCGCGCGACCCGAAGGCGGTGAGCCCGCCGGCGTCCCCGACGCCCCACACGGCACCGGGGAACACCCGGTCCTCGATGCCTTGGTCGAGTAGTCGCGTGATGAGGTCAGGGCTCATGCCGACCGAGGCTACCGGGGCCTACGCGGTGACCGCGTCGAGCCGTTCGTGGTCCCTGTCGACGGCTTCGAGGCCGCGCATGTGCCCGCGCCGGAGGTAGAGGACGCCGATGGCGACGACGCAGCAGGCGGCGCCGAGGTAGTACGGCACGCTGACGTCGATCTCCTCGCCGAGCTTGCTGGCGATGTAGGGCGCGAGGGCGGCGCCGAGCCAGCGGACGAAGTTGTACCCGGCCGAGGCGATCGCGCGCGGGGAGTCGCTGACCTCCATGGCCGCCTCGGTGAAGACGGTGTTGTTCACGCCGATGGCGAGCCCGCTGAGGATGGTGAACACGACGATCCCGTTGTGGCCGGACAGGGCGATGCCGAGCTGGCAGACGACGAGGAAGCCCAGTCCGACGTACATGGTGCCGACCGAGCCGAGCCTGCGCTGGAGCAGTGGAGCGGCGAAGACGGAACTGACGGCCACCAGGACGCCCCAGCCGAAGAAGACCGCGCCGATCCCGTAGGCGCTCATCCCGAGGATGAACGGCGTGAAGGACAGCACCGTGAAGAACGCGAAGTTGTAGAACAGCGCGGTGACGGCGGTGGTCGACAGGCCGCCGTGCGCGAGCGCGCGCAGCGGGTCGCTCAGGCGTGCCTTGACCTTCGGTCCGCTTTCGGTTCTCAGCAGCGTGGCGATGAGGATGAAGCCCACGGCCATGAGCGCGGCGGTCCCGAAGAAGGGGTAGCGCCAGTGCCAGTCGCCGAGGAGGGCGCCGAGCAGGGGGCCGGCCGAGATGCCCAGGCCGAGGGCGGCCTCGTAGAGGAGGATCGCCGACTCCGCGCCGCCGCTGGCCGCGCCGACGATGACGGCGAGTGCGGTGGCGACGAACATCGCGTTGCCCAGGCCCCAGCCGGCCCGGAAGCCCACGAGCTGGGCGACGCTGTCGGAGGTTCCCGACAGTGAGGCGAACAAGACGACCAGCGCCAGACCGGCCAGCAGCGTCTTCTTCGCCCCGATGCGGCTCGACACCCAGCCGGTCAGCAGCATGGCGACGGCGGTGACCGCGAAGTAGCTGGTGAACAGCAGCGACACCTGACTCGGCGTCGCGTCGAGGCCCTTGGCGATCGAGGGGAGGATCGGGTCGACCAGGCCGATGCCCATGAAGGCGATGACGGCGGCGAAGGCCGTCGCCCACACGGCGGCGGGCTGCTTGAGGATGGCGCGGGTGGCCGCCCCTTCGGGGGCGTGGCTACTCATCGGTCGGGGCTCCTTTGATCATGCGGGACAGTGCCGGAACGGCCGCGGCGATCGCGGCGCGGTCGTGGGGGGAGAGGCGGGCCAGGCGCTCGGCCAGGTAGTCGATGCGATGGGCGCGGCCGGCGCTCAGCGCTTCGCGGCCCTCGTCGGTGAGGGCGACGGTGACGACGCGGGCGTCCGAGCCGTCCCGGCCGCGCACCGCGAGGCCGTCGCGTTCGAGGCGGTTGACCTGGACGGTCATGGTCGGCATCCGCACACCGTGCTCCTCGGCGAGGTCGCTCATCCGCCGCGGACCGGTGAGCAGCGAGCCGAGTACCGACAGCTGAGGCGCGGTGACCGGCTGTTCGGCGCCGACGCGGCGCAGCATGAGCACCATGTCGCGCATGAGGCCGTTGACCTCGCCTGCGAGGACGGCCGGTGTTTCGTCGGTCATCGAGACTCCCGGGTGGCGGGCGGGCAGATACTTAGCCTGACTAAGTTAGCTTGGCTAAGCATATACCCGCCCGGCGGGTCCCGCGCAAGTCCGCGAACCTGTCGCACCTCGGCGCTACCCTCCGGCCATGACCGCCAGAATCGTCAACGTCACCGTGAACACCACCGACCCCCGCGCGCTCGCCGAGTGGTGGACGAAGGCCCTGGGCGGTGAGATCATCGCCGAGCACGGCGACTTCGTCTTCGCCTCCGCCGGCCCGGTCGGCCTCGGCTTCCAGCGGGTCGACGAGCGCCCGGCGAGCTCCGCGATGCACCTCGACCTGGGCTGCGAGGACCGCGCCGCCGAAGTGGCCCGCCTCACCGCGCTGGGCGCCGAGCACGTCGCCGACCACGAGGTCCCCGGTGTGACCTGGACGATCATGCGCGACCCCGACGGCAATCTCTTCTGCGTCTCCGAGGGCCACTGACCGTTCCGCCGGTCACAGTGTCGGCATCCTTGTTGCCACAAGGGACCCCGCAGGAGTAGGACAGGGGGTTGACACCTCGAACCCACGTGCCCGGAGGCGCTGGCGATGACCACCATCCTGGTGACCGGTGGGACCGGACTTCTCGGCCGGTCACTACTGGACAGGCTCAAACCGACCGGAGCGCGGTTGCGCGCCCTGAGCCGGCAGGATCGACCCGACGCCGACGGCGTCACCTGGCGCGTCTGCGACCTGCACTCCGGCGCCGGGCTCGCCGAGGCCCTCGACGGTGTCGACGTCATCGTCCACTGCGCCTCCGAACCCGAGGTGCCCGGCGCCGACGTCGAGACGACCCGCACCCTCATCGACGCCGCGGTCGAGGCCGCGACACCGCACTTCGTCTACATCTCCATCGTCGGCATCGACGACATCCCCTACCGCTACTACAAGGACAAGCGCTGCTGCGAGCGCATGATCCGCGAGTCGGGGCTGCCCTGGACGACCCTGCGGACCACCCAGTTCCACCAGTTCGTCGCCTCGCTGGTCGACCGGGTCGCCAAACTCCCGACGCCGATCATGCTCGTCCCCAAGGGCACCTGCCAGCCCGTCGACGTCGACGACGTCGCCTCCCGCCTCGCCGAGCTCGCCCAGGGCTCGCCCGCCGGCCGGGTCGACGACCTCGGCGGTCCGCAGATCTTCAGCCTCGCCCGTGTCGTGCGCGACGAGATGCGCCGACGCGGCTCCCACCGGCCGGTCGTCTCGACCTGGTTCCCGGGCAAGATGGGCGCCGCGATCGCCGCCGGGCACTTCACCACTCCGGCCCATGCCGGAGGCACCGTGACGTGGGGTCAGTACGTCGGGGACAACCGCGCCCTATGATCACCCCATGCCGAACAACCGCCCGTACGTGCTGTTGTCGGCGGCCGTCTCCTTGGACGGCCACCTCGACGACACCTCGCCCGAGCGCCTGATCCTGTCCACCCCGGCCGACCTCGACCGGGTGCGCGAGGTCCGCGCGGGAAGCGACGCGATCCTCGTCGGGGCGTCCACGATCCGGCGTGACAACCCCGCTCTCACCGCCGGCGACGCCGGGCGGTGCCCGATGAAGGTGACCGTGACCGGCACCGGCGACCTCGACCCCAGCTCGCGGTTCTTCACCGTAGGGTCAGCCCAGCGGCTCGTCTACGCCACGACCCCGGCCCTGCCCGCCACCCGCCGCCGGCTCGACGGGCTGGCCACGGTCGTCGACGGCGGGCAGCCGGTGTCGTGGCCGGGCATCCTGGCCGACCTGCGCACCCGCGGCGTCGTCCGGCTCATGGTCGAGGGCGGCGGAACGATCCACACGCAGCTGCTCACCGCCGGACTGGTCGACGAGATACAGCTGGCCATCGCGCCGTTCTTCGTCGGCGAGTCCGAGGCGCCCCGCTTCGTCGGGCCGGGCCTGTTCCCCTTCGGCAAGGACCGGCGGATGCGGCTCACCGAGGTTCGCCGGCTCGACGACCTCGCCGTCCTGCGCTACCAGCTGCGAGACGAGGACGAATGAGCGACGAGGAGCACCTGCGCGCCGCCGTCCGCCTGGCCAACCTGTGCCCGCCCTCGGCGACGGCGTTCAGCGTCGGCGCGGTCATCGCCGCGCCCGGCGGGCCCGTCCTGTCGACCGGGTACTCCCGCCAGGAGGACCCGCACGACCACGCCGAGGAGGTCGCCCTGCGCCACGCGCCCGCCGACCTCGACGGCGTCACCGTCTACACATCCCTGGAGCCGTGCGGGGAGCGCGCCTCCCGGCCCGAGACCTGCGCCCGGCTGATCATCGCGGCGGGTGTCCGCCGCGTCGTTTACGCCTGGGACGAGCCATCGCTGTTCGTGCCGGGCCGTGGCGCCGAAGTGCTGCGGGCGGCCGGGGTCGAGGTGGTCAAGCTGGGGGGTCTTGAGGCCGAGGCGCGTGCGGCCAATGTGCATCTCGTCGAGGAGTAGGAGAAACTGATCGCATGTCGAACCCGTTGATCACCGCCGCCCAGCTCACGCAGGCGCTGTCGGAGAACCCGCCCCCGGTCATCCTCGACGTGCGCTGGTCCCTCAACGGCCCCCCTGGGCGCGACGGTTACCTCCTCGGACACCTTCCCGGAGCCGTCTTCCTCGACATCGACGAGGACCTGTGCGGTCCGCCCGGGCCCGAGGGCCGCCATCCCCTTCCCGACGCCGACGCGCTGCAGAACGTCCTGCGCGCCGCCGGCGTCAACGCCGACTCCACCGTCGTCGTCTACGACGCCGGTGACAACACCGCCGCCTCCCGCGCATGGTGGACGCTGCGCTGGGCCGGGCACGCCGACGTCCTGGTCCTCGACGGGGGCATGGCCTGTTGGCTGGCCAGCGACGGCCCCGTCGACACCGCCGTCCCCGAGCCCGCTTCCGGCGACATCACCGTCCGCCCCGGCGGGATGCCCGTCCTCGACGCCGACGGCGCCGCCCGCCTCGCCTCCGAGGGCCTGCTCATCGACGTGCGAGCGCCCGAGCGCTTCCGCGGGGAGACCGAGCCGATCGACCCCGTCGCCGGCCACATCCCCGGAGCCGTCAACGTCCCCGACGCACCCAACCTCGCCGAAGGCGGCGGTTACCGCAGCCCCGCCGAACTCCACGCCCGCTACGCCCCCCTCGGCGCCGAAGACCCCGACCTCCCCATCGGCGCCTACTGCGGCTCCGGCATCACCGCCACCCACACCGCCCTGGCGATGACGGCCGCCGGGCTTCCCACTCCGGCCGTGTACATCGGGTCGTGGAGCAACTGGATCACCGACCCTTCACGACCGGTGGCGACGGGCGAGTAGCAGAGGCGTCGGCGCATCCGCCTGGCCCGCCTCTTCGTGGAGGTGCTCGCAGCCTGCGGACCGGACCATCTGGAACCTTCGCTCATCCCGCTTTCGCAGGATGAGATGGCCAGTGCGCTGGGAGTCGTCCGCGGGAGGTGACGCCGGTGCTCGACGGGGAGGCGATGAGGCGGCTCAGGGAGACTTCCGGGCACCACCCCTCCGCCGCAGCCACCACCCCACGATCACCGCGCCGCATGCCAGCACCACGGCCGTGACGCGGTAGCCCGCGGCCATCGCTCCGGCGACCGCGTCGACGACCTCGTCGCGGTCGCCGGGACCGGCGGCGGTGAGGGTGGCCGCCACGGACGAGGCGTGGTCGCGCAGCGGTGCGGGGAGTGCGGTGGTGAATCGGCTGGTCATGATGGTGCCGACGATGGCGACGCCCAGGGCGCTGCCGACTTCGCGGGTGGCGCTGTTGAGACCGGAGCCGAGACCGGCGCGTTCTGGTGGGACGGCGGCGATGATGGCCGTCGACAGGGCCGGCAGGCACAGTCCGAGGCCGATCGCCATGACCACGAGGTAGCCGGCGTAGAGGACGTAGGGCGTCGAAACGTCCACGAGGGACAGCAGGCCCAGACCGGCGGCGATGGTCAGCATCCCCGCGACGATGACGCGGGCGGGCCCGAAGCGCTCGGCGAGCCCGGCGCCGCGCCGCGAGACCACGATCATGGCCACGGCCATGGGGCCGATCGCGACTCCGGTCACGACGGGGGAGTAGCCCTTGACGTACTGGAGGAACTGGGCGTTGACGAAGAACAGCCCGAACAGCCCCAGGAATGTCACGGTCACCCCGAAGGCGCCCGCGCGCAGCGGCGGATCGCGGAAGTAGCGCGGATCCACGACCGGGTGGCGGGCGCGCAGGGCGTAGGCGGTGTAGACCGCGAGCATCACCGCCGCGACGGCGAAGCCGCCGAGAACGGTGCCCGAGGTCCAGCCTCGGCCGGGGCCCTCGATGATCCCGTAGAGGAGGCCGAGGAACGCGGTGATCAGCAGACCCGAGCCCACCAGGTCGAGCGGACTGTCGTGCCGGCCGGCCTTCGGCGCCAGCCCGGCCACCAGGAGCAGCATGACCAGCGCCGTCGGCGCGGCCGCCCAGAACAGGCCGCGCCAGGAGAAGTACTCCAGGACGAGACCGCCGCCGATGTTGCCGAGGACCCCGGCCGCGCCGGTGGCCGCGGTCCAGGTCGCGATCGCCTGGCCGCGCCGCTCGGCGGGGAAGACGTGCACGACGATCGACAGGGTCGCCGGCATGACCAGCGCGGCGCCGGCGCCGCTGAGCGCGCGTCCGGTGATGAGCAGTGGGATCGACGGCGCGACGGCGCAGAGCAGGCAACCGAGCGCGAAGACCGCGAGGCCCGTGGTCAAAGTCCCTTTACGGCCGAAGCGGTCGCCGAAGGCGCCGGCGGGGATGAGCAGGCAGGCGAAGACGATGACGTAGGCGTCGACGATCCACAGCAGGCGACTGCTCGACGGTCGCAGCGCGTCGGCCGCCAGACTCGGCAACGCCAGGTTGATCGCGGCTACCAGCGCGATGGTCAGCACCGTGCAGGCCGACATCAGCGCGAGGATCGCGGTGCGCCGGGGGTGGCCCGTCTCCGGCGGTTTCAGGGCAGCGTGAACAGACATCGAGAACCCTTGTGAAGTGGGATGGGATCGCACCGGCGGGGTACCCGGGCCGCGGCGCCGGTGCGTGTCTCCCAACCTAGAAGCGCCGACGACTAACGGCAACTGCAACTTCCGCAGCGGTAAAGTGCACGGCGTGCACTCCAAACTCGACCTGAACCTCCTCGTCGCCCTCGACGCGCTCCTGGAGGAGGGGAGCGTGAACGGAGCCGCCGCGAGGCTCCATCTCTCCGGCCCCGCCATGAGCCGCGCGCTCGGCCGCGTCCGCAAGGCGATCTGCGACCCGGTGCTCGTCCGCTCGGGCCGGACCATGGTCCGCACCCCGCACGCCGAGGCGATCCGCGCCGAGGTGCACGCCCTCGTCGCCCGCGCGACGCGGCTGTTCGATCGGACCGGTCCGCTGGACCTGTCGACGCTGGAGCGCACCTTCACGATCCAGGCCGACGACTCGACCTTCGCCGTCGTCGGTGCGGCTCTGCTCACCCGGATCCGTCGTGACGCGCCCGGCGTGACGATCCGCTTTCTCGGCGAGGGCCCACGCGACAACAACCCGCCGCTGCGCGACGGCACCGCCGATCTGGAGATCGGCGTCATCGACCGCCGCACACCCGAGACGCGGGTCGAGCGGCTGGTCAGCGAGGAGAGCGTCGTCGTGGTGCGCCGCGGCCACCCGCTGGCCACCGGCACCCCCGTCAGCCTGCGCGACTATGCCGCCGCCGAGCATCTCACCGTGTCCCGCCGGGGCATCCTGCGCGGCCCCATCGACGACTTCCTCGCCGGGCACGGCCTCGCCCGCGAGGTCGTCGTCTCGGTGCCGACCGCTTCCATCGCGATGCTCATGGTCGCCGACAGCGACCTCGTCGGCCGCGCGGCCCGGCGCATGCACCGCCCGCTCGTCGACCGCCTCGGCCTCGTCGTGCTCGAAACGCCGCTGGTGCTGCCGAGCCTGGACATCTCGCAGGGGTGGCACGCGAAGTTCGATGCCGACGAGGGCCACGCGTGGCTGCGCGAGCGGGTCCGCGAGGTGTTCGGGGCACTGACGGCCGACGGCCCCGGTCCGCGGGGGACCGGGGCCGTACGAACGAACGAGGGTCAGTCCCGCTTGTAGCCCACCACGAGTTCGGTGGCGAGCTGCTCAAGGAACAGGCCGATGTCGGTGATGACGCCGGTGGCCTGGGCGCTGCCCCGGTCGGCGAGCTTCGTGACCGTCGCCGGGTTGATGTCGACCGAGACGAGCGGCGTGGTGGCCGGCAGCAGATTGCCGGTCGCGATGGAGTGCAGCATGGTGGCGACCATGATCGCGAAGCCGACGCCGGGCAGGGCGGCGCGCATCGCGCGCTGACCGGCGATGACGTCGGTGTAGACGTCGGGGAGGGGGCCGTCGTCGCGGACCGAGCCGACGAGCACGAATTCCTTCTTCTGGTTGACCAGCGCGTGCATGACGCCGCTGGTGAGCACACCCTGCTCGACGGCCTCGCCGATCGAGCCGCAGCGGCGGATGGTGTTGATCGCGCGGATGTGGTGCTCGTGCCCGTGCGGGACGCCGTGCCCTTGCGAGAGGTCGACGCCCAGGGAGGTGCCGAAGAGTGAGGCCTCGATGTCGTGAGTGGCGAGCGCGTTGCCGGCGAAGAGCACGTCGACGTAGCCGTCCTCGACGAGCGCCACCATCGCCGGGGCGGCGCCGGTGTGCACGATCGCCGGTCCGCCGACCCACAGGATCTTCTTGCCGGCCGACTTGACCTCGCGCATCTGGTCGGCGATGCGGCGCACGAGCAGGGCCTGCGGCTTTTCGCTGGAGACCTCGCTGGACATGAACTCGAAGTTGGTGCTGCCGGGCTCGGCGCGCTTCGGTTCGGGGAGCGGCTTGACCTTCACGCCACTGGCGCCGCACACGACGGGGTCGTCGCGGCGGATGTCGGACACGGCGATGGTGCGGGCGTGCCCGTCGACGATGATGACGCCGCAGTCCATCTCGGGGTTGGCGACCTCGATCCAGACGCTGTTGAGGCGCACCTGGGTCGGGAGGTTGGTGGTGGAGTAGAAGTCGTCCGGGAAGACACCGTCGGCCGGAGCCGGTCGCAGGAGCACCTCACCTGGATCGATCTGGTTGGTGCCGTGCGTCTGCAGCCGCATGAGGATCCGGGCGAGCTGCTCGGCGTCTTCGGCGCCGATCGTCAGCTGCGCGTACGTGTCGTCGGTGTGGGTGCGGCCGACATCGAGCTTGTCGATGCGGTAGTCCCCACCGTATTCGAGCACGTCATCGAGGATCCGGGCGAATACTCCGGAGTCGAGGATGTGGCCTCGGACCTCGACGGTCTCGGTGTGCTTCACGGGAAAATGCCTCCTGACAGGTACAACGTAGATCCGCGCTGATCTACACCCGAAGGACGGTAGCCGTCACCGATGATGACGGCCACCGTGGGGGCGTTTCCAGCCGATTACGCGACCGGGGGATCCCGGCCGTGCATTTGTGAGGCGTTCAGGCGCCGCTCAGGCGAGCATGGAGTCGCCGGTGGCGCCCGGCATGGCCCCGCCGACGCGGTCGAGCAGCGAGGTCGCGAGCATGGGCGAGCACAGGTCGTTCGGCGTGTACACCGGCACCGACAGTCCGGCGGCGGCTTCCCGCATCGCCAGCGGCGAGCAGGTGAGCAGGCCGCTGACGGCGAGTACCGGCAGGCCGAGGGCCTGGAGCCGGGCGACGCCGAACAGGGCGCCGGCGGCCTCACCGGAGGCGAAGACCATTCCGTCGACGAGGCGCCGCATCTCGGGCCGGTCGAGCAGGGCGGCGGTCTCGGCCTGGAGCACGCCGTCGGCGATCTCCAGGACCACCGCGTCGACCGCCTGTGCCGCGAGGTGCCCGTGCAGCAGCTGCGAGCTCTCGACGAGGTCGTCGAGGGGCACGCGGAAGGTCGTCGGGTAACCGGCGTCGGTGAAGTCGTAGGCGGCGACCGCCCCGGCGTCGCGGAACAGCCACGGGTCCCCGCCGGCACCGGTGCCGGTCAGCTTCGCCGTGCCGACACGCAGGCCGGCCAGGGTCAGTCCGCGCACGATCGCGGCGACCGTGGTGGTCTTTCCGGAGTTCATCGACGTGCCGACCACGACGATCGTCGTCGGCGGGCGCAGTGCGGTCGGCGGTTCCGGCAGGCGGAAGTCGCGCAGGTTGAGGACCCGGCCGTCGGCGTCGCCGAGCAGGCCGATCGGGTCGAGCCGCGTCGGCGCGCCGATCGCGGAGTGCCGGCTGTGCACTTTGCCGAGCACGCCGCCGGCGGCGACGAGGTCGGCGGGGCCGAGGTCCTCGGGGAGTTCTGCCTCGAACTGGTCGGGGGCGTAACGTGCCCCGCAGGCGAGCAGGAGTTCGTCGCCGACGTACAGCGTCGCGCGTCGGCCGCTCGGCAGTTCCACCCACGTGTGGTGTCCGAGCGCGCTGACCCTCGCGATGACGAGATCCCCGCGGCCGGGGATGGCGTCTTCGATGAGGGTGTACTCCTGGCTGAGGTCCACGTGTCGGACCGTGTAAGCGGCCTTTAGGTGAGCAGCACGCTCGGCCGGAAGAACATTGACGTACACCGACGCTCCTTGAGAATGCGCATGTGAGGGCCGCCGGAATCGGCGAGGTGAGCGAAGCTTACGACCCGACTCGACGTTACGGAAGAGCGCGGGTCGGTAATTCTTCGGCGTGTTGCGGGGGATTCTATTCAACGCCCGGGGATACGGGCGGTATCCGCGCGCTGACCAGCCGCGAGGCCTGCTCGAGGAGGTGTGTTCCGGTCGCTATGACGTCGGTGAACGCCGAGATCGTCGCCAGTTCGGGCGCGGTGTACCACCCGAACGGGTGAGCCCCTTTCGTAGTGGGTCGCGGGTCGTCGGCGACGGCGACGAACTGGTGGTCGACGTGGACGTGGCGCTCGGGGAGCGAGCGGTCGCGAGGGATGTCGAATTCGACGATCCACCAGGGCAGTGGCACGTGGCCGGTGTAGTCCTCGTGGCCCGCGGGCGGAAAGTCGGCGGGGACTTCGGGGGAGTGCGGCGACAGCAGGCGCAGTCCGGTGAGTCCGGTCTCCTCGGACGCTTCGCGCAGCGCGGCCTCCGCGGCGTTCTCGTCGTTTTCGACATGTCCGCCCGCGGGCACCCATTTGCCCCACAGGGGGTGTTCGATCAGCCCGACCTTCCATTGAGAGTCATCGAACCGGTGCAGTACGTACACGGTCGCGGTCGAGTGTTTGATCATGTCCGTGGGCCTCCAGGGATCCGTTGTGGGCGAACGAAACCGTGCCGCGCGGCCTCGCTATCCTCGCACTCTCCGGCGGGGCGCCGCGACTTTATCGTGCACGGTTCTTTCAATAGCATGGCCGCTGCCGGGATCACTGAAACGGCGGGTGTCGCGCGGGCATGCGCCAGGCAGGGACGGAGAGTCAAGTGTCCGAGGGCCAGTTCGACGCCTACAGCGTGGACGCCGCATACGACCGTGGGGAGGCAGTCTGCGTCATCGGCGCGGGCATGGCCGGCCTCCTGGCGGTGAAGAACCTGCGCGAGCAGGGGTTCACCGTGGACTGCTACGAACGCGAGACCGCCGTCGGCGGCTCGTGGAACTGGAGGCACGACCGCAGTCCGGTGTACTCGAGCACGCACCTCGTCTCCTCGCGTACGCACACCGAGTTCCCCGACTTCCCGATGCCCGACGACTGGCCGGACTATCCGCACCACAGCCAGGTACTCGCCTATCTCGAGCGCTACACCGACCACTTCGGCCTGCGTGAGCACATCTGGTTCGGCAGCGAGATCGCGCGGATCGAGCCGACCGGTGAGGGCCGCTGGGACGTGATCGTCAAGCCGGTCAGCGGCAACGCGGCGCGGCGACTGCGCTACTCGGCGGTCGTCATCGCCAACGGGCACAACTGGGATCCGCGGATGCCGTCCTACAAGGGCCAGGAGGAGTTCCGGGGAGAGATCGTGCACTCCTCGGCCTACAAGGACCCGTCGAAGGTGCGCGGACGCAAGGTCCTCGTCGTCGGCGCGGGCAACTCCGGCTGCGACATCGCCGGCGAGATCGCGGTCAACGCCGAGAAGTGCTGGCACTCGACCCGCCGCGGCTACTGGTTCATTCCGAAGTACATGTTCGGGCGCCCCGGCGACCAGACGATGGCGCGCCTGTCGTGGCTGCCTTTCGGACTGCGGCAGAAGGTCTCCGAGTTCGCCATCCGCCGTGTCGTCGGCGACCCTCGGCGTTTCGGCCTCAAGCGGCCCGAGCACGCCCTGTTCGCCTCGCACCCGATCGTCAACAGCCACCTGCTGCACCACATCGGGCACGGCGCGATCACCCCGAAGCCCGACATCGAGTACTTCACCGAGGACGCCGTCCACTTCACCGACGGGACCAGCGTCAAGCCGCAGACGGTGGTCATGGCGACCGGTTACCGGACGACGTTCGACTTCTGCGACCCGGCGCTGCTGGGGATGCAGGGCGCCGACGCGGCGCCGAGCCTCATCGGCCACATGTTCGCCTCCAAGACGCCGACCCTGGCCGTCGCGGGCCTGCTCCAGGCCGACGGCGGGATCTTCCCGCTGGTGCACTGGCAGACCGTGGCGATCGCCAAATGGCTGCGCCTGCGGCAGAGCGACCCCGAGGCCGCCCGGCAGTTCTGGGCGAAGGTCTCTCCCGACGCCGGCCGCCGCTACGTGCACGGGAAGCTCAACGACAGTCCCCGCCACCGCCTGGAGATCTCCTACGAGGTCTACCTGAAGGCGCTCGGGCGGATGATCGAGGAACTGGACGGTGTGAAATGAGTCGGCTCGACCTGCTGCGCCTGAGCGATCGGCGCGAACCGGTCCCGCACGCGGCCCGCGAACTGCTCACCAGCGAACCCGACGAACCGGCCGGGAAGCCGACGCTGCTGTTCGTCGGCGGCGACAGGCGGGGCGCCCAGATCTTCGCCGAGCACTGGCTCGCCCACGCCGCCGGCCGCGGTTTCCCCGCCTACGCCCTCAGCGTGCGCGGTCAGGGCAAGTCCGCCGGAATCAAGGGCGACCTGCGCGCCTGGGCCAGCGACGTCGCCCAGACCGCCGCCTCGCTGCCCGCGCAACCGGTCCTCATCGGCCACTCGAAAGGCGCGCGGATCCTTGCCGAGGCACTCGGCCGATACCCGGCACGCGCGGCGGTGTTCGTCGCCCCGCGTCTCGGCCGCCTCGTTCCGCCCACCCCGGCGGGCTCCCCGCCCACCCTCATCGTGGGGGACCCCGACGACAAGCGCGCCCCGCGCCAGTCGCTGGAGAAGGCCGCCGCGCACTACGGTGTCGCGCCCCTGTTCTTCCAGGGCGCCGGGCACGAGATGATGCTCGCCGCCGCCTGGCGTGAACCGCTCGACGCGATCCTCGACTGGCTGGACGGCACCGTGGTCAAGGAGTGAGTACCACGCACATCGAAGCGCCGCCGGTCTGTGACCGGCGGCGTTTTCGCGTCACGAGCTAGACCACGGCCCCGTCGTCGGGATCGTAGGGATCCTCCTCGTCGCCCGGCCGCAGCCGCCAGATCAGCACACCGACGCCGGCCAGGACGGTCGCCGCCCCCAGCAGGATCCCCACGTCGGAGCCGAGCCCCAGCAGCGTCGGCTGAACGAACAGCACGACGCCCACCGCGATCAGCACCAGACCGAACACGGCGGGCCGGGAGGGCTTCGGAACCGGCGGGGGCGGAGGCGGCTCGTACTTGGCGGCCTTCTCCTCCTCGTCCTCCGGGAGATCGGCGTCCCACAGCTCCAGGAGAGTCGGCTCCTCCTTCGGGGCAGCCGCGGCGGGACGCGGTTCGGGATCGGGTTCGTCCTCGGGCCACTTGGGCGTCTCAAGGCCGGCGATCAGTTCGGAGAAGCGGCGCTTCAGGTTGTCACCGCTGAGGTCGGCGTCGGTGAGGCCGTCCTCGGACTTGTGGTCCGGTTCCTCGTCCGGGCGCTCGGTGGTCATCGTCCCGGCCCGGACTCGGCCGCGCCGAGCGCGGCGAGCCGTTCGGCTATGAACGACGCGCTGCCCTCGAACAGGGCGGGAGCGTCGTTGTCGAGGGTCATCACGTGGTAACTGCGGTCCATGACGTACTCGGCCACATCCTCACTGGCGATGCCGGCCAGCAGCATCTTCGAGTTGGCCGGTTCGACCACATGGTCGACGGCGCTACGGTAAACGCGCACCGGCACCGTGACCTTCCCGAGGTCGGCACGTGTCAGGCGCCACAATTCCGTCAGTGAGCGCAGCGCCCCGAGCGGCACCTTGTCGTAGGCGACCTCGACGCTTCCGGGCTTGGCGATGTCGCTGCTGATCCCGGCGGCCGTGCGCCGCACCCGCGACAGCAGGGGCAGGAGGTGGTTCACCGCGAAGCGCTGCGACATGATCGAGGGATTCGACAGCACGATCCCGGCCAGTTCGGCCCCGCGCTGCTGCGCCAGGCGCAGCACGAGCGTCCCGCCCATGGAGATGCCCATCGCGAAGACGGGTTTCCCGCGTCCGAGAGCCTCGTCGAAGGCGCGTTCGAGCTCGCCGTACCAGTCCTGCCACCTGGTGACGGCGAGATCCTGCCAGCGCGTGCCGTGGCCGGGGAGTCTCGGCCCGATCGCGGTGTAACCCGCCTCGTGCATCGCCTCACCCCAAGGACGCACGGTCTGCGGCGATCCGGTGAAACCGTGCGAGAGCACCACGGTGGCCGGAGCGTCGGCTCCGGCGTCGAGAAGGAAAGATTGGGCACCGGGAAGGACGGGCACCGGACACCTCCCAGAAGGGGACAGCGATACTCCGTAATCCTGGCACGAGCCGGGCCGAATGGCACGGCGGTCCCGGAGTGCCCGTGCCGGGATGCGCACTCGTGCCCGATGACGCAATACTTAGACGACAACGTGACCGGGCTCATGCTGCGGAGGTGCCGGTGCTCTACTGGTGGTTGAAGTATGTCTTCGTCGGTTGGTGGCTGCGGCTGATCTACCGCCCGAAGGTGGAGGGCCTGTCGAACATCCCGAAGACGGGACCGGCGATCGTGGCCAGCAACCACCTGTCGTTCTCCGACTCGATCTTCCTGCCCCTCGTGGTGCCCAGGAAGATCACGTTCATCGCCAAGGCCGAGTACTTCACCGGCAGTGGCGTCAAGGGCCTGTTCAGCAGGTTCTTCTTCACCGGCGTCGGGGCCATCCCGGTCGACCGGACCGGCGGCCGCGCGGCCGCCGGCGCCCTGGAGACCGGCAAACGGGTCCTGGCCGCCGGCGAACTCTTCGGCATCTACCCCGAGGGCACGCGCTCGCCCGACGGGAAGCTCTACCGGGGCAAGACCGGCGTGGCGCGCCTGGCGCTGGAGTCCGGCGCGAAGGTCATCCCGGCGGCGATGATGAACACCGGTGAACTACAGCCGATCGGCAAGAAGCTGCCCAAGATCGGCCGGGTGCACATCAAGATCGGCGAGCCGATCGACTTCCAGCGCTACGCGGGCCTGGCCGGCGACCGGCTCGTCGAGCGGGCCATCACCGACGAGATCATGTACGAGCTGATGGACCTGTCGGGCCAGGAGTACATCGACACCTACGCCGCCAAGCTCAAGACCGTCGCGGCGGCCGAGCCCGAGCAGAAGGGCACTCCGGCGGCCTCGTAGCCCGAACGGCACATCGCCGGCGCGTCCGACGGGCGCTTCGGTGCCGTTCGGCACCTCCTCACGCTCCTCGCCGCCACCAAGGATGGACACGACAAGACGTCCACCGGTGTGAAGGAGCGGTAATGGTTTCCCGTGTGCTGCGAGCCTGGCCGGCCTGGTCGGGGTACGCGGCGGCCGCGTGGTCGCTGCTGTACGGCCTGGCCGGCCTGTACTGGTCCCTGGGAGGCGCCGCGTACCCGTACGCGGCCGAGGTGGAGGACCTCTCGGCCGGATCGGTGCTGGAGCCCAGCCGCGCCGAGGTGGTCGGCCCGTTCATCGCCGCGGTCGGCGCCGTCGGCGCGATCTGCGGTGTCCTGGCCGCACGCCGGTGGGGGAGCGGCGTGTCGCGCCGGGTCCTGCTCGGCCTGGCCTGGGCGCAGGCGGTGGCCTTCACCGCCCTCATCCCCGACTACACGATCATCGCGCTGATCGCGTTCGCCCCGGCACTGCTCGTCTTCGCCTTCACCGGCGTGCCCGGCCCACAAGAAGGCATCGGCGACATCATCTACTGGCACCGCGGGAACCTGATCATCGTCTTCATCGGCGGTCTCCTGTGGGCACTGGCGGCCCTGTCCTACCAGCGCCGCACCCGCCACGCCTGCGAGCGCTGCGGCCGCGACGACCGGCCCGCCTCACACCTGACGAGCCCGGCCTCGGCGATGCGCTGGGGAAGGTGGGCGGTGTGGATCGCGCTCGCCGCGACCATCCCCTACGACCTGACCCGCCTCGCCTGGTACTTCGGCTACCCGCTGGGCATCACCCCGGAGTTCCTCACCGACATGCAGAACACGCCGGGCATGCTCGAAATGGGCCTCGCGCTCGGAGTCGCCTCCGGCATCGGCAGCGTCCTCTCGCACGGTCTCGTGGCCCGCTGGGGCGAGGTGTGGCCACGCTGGGTCCCCTTCAAGGCCGGCCGCCGCATCCACCCGGCGACCGTGATCATCCCGGCTGCGACCGTGTCGATCGCGCTCGTACCCGGCGGCATGATGGGCTTTCACCAGCTCACCTCGTGGGAGACTTGGGGCGTCGTCGGACCGGTGCTGCTCTGGGCCGTGTGGGGCCTCGCGCTCGGCGCGGCGACCCTCGGCTACCACCTGCGCCGGCGAGGGAGGTGCCACGCCTGCGGACGCGGATCGACGCCCGTCGAGAGACTCGTTCAGGCGGCCTGAACCGGCGGGAAAAGGGCACCGGGCTCCCACGTTCGTGGTGGCCCGGCGCCGTCGTCTACTTGTCCTCGAGCCCCGCCCTGCGACGCAGCGCGGGCACGTCGGTGACCACGATGCGGCGGCCCTCCGTACGCAGCCAGCCCCGGCCGGCGAAAGAACCGATGGCCTGGTTCACGCTCTGCCGCGACCCTCCCGCCATCTCGGCGAGCTGGCTCTGGTTGAGCTCGATGGTGACCATCGCGGCCGTCGAGTTCCCGGCCAGCCGCACCAGGGTCTTGGCCACCCTGCCGGGCAGATCCAGGAAGACATGGTCGGCGTTCTGGTCGGTCAGCCGCCGCACCAGCACGCCCATCGCGCGCAGGACCACGTCGACCATCCGGGGGTTGGCGTGCACGAGGTCGATGAACGCGACCCGGGACAGCGCCAGCGCCGAGGTGTCCTCGATCGCCTCCGCCGAGGCCGAGCGCGGCGAACCGTCGAGGAGCGACACCTCGCCCAGCACGTCCGGCGGACGCATCACGTTGAGCATCGCGCGCTCACCGGTCGGGGCGGTGCGGAACACCGAGACCGCGCCGGAGCGGATCATGATGAGCGACTCGCCGGGGTCTCCCTCGACGAAGACGAGCTGTCCGCGCCGGTACTGCCGCGGCACCGACACCGAGGCGATGCGCTTGCGCGCCTCGGGTTCGAGACCGGAGAACATCGCTACACCGGCGAGCGGATCATCGGACGAACGGTTGTCCACCTGCACACCCCCTACCGGGAGGACCGTCTCCACGGGCACCCCCGATCATGGCTGGAATTACCTCGCTTGTACAGCCCCGCAATCGTCTGTCCGATGTTGTCGGCTCCCTCACCGCACGCGTTCGATGCACACCTGAGACCGTTTCCGGCGACGTACGGTAAGCATCCATGAGAGCTTTATACCCTAGTGTCCGCATTGACGCCAGACCCTGTTCGGTCCCGCCCGGTCGCCCGGTAAGACGGTGGCGCGGTCGCGTACCGTCGGGTACGGGTGTGAGCCGCGATCGGGGGCGGGTGGGACCGACCGATCGACCGAGCCGCCGCTCACCGAAGTAGACGGTCAGCTCCTCTGAAAGGGCAGGGCTCCCTTGAACTGTCAAGGCGTGGAAGGTCGACGGCACCGATGACCTACCGATACTTCTACGACTGCGAATTCATCGAGGACGGCCTCACCATCGACCTCGTCTCGATCGGCGTCGTCGACGAGCACGGCCGCGAGTTCTACGCCGTGTCCACCGAGTTCGACCCCGACAAAGCGATCCCGTGGGTGCGCCGCAACGTCCTCGACAAGCTCCCCTCGCCCGCCGACCCCGCCTGGCGCAGCCGCGAGCGAATCCGCGAGGACCTCTACGAATTTCTCGTCGCCCCACTGCGCGGCCGCTCGCAACTGCGCATGGAACTGTGGGCCTGGTACGGCGCCTACGACCACGTCGCCCTCGCCCAGCTCTGGGGCGCCATGCCCGCCCTCCCGCGCGCACTGCCCCGCATGACCAAGGACCTCAAGCAGATGTGGGACGACCTCGGCCGACCCTCCCTGCCCAGCATCGAGGGCAGCCAGCACGACGCGCTCGCCGACGCCCGGCACAACCTGGCGCGCTGGAACACCATGCGGCCGGGTCCCACTACCTGATCGTCGGCGGTCCTCCCGAGAGTCGCCGGGCCGAGCGGCTAAAGTGCACCACGTGGCGGCACGCCCGGACCGGCAATGAGGCCGCAGGTCGCATATGGACCGGCGTCCGAGGCAGACAGCCCCGCACAACACACAGGGAGTGAGAGCACATGCGCGTTGGCGTGCTCACCGGCGGGGGCGACTGCCCCGGTCTCAACGCGGTCATCCGCGCCGTCGTCCGCAAGGGCGTGTCCACCTACGGCCACGAGTTCGTCGGCTTCCGGGACGGATGGCGCGGTCCGCTGGAGAACGTCACGATGCCCCTGGGCATCAAGGAGGTGCGCGGCATCCTTCCCCGCGGCGGCACCATCCTGCGGTCGTCGCGCACGAACCCCTTCAAGATCGACGGCGGGGTCGAGCGCATCAAGGAGAACCTGGCCGCCACCGGCGTCGACGCGCTGGTCGCGATCGGCGGTGAGGACACCCTCGGCGTCGCCAAGAAGCTCGCCGACCTCGACGTGCACGTCGTCGGCGTCCCCAAGACGATCGACAACGACCTGGGCGCCACCGACTACACCTTCGGCTTCGACACCTCGGTGAACATCGCCATGGAGGCCATCGACCGCCTGCACACCACCGCCGAGAGCCACCACCGCGCGGTCGTGGTCGAGGTCATGGGCCGCCACGCCGGCTGGATCGCCCTGCACTCCGGCCTGGCCGGCGGCGCCAACGTGATCCTGCTGCCCGAGCGGCGCTTCGACCTCGACCAGGTCGTCGCGCACGTTCGCTCGCGCTTCGAGATCGACTACTCGCCGATCATCGTCGTCGCCGAGGGCGCCATGCCCAGCGAGGGCGAGATGGTCACCCAGACCGGCGAACTCGACGCCTTCGGGCACGTCCGCCTCGGCGGCATCGGCAACTGGCTCGCCGGGCAGATCGAGAAGCAGACCGGCAAGGAGGCCCGCGCGGTCGTCCTCGGCCACGTCCAGCGCGGCGGCACCCCCACGGCCTTCGACCGGGTCCTGGCGACCCGCTTCGGCCTGCACGCGATCGACGCGGTCAACGACGGTGACTGGGGCAAGATGGTCGCCCTGCAGGGCACCGACATCGTCCGGGTCCCGCTCGAGGACGCCACCCGCGAACTCAAGACCGTGCCGGTCGAGCGCTACAAGGAGGCCGAGGTCTTCTTCGGCTGACACCCGACTGGATGAAAATCCAGGAGAGTGACGATTTATACGGGCCGGGTACGCGACCAAAGCGTGTCCGGCTCGTTGTACGTGGTGTGAACACCGCTTTGCCGGATCTGGCCGGTTTCGTCCTGAACAAGGTCGTCGAGAACATCGACTTCGAAGGTGTGGCGGTCCCCGGTCTCGACGGGTGGTTCTATCGCCGGCAGGAAGGCGAACGGGTCGCCTCCGCGGGTATTTACAAGTTCTCCGGCGACGAGCTCTTCCGTGCCTGGGGTTTCGTCGGCGAGAGCCACTGTCGTGCCAGCGCCCTGCTCCGCGATGACGGGGAGTGGGAGGGGCCGCACGGAGACTGCCCCGAGATCCGCGTGCACCGGCGCGGCCAGGACGTCATCGGCTTCTCGGTGCGGGTGGGGGAGGCCGAACCGCGTTACGTCCGTGTCGAGGGCGTCCGCGATGGCGAGCCCGGCCCGGCTCGCTACGCCCACGCCGCCGGCTAGACATGCGACTGCCGTCGGCCCGGGTGCCACCACACACCGGGGCCGACGGCAGCGCTTCGGCAGGGTCTACGAGGTCACCGGTCGGTGGAGCGGTGACCGATCATCGTCATCGATCGGCGACGGGCACCGGCCGGCGCGCACGCGCGGCCGCGCGGACGTACCAGATCGAGGTCGCTGTCACCGTCAGGCCGGCCGAGAGGGCCACGACGTGCAGGACCGGGTCGGGGATCGGAACGAACGCGAAGACCGCTGCCGGGATCTGCACGATCCCCATCAGCGCGAGCATCAGCGTCCGGCGTTCCTTCCCCCAGAAGTAAGCCGTCCACAGTGGCGCCGTCACGATCGCCAGGGTCAAGACGTCCAGGACTGCGTGCATGGCCGGGTTGGCCACCCTGTCGTGGGCGTAAGCCTGAGCGGGTGATGAGACGGCGAGAACTGTGAGGACGGCGCCGAGGATCAACGCAACTCTCCGCATGCCGCACCTCCATTTCTGGCATGGTCGTGTGTTCACTCCCTGTGCCGACCGTACGGGTGGATTCGGCCCGCGGGTGTCGTGTAGTTGCCAGAAGGGACAGATTTCGCGGCTTCGCCCGTTTACGGCCCGAGCCGGGTGGTCTCGACCCGCCGCCGCGCCTGTTCGCGCCTCCGCCGGCACCGTTCGGCCCGGTGTGACCGCTTTCATCTGTTGAGATGGCCCACCTGCCATCTGAGACGCCGAACCGCGACCGTAAGCTTTCCCCGTGACACTCCAGTGGCAGCATCTCCGCAACCCAGGCCTGACCGCAGACGGCGCCCCCGTCGACGCGACCTCGCTCGGACTGGACCGTTGGCGCGATCTTCCGCGCGACCAGATGCCACCGTGGACCGACTATGCCGCCGTGGACGAGGTGTGCGACACGCTCTCCAGCGTCCCCCCGATCGTCGCGCCCCATGAGGTCGACCAGCTCCGGGAACGGCTCGCACTCGTCTGCGAGGGCAAGGCGTTCCTGCTCCAGGGCGGCGACTGCGCCGAGACCTTCGACGACAACACCGAGGCGCACCTGCTGGCCAACGCCCGCACGCTGCTCCAGATGGCCGTCGTTCTTACCTACGGCGCCAGCCTCCCGGTCATCAAGGTCGGCCGGGTCGCCGGGCAGTACACCAAGCCCCGCTCGGCGGCGCTCGACGCGCTGGGCCTGCCGGTCTACCGCGGCGACATGATCAACTCGCTGAAGGCCGATGCCGACGCCCGCGTCGCCGACCCCCAGCGCATGGTCCGCGCCTACGCCAACGCCGCGGCCGCGATGAACATGCTCCGCGCGTTCCTCACCGGCGGCATCGCCGACCTGCGCGCGGTCCACGACTGGAACAAGGACTTCGTCAAGCAGTCCCCGGCCGGCGAGCGCTACGACGCCATCGGCCGTGAGATCGATCGCGCGCTCGCCTTCATGGCCGCCTGCGGCGTCGACGACGAGGCCCTGCACACGGTGACCGTGTACGCCAGCCACGAGGCCCTCGCGCTCGAGTACGACCGGGCGCTGACCCGCGTGGTCGGCGAGGAGGCCTACGGCCTGTCGGGCCACTTCCTGTGGATCGGGGAGCGCACCCGCCGCCTCGACGGCGCCCACATCGACTTCATCTCCCGCATCGCCAACCCGATCGGCGTGAAGATCGGCCCGGGCACCAGCCCCGAGTGGGCCGTCGAGGCCTGCGAGAAGCTCAACCCGGACAACGTCCCCGGCCGTCTGACACTGATCAGCCGGATGGGCAACCAGAAGATCCGCGACGTGCTCCCGGCGATCGTGGAGAAGGTCGACGCCGCCGGGCAGAAGGTCATCTGGCAGTGCGACCCGATGCACGGCAACACCATCGAGTCGGCGAGCGGGTACAAGACCCGCCAGTTCGACCGGATCGTCGACGAGGTCCTCGGCTTCTTCGAGGTGCACCGCGGCCTGGGCACCCACCCGGGCGGCATCCACATCGAGCTCACCGGCGAGGACGTCACCGAGTGCCTCGGCGGGGCCCAGGCCATCGCCGACGCCGACCTCTCGACTCGTTACGAGACCGCCTGCGACCCGCGACTGAACACGCAGCAGTCGCTGGAGCTGGCCTTCCTCGTCGCCGAGATGCTGCGCCACTGACGCGCGGACCCACCGATCATCACGGGCATGCGGCCCTCACTAAGCTGGGCCGCATGCCCGTTGATCTACGCAGCGACACCGTCACCAGGCCCACTCCCGAGATGCGGGAGGCGATGGCCCGAGCCGAGGTCGGCGACGACGTGTACGGCGAGGACCCCGCCGTCAACGCCCTGGAGAACGAGGTCGCCGAGCTCTTCGGTCACGAGGCGGCCGTGTTCTGTCCCTCGGGCAGCATGGCCAACCAGGTCGCCGTGCAGACCCTCGGCGGTCCCGGTGGCGAGCTCCTGTGCGACTCCGACGCGCACGTGGTCACCTTCGAGGGGGGAGCGGCCGCCGCTTACGGCGGCATCTCCTCGCGCACCTGGCCGACCCGCGGTGGGCACCTCGACGTCGACACCGTGGCCGCGTTCATTCGGCCCGGCGGCGGCTACGCCGTGCCCACCGTGGCGATCGCGGTGGAGAACACCCACAATCTGGGCGGCGGGCGTGTCATCCCGATCGCGAAGCTGCGCAGGCTCCGCGAGATCGCCGACGAGCGCGGGATCGCCCTCCACCTCGACGGCGCCCGCATTTGGAACGCGCACGTCGCCGACGGTGTGCCCCTCCACGAGTACGGGGAACTGTTCGACACCGTCTCGGTGTGCCTCTCGAAGGGACTGGGCGCCCCCGTCGGCTCCCTGATGATCTCGAACCGCGAGCGCGTGGCGGCCGGCCGTGTCGTCCGCAAGCGTCTGGGCGGCGGGATGCGGCAGGCGGGGATCCTGGCCGAAGCGGGCCGTCACGCGCTGCGGCACCACATCGCACGCCTCGCCGACGACCATGTCCACGCGCAGCGGCTGGCCGAGGCTCTGGCGCCCTACGGCGTCTGCGAAGCCTCCGACACGCAGACGAACATCGTGGTGCTGACGGTCCCCGATGCGGGGGGTCTGGCCGCGGCGGCGAGGGAGGAGGGCGTCCTCGTGTCGGCTCTCGGCCCGAACCTGCTGCGGATGGTGACCCACATGGACGTCGACGAGGCCGGTGTCGCGCACGCTGTGAAGGTCCTCACATCCCTGCTCAGCAGGGGTGAAAGGGCCGCCGAAAGCTGACAGCACGGACTATGGCGGTCGGACGAACGGTCGGTTATGTTAGGCAAGCCTTCGTTAGGGCAGGCTTTCCTTGGAGGACCGTTGTACGTCTGTATCTGCCACCGTGTGCGCGAGTGCGAGGTTCGCGACTCCATCCGCGCCGGCGCGCGCACCGAAGAGGCCGTCGGGGACGCATGTGAGGCCGGCACGAGCTGCGGCACGTGCCTCGACCGCATCTGCGAGATGATCGAGTCGGAGTCCCCGGTCGCGGCCCTCGTCGGCGGCGCCTGAACCCCGCATGGGTCCACGCAGCCTTGCCTAAGAGAGCGCAGGCTGACCTTATTTAGGCGTTCCTGACTAAGCGTCCGATTTCTCCCGGTAATACGCTCAGGTGATTACCTTTAAGACCGGGAGGCATGGCTATGCAGGGCGACAAGAAGGTCATCGAGTTCCTCAACGAGCAGCTCACGGCCGAGCTGACCGCGATCAACCAGTACTTCCTGCACGCGAAGATGCAGGAGAACTGGGGGTACAACAAGCTCGCCGCGCACACCCGCGCGGAGTCGATGGACGAGATGCGGCATGCCGAGGTCCTCACCGACAGGATCCTCTTCCTCGACGGCATGCCGAACTACCAGCGGCTCTTCCCGCTGCGGATCGGCGAGAACGTCCCCGAGCAGTTCCGCTGCGACATGAAGATCGAGGCGGAGGCCGTTGACCGCCTTCGACGCGGCGTGGTCCACATGCGCGAGGTCGGCGACATCACCTCCGCGAAGATCTTCGAGGCGATCCTCGCCGACGAAGAGGAGCACATCGACTACCTGGAGACTCAGCTCGAACTCATCGAGAAGCTGGGTGAGCAGCTCTACCTCCAGACCCTCATCGAGCCGCCGAAGTAGCGGCGCATGCGAAAAAGCCCCCTCGGCCACCGGCCGAGGGGGCTTTCGGTCGCTTGCTCAGCAGACGCACTCGCTGTCGTCCTGGCAGCCGACCTGGTTGCCGTTGCAGTCGTAGTAGCAGTACTTCTGGCAGCGTCCGGTCCGCAGGCCGCTGCAAGCGGTCCAGCGGGGCGTGATCGCGCACGCCGAGGCGTCCTCGGCCGGAACGATGCTGTCGAGCAGACGGTCACTGAGCTTGGCCACCAGTCGGATCATGGCGTTTCCCCTCTAGAGCGATCGGCGTCGATCGGCTGCTGCGAAATCTCGCATCTGCCCCAGGGGAAGTCAATGAGCCCGGACCCGGTTATGCGCTCGTATATGCGGACGCCGTACAGGAGACCGGCATGATCGGGATAGACCGGTGATCAGTACGTGTAAAGGGTGATCTTGCTGCCCTTGGGCTGCGTCGTGCCGCCGTCGGGGCTCATGTCCCACACCGAGTCGTCCCCCAGCGGCAGATCGAAGCGGTCGACCTCGAAGCCGAGCCGCTGCAGTTCGCTGCGCGCTTCGTCGAAGGACATGCCCGTCACGTCCGGCAGAGCCACCGGCTCGGGCCCCTTGCTCACGGTGAGAGTGACCGTCGTGCCGGATCCGACACCCGTGTCCGGCGCGGGGTCCTGGGCGAAGATCTCGCCGGCGTCGACCTGGTCGTGATAAGCCTCGACGACCGAGACCCCGAGGCCCAGCGCCGCCACCTGCGCCCGACCCTCGTCGGCCTTGAGACCGACGAGCTTGGGGACCTTCACCGGCGCGGGGCCGAGGCTGACGACCAGCTCGACCGCCGAGTCGCGGCGGACCTCGGTGCCCGGTGGCGGCGAGACCGCGACGACCTGGTCGGCGGGCACGGTGTCGTCGTAGCGCTCGACCACGCCGACCCGCAGGTGCATCGACTCGAGCTGGTCGACCGCGGTGACGCCGTCGGTGCCGCTCAGGGCCGGGATGATGTAGCGCTCCGGTCCCAGTGACAGGGTCAGGGTGATCGGCTCGCCGTCGAGGATCTTCTCGCCCGGCTGCGGGTTCTGGCCGAGCACGGTGTCCTTGGGGACGTTCTCGGAGAAGCCGCCACCGTCGAAGCGGACCGTGAAGCCCTCACCGGCGGCGAAGTCCTCCGCCTCGTCGGCGGTCATGGTCAGCAGGGACGGCGTCTGCTCGTAGCGGCCGACGGAGAACCACCAGCCGGTGGCGCCGACGAGCAGCATCGCCACCGCGACCGCCCCGAGCGCCAGCGCCGTCCGGTGCGGGATGTTGCGCAAGCGGAGCAGCGTCTTCGGCGGGGTTCGCGGTGGCGGGGGAGTGGGAGTCGCGCTGCGCCCTTGGTAGACCGGCTCGGTGGGCAGGGCGGTCGTGGCCCGGTCGGGCCTGCGCGCGATCGGTGTCGGCGCCTGTTCGGGTAGCTCGGCGAGGCGCGCGGCGAACTCGGTGGCGTCGGCGGGGCGCGCCGCGCGGTCGCGGCGGGTCGCCGAGACCACGAGCGCGTCGAGGCCGGGCGGGATCCCGGTGGTCAGCGCCGACGGCGGCGGGATGTCCTCGTGGAGGTGGCGACCGGCGACCTCGGCGGCGTCCGGGCCGTCGTAGGGCACGGTCCCGGTGAGCAGTTCGAACAGCACGATCCCGGCGGAGTACACGTCGGAGCGGGCGTCGGCCACACCATCGGCGACCAGCTCGGGCGGCACGTAGGCGACCGTCGCCAGCAGCTGACCGCCGTCCTCGTCGGACTCGGCCTCGCCCTCGACGATGCGCGCCAGGCCGAAGTCGGCGACCTTCACCGCGCCCGACTCGGCGATCAGCACGTTCTCGGGTTTGACGTCGCGGTGGACGAGCCCGATCCGGTGCGCCGCCGAGAGCGCATCCAGCAGCTTCCCGGCGATGCGCATCGAGTGCCGCACGGGGAGCCGTTCGTGCTCGTTGAGGACGTCGCGCAGGGTGCGTCCGGGCACGAACTCCATCACCAGGTACGGCAGCCCGTCGTGACTTCCGGTGTCGTATACGCCGACGACGTTGGGGTGGGACAGGCGCGCGATGATCTTCGCCTCGCGCTCGAAGCGGGTCAGGAAGGCGGCGTCGTCGGCCTGGGAGCGCTGGATCATCTTCACGGCGACCACGCGGTCGAGGCGCTCGTCGACGGCCCGGTAGACCGTGGCCATGCCCCCGGTGGCGACATGCTCGGTCACTCGGTAGCGCCCTTCGAGGGTCGCTCCGATCAGCGGGTCGGTGACGGTGGTGTCCATTGCACCCGAGTGTACGAGTGGCATGCGAGGGTTGCGGGCCGCCGCGCGGGACCGCGACACGCCGCGTGACGTGGGACACCATGACACGCGGCGGCCGGCGCGGGTTTCGGCCGCCCGCCTCTCGCGCAGAACTACGTGGAGCTCCCCTTCGGCTCTCGGACCCGTGCGGTGAGCCAGCGCGCGATCCGGTGCACGACCGGTGGCGTCATGCCCGCCTCGGCGTGCCCGACGCCCTTCTCGATCCACAGCTCCTTCGGCTCGGCGGCCGCGTCGTAGAGCTCGTGGGCGTGGCGGACCGGGAAGTACTTGTCGGCGTCGCCGTGCACCACGAGGAACGGGATCGGCGAGATCCGCGCGGCGGCCTGCCACGGAGGCAGCGGTTCCTCGGCCCAGCCGCCGTCGGCGATCCGGGTCCGCAGCACCGTCCGGCTCACCAGCCGGCCGAGCCGCAGTTCCACCGCGCGGTGCAGCCACCGCATGGGCGGGGTCCCCTTGTAGTACCAGCGGCTGGGCCCGCTGACGGCCGCTACGGCGTCCACGTCGCCGTAGAGACCGGCGTAGCGAACGACCACCGCCGAGCCCATGGAGAACCCGAGGAGCGCGACCTTGGTGTAGCCCAGCCCGCGCGCGTGGACGACGGCGGCGTCGAGGTCGAGGACCTCCCGGTCGCCGAGCGTCGAGAGGCCCGTCGAGCGGCCGTGCCCGCGGAACTGGAAGCTCATCACGCCGCCGTAGCCGCGCAGGACCTCCATGATGTTGCGGAAGCGCGGGCTGCGCCAGGTCCCGGTGAACCCGTGCGCGGCCACGATGACCAGGTCGGAGTCCTGGCGGGGCGGAAGGTGCACCGCGTCCAGGCGGACCCCGTCGTCGGTGTGGAGGGTCAGCGCCCCCTCGTCAGGCCGCCTCAACACGGCATCGCCCGGATCATGCCGAGGTGGTTGCTGAAGGTGAACGCCCCCTCGCGCGCCACGATGTCGGTGACGATCTCGGCCGCGCGGTCGCGGACGGCGTCGAAGGCCGGGGCGCTGTTCAGGTGACGGGTCGAGTCGATGAAGGCGATGACCGGGCCGGGATCGGGCACGACCGTACGGCCGAAGTACTCGATGCGCTCGACCGTGGGGAAGACCTCGCCGGCCAGCTTCTCCATGCCGCCGAAGTGCAGGATGTGCGGTCCGAAGATGCCGACCTCGTCGCGGCCGGTGACCTCGCGGGTGGCGCGGCTCCAGACCTCGTTGAACTCGACCTTGTCACCGGGACCGTTGCCGATGATCAGGCAGCTGCCGTCGGCGCGCAGGACTCGCCCGTACTCGGCGACGGCGGCAGCCGGGTCCGGCACGTGGTAGAGCATGTGCAGTGCGAGGACGGCCGAGCAGGAGTCGTCGGCGAGCGGAAGCGTCATGGCGTCGGCGACGAACCCGGGCTGACCGGCGACGCCGACCATGCCGGAGGACAGGTCGACGGCGAGCACGTCGAGGTCGGCCCGCGCGGCGCGCAGCGCCTTCGTGTAGGCGCCGGAGCCGCAGCCGACATCGGCCACGACCCCGGCTGGGATATCGCGCAGACGGTGGACGACCTCACCGACCAGGTCGAGGCGAGGGCGGCGGTAGTCGTAGATCGCCCGGCGCGTCTCCAGTGGACGCTCGTCGACGTATGCGGCGGTGCTCAGTGCGGTCCGGTCGGTGAAGGCGGTCGTCATGGTCCACAACCTACCGGGCGGAGCTCAGTTCCCGGGGGCGCTCGGTGCCGGATCTGACGGTGACGGCGACTCCGTGGGGGAGGCCGAGTCGGTCGGTGTCGGGCTCGGCGAGGACGTCGGTGTCTTCGACGTCTCGGTCGGGCGCGGGCCGGGGCTCGGCCTGTGATCCGAGGGCAAGGCCGAAGGCCGCGACGACGAGCGCGAGGGGGAGGAGGCGGGGGAGCCCAGGTAGGGGAACCCCGCGCTGGCCTGCGGGTTGAGGTACTGCTCGGCCATGCCCGCGGGTTGCCCGCTGTGGCCGTTGCCGTCCTCGGCCGCCTCGTTCGTGGCTCCACCACCGCTGAGCCTGCCGAGCAGTCCGGTGGCGATGACGAGCGCGGTCGCGGCCACCAGCACCACGACGGCGCCGAGCAGGCGGATCGAGCCGCGGCGGTTGCGCAGGTCGTAGCGCAGCGATCTGCCCGCGACGCGGAACTCCCTGGTCAAAGTGCGCAAAGGTCTCACGAGTGTCCTTCCAGCATGGATCGTCCGGAGTCCACGGGCCGGGAGGAGTGCCGCCGAGTTCTGCGAAGGATGGTGACGGCCGACCGTGATATACGACGGTCCACTCGCGACGAGCGCGAGTGGACCGACAGGAGGTATGTAACTGACGTCGCCGCGCGAACGTGATCGCCCGGAGAGGGGGTTCGTGGTGGGCACCTGCGTCGCCTCGACCGGTGCAATCCCCTCAGATGCACAGGTCCGGCGCCGCGCGGGTGCCCACCGTCCCCCGCCTCTCCGCGCAATCACGTTCTTGCGCGACACTGAGTTCAACGAGCCGCGGCGGGATAGGTCGCTGGTGTGAGGGCAAAAGAACGGGAATCAACGTGATGGATGAGGCTGCATCGTCTGAACGGGCGAGGGAGTAGTCATGCGGTCACTCATCTATCTCGGAGTCCTGCTCGGATGCCTCGCCTGCGCCGGATGGCTCGAACCGGTCCTCAAGGTCGGTGTTCTCGCGCGCCACCGGCGCGTGCTGCGCACGATTTCGCTGGTGGCGGTGCCGTTCCTGCTCATCGACGTCGCCGCGATCCTGGCCGGCTGGTGGTGGTTCGACACCGGCGCGGTCCTCGGACTCGTCCTCCCGGGCGGCATCCCGCTCGAAGAGGTCCTGTTCTTCCTCGTCGTGCCCGTCTGCGCGATCCTCGGCTTCGAGGCGGTCCGTACGGTGCTCGGCCGGCTCGGGAAGGCCGGGCGATGACGGCCGCCTACACCGTCACCGCCGCCGCGATGGTCCTCGTTGCGGTCGTGGTCGACCTCTTCGTGCTGCGGACCCGGCTCCTGGGCAGCTTGACGTGGTGGCTGACCTACCCGATCGTGCTGGTCTTCCAGCTGCTGTCGAACGGTGTGCTGTCCTCGGCCGGCGTCGTCCACTACCGGCCGGACACGATTCTCGGCCTGCGCGTGTTCCACGCGCCGGTCGAGGATCTCGGTTTCGGTTTCGCGCTGGTGCTGGCGACCCTGTCGGTGTGGGTGTGGCGCGAACGCCGTGAGTCGAAGGCCTGAGCCCTAGAGGACCCGCTGGATCGCGGCGGTGGCCAGGTGCTCCAGCACAGGGCGGGCGGCGTCGTCGACGTCGGCTCCGGCCAGCGCCGATGCGGCCTCCTCGGCGAGGCGGGTGATCCGGTCCTCGGTGCGCGTCAGGGCGCCGGTGTCGCTGATGACCTCGCGCAGCGCGGCCACGCCTTCGGCGTCGAGCCCCGCGTCGCCCAGCCTCGCGTCGAGCAGGGCGCGCTGGGGCGCGTCGGCGGTCTGGTAGGCGGCCGCGATCAAGTAGGTGCGCTTGCCCTCGCGCAGATCGTCGCCGGCGGGCTTGCCGGTGCGGACCGGGTCGCCGAACACGCCGAGGACGTCGTCGCGCATCTGGAAGGCCTCGCCCAGGGGGAGTCCGTACGCCGAGTACGCCGCCGACAGGGTGGGCGGGGCGTCGGCCAGGGCGGCGCCGATCAGCAGCGGCCGCTCGACGGTGTACTTCGCCGACTTGTAGCGCGCCACCTTCCCCGCGCGCTCGAGGGTCGTGTCCCGCGAGGCCTGCGCGAGCACGTCGAGATACTGCCCCGCCATGACCTCGGTGCGCATCGCGTCGAAGACCGGCCGTGCCCGCATCACCGCGTCGACGGGCAGGCCGGCGTCGCAGAACAGCTCGTCGGACCACGACAGGCACAGGTCGCCGAGCAGGATCGCCGCGGCCGCGCCGAACTCCCCGGCCGAACCCGACCAGCCGTTGGCGACGTGCTGGCCGGCGAAGCGCCGGTGCAGCGCCGGTTCGCCGCGGCGGGTGTCGGAGGCGTCGATCAGGTCGTCGTGGATCAGGGCGGACGCCTGCAGGAGTTCGAGGGAGGCCACACAGGCGACCAGCTGCTCGCTGTCGGTCCCGCCGGCGCCCCGGAAGCCCCAGTACGCGAACGCCGGGCGCATGCGCTTGCCGCCGCCGAGAACGAAGCTCTCGAGGGCTTCGGCGACAGGGAGGAGCGCGCCGTCGATGTCGGTCAGGCGAGGACGCTGCCGCGCGAGGAACTCCTCGAGGGCCTTCTCGACACGGGCGCCCAGGTTGGCGGTGTCGAGGGGGGAGGAAGGCCGTCCGGTGCCTGCGTTGGTCACGTATTGACGCTATCCGTTGCGATCACGACCGCCGCAGCGGGTGGCGCCAAGATGAAAGCGGCGTCACCGAACGGCGACGGCGAGGCGAAGCGCTCACCCGGACCTGAACGCGAGGTTCCGCCCGGCGCGGTGAGAACGCCGGGCGGAAAGGCGTGAGCTTTCACTGGTCTAGGATCCCGCCTTCAGCGCGGCCATCCGGGCCTCGATCTCGGCCTCGTCGCCGAGCTTGTCGAGGCTCTCGAACTGAGAGTCCAGCGACGACGCCGCCAGCTCCTGCGCGCCGCGGGCCTGCGCCTCCTCGCGGCGGATCTTGTCCTCGAAGCGGCTGATCTCGCTCGTGGGGTCGAGGATGTTGACGCTCTTGACGGCGTCGTTGACCTTGTTCTGCGCCTGTGCCGACTTCTGCCGCGCCACCAGGCTGTCGCGCTTGCCCTTGAGCTCGGTGAGCTTGATCTTCATCTGCTCCAGGCCCGACTTGAGCTTGTCGACCACGTCGCGCTGCGCGGCGATGTTCGGCTCGGCGGCCTTGACCTCGTTCTCGGCGTCGATCTGGCGGCCGAGGGCGACCCGGGCGAGGTTGTCGAACTTGTCGGCCTCCTCGGTCTTGCCGGACGTGCGCAGCTCGTCGGCCTTCGAGCTGGCCGAGCTCGCCTTCGCGCCCCACTCCTTGGCGGCCTGCACGTCGGCGTTGTAGTCGTCCTCGGCGAGGCGCAGGTTGCCGATGGTCGTGGCGACGGCTTGTTCGGCCTCGCTGATGTTGTTGGAGTAGTCGCGGATCATCTGGTCGAGCATCCTGGCCGGATCCTCGGCCGAGTCGAGCAATGCGTTGATGTTGGCCTTCGCCAGCTGCGCGACGCGCCCGAAGATCGTCTGTTTCTCACCCATGTCCTCATCCTCTGTTCGTCGAGTGCTCAGAAACGTCCACCGGCGCCGCGGCGGCCACGCGTGCCGCCACCGCCGAAACTGCCGGGCGTCATCCGCGGACCGCCGCCCGAACCGCCGCGACCCCCGCCGCCACCGCCGAGGAGACCGCCGATGAGGATCCCGCCGAGAACGGCCGCGGTCGAACCGCCGCCGCTCCCTCCGCCGCCGAAACCGCCGGGCATCGACGGGGTCTGGTAACCGCGCACGTCGCTTTCGGCCAGGTCGCGGGCCGAGGCGGCGAGTTGGTCGGCCTGCTGTGCGGCGGCGAGTGCGGCCATGGGGTCGGTGCCGCTGAGTTCCACGGCCCGGTCGTACTGGCGGCGGGCTTCGGCGAGGCGTGTGCGGGCCTCGGAGCCGACGCCGCCGCGGTTGGTGTTGATGAAGTCCTCGGCGGCGGCGATCTGGCTGCGCGCGGCCAGGGCGGCCTGTTCCAGGCTGGTGCGGGCGCGCTGCCGGCGGGCTTCGAGGTCGCGGATGTCGGCGAGCGCCTTGTCGAGGGCGGTGTCGGCCTCCTCTAGACGGCGGAGGGCGTCGAGCGGGTCGTAGGAGCCCGAGGCGACCTCCCTCCGGACGCCTTCGGCGACGCTCTCGGTGCGGGCCAGCGACTGGGCGAGCCCGGCGCCTTCCTTTCCGGCGGCCACGGCGGCACGGGCTTCGGCGAGGTCGCTGTCGGTCTCGGTGAGCAGCCCGCTCAGCCCGGTCTCGGCCTGCTCCAGTTCGGTGACGCGGCGCTCGACGGCCTCGATGAGCTGCCCGGTCTGGCCGAGCGCCTCTTCGGCGGCGCGAACGAGGACGGCGGCCTTGTTGCCGTCTCCGGTGCCGAGCGCCTTTCCGGCGAGGTTGAGCTGCTCGTCGGCGAAGGCGAGTCGGGCGGCGGCCTGGTCGGGGTTTTCCGCGACGGTGGCGACGGCGCCGGGCGGGTAGCGGCCGGTGAGCGTGGCGAGGGTGCCGCGAGCGCCTTCGAGTCGTTTGGTGAGCGTCTGCGCGGTGCCCTCCAGTTCGCCGATCGCCTCGGGCGCGCGTCTGCCGAGGTCGCGGAGGCGGTCGAAGTCGGCGGCCTCGGCGTCCAGTTGGGTGTTGGCCTCCTGGCAGCGGGCGATGATCTCGGTGAGCATCTGGCGCCGGGCGGCGTCGTCCTCGGGTTCGGAGTCGTCGAGGCGCTGGCGCAGGCGGAAGGAGACGTTGAGGTGCTCCTTGGCCGCGGCGACGGTCTCGCCGAAGCGGGCGGTGGCCTCCTCGCCGAACTGCGCGGTGGCGAAGCCGAGTTCCTGTTCGCTGGTGCGCACGGCGTCGTCGGTGTCGATGAGCAGCTGGCTGGCCTGCTTGTCGAGTTCGGGCAGCGGCACGCCGGTGAGGTCGGCGGTGCCGGTCGCGGCACGGGTGGTCTGGGTGGTGCGCTTGCGCATGAACCACCAGATGAGCGCGGCGAGCACGGCGATCACCAGCACCACGAGCAGGCACAGCCAGGCACTGGCGGCGCTGTCCCCGCCGCCTGGGTCGGCCTCGCCGGGCTGGATGGCCACGCCCGGCACGGGCAGGCCGGAGAGGGTGGCGTCGTAGCCGTTGGCGGCGCCGATCGCCGCGCCCGCCCAGTCGTTCTGCTGGAGGGGAGGCTCGATCGCGACCCGCGCGACCTCGTCGAGCTGGGCGTCGCTGAGCGCGAAGTCGGCGTCGACGGAGACGGCGTACTGGCGCACCGAGGTGCCCACCGCCATGAGCATGTCGCGGCGGCCGAGGCCGTTCTGCGTCGCGGTGTCGTCGGCCCACGTCTGTGCGTTGCGCCCGGAGAAGTCGGCGACGTAGACGACGAAGAGCTGGACGCCGTGGGCCGCGTTGAGCCGGTCGAGGGCCGAGGTGACCTCGCCCTCGCGCGACCCCAGTGCGTCGACCTTGTCGGTGATCTGGCCGGAGGACAGCGTCACGGGCTCCTCGGCCGACGCGGCACCCGTGGGAATGAGCGTCGACAGGACGAGAAGAACCACCGCGACCAGCCTTATTAGCCCGCGCAGCGCCATAGCTCCCCTTCACCCGCACACGAGCGGACAATTCCGAATGAGACTAACAATTCGGTCATGTCCCGGACGGTGAAACGAATGATCACTCCACCCGGTGCGGACCGGACGAGGGCGCTCGGGACCACCGGAAACGCCCCGTCCCACCAGTTGACCAAGTCCTCACCGGTCGCCTCGCCGCGGCGCCCCGCCCGTTACTCTCAGTGGGTGACACTCGGTGCCCCGTCGGTGATGCCCGGCCAGCCCCCCGCCATCGGGGATCTGGTCGCCGCAGCCGAGCCCACATTCTCCTTCGAGTTCTTCCCGCCGCGCAGCGAGAAGGGCGAGACGACACTGTGGACGGCGCTGCGCGAACTCGAACCGCTTCAGCCGTCCTTCGTCTCGGTCACCTACGGCGCCGGCGGCGGCAACCGCGTCAAGACCGTTGAGACCACCGACCGCATCGCCACCGAGACCACCATGCTCCCCATGGCGCACCTGACGGCCGTCAACCACAGCGTCGCCGAACTGCGCAATCTCATCGGCCACTTCGCCGCGGTCGGCGTCCGCAACATCCTCGCGCTGCGCGGCGACCCGCCCGGTGACGTCCGCGGCGAATGGGTCGAACATCCCGACGGTCTCGCCCACGCCCACGAACTCGTGTCGCTCATCAAGGAGTCGGGCGACTTCAGCGTCGGCGTCGCCGCGTTCCCCGAACGCCACCCGCGCTCACCGGACTGGGACAGCGAGATCCGCCACTTCGTCGCCAAATGCCGCGCCGGCGCCGACTTCGCCATCACCCAGATGTTCTACAACTGGGCCGACTGGGCCCGCCTGCGCGACGCCACCGTCGCCGCCGGCTGCGACGTCCCGATCGTCCCCGGCGTCATGCCGGTCATCAACGTCCGCAACCTCGAACGCATCGCCGAACTCTCCGGCGCCCACATCCCCAAGACCGTCGGCGACCGTTTCCACGCCGTCGCCGACGACCCCGTCGCCGTACGCGAGATCGGCGTCGAGATCGCCACCGAACTGTGCGAACGGCTCCTCGCCGAAGGCGCGCCGGGCATCCACTTCATCACCATGAACCGCTCGCCCGCCACGCGCGAGATCTGGCAAAACCTGCGTTCGGTCGCCCACGTCTGATATCCAAATGCCATGAGTGCGTTGGCGGCCGCGGGCAGCTTGACCGGTCGAGCCCTATCGGCGATGCGGATACGACCGGGAACCCTCACGGCGATCGGGGTGACCGCCGGGATCGTCACACCACTGATAACGCGCAGAGGCGGCGTCTTCGTCGCCGTCGCCGCGGTACTCGTGCTGACCACCGCCGGCACCGACGTCGCCCGCAGCGCCCTGACGGTCCACACCGGACGCCGCGGCGCCCGCGGCCAGGTCTTCGACGCCCTGGGCGCCCGGATCGCCGAAGGCGCCTGGCTGTGGGCCTTCTACGTCCTGGGCGCCATGGGCGGCGTCGTGGTCCTCGCCGGCGCCTTGTCCTGGATGCACGAGTACGTCCGCGCCAAGGCCGTCGGCGAAGGCATGACCGAACCGGGCATGCAGACACTCGGCGAACGCAACATGCGCGTCCTCATCGCCGTCATCGGCTTCGTGGTCGCCGGAGCCGCGGTCGTCCTCGGCGACGGCATGTCGGCCGGCTTCGCCACCGGCATCGCCAGCCTCGCCGCGACCGCGTGGGCACTGCTCGGCGCCCTCGGCTTCGTACAGCTGCTGATCGTCGTCGGCTCGACCTTGCGCTAGAGCGCGGCCGGCGGACCCACGAGACGAGCCTAGAGGTCGCGCCCCAGGATCGCGAACGGCCGATCGTCCCCCGGGAACAGGCGGTGCCTGGCCAGGTCGACGAAACCCGTCCGCCGGTACAGCCGCCACGCCCGCGACTTCGACTCGTCGGCCTCCG
The DNA here is from genome assembly GCF_040655735.1 of Phytomonospora sp. NPDC050363. Classification (NCBI taxonomy): domain Bacteria; kingdom Bacillati; phylum Actinomycetota; class Actinomycetes; order Micromonosporales; family Micromonosporaceae; genus Phytomonospora; species Phytomonospora sp. NPDC050363. Next base: position 882,274 of record NZ_JBFAKK010000001.1, read on the forward strand.
GCGTCGACAGCACCACCGTCGACCCCGGCGCGTCCCCGAGCAGCTCCGCCAGCAACCGCGCGCCGAGCCCTCGGCCCTGAGCCTCCGGACGCACCTGCAACTCCACCAGCTCGAACACGTCGCTCATCCACCGCCGGTACTCCTCCGGCGTCAGCCACTCACCGACCTGATCGTGCCACCACTGCCCGGGCCCGCCCAGATAGCCGTAGCCGAACCCGAGCAGCCGGTCGTCGGCCGCCGTCACCGCCACCGCCCGCAACCCCTCACGCTGCGAATGCGACACCACGAAACCCTGCCGCATCCGCGCCACCTCGGCCGGATAACCCATGGCCTCGGCGTACACCGAGAGCACCTCGTCGACCCGCGACGAGAGGTCCTCCGGTGTCCAATGTGTCAGCGTCATCAACGTACGGCTCCTCACCAGCTACCCCAGGTCTCGGCTGCACGCTACGCGATGGCCGCCCGCGTCACCCACCGGCCGGATCGGTGACGAGCACCCGCGACCGTCGGGTAGAACAGACCCCGACCGCAAGATTTCGCCGACCCTGGAGCCCGACGTGTCCACCCACATCCTCGCCCTCACCGGCGGACGTGTCCTGCCGATCGACGCCGAACCCATCGACGAAGGCGTCGTCGTCATCACCGACGGCCGCATCACCGCCGTCGGCGACTCCGGAACACCCGTCCCCGACGGCGCCGACATCGTCGACGCCACCGGCAAATGGATCGTCCCCGGCCTCATCGACGCCCACGTCCACCTCGGCGTCCACGAAGAAGGAGAAGGCTGGGCCGGCCAGGACACCAACGAGATGACCGACCCGGTCACCTCCCACGTCCGCGCCCTCGACGCGATCAACCCCGCCGAGATCGGGTTCGCCGACGCCGTCGCCGCCGGAGTCCTCGCCGTCAACGTCAACCCCGGCAGCGGCAACCCCATCGGCGGCCAGACCGTCGCCATCAAATGCGTCGGCCGCACCGTCGACGAGATGGCCATGCGCGCCCCCAGCGGCCTCAAGTCCGCCCTCGGCGAGAACCCCAAGCGCGTCTACGGCGACAAGAAGCAGACCCCCTCCACCCGCCTGGGCACCGCCGCCGTCATCCGCGGAGCCTTCGTCGACGCCGCCAACTACAAGGCCAAACTCGCCGCCGCCGAAGACGGCAAACCCGTCGACCGCGACCTCAAACTCGAAGCCCTCGTCCGCGTCCTCGACCGCGAGATCCCATGGCGCCAGCACTGCCACCGCGCCGACGACATCGCCACCGCCATGCGCATCGCCGAGGAGTTCGGCTACGAACTCGTCATCGACCACGGCACCGAGGCGCACCTGCTCGCCGACGTCATCGCCGGCAAGGGCATCCCCGTCATCATCGGCCCCCTCATGGTCTCCCGCAGCAAGGTCGAGGTCCGCAACCGCTCCATCCAGAACCCCGGCCTCCTCGCCGCCGCGGGCGTCACCATCGCCATCACCACCGACCACCCCGTCGTACCCATCAGCCACCTCGTCCACCAAGCCGCCTTCGCGGTCAAGGAAGGCCTCGACCGCACCACCGCGCTGGAGTCGCTCACGATCAACCCGGCGCGGATCATGGGCGTCGACAGCCGCCTCGGCTCGCTCACCGTCGGCAAGGACGGCGACCTCTGCGTCTGGTCGGGCGACCCGCTCGACGTCTACTCACGCGTCGAGGTCGCCTACATCGAGGGCGAAGAGGTCTACCGGCACCAGCCCTGAACAGAACACGAAACGGCCCCCACCGTGGCGGTGGGGGCCGTTTCCGTGCCGATGTCTAGCGGGTGCGGTCGTTGTAGCTCGGACGGTCCTTGCGACCGCCCTGACCCCGGTAGCCGCCCGACGTACGCGGGTGGCCGTCACGCGGGTGACGGTCGTCGCGCTTGCCGTGGCCACCGCGCTCGCCGCCACCATAGGACGAGCTGCGCTCGCCGTAGCCGCGACCGGTCCCACCGCGCTGCTCACGTGGCTTGCGGTCCCAGCCACCGCTCTTGCTCTGCGAGCGGTGCGGGCGGTGCTCACGCTCGACCTCGGGCGTGATCGTGCCGTTGCGAACGCCCTCGGCGTATTCGGCGGCGCGACGCGCGCGGTCCTGAAGGTCGATGAGGCGGTCCTCGGCGGCCTGCAGCTTGCGCGTCAGGGCCACGATCTCGCCCTCGGCGTCCTCGACCGCCCGGGTGGCCGCGTCGGCGCGCATGTCCGCGATCGAACGGGCACCGGTGATCTTGGTCAGCTCCGGGGTGAACGCGCCTTCGACCCGGTGGCGGACGGCGTCGACGCCGGCCTCCTCCAGGAGCTTGAACATCCCGCGGCGCTGGTGGGGGAGCACCAGGGTCGCCACGGTGCCGCTCTCACCGGCACGCGCCGTACGGCCCGCGCGGTGCAGGTAGTCCTTGGCGGTACCCGCCGGGTCGATGTGCAGCACCATGTCGACACCGTCGACGTGGATGCCGCGCGCGGCCACACCGGTGGCGACGAGCAGCGGAACCCGGCCGTCCTTGAAGTCGGCGAGGGTCTTGGTGCGCGCGGCCTGGTTCATGCCGCCGTGCAGGGCCAGCGCCCGGACACCGCCGGCGTTGAGCTCCTCCACGACCCGCTCGCAGCCCAGCTGCGTACGCACGAACGCGATCGTCCGGCCGGTGCGGGCGGCGACCATGGCCGTCACCGCGGCCTTGTCGCCGGGCTTCACGACGAGGATGTGGTGCTCCATCGTCGAGACCGCCCCGGCGGACGGGTCGACCTCGTGGGTGACCGGCTCGCGCAGGTAACGCTTGACGAGCGTGTCGATCTCGTTCTCGAGGGTCGCCGAGAACAGCATGCGCTGCCCACCGGGCGGGACCTTGTCGAGGATCTCGATGACCTCGGGCAGGAAGCCCATGTCGGCCATCTGGTCGGCCTCGTCGAGGACGGCGATGTCGACCTCGGAGAGGTCGGCGACACCGCGCGCCATGAGGTCGCGCAGGCGGCCCGGCGTGGCCACGAGGACGTCGACGCCGCGCTGGAGCGCGAAGATCTGACGCTGCATGGACGTGCCGCCACAGACGACCTTGATGTCGAGGTTGAAAACGTTGCCGTAGGGCTCCAGCGCGTCGGCGACCTGCATCGCCAGTTCACGCGTGGGGACCAGGACGATGCCCCGCGGCTTGCGGGCCTTCGAGCGCTTGCCGTTCAGGCGCGTCAGCAGCGGCAGGCCGAAGCTGAGCGTCTTGCCGGAGCCGGTACGGCCACGGCCCAGGATGTCGCGTCCCGCGAGAGCGTCGGGGATGCTGGCGGCCTGGATCGGGAAGGGGGTGGTCACGCCTCGCTCGGCGAGCGCGTCGACGACACCCTGCGGCAGACCCAGTTCGGAGAACGTGGGCATGTCGGTATTGACAGTCAAGAATGAACCTTTCGGGATCTAAAGCACGCGCCAAAGTCCCGTCCGGTTCCCAATCCCATTGGGAAGGACCGCCTGTATGCGATCAGCGACGGATGCTCGGTACGCGCCTGGGCGCCACCGGCATGGTGATACCCAATCGAATGCGGCCGCGATGGCGGCCGGAATCAAAGTGTACGGGCAGGACGCGGCAAACATGACACGCAGGGGGATAAGCGTGGGGGAGCACACCTTTTCGGGTATGGCCCGCACGACCGCCGGCGGCTGTGGGCAGGCATCCTGACCAGGGGATGAACAATACTCGGCGTCCCGGGTGAACGGCCGGCGTACTTTCGCCGGCGGCCCTCGGCAGCGCTCGCGCGCGCCATCGCAGGTCCGCGCCGGTACCGTGTCGGTGTGGAGGAACTGGACCGCTTGATCGTGGCCGCACTCACCGAGGACGGCCGCATGTCCTATACCGAACTCGCCGAACGCGTAGGACTGTCGACCTCGGCGGTTCATCAGCGCGTGAAGCGCCTGGAGGAGCGCGGGGTCATTCTCGGCTACACCGCGCAGCTCGACTACGAGAAGGCCGGTCTCCCGCTGACGGCCTTCGTCGCCATACGCCCGATCGACCCGGCCGCCGACGATGACGCGCCGCTGCGACTTTCCGCCCTGCCCGAGATCGAGGACTGCCATTCGGTGGCGGGGGAGGACTTCTATCTGCTGAAGGTCCGGGTGTCCGGACCGACCGCGCTGGAACGCCTGCTCGCCCGCATCCGATCCGAAGCGGGAGTCACCCACCGCACGACGATCGTTCTGTCGACCCCTTACGAAGGCCGGGTGCCCAACCTGGCGGGGGCTAAGAAGACCGCGTCCTGAGGGCGAGGATCTGGCAGAAGCCCTGCTCAGAGGCTAGATCCGAACCAATATAAAGAGGCAGCCGAAGGGCTGCCTCTTTCAGGTTGAACTTCTAGAGTGATAAGCCTATATTATGTCATTCCGCAGCGCGGGAAGCGACACCTGACAGGCAAACCCTTCTCCAAAGAACAGGGCGCCTGGCGTTGATCTTGCGCTGCCGGGGGCGACGGGCGGTCATGGCCTTTAGTGAGGGATGCACTGCCGGCCGGCTCAGCGTGGCGGTCGGGGGCCGCGGGGGCGTTCCAAGCCGGGCGGTCCGGACCTTCGTCGACACCTGAGCTCCTCGATCGCTACAAGCGCTGACCGGCTTCGTGGCCCTGTTACCTTCTCCTGCCGGCGCTCGTCATAGGTGCGAGGACCGAGAACCGACGGTCCACGCACACACGGGTGAATGGAGAACAGGATGCTCAGCGACATCATGTACGCGACGATCTACGTCACCGATCAGGACCGCGCGCTGGAGTTCTACACCGGGGGACTGGGGCTGGAGAAGCGGCTCGACTTCCCCGGCCCCGACGGCCGGTTCCTCACCGTCGGGGTCCCCGACAGTCCGGTGCAGATCATCCTGTGGTCGCACCCGGCCGCCGCCGGGCAACCGGGTGGCACCGGCGCGCCCGGACCGGTGATCCTGGAGTCCGGCGATCTGCGCAACGACTTCGAGATCATGCGCCGGCGGGGCGTCGTCTTCGAGGAGTCCGAGCCCGTGGAGTACCCGTTCGGGGTTCGCGTCGAGGCGGTCGATCCGGACGGCAACCGGATCTCGCTGCGGCAGCGGCCCCGGCCGTGACCCCGCAGCCCTCCGACCTCATCGCCGAGGCGTTCGAAGCCCAGCGCGATCGGTTGCGCACCGTCGCCTACCGCGTGCTGGGCTCGCACGCCGACGCCGAGGACGCCGTCCAGGAAGCCTGGATGCGCCTCGTCCGGCAGGACGAGACGGCGATCGAGAACCTGGCGGGCTGGCTCACCACCGTGGTCGGCCGCATCAGCCTCGATCTCTTGAGGTCCCGCAAAGCGCGTCCCGAGCCCGTCTTCGAGCACGAGTTCGCCGAGCTCGTGGTGACGCCCGCCGACGAACCCGCACCGGACGAGCGGGCGGCGCTGGCCGATTCGGTCGGACTCGCCCTGCTCGTCGTGCTCGACTCCCTCACCCCGAGCGAGCGCCTGGCGTTCGTGCTGCATGACATGTTCGCGGTCTCGTTCGCCGAGATCGGGGAGATTTTGGGCAGGTCGGCGGACGCGGCGAAGATGGTGGCGAGCCGGGCCCGTCGGAAGGTGCGGTCTGCGGATCGGGTGGTGGGTGCGGGGCGGGAGCATCGGGAGGTGGTGCGGGCGTTCAGTGCGGCGGCTGTGGGTGGGGATTTCGAGGCGCTGTTGCGTGTTCTCGATCCGGATGTGAAGTTGACGGTCGATACGGCCGAGGGGGTGGTGGTGACGCTGGGGGCGACGCGTGTGGCGGCGGGTGCGCGGATGTTCTCCGGTGCGGTCGCGGTGTCGCGGGCTGTGCTGGTGGACGGGGTGCCGGGGCATATGTCGTGGGGGCCGGACGGTTCGCCTTTGTCGGTGATCTCCTTCGCTGTCGTGGGGGGTCGGATCACGGGGATTCGCATCGTGGTGGATCCGGTGAAGCTCGCGGCGATCGGTGTGGCGCCGCCGGTGTGAGGCGGCGTGCTCGGGCGGTGCGGTGCCTGGTTGTGGGTTGGGTGCCGTGCGGGCCGCACAGGGCGGTACAGAGGGCCGATTCAGGGGAGGTGTTATTCCCTAAGCTTCTCTATCTGCCGCATGTTAGGGTGCGATAGAGAAGCTTAGGGAATGTTCGCGTCGTGAGAGGGATCCGTGTCCGCACCGCTGTACTCCGTCGACCAGGTCGCCGATCTGCTCGGGTTGCACGTCAAGACCATCCGCAACTATGTGCGCGACGGTCGACTGAAGGCCACGCGGATCGGCAAGCAGTACCGGATCGCGAGCGCCGACCTCGAGGCTTTCACCGGTCAGCCGGCCCCGGCGTCGCCCCGTGAGGGCGTGTCGCGGGTTAGGACGGTGGAGGTGTCGGCGGTGGTGCAGGTCGAGGCGATCGGCCGTGAGGAGGTCTCGTGGCTGGCTAACGCCATTACCGGCTTCACCTTCGGTCCGCCTCCCGACGAGGAGAGGCTCCGCGTGGAGAACGTCTACGACGAGGAGCGGGCCGTCCTGAGGATCATCGTGCACGGCGGCGTGGGCCGCTGCGCCGAACTTCTCGGGGTCGTCGAGAGTCTACTGAAGGAGCGCCGTCATGCCTGATCGTTTGGAAGTCATCGGGGGAGTCCGTGTCCTCGCCTGCGCCGCCGACGGTGAACACGTCGCGAGCGCTCGTGACGCGGCGGATCTGCTGGGTGCGGCGTATGGGGTGGAGGCGGACTGGATCGTGTTGCCGGTGGAGCGGTTGAGTCCGGATTTCTTCGTGTTGCGGACGCGGGTGGCCGGTGAGGTGTTGGGGAAGTTCGCGGACTACCGGATGGGGTTGGTGGTGGTCGGGGACATCTCGGCGTGGGTGGAGGGGAGTTCGGCGTTGCGGGATTTGGTGCGGGAGTGCAATCGGGGGCGTCAGGCGTGGTTCGTGGGGGACATGGGGGAGGCGGAGCGGCGTTTGGCGGTGGTGGGTGCGGCTTTGGCGAAGGTTGAGGAGAACGGCAGGTAGAAGAAGAGCTGAACCTCTACTTGAGGGTTAGGTTGAGGGTTCGTCATTGCTCCGGCAGCCTCGAAGGCCCTCGGTGGGGGTCTGAGCGTGTTTCGGCGCGCGGTTTCCCGTGGGGGCCGCGCGCCGGTTCGTGTCAGGCGGTGGGGAGCGCTCGGGCGGCGTCGGTCGCGGCACGGACGAAGGCCGCGATGGCGGGGCCGCGGGAGCCTTCGCGCCAGATGGCGGCGATGACGTAGGGGCTGGCGACGGCGAGTTCGCGGTAGGCGATGTCCTCGCGCTGGTTTGTGGCGGCGAGGGAGGCGGGGACCAGGGCGGCGATTTGGCCGAGGGCGACGGCTTCCAGGAGGTGTGAGGTGTCGCCGGTGAGTGGGCCGGGTGTGGCGCGGGTGGTGAGGTTGACGGCTGTGGTGAGGGCTTCGAATACGCGAGGTGCTTCGACTTGCAGGGTGAGTCCGGCGGGGGTGAGTGTGAGGCGGCCGCCGGTTGGTGTACGCCAAAGCGCTGTCGACGCGGCCCGCCTCGCCTCGGCGGGAACCATCGACCTGCGGTTCGAGCCGCCCACCCCGGTCCTCGCTCCCGGCCAGGTGAACATCGCTTACGGGCTCTATCCGGACTGGCGCGGGCACGGTTTCGCCACCCGCGCGGTCGGACTGGTCTGCGCCTACGCTGCCTCCCAGGGCGCCGCCCAGGCCGTGATCCGCGCCAGTCGCGAGAACTTGAGTTCGCAGGCCGTCGCGCGCAGGGCGCGCGCCGGTGACGGAAAGCGCGGTGTCCCCGCCCTCACCGGGCTGGGGACACCGCGCGCTTTCTCGCCTGTACGACGTGCGGCTCGCCGTGTGCCGGCCGTCGTGGTCGTGCTTTCTACAAACTGGCCTTGCGTGAGGCCGCCGCGGCCTTCTTGGCCTTGTCGGCGACGTCGGCCGGGACGTGCTCGGCGCGCCAGGTGGCCTGGCCCTCTTCGGGGAGGGTGTCGATCGGGTCGTAGTACGGGTATTCGCGGGTGAGTGCCTCGGGGTCTTGCATCTCGATGGAGGTGCGGTAGTTCTTGGTCCAGTAGGACACCCCGTTGAGGGTGTCGTAGCGCGTGACCTGGTGGACCCAGCGTTTGCCGACGAAGGGCACGTCGCAGACGATGCGGGGTGTGGCGTAGCCGGGCAGGTATCCCATGATCGAGGTCTGGAGCGCCTGCGCGGTGGCCAGTGAGGTGCGCCAGTGCTCGGCGTTGGGGATCATGTCGCACATGTAGAAGTAGTACGGCAGGATGTTGGCCTCGCCCTGGAGGGCGAAGCACAGGTCGAGCAGGGCGGCGGGGGTGTCGTTGACACCGCGCAGCAGGACGCCCTGGTTGCGCACGTCGCGCACGCCGGCGTCGAGCGCGGCGCGGGCCGCGCGGGCGACCAGTGGCGTCACCGACTGCGCGTGGTTGACGTGGGTGTGGATGGCGAGGTTGACGCCGCGTTCGCGGGCGGCGGTGGCGATGCGTCCGAGCCCGTCGACGACGTCGTCTTGCAGCCAGTGCTGCGGCAGCGCGGCCAGGGCCTTGGTGGCCAGGCGGATGTCGCGGATCGTGTCGACTTCGAGGAGCCTGGCCAGGAAGCTCTCGAGGTTGCGCCAGGGGACGTTGGCGACGTCGCCGCCGGATACGACCACGTCGCGCACGCCGGGGTGGTCGTTGAGGTAGTCGATCATCGCGTCGTAGCGGTCCTTGGGCTTCAAGGTCAGCTTGAGCTTGTCGACGGTGGGGGTGGAGTTGCCGACGAGGTCCATGCGGGTGCAGTGGCCGCAGTACTGCGGGCAGGTCGACAGCAGCTCGGCGAGGACCTTGGTCGGGTAGCGGTGGGTGAGGCCTTCGGCGACCCACATGTCGTGCTCGTGGAGCGAGTCACGGGTGGCGTAGGGGTGCGAGGGCCAGTCGCGGCGCCGGTCGGAGGCGACCGGGATCATGTAGCGCCGGATCGGGTCGGCGTAGAACGCCTCGGTCCAGTCGCCGGCGCTGTTCCCGGGCGGGTCGACGACCATCGTGTTGATCATCTGCGGTGGGATGAGCATCGACATGGTGGCCAGGTGCTCCTGGTCGTCGGCGAGGTCCTTGTAGAACCGTTCGTCGACGAGGTCGCCGAGCAGCGTGTTGAGCTGCTTGATGTTCTTGACGCAGTTGACGCGCTGCCACTGCGCCGACTCCCACTGCTCGGTGGTGACGTCACGCCAGCCGGGGAAGCGTCGCCAGTCCGGCTCGACGAGTTCGTTTCGCCGGTACAGGTAAGGCTGTTCTGCCACGACCGGTGCGGCGATGTCCGTCAACGACGACACGTTAACCCCTCCTCGGCATTGAGATACGCGATTCGACAGAGGCTACTAGCGGAAACCCTCCTGATGTCAAGCTACCCCGCCGGAGAATCTTCGGTTATCCTGCTGGAGATCTTCGTCGGCACTCAAGGAGGAATCCATGTCGTCACCTGCGGGTTTGCACCGGGTAATGGAGCCTTCGGGCGTTTTGCCCCAGGCGGCCTGGCGACTCGACGCCTCCCCCGAGATCGCCGAGGACGAGGTGCGCATCAGGGTAGAGCGGCTCAACCTCGACGCGGCGAGCTTTCGCCAGCTCAGCGTCAAGTTCGGCGGCGACGGCGACAAGGTGCGTCAAGAGGTCCTGCGCATCGTCGGCGAGCGCGGGAAGATGCACAATCCGGACACGGGTTCGGGTGGGATGTTGATCGGGGTGGTGGAGGAGGTCGGTGCGGGGTCTTCTCTGGGTTTGGTGGTGGGGCAGCGGGTGGCGACGTTGGTGTCGTTGACGTTGACGCCGTTGGTGATCTCGGATGGGCTTGTGGGTTGGGACGGGTTGGGGGAGCAGGTTCCGGCGGCGGGTCATGCGGTGTTGTTCGGGCGGTCGATCGCGGCGGTGTTGCCCGATGATCTGCCGGCGGATTTGGCGTTGGCGGTTTTCGATGTGTGCGGTGCGCCGGCGTTGACGGCGCGGGTGGTGTCGGAGTTCATCGCGGATACGGGTCGGGCGCCGCATGTGGTGGTGTTGGGTGCGGCGGGGAAGAGTGGTGCGTTGTCGTTGGCGGCGGCGCGGGCGACGGGGGCTGGGCGTGTGACGGGTTTGGTGCCGTCGGCGTCGGAGGCGAAGTTGCTGGCGGATTCGGGGTTGGCGGACGCGGTGGTGGTGGCGGATGCGACTGATCCGGTGGCGACGGCGGCCGCGGTGGAGGGTGTGGGGGCTTTGGGGGATGTGACGGTGGTGTGTGTGGATGTGCCGGGGTGTGAGCATGGGGCGATCTTGGCGACGGGTGGGGGTGGGACGGTGGTGTTCTTTTCGATGGCGACGTCTTTTCCTGCGGCTGCTTTGGGTGCTGAGGGGTTGGCGGCGGATGTGCGGATGTTGATCGGGAACGGGTTCACGCCGGGGCATGCGGAGTTGGCGTTGCGGTTGGTGCGGTCGGTGCCGGGGGTCCGTGCGATGTTCGACCGGCGGTTGGCCGAGACTAGGTAGTCATGACGACTCTTTTTCGTGGTGGGCGGGTTTTTTCGGCGGCTGTTCCGGCGGCTACGGCGTTGTTGGTCGATGACGCGGGTGTGGTGGCGTGGGTGGGGGCTGACGCTGATGCGCCGGGTGCGGGTGCGGTGGTGGATTTGGGTGGGCGTTTGGTGACGCCTGCGTTCGTGGACGCGCATGCGCATGTGGCGGCTACGGGTGTGTTGATGGTGGATCTGTCGTTGTTCGGGGCTCGTTCGGCGGGGGAGGTGCTGGATCGGGTCGCGGCTTATGTGCGGGATCTGCCGGGGGATGCGGTGGTGACCGGGCAGGGGTATGACGAGTCGGCGTGGGATGACCCGCGGGTGCCTGGTCTGGGTGAGCTGGATCGGGCGTTGGGTGGCCGGCGGGGTTATTTGTCGCGGGTGTGCGGTCATGAGGGGTTGGCGTCGTCGGCGTTGCGGGCCGAGGTTCGTGAGGTGGAGGGGCTGGAGGGGTTTTCGGCGGAGGGGCCGTTGACGTTGTACGCGCATCGTCGTGCGCGGGCGGTGGCGGCGGAGTCGATTCCGTTGTCGCAGCGGGTGGTGTGGCAGCGGGCTGCGTTGGAGCGGGCGGCGTCGTTGGGGGTGGCGTCGATTCACGAGTGCGGGATGCCGTCGGAGGGGACGTCGGTGGGGGAGGCTGATTTCTCTTCGCTGCTGAGGTTGTCGGCCGAGGGTGGTGTGCCTCGGGTGGTGGGTTATTGGGGTGAGTTGTGCGCGGCGGAGAAGGCGCGGGATCTGGGGGCGCACGCGTGTGGTGGTGATCTGTCGGCGGACGGGTCGATCGGGGCGCGGACGGCGGCGTTGCGGGAGGATTACGCCGACGCGTCGACGGCGGGGCATGCGTATTTGTCGGCCGAGGATGTGGAGAACCATGTTCTCGACTGTCATCGGCACGGGTTGCAGGGTGGTTTCCACGCGATCGGGGATCAGGCGATCGCGAATGTGGTGTCGGGTGTGGCGGCGGCGGCGCAGGCGCTGGGTGTGGAGGCGGTGCGGTCGATGCGGCATCGGGTGGAGCACGCGGAGCTGTTGGACAAGCAGTTGATCGCGGGGTTTGTGGCTTTCGGGTTGCACGCGAGTGTGCAGCCGGCGTTCGATGCGGCCTGGGGTGGGGCCGAGGGTATGTACGCGTCGCGGTTGGGGCGGGCGCGGGCGTTGTCGGCGAATCCTTTCGCGTCGTTGGCGGGGGTGGGTGTGCCGTTGGCGTTCGGTTCGGATTCGCCGGTGACGCCGACGGATCCGTGGGGTGGGGTCGCGGCGGCGGTGGGGCATCACAATCCGGCGCAGCGGTTGTCGTTGAAGGCGGCTTTCGCGGCGGCGACGCGTGGTGGTTGGCGGGCGATGGGGGATGACGTGGCGGGTGTGCTGGCGCCTGGGGCGCCGGCGACGTTCGCGGTGTGGAATCACCTGTCGGGGGAGTTGCCCGATCCTGCGGCGGCGCCGGGGTGTCATCGCACGGTGTTGGCCGGTCGCACGATTTTCGCGGAGGAGTGAGTGGTGGGTCATCAGACGCGGCTGCATTTGGACGCCGGGCTCGTGGCGCGGGCCAGGAGGCTGGCGGCGCGTGCGGGTCAGCCGGTGGTGGACATGGCGCGCAGTCATACGACGGTGTCGGTGGAGCGTGCGACGTTGCGGCTGGCGGGTTTGTCGGGGGCTGATCCCGACGGGATTCCGTGGGTGAATCGTCTGGTGGACGCGGTGCGCGACGATGTGGGCATCGGGCATGGTGTGTCGTTGCCGGTGTTCCACGCGCTGGGTGATGGCGGGCATGGTGATCTGCTGGCGTTGGCGCAGAAGGCGGCGGCGGGTGCGGTGCGGTTCGAGGTGCCCGAGGGTGCTGCGGCGGTGCGGGCGCGTGAGCTGGCCGCGGCCGGTGTGGGCGCGGGGATCGCGGCGGTGGATGCGCGGCGGGTCGAGCGTGATGGTCTGGTCGCCGAGATCGGTGATCCGCCGCAGCGGCCGTGGATCTACCTGATCGTGGCGACCGGTGACATCTATGAGGACATTCCGCAGGCGCAGGCGGCGGCGCGGGCGGGTGCCGATGTGATCGCGGTGATCCGGTCGACGGGTCAGTCGCTGCTGGACTATGTGCCCGAGGGTGCCACGCGGGAGGGGTTCGCCGGTACCTACGCCACGGGTGAGAACTTCCGGTTGATGCGGGCGGCGCTGGACGAGACGTCGCGGGAGCTGGGGCGCTACATCCGGTTGACGAACTACGCGTCGGGGCTGTGCATGCCCGAGATCGCGGCGCTGGCGGGTCTCAACCGGCTCGACATGATGCTCAACGACTCGATGTACGGGATCTTGTTTCGTGACATCAACCCGATCCGCACGTTCGTCGATCAGCGGTTCTCGCGGCAGATCCACTCGCGGGCGGGGATCATCATCAACACCGGTGAGGACAACTATCTGACCACCGCCGACGCCGTCGAGGCGGCGCACACGGTGACGGTGTCGCAGTTGCTCAACGAGTTCTTCGCCCATGAGGCGGGCCTGCCCGATGAGCTGCTGGGGCTGGGTCACGCCTTCGAGATCAACCCTGAGGTGCCCGAGTCGTTTCGGCTGGAGCTGGCGCACGCGCTGCTGGCGCGTGAGCTGTTCCCCGACGCGCCTTTGAAGTGGATGCCGCCGACCAAGCACATGACCGGCGACGTGTTCCGCGGCTACCTCCTCGACGGGTTCTTCAACCTGGTGGGCGCGATGACCGGGCAGGGGATCTTGCTGGTGGGGATGATGACCGAGGCGGTGGTGACGCCGTGGCTGTCCGACCGTGACCTGGCGCTGCAGAACGTCCGCTACGTCCTCAACGCCTGCGGTGGACTCACCGAGGACTTCCATCCCCCCGCTGACGGGTTCATCGCCACGCGGGCCCGGACGGTGCTGGGTGAGGCGATCGACCTCCTCGAACGCGTCGGCGACGACGGGCTGCTCAACGCCATCGGCGTGGGCACGTTCGGGATCATGAAACGCCCCGCCGACGGCGGGCGCGGACTCGACGGCGTCGAGGAGCACGCCGAGGGGTACTTCAACCCCGCCACCGACATCCTGGAAGGGCGGGCATGAGCGACGACGGTCCCCGCATCCTGCGGCCCTACGGCGACACCACCGGCGACGGGATGGTGCAGGTGTCGTTCACGCTGCCCGTCGCCCACGACAAACGCGCCGAGGGCGCCGCGGCGCAGCTGGCGTCGAAGATGGGTCTCGACCCGGTCATGGTCGTCCACGCCAAACAGATCGGCACGTCGCACACGTTCTTCGTGGTGTACGGGTCGGTCAAGCATCTGGTGAACACCGCCGACGTGCAGGTCGTCGAGCGCGACTACCCGCTGCTGTCGAGCAAAGAGGTCAACGACGCCGTCAAGGAGAACCTGGGCCGCAAACTCGTCGTCGTCGGCGCGTGCATCGGCACCGACGCCCACACCGTGGGCATCGACGCGATCTGCAACATCAAGGGCTTCGCCGGCGAGAAGGGCCTGGAGTACTACCGGGAGCTTCGGGTGGTCAACCTCGGCGCGCAGGTGCCGGTACCCGACCTCGTCAACCGCGCCGTCGACGAGAAAGCCGACGCGGTGCTTGTCTCGCAGGTCGTCACCCAGCGCGACGCGCACCTGCACAACACCCGGGAGATGTCGGCGGCGTTCCGGGAGGCCTTCGGCCCGGCCGAACGTCCCCTCCTGATCGTCGGCGGCCCCCGCTTCGACGAGATGATGGCCGGCGAGCTCGGTGTCGACCGGATCTTCTCGCGGGGGACGACGCCGGGTGACGTCGCGTCGTATCTCGTGCACGCTTTGGCCAGTGATGTGAAGGAGCCGGTGGGTTGAGCGCCGTGGAAGGTCTGACCGTGCGGCATCGCCGCTACATCCCCTACAGTCACGCCCATTACGCCGGCGATCTCGTCGACGGCGCCTACGGTCTGGGGTTGTTCGGGGACGTGGCCACGGAGTTGTGCATCCGCTCCGACGGTGACGAGGGGCTGTTCGCGTCCTACAGCGATGTGCAGTTCCACGCGCCGATCCGGGCCGGTGACGTGGTGGAGGCCACGGCGGTCTTGGTGCGGGTGGGTACGCGCAGCCGCACGATCGAGTTTCGGGTGCACGTGGTGTGCCGGGGGCGCGCCGATCTGGGCGAGTCGGCCGCCGAGGTGTGCGATCCGCCGATTCTGGCGACGAGCGCGGTGGGGACGGTCGTGGTTCCGGCGAAGTCGTGACGGGCGAGGTGATCGTGTGCGGCGATGTGGGGTCGACGTACACGAAAGTCGCGGCGGTCGAGGCTGGCACGGGTGCGCTGCTGGGGACGGCGGCGCACGCCACGACGATCGGCACCGATGTCCTCGAGGGCCTCTACGCCGCGCGTGACGCGGTGGTGGCGGGCCTGCCGGGCGGTGCGGTGGTGACGGAGTTGCGGGTGTGCTCCTCGGCCGGTGGTGGCCTGACGTGCGCGGTGGTCGGCAATGAGCCCTTGGTGACGGCCACCGCGGCGCATCGGGCGGCGTTGTCGGCCGGGGCGCGGATCGTTCACGTGGCGGCCGGGACCTTGGGCGCGGGCGACTTCGCCGCGCTGGGCGCGGCGGTGCCCGACACGGTCTTGTTCGCCGGCGGCACCGACGGCGGGGACGCCTCGGTCCTGCTCGAACACGCCCGCCAGTACGCCGAGGCCGCCGGCCGCGACGAGCGGCTGAGGGTGCCGGTGGTGCTGGCGGCCAACGCGCGCGCCGCCGGCGAGGTCGAGGCGATCTTGGCCACGGCGGGACTGCCGGTCGCGGTCGTCGGCAACGTCTTGCCCCGCATCGGGATGCTGCGGCCGCAGGAGGCGCGCGCGGCGCTGCGGGAGGCGTTCTTGCGCCACGTCATCGCCGGCAAGCACCTGTCGGCCGGTGAGGAGTTCACCCGCCTGGTGCGCGCGGCCACCCCGGACGCGGTCTTGGCCGGTGTGGAGCTGTTCGCCGACGGGCACGGCGAGATCGCCGGCCGCGGGGACCTGCTCCTGGTCGACGTGGGCGGCGCCACCACCGACGTGTACTCCGTGCTCACCCCCGACGCCGAACTCGAAGGGCCCCGCGCCGAGGTCGCCGGCAGCCAGTGGCGTTCACGCACCGTCGAAGGCGACCTCGGGGTGCGCTGGAACGCCCCCGGTGTCGTCGAGGCCGCCGCGGCCGAAAAGCTCCTCGACGCCGAGGGGGTTTCCCGCCTGGAAGGCCCCGCGGCGACTCGCGCGGCCACGCCGGGTTTCCTGCCTGACAGCCGCACCGAGGCCCGCGTGGACGTCGAACTGGCCTCCCTGGCGATGAAGGTCGCCCTGCGACGCCACGCCCGCGGCGAGCGCTTGGACGCGCAGGGCCCGTTTCGGGGTGGGAAGGATCTGCGGGGAGTGGGGTTGGTGATCGGTTCGGGGGGTGCGTTGCGGTACGCGGGTGCGGGTGCGGCGCTTGAGGTCTTGGGTGAGGCGGTGGCCGATCGTTCGGGTGGGTGGCCGTTGCCGGAGTCGGCGGGTGTGGTGGTGGACTCTCGGTATGTGCTGGCGGCGGCGGGGTTGCTGGCGCAGAGTCATCCGGTGGCGGCGCTGGGGCTTTTGCGGGGGCAGTTCCAGGCGGTGGGCGGTCCTTTTTTCGGTTGATTTCCCGGACCCGGTTGACAGCCCCCGCATGGCACGCCTTACCGTTGCCAGTGTCCGTAATCGGGGGCGGCTCGGCTCGCTTCGTTCCTTCGCAGACTGGGCAATCGGCGGTGGTCGGCCGCATCACCGCCGGCGGCCAGGCTCAGCACGCGGGGGTCGGCGGGGCGGTGCGAGACGGTCGCCGTGAGGTGGGTTCGGTGCGTGTGGTGGCAGGCCAGTAGACAACAGTTGCGGCGTCGGCATCCGGTCGGCTCCGAATTGGTCCGAAGGTCCTGCGACGACTGCTTCGAATTCACCCGCCGAAAGGGCCTGGGAACGCAAGGGGCGTGGCATACACCACGCCCCTTCGCTTTGCCCGGTGGCGGGTGCCCGCGCGTATCGGTGATACTGGGTCTCCCCTCGTGTAAGGAGCTGTTGGGCTGTGGCGATCGCACCTGTGGAAGACGCCGTGGGGTCTCGTGACGGCCGCGCCGGTGGGGTCGTGTCCGGTGGTGGGTGGGGGTTGGTGACGGGCGTCGGTGACGGGCGGCGGTTGTCGCTGTGGGCGGCTGTCGTGGTGTCGGTGGTGTCGGGGCTGGGGTTGTGGTTGTCCTTCCCGCCGTTTGGGTGGTGGCCGCTGGCGATGCTGTCGGTGGCGGGCCTGGCCGCGGCGGTGCACCGCCGGCGGGCGCGGGCGGGTTTCGGGCTGGGGTTGCTGGCGGGGCTGGCGCTGTTCGTGCCGCTGCTGGACTGGACGGGTACGCAGGTGGGTGCGTGGCCGTGGCTGCTGCTGGCGGCGTCGCAGGCGGTGTTCGTGGGGCTCTTGGGTGCTGTGTCGGCGTGGGCGTCGGGGGTCTTTGACCGGTGGCGGTGGGCGTGGCCGGTGGGTACGGGCGCGTTGTGGGTGGCGGCCGAGGCCTTGCGCGACCGGTTCCCGTTCGGTGGTTTCCCGTGGGGGCGGTTGGCGTTCAGTCAGGCAGATTCGCCGTTGCTGGCGCTGGCGTGGCTGGGTGGGGCGCCGCTGGTGACGTTCGCGGTGGCCCTGGCCGGTGGTCTGCTGGTCGCGGCGGTGTGGGCGGGTATTCGTGACATCAAGCGCGCCGGGGCGCTGACCGCGGCGGCGGGCGTGGTCGTGGCGGTGGGCCTGGTGGTGCCGACCAGTAGCCCCGATGCCGGTTCGGCGGTGGTGGCCGTCATTCAGGGCAACGTGCCCAGGCTCGGCCTGGACTTCAACGCCCAGCGCCTGGAGGTCCTCAACAACCACGTCGAGGCGACCGAGGAGCTCGCCGCGCGGGTGCGCGGCACCGACCGGCAGCCGGATCTGGTGATCTGGCCGGAGAACTCCAGCGACATCGACCCCACCCGCAACGCCGACGCCGCCGCGGCCATCGACCGCGCGGCCACCGCGATCGGCGCGCCGATCCTGGTCGGCGCCCTCGTCCGCGGTGAGGACGGGCGTTCGCGCAACTCCGGGCTGGTGTGGCCGGCCGACGGCGGCGAACCCTACGTGGGATACGTCAAACGCAACCTGGTGCCCTTCGTGGAGCAGGTGCCGCTGCGGTCGCTGGTGGAGATGGTCACCGACAAGGTGAAACTGGCCGGGAACTTCGCGCCGGGCACGCAGCCGGGGATCGTGGAGATGAACGGCGTGGCCGTGGGCGATGTCATCTGCTATGAGATCGCCTTCGACGACGTCGTCCGCGAGACCGTGGCCGAGGGCGCGCAGCTGATCGCGGTGCAGACCAACAACGCGACCTTCAACAACGCCGAGGCGTTGCAGCAGATGGCGATGGTGCGTCTGCGCGCTGTCGAGCATGGGCGCAGCGCGCTGATGGCGTCCACGGTGGGCGTGTCGGGGTTCGTCGACGCCGACGGGACCGTACACGACGCCACGGCGTTCAACACGCAGGCGGCGCTGGTCAGGTCGGTCGACCTCGGTGAGGGCGCGACCCCCGCGCACGTCCTCGGTATGCTTCCAGAGTTGCTCATCGCCGTGGTGGCGGCCGTGGTGGTGGGGGCGGCGGTGGCGCAGACGCGCGCCCGCCGCAAAAGGAATGTTGCCGTGACCGAAGAGGGGGCCGTGTGACGGCGCAGCCGGACACCACGCAAGCCGACACCGACAGCCGCGACGAGCGCGGGTCGGACACCTACCCGCACATCGGGCGGGTCGTGGTGATCATCCCGACGTTCAACGAGTCGGAGAACATCGAGTCCATCGTCGCCCGCGTCAGAGACAGCGTCCCCGCGGCGCACGTCCTGATCGCCGACGACAACAGCCCCGACGGGACCGGCGAGCTCGCCGATGGTCTCGCCGAGGGCGACAAGCGCGTCCACGTTCTGCACCGGGCCGGTAAAGAGGGCCTGGGGATGGCGTATCTGGCCGGTTTCGCCTGGGCCAAGGCCAACCGTTTCGACGTGGTCGTCGAGATGGACGCCGACGGTTCACACGCGCCGGAGCAGTTGTCGAGGCTCCTCGACGCGCTCGCCGGGGCCGACGCGGTCATCGGGTCGCGGTATGTGCCCGGTGGCAAGGTCGTGAACTGGCCGCTGCATCGTCTGCTGCTGTCGCGGGGCGGGAGCCTGTACACGCGGATCCTTCTGGGCGTGTCGGTGCGCGACAACACCGCGGGGTACCGGGCGTACCGGTTGTCGGCGCTGGATCGTTTCGATCTGGATTCGGTGGCCTCGGCGGGGTACTGCTTCCAGATCGACCTGACGTGGCGTGCGGTGAAGGCGGGCCTTCGGGTGGTGGAGGTGCCGATCACGTTCAGCGAGCGTGAGCGGGGGGCGTCGAAGATGGGCGGCCCGATCGTTCGTGAGGCTCTGCTGCGGGTGGGGTCGTGGGGTGTGCGGCACCGGGCGCGGCAGGTCGCGTCGCTGCTGGGCAGAAGGTCGTGACCACGGGCCCGGCCCCGCGCCGGCGGAGGCGGTTGCCGTTCTTGACGATCCTGGGGATCGCCGAGCTGGTCGCCTATGTCGCCGTGGTGCAGTGGATCGGGCTGGGGTGGGCGATCCTGGCGACGCTGGGCACGTCGATGGTCGGGATGTCGCTGATGCGGTATTTCGGGGCGAAGGCGATCCGGGCGTACCAGGCCGATCAGGCCGCCGGTCGCCCGCCGGGACCGCAGATCGTCGACGGGACGATCGCGTTCTTGGGCGCGGTGGGCCTGATGCTGCCGGGGTTCGTGTCGGATGTGATCGGTCTGCTGTGCGTGCTGCCGCCCACGAGGGCGCTGCTGCGGCCGGTGGCGCGCAGGCTGCTGGAGTCGAGGATGGGTTCGGGCTCGGCGCAGAACATGTTCGGGCCCCGGCGGGTGCGGACCGAGGCAGGTATGCCCGAGCAGGCGCCGACCGGTGAGGTCATCGAAGGCGACGTCATCGAGGGAGAGGTCATCGACCCCGATGACGACAAAGGGCCACGGTCACCGAAGTGACCGCGGCCCTCAAGACCCCGTAGCGGTAACGGTGTGGTCTTTACGCCTTTCCGCGCCGGGCGCGTACCTCTTCGAGGCGCTCGTTGAGGATCTCTTCGAGATCGTCGACGCTGCGCCGCTCAAGGAGCATGTCCCAGTGCGTGCGCGGAGGCTTGCCGGCCTTGGCCTCCGGTTCGGTGCCGTCGACGAGACGGGCGACGGTGCCGTCGAGGCGGCACTCCCACGTCGATGGCACTTCGGCGTCCACCGCGAAAGGCACCTCGAAGCGGTGCCCTCGCTGGCAGACGAAGTCCCTGGTCTGCCGCGGTGCCAGCTCGGTGTTGCGATCAGACTCGTAGCTGATCGCGCCCAGTCGACTTCCGCGCAGCATGCGCTCACCCATAAACCTGGCTTCCCCTCTGAACCCTTGACAGCCACATCTGCGACATCTGTCCGGTGTAACGACGCAGCCAGCTGAATGTTTCCCTATTCGGGGGCGATACGTCCACCGAGGAAAGGATGGCATCCCCTCCACCGTTGAGACGCTTTAGACCACCCGGTTGTGACGCTGATCTTGACGCTTTCCGTGTTCTGAGTGTTTACCCAGGTCAGCAGGGGTGAACCCCGGGGTGTGGGGTGATGGGCGGGTGGGGCGGTCATCGGGGCCGGGGAGGGCGGGGGAGTGTCGGGAAGGTGACGAGGCACACGCCCGGTGCCATCATGAGGGACATGTCGACGACCAATGAGGATCAGGCCACCGGTTCCTACGTCAGCGGTGAGGGCGAGTTCACCCGCGATCAGCGCTACATCGCCACGCGTATCACCGCCGACGGGCGCGACGGGTATGCCGTGGAGGCGGGGCGCTACCGGCTGGTGGTGTCGCGGGCGTGCCCGTGGGCGAACCGGGCGATCATCGTGCGGCGGCTGCTGGGGTTGGAGGGGGCGCTGTCGATGGGGATCGCGGGGCCGACGCACGACGCGCGCAGCTGGACCTTCGACCTCGACGAGGGCGGGCGGGATCCGGTGCTGGGGATCGAG
The DNA here is from genome assembly GCF_040655735.1 of Phytomonospora sp. NPDC050363. NCBI lineage: Bacteria > Bacillati > Actinomycetota > Actinomycetes > Micromonosporales > Micromonosporaceae > Phytomonospora > Phytomonospora sp. NPDC050363. Next base: position 902,794 of record NZ_JBFAKK010000001.1, read on the forward strand.
CGGCTGCAGGAGGCGTACTTCGCGCGGTTCCCGGGCTATGAGCGGGGCATCACCGTCCCGGCGATCGTCGACGAGGTGACGGGCAAGGTCGTCACCAACGACTACGCGCAGATCACGCTGGACATGTCGACGGAGTGGTCGGCGCTGCATCGCCCGGGCGCGCCGGAGCTGTACCCCAGTGAGCTGCGCGCCGAGATCGACGAGGTCAACGACGGGGTGTTCCGCGACGTCAACAACGGTGTGTACCGGTGTGGGTTCGCGGGCAGTCAGGGCGCCTACGAGAAGGCCTACGGGCGGTTGTTCGCGCGCTTGGACGCGCTGTCGGAGCGGTTGAGCGCTCAGCGGTACCTGGTGGGCGACACGATCACCGAGGCCGATGTGCGGTTGTGGACGACGCTGGCGCGCTTCGACGCGGTCTATCACGGGCACTTCAAGACCAACCGGTCCAAGCTCAGTGAGATGCCGGTGTTGTGGGCCTACGCGCGTGACCTGTTCCAGACGCCGGGGTTCGGTGACACCACTGACTTCGTGCACATCAAGCGGCACTACTACGAGGTGCACCGCGACATCAACCCCACCGGAATCGTCCCGGTGGGGCCGGATCTGTCGGGGTGGCTGGAGCCGCATGGGCGCGAGGAGCTCGGGGGGCGGCCTTTCGGTGACGGGACTCCGCCGGGACCGCCGAGCGCGGCCGAGACCGTCCCGGCGGGGCACACCCCGCTGGGGTAGTTGCACCTCGCCGAGCACCGAGCTGTGGGAGCGGTTCAGCCACTGCGGATGCGCGCGATCCTGGTGCTGTTCCTGGTGGCCTCGCCGGCCAACGGCGGCTGGGGCTGGAGCGACGCCGACGCCGACGCCATGGCACTCTACGGCGTTCGGCGCGGCCGGCGACGGGATGGTGTGGGTGCGGCTGGGCCATCGCCTGGCCACACCCACCAAGTCCGCCCTCGGCCTGGTCTTCAACGGCCTGTCCTGCATCGTGATGATGTTCGCCGCGCCGGCCGACGTCGGAGCGGAGAAGGTCTCGCCCCTGTGGCTGGTGGCCGCCTACGCCGTCGAGGTCACCGGTGAGTTGTGTCCGAGCCCGGTGGGCCCGTCGACCCCGACGAAGCCGGCGGTGAAGAACCTGCGCCGCCTGATGGCCGGCATCCACTAGCTCGCCTCGGTGAACGCCTCCACGGCCGCCAGCTCACCGGCGCGGTAGTGCTTGCGGCACAGCACCTGGTAGTGGACCTCGGCGTCGTCGGTGTCCCCTATGACGACCTGCTGCCCGGCGCGGGCGACGTCACCGTCGATGACGCGGGCGTTGAGCTGCCCCTCCGAACCGCACCAGCACAGCACCTCCACCTGCAGGCGCAGCGCCTCGTCGGACAGCTCCAGAAGCCGCTGCGTCGAGGGGAACAGCACACTGCGGAAATCGGTGGCCAGACCGAAGGCGTAGACGTCGACGTCGTCGCAGTCGACGAGGTCGGCCATCTGCTCGATGTGGGCCACCGGGTAGAACTGCACCTCGTCGCAGATGACGTAGTCGGCGTTGTGGAGGCGGGCCAGGGCCCGCACGTCGCTGTCGTCGCGGAGTTCGGTGGCGTCCTTGGCCAGACCGATGCGGGTGGTGATGCGCGGCGTGCCGGAACGGTCGTGGCGGGTGAGCAGCAGTCCCCTTCTACCCGAGCGGGTGTGGTTGTGGTGGATCTGCAAGGCCAGAGTGGACTTGCCGCAGTCCATGGGTCCGTAGAAGAACTTCAGTCGCGCCGTCACGGGCGATGAGCTTATGTGGCGGCCCGTGATCAAAGCTTCTCGGGTGGGGTGTTGCCGGCCGCGCGGATCGCCTCGGCCATGGGCACCCGGATGAGGAGCACGAAACCGACGACGAAGAAGATCACCAGCGAGATGATGGCCAGCCGGTTGCTGCCGGTGATCTCGTTGGTCACCGCGAACACGATCGGCCCCAGCCAGCTGGTGCCCTTGTCGCTGATCTCGTAGAGCCCGAAGTACTCGCCCTCACGGCCCTTGGGGATCAGCTGACTGAACAGCGAGCGCGACAGGGCCTGCGAGCCGCCGAGGACGAAGCCGATCCCGGCGCCGACGGCCACGAACAGCGGCGCGTTGGCGTAGGGCAGGAAGAACGCGGCGATGAGGATGAACACCCATGCGACGAGGCTGCCCAGGACGGTCTTCCAGGCCCCGTAGCGGCGTGCCAGGCGTCCCAGGGCGAGCGCGCCGCCGAAGGCGACGAACTGGACCACGAGGATGGTGGGCATGAGGATGTCGTTTTCGAAGCCGAGTTCCTCTTGGCCGTAGGTGCCGGCCATGGCGATGACGGTTTGGATGCCGTCGTTGAAGATGAGGAACGCGATGAGGAAGGCCAGCGTCTTGGGGTAGGCGCGCAGGCTTTTGAGGGTGCGGAAGAACTGTTTGAAGCCGTCGGTGAGGACCGAGCCTTGTGCCTGTCCGGCCAGGGCGGGGCGGTTTTGGAGGCGGGCCATGGTGATGGTGGTGAAGCCGGCCCACCACAGTCCGGCCGAGACGATGGAGTAGCGGGCGGTTTCGGCGAGCATGTCGTCGCCGCCGACGAGGACGGCGATGACGTTGAGGAGCAGCAGGGTGCCGCCGCCGAGGTAGCCGAAGGCCCAGCCGCGGCTGGAGACGGCGTCGCGTTCTTCTTCGGTGGAGATCTGGGGGAGGAAGGAGTTGTAGACGACGACGCTGGCGCCGAAGGAGACGTTGGCGATGATGAACAGCACCGCGCCGAGTTCCCAGCGGTCGCCGGTGAGGAAGACCAGGGCGCAGGTGGCCGCGGCGCCGGTGTAGGCGAAGGCGGCGAGGAGTTGTTTTTTGCGGGGGGTGCGGTCGGCGATGGCTCCGGCGACGGGGAGGACGAGGACCTGGAGGATGACCGACAGGGCGGTGGTGAAGGCCCATAGGGAGTCGGCGCGGAAGTTGAGGCCGATCAGGGAGATCTGGCCGACGGTGTCGGTGCCGGTGACGTCGTCGGCGGCTTTGGCGATGTTGGTCAGGTAGGGGCCGAGGAACGCGGTGACGACGGTGGTGGAGAACGCCGAGTTCGCCCAGTCGTAGATGTACCAGCCGGTGCGTTCACGGCGGGAGGAGTGACCGTAGGCGGGGGCCGAGGTGGTCTCGGTGGGGCCTGTCATCGCGGGCTTACCGTCCAGGGGTGGGCTCGGGCCAGTGGCCGCGGGCGGCGTAGGCGTCTCGAAGGACTTCGAGGCGGTCGGTCATGATGCCGTCGACGCCGAGGTCGAGCAGCGTGTTGATGGTGGCGGTATCGTCCACTGTCCACACGTGTACGTCAAGCCCGAGTTGGTGGGCGTATTCGACGAAGCGGCGGTCGACGACGCGCAGGCGGCCGTAGTGGTGGGGGACCTGCAGGGCGATGGCGCCGCGGGTGTAGCCGAGGCGGGCTCGGGGCCATAGGCGGCCGGTGTAGGTGGCGGCTTTGAAGGTGGCGACTTCGCGGGGGCCCATGGAGGTGGCCAGGCGTGGTCCGGCGAGGCGGCGGACGCGGGCGAGGCGGGCGTCGGAGAAGGATCCGATGAGGGCTCGGTCGAAGGCGTCGGCGGCGCGCAGGGCGGTGAGGGTGGCGTGGACGGCCTGGTCGGATTTGACGTCGATGTTGAAGCGGATGTCGGGCCAGGTGCCCAGGACGTCGTCGAGGCGGGGGACGAGGGTTTCGCCGTTGACGCGGATGGAGGCGAGGTCTGTCCAGGTGACGTCTTCGACGCGGCGGGCGTCGCCGGTGAGGCGTTCGAGGGTGGTGTCGTGGAAGAGGACGGGGATGCCGTCGGATGAGACGTGGACGTCGGTCTCGATGTAGCGGTATCCGGTGGCGATGGCTCGTGCGAGGGCGGCGGTGCTGTTCTCGTCGCCGTGGGCGGCTCCGCCGCGGTGGGCGAAGGCGATGGGGCGGGGGGTGTCGAGGTAGGGGTAGGGGCCCAGGGGTGGGGTGGGCCTTGGGGCGGACATGCTTTGAGTATCCAGGTGGGGGCAAGGGGTGTACGGGCACTTCAGGGTGCCGGTGGGGGTGGTGTGGAGTTTCGACCGCATGGCCGACCCGTGGGGGTGGTGACGGCAGGCAGTATGGTGTGCGGTCGGGGAAGGAGAAATCTCGCATGCGCGTGCTCGGCATTGACTTCGGTACCTCCAACACGGTGGCCATTTTGCGGATGCCCGACGGGCGGACGCGTCCGTTGCTGTTCGACGGTTCGCCTCTGCAGCCCTCGGCGGTGTATCTGGCTCCTGACGGGCGGATGCTCGTCGGTCGTGACGCCGAGCGCAACGCGCGTGTGGATCCTTCGCGTTTCGAGCCCAATCCGAAGCGTCGTATCGATGACGGTTCGGTGTTCCTGGGTGATCAGGAGATTCCCGTTCCGCGGTTGATGGCCTATGTCCTCGAGCAGATCCTGACCGAGGCGCGGCGTCAGATCGGTGGGCAGCCGGAGCATGTGCGGATGACGCACCCGGCGCGTTGGGGTGAGCGTCGGCGGTCGTTGCTGGTGGAGGCGGCCCACATCGCGGGGTTGCCGAAGCCGCAGTTGATTCCCGAGCCGGTGGGGGCGGCGTCGTATTTCGCGACGGTGCTGGGTACGTCGGTGCCGGTGGGTCGTTCGCTGGCGATCTATGACCTGGGTGGCGGGACCTTCGACGCGACGGTGGTGCGCCGTACGCAGACGGGTTTCGAGGTGTTGAGCGAGGAGGGGCTCAATGATGTGGGTGGTCTCGATTTCGATCACTCGATCGTTGAGCACCTGGGGCAGACCTATGGGCACAGCAGTGCGGGTACGTGGCAGCGGCTGATCAATCCGGTCGATGACAAGGACCGGCGTTACCGGCGGATGCTGTACGAGGACGTTCGCGGTGCCAAGGAGATGCTGTCGCGGACGGCGAGCGCGGATATTCATCTGCCGGCCTTGGACGTCGACGCGCATTTGACGCGTGAGGAGTTCGAGTCGCTGGCGCGTCCGCATTTGGAGCGGACGGTGGCGTGCATGGGTCGCGCGATCGGTGCGGCGCGGTTGACGCCGAAGGATTTGGTGGGGATCTTCCTGGTGGGGGGTTCGAGCCGGATTCCGTTGGCGGCGCATCTTCTGCACAAGGAGATGGGTGTGGCGCCGCGGACGATCGAGCAGCCGGAGACCGTTGTGGTCGAGGGTGTGCTGGCCGTTGGTGGCGGGCCCGGGGGTGCGCCGGCGCGTCCGGTGGGTCCTCCGGTGTCGGGTCCGGCGCGTCCGGCGGTGATTCCGAATCGTCCGGTGTCGACTCCTCCGGGTGCGCAGCAGCAGCCGCGTCCGCCGGTGATGCAGCAGGCGCCGATTCAGCCGGTTCCGCCGCGTCCGCAGCCGGTGATGCGGCCTGCTCCGCAGCCGCCTCGGGTGATGCAGCAGCAGCCGATCGTGCAGCGTCCGGCGCCGGTGCAGAAGAAGGCGTGGCATCAGGAGCCGGCGGTGGTGGCCACGATCGTGGTGGCGGCGATTCTGGTGCTGGGGTTCGTCGGGTTGCTGATCGTGGCGTTGAGCAAGTAGTAGGTGGGTCATGGGTGTGATGGCGATGGGCGTGACCGATGGGCGTGTGGCCCTGGTCGCGCCGCATGTGAGGCCCCGCGGAGCCTGACCGGCTCTGCGGCGCGCGTGTAGTTCTCTTCGGCGGCATTCGTCTTCAGTGACGGTGCTGTGCCGTTTTCTTGCGGTCGGCAGGGCTGGTCTCCACGTCTTCTTTTCGACGTGGACGGGCTCGCCTTTCGGTGTCGTGCCGTTTTCTCTTCTTCTGGTGCCTGCCGTCGCGGCCTGTCCTTGGCCGCCCCGCTGTGTGCGGGGGGACGGGATCTTTTCGTGCCGAGCCGTTTTCGCGGTGGCGATGTGCGCCGTCGTGTTCTTTCGCAGAATTTTCTGGTCGACGCCGGTGTGGTGCGCCGGTTGGTGGAGTGTTCGGGTGTGGGGCCCGGTGATGTGGTGGTGGAGCCGGGCCCGGGGGAGGGGGCGGTGACGGGGGTTTTGGCTCGTCGGGTGGGGCGGGTGCTGGCCTATGAGCGTGATGCGGGGCTGGCGGCTCGGTTGAGTCGGCGGGGGTGGGGGAACGTGGTGTGCGTGCGCGCCGACTTTCGGGGGGTGGCGCCGCCGGTGGGTGCGTTTCACCTGGTGGGGAACATTCCGTTCGGGGCGACGGCGGGGATCGTGGAGTGGTGTCTGGCGGCGCGGTCGCTGCGGTCGGCGACGATGGTGACGCAGTGGGAGTACGCGCGTAAGCGCAGTGGGGATTTCGGGCGGTGGTCGTTGTTGACGGTGTCGACGTGGCCGGAGGTGGAGTGGGGTCTTGCCGGGCGGGTGGACCGGTCGGCGTTTCGGCCGGTTCCGCGGGTCGACGCCGGGATCTTGCGGTTGGTGCGGCGGGAGCGGCCGTTGCTGGGGCCGGAAGAGCTGGCGTGGTGGCGGGAGTTGGTGGCCGCGGGGTTCGGTGGGGTGGGCGGGAGCCTGTCGGCGAGTCTGTCGCGGGTGGTGGGGAGGCGGCGGGTGGCGTCGGCGTTTCGGCGGGCGGGGGTGGACGCGCGGGTGCCGGTGGGTCATGTGCCGCCGTGGGTGTGGCTGGAGCTGTTCGGGTGGTTGTGAGCACCCGGGGTCGCGCGCGGGTAGGTTCTCGGCGGTGCACCTGACGCAGACGCAAGGCCCTGGCGCCGATGACCGACGGCGCTCACATCGGCTGGACGGCGCTGGGGGACACCAGGCGCAAGCCACCGGTGGTCATGCTTCACGAAGGTCCGGGTCTGCCGGACTATCTCGGCGACGTCGCCGCCATGGTCGCCGACCTCGCGCCCGTGTACCGCTACGACCAGCGCGGCACCGGCGGGTCCCCGCGGCAGGGCCGCCCCGTCAACTGAGTGATGAACAGTGAACTCGGCGAGGAAGGCTGCGCGGACCCGCTCGACCGGCACCTCGACCGGCTGCGCGAGTGCCTGCCGGTAAAGGTGGAGATCCTGGGCGGTGTGAGTGATCCTCGCTCGCGCTCCGGCTCGATGTGCCGCTGACCTCGATCGACGAAGCCGGACACGAACCGTGGCTGGAGCGGCCCGAGGCCACGCGCGCACCTTCGCGGATTCGTGCGAGGCGCGCTAGCCGGCGTCGCCGATCGCGCTTGACATCGCAGGTTCCGGGCAGGCCCGTGACCGTCCATTGTGGACGGCAGGCTCGCCGCGAGTCGGGTGGTAATGTACAACTCCCCATCCAACCCCTTACCTAAGTGTGGTCGGCATGCAACATCGCGCGCTCGGTGGCAGCGGTTTGAAGGTCAGCGCCCTCACGTTCGGCAACTGGCTCACCGGGGGTGCCCCCGAGGACGCCGCGGAGTGCATCCGCGCCGCCCTCGACGCCGGGATCACCACCTTCGACACCGCCGACGTCTACGGCGCCCCCGAGTTCGGCGCCGGCGAGCGCGTACTCGGTGAGGCCCTGGCGGGGCGGCGGCGCGACGGTCTGGTGATCGCCACGAAGGTGTGCCTGCCCACGGGGCCGGGCCGCAACGACCGCGGCCTGTCGCGGAAGCACGTCATGGAAAGCTGCGCGGCGTCGCTGCGCCGGCTGCGCACCGACCGCATCGACCTGTACCAGGCGCACCGCTTCGACCCGGGCACGCCGCTGGAGGAGACGATGGTCGCCTTCGCCGACCTGCACCGGGCCGGCCTGATCGGCTACCTGGGCGTGTCGGAGTGGACCGCCCCGCAGATCCGCGCAGCTCACGCCCTGGCGCGCGAGCTGCGGGTGCCGCTGGTCGCCGCCCAGCCGCAGTACTCGATGCTGTGGCGGGTCGCGGAGGCCGAGGTCGCCCCCGCCTGCGCCGAACTCGGCATCGGGCAGATCGTGTTCTCGCCGCTGGCGCAGGGTGTGCTCGCCGGACGCTACCGGCCCGGGCAGGCCACACCAGGCGACAGCCGCGCCGAGCACGAGCGCGGCGCGCGCTTCGTCGGCCGCTACATGTCCGAGGCGGTCCTTCGCGCCGTCGAGCGACTGCGTCCCATCGCCGCCGACCTCGACGCGACCCTGGCGCAGCTGGCCCTGGCGTGGGTGTTGAGCAGGCCCGGCGTGTCGAGCGCGATCATGGGCGCCTCGCGGCCGGCGCAGATCGCCGACAACGTCACCGCCCTCGACCTCGTCCTCGACGACGAGACCCTCGCGCGCATCGACGCCGCCTTCGTCGACGCCGAACACGGCGACCTCGTCGAGCGCGACGGCGCGAAAGTCGCCAAGCCCTTCGACGTGATGCCCGCCTGGCGCAGATGACCGCGCGCGGCGAATTCGCGGCGGTGACACCGTGAACGGCCTGGCACGCCTGATCCGCGCCGCCGCGCCCGACATCAGCCCGCTGCGCGACTCCGCGCCATACCGGCGCCTGTTCGCCGGGCAGGTCGTCTCCCTCATCGGCGCGCAGATCACCCAGGTCGCCGTCCCGCTGCAAGTGTGGGAGGCGACCGGCTCGACCCTGGCCGTCAGCATGCTGGGCGTGGCCGGCCTGGCGCCCCTGATCGTGTTCGGCCTCTACGGCGGGGCCATCGCCGACGCCGTCGACCGCCGCAAACTCGCCCTCGTCACCGGCGGGGTCATGCTCCTGGTCAGCGTCGTCCTGCTCGCCCAGGCCACCGCCGGCGGCGGACCCCTGTGGCTGCTGTTCGTGTGCGTCGCCGTCCAGGCCGGCGCATCGGCGGTCGACTCCCCGACCCGCTCGGCGATCCTGCCGCAGCTCGTCGGCCCCGGCAAGCTCGCCGCGGCCAACAACCTGCGCCAGGCCGGGTTCCAGTTCGGGGTCATCACCGGGCCGCTGATCGCCGGAGTCGTCGTCGGTGCCGGCGGCTACGGCTGGGCCTACGGCCTCGACGTCATCTCATTCGCCGCGGTGTTCTACTCCGTCCTGCGACTGCCGTCGCTGCCGCCGGGCGACGGCGGCCGCCGTGCGGGACTGGCCTCGGTCATGGAGGGCCTGCGCTTCCTCGCCGGCAACCGCACCCTCTTGATGACCTTCCTCGTCGACATCAACGCCATGGTCTTCGCCGCGCCCCGCGCGCTGTTCCCGGCGCTCGCCTACGGCGTCTACGGCGGCGACGCGACCACCGCCGGACTCCTCTACGCCGCACCCGCCGTCGGCGCCCTGGCCGTCACCCTGGTCGGCGGAGCCGTCGCCCGCGTCAACCGCCAGGGACTCGGCGTGGTCGTGTCGATCGGCGTGTGGGGCGCGGCGATCGCGCTCCTGGGCGTCAGCGACGTCTTGTGGATCGGCCTGGCCGCCCTGTTCGCCGCGGGCGCCGCCGACACCGTCAGCGCCATCTACCGCTCCACCATGCTCCAGGCCGGTACGCCCTCGGGCATGCAGGGACGCCTCCAAGGCGCCCATATCGTCGTCGTCACCGGCGGTCCACGTCTGGGAGACGTGCGCACCGGCGCCGTCGCCGGCGTGTTCGGCCCCGGCGCCTCCCTCATCTCCGGCGGCCTCATCTGCGTCGCCGGGATCGTCACCCTCGCCTTGGCGGTCCCCTCCTTCATGCGCTACGACGCCCGGGCGCCTTTGCGTGAAGACGCCTCGGCCCCTCGGAGCCGACGGTAGGGTCACCGGCAAAGGGGGATCCCATGGCATTGCACCAGGTCACCAGCGGTCGTGACGAAGGATTCGACGACATCTACTCCGGCCTGCTCAGCCGCAGACCGCTGCCGAAGTACCGGCTGCCGGAAGGCCCCAACGACCCCCACGCCGTCCATCAGCTCCTCCACGACGAGCTGACCCTCGACGGCGACGCCTCGCAGAACCTCGCCACCTTCTGCACCACCTGGACCGAGCCCCAGGTCGCCGCGCTCATGGCCGAGAACATGGCCAAGAACATGATCGACAAGGACGAGTACCCGCAGACCGCCGAGATCGAGTCGCGCTGCGTCCACATGCTCGCCGACCTGTGGCACAGTCCTCACAGCCACAACACCGTCGGCTGCTCCACCACCGGCTCCAGCGAAGCCGCGATGCTCGGCGGGCTCGCCCTCAAATGGCGGTGGCGCAAGGCCCGCGAGGCCGCCGGGAAACCCGCGGACCGCCCCAACCTGGTCTGCGGGCCCGTCCAGGTCTGCTGGGAGAAGTTCGCCCGCTACTTCGACGTCGAACTGCGCCAGGTCCCCCTCGAGGCCGGCGCCACCGGGCTGCGGCCACACCAGCTGCGCGCGCACGTCGACGAGAACACCATCGGCGTGATCGCCATCCTCGGCGTCACCTACACCTGCGACTACGAACCCGTCGCCGACATCGCCGCCGAACTCGACGCCATGGCCGCCGACGGCGGACCCGACGTCCCCGTCCACGTCGACGCCGCCTCCGGTGGCTTCATCGCACCCTTCCTGCGTCCCGAACTCGAATGGGACTTCCGCCTCGACCGGGTCGCCTCCATCAACACCTCGGGCCACAAGTACGGCCTGGCGCCCCTGGGCGTGGGATGGATCATCTGGCGCACCGCCGACCTGCTCCCCGAGGAGCTCATCTTCGACGTCGACTACCTCGGCGGAAGCATGCCCACCTTCGCGCTGAACTTCTCCCGCCCCGGCGGGGAGATCATCGCCCAGTACTACAACTTCCTGCGCCTGGGCCGCGAAGGCTACCGGCGCGTGCAGCGCGCCTGCGCCGACACCGCCGCCCACCTCGCCGACGAGATCGCCCGGATGGGGCCGTTCACGCTCCTCTACGACGGCCGCGGAGCGCTCCCGGCGGTGTCCTACACCCTCGACGGGGACCCCGGCTTCGATCTCTACGACCTGTCCGAGGCCCTGCGCGTCCACGGATGGCAGGTGCCGGCCTATCCGCTGCCGCCCGACCGCGAGGACACCGTCATCCACCGTGTCCTCATCCGGCACGGCATCAGCCGCGACCGCGTCGACCTCCTCGCCGCCGACATCCGCACCTGCGTCAAGACCCTGCGCTCGGGCCACCACCCCCAACGCGTCACCTTCCACCACTGACCCCGCGACGCCGCCGGGCCTAGCAGAACTCGTCGAGAAGGCGGTAGAGGGCGACCTTGCCCGCGTCGGGCTCGCCGACGCCGTAGCGCCACCAGAAGCGGGCGACGTGCTCGGCGCCGAACTGGGGGTTGAGGCCGGTGTCGCCGGCGCTCCTGGTCAGCAGCGCCAGGTCGGTGTAGGGATCGGCGACGCCGAAACGGCCGACGTCGATGACGCCGGTGACGCGCAGGGTCCGCGGGTCGAGCATGACGTTGGGCAGGCAGAAATCCCCGTGGCACAACGCCGCCCGCTCGGGCTCGACGCCGCGCAGGGCGGCGTCGAGTTCGGTGAGCAGACGCTGGGCGTCCCAGCCGCTGCGTTCGTCGTCGAGGTCGTCGAGATCGACCTGGCCGAGGGCGACGGCCACCCCGGCGTTGGAGGCCGTCACGCGCAGGCTTCTGTCGAAGGGACAACCGGCGGTCGGCAGGGAGTGCAGGTCGCGGGCGAAGTCGGCGACGGCGTCGATGACGTCCATGCGCTCGTGCGCGGCCCACGGCTGGGAGGCGTCACGGCCGGACATGGTGGTGGTGACCAGGTAGGTGTGCTCGTCGACGGTGTCGCACTCGACGACCTCGGGAACACCGACACCGGTGGTGGCCAGCCAGCGCAGCCGGTCGCATTCGGCGCCGACGTCGAAGCCGGGATCGGGGTGCAGCGACTCGGCGGCGTACTTGAGGTGGAGGTCGGCCGGTCCGGTCAGCCGGTAGACGTGACCGCCGGACAGGCCGAGCGTGACCGGCTGCCAGTCGTAGTCGCGGTAGCGGTGCCGCAGGTGCTTTTCGACGAGTGCGTTGTCGGGTTCCACCGCGTCATTGTCGGCCACCCCGGCACCGGTCTGTCAATCGCGTTGTGCCCATTGACTGGCGCTGATGCGATATAGGACGTGCAGGGAAACGCGGTTGGTGTGGTCGCCGACGGAGGGGTGGTGGAAGTCGCCGTGCGGATCTTTGGTCAGGCCCAGGCGGGTCATGACCGCCTGGGAGCGGACGTTGCCGACGGCGGTGAACGACACGACCTCGGCCAGGCGCAGGAAACCGAAGGCGTGGTCGAGGGCGGCCGTGGCGGCCTCAGTGGCGTAGCCGTGGCCCCATGCCTTGCGGGCCAGGCGCCAGCCGATCTCCACGGCGGGGGTGAAGTGAGCGTCGAAGGTGGCGGTGCTCAGGCCCGTGAAGCCGAGGAACTCGCCGGTCTCGGTCAGTTCGACCGCCCACAGACCGAAACCGTTGTCGTTGATGGCGCCGGCGATGCGAGTGGCGAGGGCGTCGCTGCGCTCGCGGGTGAGGGTGGAGGGGAAGTGCTCCATCACCTCAGGGTCGGCGTTGAGTTCGGCGAAGGGTGCGTAGTCCTCGCGACGCCATTGACGCAGGCGCAGGCGGGCGGTGGTCAGCTCGGTGATGTCGGGCTGGTCGGAGAGGGGGAGGTCGTCCACCCGCAGGATCCTAGCGGCCCCGTGCCGCCGGTGCGGGCTCATGACCTGACGGTGACCCCCTCATGACGTAGCAGTGCGATCTTGGTATCGGTGCCGAAGATGTACTGGCCGCCGCTCAGGTCGGCTTTGACGACGCGGTGGCAGGGAATGAGCAGCGGGACGGGGTTGTGGCCCAGGGCGGAACCGACCGCCCGGACGGCGCGGGGGTTGTCGATGCGCTCGGCGATCCAGCCGTAGGGGTGGATGCGGCCTTTCGGGATGGCCTGGGCGGCGCGCAGGACGGACACGGCGAAGGGGGTGAGTCCGGTGAGGTCGTAGCGCAGCTTCGTGCCGTCGCAGGTGGCGAGGGCCTCGGCGAGTTCGGCGGGCGGGTGCTCGGTGCGCACGAGAGGGCGCACGAAGCGGGCGCGGAACTCCTCGGCGAGCGTGCCCAGGCACGCGGGGCGCAGGAAGGCCACGCCGTTCTCGGTGTAGGCGACGTCGACGTCGCCCATCGGGCTGGGCTGGCGGGTCCAGCGCGCGGCGACACGGTCGAAGAGCGCCGCAGGCGGGGCGGCCGTCAGGGAGGCGAGCGCGTTGGTCAGGTCGGTGTCAGGCATGGTGCACCTCGATGGTGGGTGTGCTGATCGGGTGAGGGCCGGTGGTGTGCCCGCGGGCGCGGCGAGTGGTGGGCTCGGGGCGTGGGCGCTCGTGGGGGTGGGGCGTTTGTGGCCGGTCGGTGCAGGCGAGGCGGCGCAGTGTGGCCAGTCCGCGGGAGATGTGGGATTTGGCGGTGCCTTCGGCGGTGCCGAGGATGGCGGCGATCTCGTCGATGGGGAGGTCGAGGACGTGGCGGAGGATGACGGCGTCGCGTTGGGCGGGGGTGAGTGCGGCGAGGTGGGCGGCGAGGGCGCGGTTGGTCTCGTGGAGTTCGGCGGTGCGGGCGGGGTCTTGGGTGTGGTCGGCGCGTTCAGGTGCGGCGTCGATGTCGCCGGGTGGTGGTTTGCGGGCTTTGCCGCGGCGGTCGTTGCGGACGGTGTTGAGCAGGATGGTCAGCAGCCATGCGCGTGGGCGCAGCGTCGGCAGGGGCGGTGGCCGGTCCGAGGCGAGAGAGCGGTAGGCGCGCAGGAAGGTCTCGGCGGTCAGGTCCTCGGCGTCGCTCCAGGATCCGGTGGCGCGCAGGGCGGTGGTGAACACCGGGGTGCGGTAGGCGTCGTAGAGGGCGGTGAAGCCGTTGTCGAGGTCCTCGTCGAGTGCGGCGAGGAGGTGGCTGGGGTCGTCGGGTCCGCTCACATGTGTATGAACACCGTCGGGGTGTGCGGGGTTGCGGTTCGCCGGGGAGCGTGCGGGCTCGTAGGCTGAGTTGTATGTCACGGTCTGGTGCGGTGGTGCTGTCGCGTGTGCACGGACGGCAGGGCGAGCTGGTCTTGCGTCGAGTCGACGGGCATTTCGAGATCATAAGTAACGGCGTGTTCTTGATGGACACGCGCAATGGCGAGTCGGAGCGGGTGTTGGTGGGCGCTGCCGTCGACGCGGTGAAGGCCGATGGGGTGCGGTTGCTCATCGGTGGACTGGGGGTGGGGTTCTCGCTTGCCGAGGCGGTGTCGAATCCGCGGGTGGGGGAGGTGACGGTGGTGGAGTGCGAGCCGTCGGTGATCGCGTGGCACGGGTCGCATCTGTCGGACTTCTCGGCGGGTGCGGTGGGGGATCGGGAGGTGACGGTGGTGTGCGCCGATCTGCTGGCGTGGCTGCGGCAGGCGCCCGATGACCTGTTCTTCGACGTGATGTGCCTCGACATCGACAATGGTCCTGATTGGACGGTGACGCCGGCCAACGCGGCTCTCTACGGGGAGTCGGGGCTGGAGTTGCTGGTCTCGCGGTTGGCGCCGGGTGGGGCGGTGGCGTTTTGGAGCGCGGCGGCCAGTGAGGTCTTCGCCGAGCGGCTGGCGAGCCGTTTCGCGTCGGTGCGGACGGTGGAGGTCTCGGTGCCGCGCGGTCCGGCGGACGTGGTGTACGTTGCCTGCGCGAGCTGACTGAGGCCGCGCGCCGGTACCGGGCGCCGGGTCATCTGTGCGCGTCTGATGGGAGCCCGGATGAGTGACGGGACCGCCGCTTTGCGGTTGTCGGGTTTGTCGAAGTCCTTCGGTGAGAAGCGTGCTGTCGATGGGGTGAGCCTGGAGGTCCCGGCGGGGTCTTTCTTCGGGCTGGTCGGGCTCAACGGCGCGGGTAAGACCACGTCGTTGTCTATGGCGGTGGGGTTGTTGCGGCCGGATGCCGGTGACGCGTGGGTGTTCGGTGTGGACGTGTGGGCCGATCCGGTGCGCGCGAAGGCGCTGCTGGGGGTGCTGCCGGACTCGCTGGGTCTGCCGGAGCGTTTGACCGGGCGTGAGGTGCTGACCTATCTGGGGTTGCTGCGAGGGCTTGAGCGTTCGGTCGTCGACGAGCGGGCTTCGGAGTTGCTGGAGGTTTTGGAGCTGGCCGAGGCCGAGCGGACGTTGGTGTCGGAGTACTCCACGGGGATGCGCAAGAAGATCGGGCTGGCGGTGGCGCTGCTGCACGCGCCGCGGTTGCTGGTCCTCGACGAGCCGTTCGAGGCGGTCGATCCGGTGTCGGCGCTGACGGTGCGGCGGATTCTGCGGCGTTTCACCGAGGGCGGCGGTTCGGTGATCATGTCGAGCCATGTGATGGCGCTGGTGGAGCAGTTGTGCGATCACGTCGCGGTCATCGACCGTGGGCGGGTCGCGTTGGCCGGTCCTTTGGAGATGGTGCGCGGTGAGCGTGCTCTGGAGGACGTGTTCGTGGAGTTGGTCGGCGGGCGCGTCGACGGTACGGAAGGCCTGTCGTGGCTGGCGTCCTGATCGCGATGCGCGTGGCGGTGCTGCGGCACTCGATGCGCGGACCCCGCGCGTGGTGGTCGGTCACCGGGGCCGTCGTGGGCCTGGTGCTGGCGCTGGGCACGATCTGGGCCGGAGCGGGCGGCATCGGTCCCGCCGCCGGTACGGGGACGCTCCTGGCGATGCTGTGGGGCCTGTGGGCTCTGGGATGGGCGATCGCACCGCTGATCAGCGGCGGCGGGGAACCGCTCAAGCCGGAGAACTTCGCCGCGCTGCCGGTGCCGCCGGGGAGGCTGGCACGAGGGCTGCTGGCGGCGTCGTTCGTGGGGTTCGGCGCGGCGGTGACATTGGTGGCTTTGCTGTCGCTGGTCGCGTACGCGGTGGTGACCGGGCCGCTGACGCTGGTGGTCGCCGTGCCGGGCGTCGCGCTGCAACTGGGATTCGTGGTGATGCTGGCGCGGCTGGTCAACGCCGTGGCGGGGGTGCTGCTGCGCACGCATGCCGGTGCGGCGCTGGTGGCGATCGTGTGGGCGGGTTCGATGGCTCTCTTGGCGCAAGGCTGGGCGCTGATCGCGGCCTTGGCCATCGCCTGGGGACCGGCGGGACCGGAACTCCTGGACGACATCGTCGGACTGTTGCCGTCGGGATGGCCGGTGCGGGCCGTGGAGGCCGCCGGCCGTGGCGAATGGCTGCTGGCGGTGGGTTACCTGGCCGGTACGGCCGTCTTGATCGCGGCGATGCTGCTGGTGTGGTCGCGGATGCTGCAGCGCAGGCTGACATCACGGGCCACGGCTCCCCGCCCGCGCCGCGCGTCGGCGCCGGGACTGGGGCGCCTGGCCTCGGCCGGGCCGGTGGGGGCGGTGGCGGCCAAGGAACTGCGCGCCTGGTCGCGTGATCTGCTGCGCGTCAACCACCTGTGGTTCGCCATCACCTACGGGGTGGTGTTCTGCCTCCTGCCGCTGATGATCGGCTGGTGGGGGATGGCGCCCTACACGGGCCTGGCGATCCTGCTGATGAGCTCGGGCATGGCGGCCAACATCTTCGGCTCCGACGGGACGGCGCTGTGGCTGACGCTGCTCACGCCCGGCGCGGCGCGCGCCGACGTGCGCGGCCGGCAGCTGGCGTGGCTGCTCGTGCTCACCCCGATCGTGCTGGCCTTCACCGTCGGCCTGACGATCCCCAGCGGCCAGGGGTTCGCCTGGCCGATCGTGCTCGCCCTGGTACCGGCGATGCTGGGAGGCGCCGCCGGCCTCGCCTCGGTGGTATCGGTGTACATGCTCGTACCGCTGACCGACCCGCACAAGCGCGGCGCCAACCCGCTGGGCGTCGGCGACAACGAGGGCTCGGTGGCGGGCCTCACCTACGTGATGCTGCTGGGGGTACCGGTCACCGCGGTCCCGGCGGGGGCGATCGTGGCGGTGGGGCTGGTGGCGCAGCAGCCGTGGCTGTCCTGGCTCGGTGTGCCCGTCGGTCTGCTCACCGGCGCCCTGTGCGCCTGGGCATTCGGGCGCATGGCCCACCGCAGGCTCGACGCCTACGGTCCCGAACTGCTGCAGACGATGCGCACCGGCGTGGCGGTGACCTCCCGGGAGGTCACCGGCACCGACGGCGTCAAGCGCCTGCGCGCCGACGTGAAGACCGGCCAGGACCTGCCGAAGTGGAAGTCGGTCACGGTCGCCGTCTGCTACTCGACCGGGTGGCTGCCGCTGTTCCCGCAAGGACTGGTGGCCCTGGGCTTCGCGCTGTTCGGCGCCGAGCGCAAGTCGTGGTTCCTGGCGACCTATCTGGGGCCGTGGGCGGTGCCCTTCGCGGTCCTCATGGTCGTCTTGGGCCTGTCGATCTACGGCGTGGGGCTCTATCTCCCCTGGGACGAGCGCCGCAAGAAGCGCGCTGCGGAGGAGACCGAGGCCGCCGAGACGCCGACCGGTGTCGAGGCGGGCGTCTGAGCGCCGGTCACAGGTCCGCTTCGAGCGTCAGCTGGTAGGGCTCGAAGCCGCAGCGGCGGTAGAAGCGGATCGCGGCCTCGTTGGTGGCGTAGGCCGTGACGGCGATCCGGTCGGCGTCGATGGTGCGCGCCCAGTCCTTGAACGCCGCGACCAGCTGTGCGCCGAGACCGCCGTCGCGGGCTTCGGGCCGCACGTAGAGGCTCACCAGGGTCGCCACCCGCACCGGGCGGATCGCCACCGCTTCGGCGACCTTGCCCGACAGCTGGCCCACGACTTCTCCGTCACGGACGGCGGCCAGGATCAGGCGTGCGGGGTCGTCGATGCCGGCGCGTATCGAGTCGGCCGAGAACTCCTTGGGCCAGTCGACGTTGAGGGTCGCGTCGCGCGTTCCGCCGTCCTCGGCGAACAAGGCGACGCTGCACTCCACCAGGCCGGCGACGTCGCCGGGGACCGCTTCGCGGATCATCGTGTCGCTCATGGCCGCGAGCCTATGCCGCACGCCTGTACGAATTCAACAGCGGGGCCGGGCGTAGTGTCGGCAGGCATGGAAACCGTCTTCCGCCGTGCCGTTCGCGTCGTGTGTCTCGACAAGGGCGGCCGTGTGCTCCTCATGCGCTGGCGCGATCCCCACGACGGGTCGCTGCTGTGGGAACCGCCCGGTGGCGGTGTCGATCCCGGTGAGGACTACCTGACCGCCGTTCGCCGCGAACTCGTCGAGGAGACCGGCCTCGACCCCGACGCGGTGTCCCCGCTGTACGTCACCGTCGAGCGCGACCTGGTCTGGATGGGACGCAACCACGCCGGGCCGGAGGCGTTCTTCCTCGCCCGCTTCGACACCGACGAACCGCAGGTCAGCGGCGAAGGGCTCCTCGACTACGAGACCAAGATGCTCCAGCACCACCGCTGGGTCCCGCGCTCGGAGTTCGGCGCCCTGGAACGGCTCGAACCGCCCGGTCTCGCCGAGACCGTCGACGACCTCATCGCCCGCACCGCGCCCGACGCCGAGGCCGAGCGCTTCATCACCGACCGCTACGGGCCGCGCGCGTCGCCGCCGGTCCTGCTCGGCGCCGGTGAATGGTCGCGGGCCTACGCCTTCACCCTCGACGGGGCCGAGGTGATCGCCAAGATCGGCGAGCACGGTGAGGACTTCGCCAAGGACGCCGCCGTCGCCGTGCTCGCCGACGGGGTCGGTGGTGTCCCGAAGGTCGTGGAGACCGGTCGTGCCGGGTCGCGGCATTTCGTCGTCGCCGAGCGGGCGCACGGTACCTACCTCGATGAGCTCGACGGTGACGGGATGCGCCAGGTGCTGCCCTCGTTGCTGTCGACGATGCGGGCGGTGCGCGCGCTTCCCGCGCCGGGCAGCGGTTACGGCGCGTGGTTGCCGGACTTGACGGCCCCGCACGCGACCTGGGCGCAGACGCTCACCGCGATCAGCGGGCCGGAGCATCCGCGCGTGGCGGGCTGGCAGCGAGCGCTGGCGGAGTCCCCGACCGGGCGCGGGCCGTTCGACGAGGCTTCGGAGGTGTTGGCCGAGTTGGCTCCGGCCTGCCCGGACGTGCGGCAGCTGGTGCACTCCGACCTGCTGTACCGCAACGTGCTGGTCGCCGGGGGCCGGATCAGCGCGGTCCTCGACTGGGGCAACTCCCTCTACGGCGACGGACTGTACGACCTGGCGTGGCTGATCTACTGGTGGCCGTTCTACCCCTCGTGGCGTGACATCGACATCGAGGCCGAGGTCATGGCGCACCTGCGGGAGACCGGTGAGTACGGCGACGACACCCGCTTGCGGTTGCGCTGCTGCCTGATCCACATCGGTCTCGACGCGCAGTCTTACAACGCCTTCACGGGAAGCTGGCACTACCTGGCGCTCAACGCCGAGCGGGCTCTGGTTTTCGCGCGCGGGTTCTAGGACACGGCCCTAGGTCTCGTGGCCGGCGTCACGCAGGTCGCCCAAACGCCTCGCCGGGATCAGGACGAGTGTCACGGTGGCTCTTCGTGGCCGGTGGGGCGACGGTCTGGCAGAGTCTTCGGCGTGCCGCCAAACCGCTGCGACGGGTATATCGGAGCGGTAGCGTGGCCGATTTGGGAGGAGCGACGATGAACGAGACCTTCACGATCATCGATGGACGGGGTGTCCTGTCGACCGAGCGCCGGCTGCCGCAGCCGGTCGAGGCGGTGTGGCGGGTACTGACCGAGACCGAGTCGCTCGACGAGTGGTTTCCCGCGCACGTCGAGGCCGAGCCGGCCGTCGACGGGGCCATCACCTTCGTATTCCCCGGTGAGGAAGGCCCGCCCCTGACCGGGCGCGTGACGGCCTACGAGCAGCCGCACCGCTTCGCCTACACCTGGGGCGACGACCATCTGGAGTGGACGGCCGAGCCCGACGGCGGCGGTACGCGCCTGACGCTGAAGCACACCTTCGACGACATCGCCGGCGCGGCGAGCTTCGCCGCGGGCTGGGAGACCTGCCTCGACGCCGCGGCGCAGGTCCTCGACGGTGTGGGCGTCGTCGTCGACGCCGGTGCCTCCGCCGCCGCACACGAGCGCTTCGTCGAACTCTTCGGCCTCGACGAGGGCACCATCGAACGCGACGGCGAGCAGTGGCGGGTGCGTTTCGAGCGGCAGCTGCGCGCCGGTCTCGAAGAACTGTGGGAGCACCTGGGCGGACCGGGCTTCGCCGACGCCGGCGGGGAGGTCCCCGAGGGCTTCACCGTCGCCGGTTTCCCGCCCGGGCCGGTCTCGGCGGTCGAGGCGCCGTTCTTCCTGACCTACCACTGGCTGAGCGCCGACGGCGAACCCGCCGGCGATGTGCGCCTGGAGTTCGCGCCCGGACCCGGTGGCGCGAGACTCCTGCTGACCCACACCGGTACCGGGGAGCGCGCCGAGGCCGCCCTGGCGGCCTGGCACGACCGGATCGCCGAGCTGGGCGCCGAGGCGGCTGCGCTGTCGAAGTAGCCGGCTACACGTCGTAGTGGACGGTCACCGGCGCGTGGTCCGACCAGCGGGCGGCGTGCTCGGTGGCCCGCTCCACCTCGGCGAACGTCGCCGTCGACGCCAGGCCCGGCGTGGCGATCTGGTAGTCGATGCGCCAGCCGGCGTCGTTGTCGAAGGCGCGGCCGCGATAGGACCACCACGAGTACGGGCCGGGCCCGTCGGGGTGCAGGCCGCGGAACACGTCGACGTAGCCGGCCTCGTCGAAGACCGACCCGAGCCAGGCGCGCTCCTCGGGAGTGAACCCGGCCTGCTTCTGGTTGGTCTTCCAGTTCTTCAGGTCGATCTCCTTGTGCGCGATGTTCCAGTCGCCGCACACGACCGCCTCGCGGCCCTCGGTCTCCACGCGGGCGCGCAGCCTGACCAGGTGGCCGTAGAACTCCTTGCAGAAGCGCTCCTTCTCCTCCTGCCGGGGCGTGCCCACCTCACCCGAAGGAAGGTAGAGGCTGGCCACGGTCAGGCCGGGAAGGTCCACTTCGACGTAGCGGCCCGAGGTGTCGAACTCGGCCGACTCGAACCCGACCTTGAACGCCACCGGCTCGGTGCGCGTCAAGACCGCGACACCCGCGCGTCCCTTCGCGGCCGTCGAAGGGGCCACGACCTGATGCCAGCCGCTGTCGGCGAGCACCTCCTGGGGCCACTCCTCGGGTGTGGCGCGAACCTCCTGGAGGCAGACCACGTCGGCCTCGGTGGTGCGAAGCCACTCCACCAGGCCCTTCTTCGCCGCCGCGCGGACTCCGTTGATGTTCACCGTCGACACTTTCAGCACGTCGGCCACGCTACCTTCCGCCCTTCGAAGGCCGTAAGGCCGGACCGACGCCCTCGGGTGGCGAGGAGGGGGCCCGGCCGGAAACGGCCGGGCGTCGCGGTTTCAGTGGTCGACGGCCTTGCCGGTGAGGTGGCGGCGGTTGGCCGTTCGGGCCATCTCCTGACGCTCCCGCATCCAGCCGCGCTCAGCGGTCCCTCGCCACATGGACCGAGTGCGGGTCACTCCTCATCGGCGAATCCGTGCCCCCCTATTCCGCTCGCACGAACCCCACCGTGATCTCCAGCCCACCTTCTCGGCGCGCATCGGCGCCGACGGTGGCGTGGTGGGCCTGGACGACGGCGGTGACGATGGCCAGGCCCAGTCCGTAGCCGTCGCGGCGCTGGTGGCGGTCGGGGGCGAGGCTCTGGAAGGGCTCGAAGAGCCGGTGGATCTGGTCTTCGGGGATGACGGGTCCGCTGTTGGTGATCGTCAAGGTCGCCTGTGTGCCGGTGACGCTCGTGGTGACGGAGACGTGCCCGCCGGGATGGTTGTGCCGCAGAGCATTGTCGACGAGGTTGGCGACCAGGCTCTCGACGAGCCCAGGGTCGCCGGTGGTGGGCGCCGGTGCGAGGCGGTCGGCGAGGTCGATGTCTTTCTCGGCGACCTGGTCGCGGCGGGAGGCGAGGACGCGGCGGGCGGTTGCGGCCAGGTCGATGGGTTCGTGGCGGGTGAGGCCGCCTTCGCTGGTGGCCAGGGCCAGCAGTGCCCGGATGAGCCTTTCCTGGTGTCCGCCGAGGGTGAGGGCCTCCTCGCAGGCGGCGCGGAGGGTGGCTGCGTCGGAGTGAGGGTCGGCGAGGGTGACTTCGAGGAGGGTCCGCTGACCGGCCAGGGGTGTGCGCAGTTCGTGGGAGGCGTTGGCGACGAAGTGCCGCTGAGCGTCGAAGGACGCCTGGAGGCGGGCGAAGAGGTCGTTGAGGACGGCGCCGAGTTCGGTGAGCTCGTCGGTGGGTTCGCCCAAGGCGAGGCGGCGGTGGAGGTTGCCGGCGGAGATGGCCTTGGCTGTGGTGGTGATGGCCCGCAGCGGCCGTACGAAGCGGCCCGCGGCCCACCAGCCGCCGGCGAGGGCGATGGGGATGAGGACGGCCAGCGCGACGGCGGATGCGGCGAACAGCTGCTGCGGGCCGATCCCGTCGCCGGTGCCGGTGATCGCGCCGGTGTCCTGCTCGCCGACGGCCACGGTCGACTGGAGTCCGGCGAGGGGGAGGGTGACCACGGCCAGGACGACGATCCCGGCGCCGTAGATGCCTGCGGCGTAGAAGAGCGTGAGCCTGGCCTGGAGGGATCGCCGGAGGGGAGTCATGCCTGCCCGATCCGGTAGCCGCCTTCTCGGACGGTCTCGATCACCGGCGGCTCACCGAGTTTGGCGCGCAGCCGGTGCATGGCGTGCTTCACCGCAGAGGTGAACGGGTCGGCCGCTTCGTCCCAGACCTTTTCGAGCAGTTCCTCTGCCGACCAGACGACGCCGGGCGCGGCGAGCAGGCGTTCGAGGAGCGCGAACTCCTTGGGGCTCAGGTCGAGTCGGCGTCCGGCGCGAAACGCCGTGCGGCGGGCCGGGTCGAGGGTGATGTCGCCGCACACGAGGGTCGGGGGCAGTGGCGGAGCGGTCCGGCGGGCGAGTGCCCGCACGCGGGCGACGAGTTCGGCGAAGGCGAAGGGTTTGGGCAGGTAGTCGTCGGCGCCGAGGCTGAGGCCGCCGACGCGGTCCTCGATCGTGCCGGCGGCGGTGAGCATGAGTACGCGCGTGTCGTGGTGGGCGTCGGCGAGGCCGCGGCAGATGTCGTCGCCGTGGACGCCGGGCAGGTCGCGGTCGAGGATCACGACCTCGTAGCGGGTGGCGGCCAGGTGGTCGAGGGCGGCGTGGCCGTCTAGGACGACGTCGACGGCCATGCCCTCACGGCGAAGGCCGGTGCCGATGGAGCGGGCGAGGATCTCGAAGTCCTCGACGACCAGGACTTTCACCATGGAGCTTCACCGGGTCGGGTTGGCATGTCCTTCACGATGCCAGACCGGTGGTCTCAGCCCGGTCGCGGCGAACGCGACGGTGCTGGAACCGGTCGCGGCGTAGAACTGGCGGCATGAGTCCATTTCGAACCGTGAGCGGCCCGGGCATCGTCGTGTCCGGGCTGCGCAAGAGGTATGGGGCCGCCGTGGCCCTCGACGGTATGTCCTTCGCCGTCCCGCCGGGTGTGGTGACCGGGTTCGTGGGCCCCAACGGGGCCGGGAAGTCGACCACGATGCGGGTGATCCTGGGCCTGGCCGCCGTCGAGGCGGGCACCGCCCTCGTCGACGGGGAGCCCTACCGCGGCCTCCGGCGCCCGCTGAGCCGCGTCGGTTCACTGCTCGACTCCTCGGCGGTGCATCCCGGCCGCAGCGCCCGCGACCACCTGCTCTGGCTGGCGCACTCGCAAGGCCTGACCGCCCGGCGGGTCGACCAGGTGATCGAGCGGGTCGGCCTCGCCCCGGCGGCGCGACGCAAGGCCGGCGGCTATTCCCTCGGCATGCTCCAGCGGCTCGGAATCGCCGCGGCCCTGCTGGGCGATCCGCCGATCGTCATGCTCGACGAGCCCTTCAACGGCATGGACCCCGAAGGCATCATCTGGATGCGCGGGTTCCTGCGCTCGCTGGCCGCGCAGGGCCGCGCGGTCCTGGTGTCCAGTCACCTGATGAGCGAGGTGCAGGGCACCGCCGACCATCTCGTCGTCGCCGGGCGCGGCAGGGCCATCGCCGACGCGCCCGTCGCCGACCTGATCGCGGCGGCCTCCAGTGGCCGGGTGGCGCTGCGGACCGCCGCCCCCGAGCACGCGATGAGGGTGCTCGCGCGGGCCGGTGCGTCCGTGGCGTCCACCGGCGGCGACACCGTCACCGTCGCGGGGCTGCCCGCCGAGAGGGTCGTGGCCCTGCTCGGTGAGCACGCCGTGCCGTTCTCGGAGGTGTCGGCGCACCGCGCCACCCTCGAAGACGTCTACCTCGAACTCACCCGCGACGCCGTCGAGTTCCGCGCCGCGACTCCCGAGGAGGCGCACCGGTGACCACCGTTCTCACGTCCGGCCGGCGCGCCGGGTTCGTGTCCCTGCTGCACGCCGAGTGGACCAAGTTCCGCACCGTCGCGGGGTGGGGGCTGGGCATGGCCGTGGGATCGCTGATGATCGTGCTGGTCGGCGTCCTCGCCGGTGTCAGCAGCGACCAGCAAGGCGCCCCGCCGGTTCCGGTCGGTCCCGGCGGTGCGCCGGTCGCCGACAGCTTCTACTTCGCCCACCGGCCGCTGACCGCCGATGGCGGCATCACCGTGTCGGTCACCGCGCTGGAGAGCAGCGTCCCCGCCGGGCCGGGCGACCTGCGGCCCGGCCAGGTCGCCTGGGCGAAGGCCGGACTGATCATCAAGGAGAGCACCCGCCCGGGCTCGCCGTACGCGGCGATCATGGTCACCGGCGGGCACGGCGTGCGGATGCAGTCCGGCTTCGTCGACGACATCGCCGGACCCGCCGGCACCGAGCCCGTCCACTGGCTGCGACTGCTTCGCTCCGGCGACACCGTCACCGGCTACTCCTCGGCCGACGGGACACAGTGGACCGAAGTGGGCACCGTGCGCGTCCGCGGGCTCGGTCCGCGACCGCGAGGCGGGCCGTTCGTCGCCTCCCCGCCCTCGGTGGACGGCATGGGCACCCGCAGCAGCGTTTCCACGGCCGTCTTCGGCGACCTGCGCGTCGAAGGGAGCTGGGCCGACGACGCCTGGACGGGCGAGCAGGTGGGCCCCGAATCCCCCACCTTCGCCGGCTACCCGCCGGGCACGTCGGGGTCGTCGACGGCGTCCGGCGGCGAGCTGACCATCACCGGCGCCGGCGACATCGCCCCGGCCGTGCGCGAGACCCTGGCGACCGGCGGGACCGTCAAGGACATCCTCACCGGTACCTTCGCCGCGCTCGTCGTGATGGTCGTCGTGGGGACGCTCTACATCACCACCGAGTACCGCAAGAACCTGATCCGGGTCACCCTGGCCGTTACTCCCGGACGCGGCCGGGTGCTGGTCGCCAAGGCGATCGTGGTGGGGTCGTGCGCATTCGTCGCCGGCCTCGCCGGTGCGCTCGCGGCGGTGCCGCTCGGCGAGCGCCTCGCCGAGGTCAACGGCGTCTACGTCTTCCCGGTGTCGTCGGCGACGGGACTGCGGGTGGCGTTGGGGACGGCCGCGCTGCTGGCTGCCGCGGCGGTCCTGGCGCTGTCGGTCGGCGCGATCCTGCGGCGCGGGGCGGGTGCGGTCACGGCGGTTCTCCTGGTGATCGTGCTGCCCTATCTGCTGATCGCCAACCCGTTCATGCCCGCGGGCGTGGCGGGATGGCTGGCGCGGGTGACCCCGGCGGCGGCCTTCGCGGTCCATCAGACGCTTGAGCCGTACGAGCAGGTGGCGAGCGTCTATACGCCCTACAACGGCTACTTCCCGCTGCCGGCGTGGGCGGGGCTCGCGGTGCTGGCGGGCTATGCCGCGGTGAGTCTGGCCGTGGCGGTCGTCCTGCTGCGCAGGAGGGAGGCGTGAGGCGGGCGGTGCACGCCGAGTGGACGAAGCTGCGGACGGTCGCCGGTCCGCGGTGGCTGCTGGCCGGCATGGTCGCGGTGACGGTCGCGTTGAGCGCCGCGGCGGCCTCGGTGTCGACGTGCGTCTCGCCCGGTTGCGGCGGTGACCCCGTCGAGCTCAGTCTCACCGGCGTCGACCTCGGCCAGGCGCTCGTGGCGATCCTGGCCGTGCTGGTCATCGGCGGCGAGTACGGGTCGGGCATTTTCGGCGTCACGCTCACGGCGGTGCCTCGGCGGCGCGTGGTCCTGGCCGCCAAGGCCGCCGTTGTCTCCGGTGTGGTGGCCGTGGCCGGGTCCGTGGCGGTTTTGGGCTCGCTGCTTGCCGGGCGGGTGGTTCTGCCCGGCGGTCAGCTGGTCTTGTGGCCGGTCGGCGGGCCGACGTTGCGCGCGGCGGCGGGGTCGGTCGTCTACCTGGTGCTGGTCGCACTGCTGGCTTTCGGTGTCGCCGCCGTCGTGCGCGACTCGGCGACCGGCGTCGGGATCGTGCTCGGGCTGCTCTACCTCGTGCCGATCATCGCGCAAGTGGTCGGTGATCCGGGCGTGCGGCGGGTGCTTCAGCAGGTCGCGCCGATGAGCGCCGGCCTGGCCGTCCAGGCCACCACCGGCCTCGACCAGCTGCCGATCGGTCCCTGGGCCGGTCTGGCCGTGACGGCGGCGTGGGCGGCGGCCGCGCTGCTGGCCGCCGCCGTGCGGGTGGGGGTGCGCGATGACTGAGGAAGCCGGGAGGCCGCTAAACCGATCCGGCGGCGGACCGCGCGAAGGATGCGCTTGAGGCCGGTCGGGGCCGCGGGCTTGACGGCAGCGGCCTTCGGGGCGGGCTTGGGCGCGGCGAGGGCCCGGCGGCGGGCTTCGATGGCCTCGACGACCTGGTCCTCGCGGTCGTCGAGGAGGTGCTGGGCGAGTTTTCGCCAGCGGGCCGGGGCCCATTCCAGGATCTGGGGCGTCGCCCACACGGCGAGGAGGTCGCGCGCGGCTTTGTAGGTGGTGATCTGGGCGTCGGGCGCCAGGTCGAGGTAGAGCCGCTCCATGCGGCTGAAGACGTCGATGCGCAGGTGCCGGTAGATGAGCCTGTCGCGCACCCGCCCGGGCTCGACGCGGGAGGCGATCAGCTCCATGACCTCGCCGACGACCTGGTAGACCTCCTCGGCGGTGGCGCCTCCGCGCTGGGTGACGCTGGTGCCGTCGGCGCGTTCGTTCCAGTAGTAGCACTCGTAGTCGGCCAGCACGGAGATCGCGGCGGCGTTGAGGTAGGCACCGACGACGAAGAGCTGGTCCTCGTGGGCGAGCATGCCCTCACCGAAGCGGAGCCGCGCGCGGTCGATCAGGGAGCGCCGGAACAGCTGGAGCGGGGCCAGCGACATCTGGTGGTAGATCCGGCAGTCCTGGTCGGCGAGGTCCATACGTGGGAGGGTCTCGGCGAACAGCTTCGCGGGGACCTTCCGGCCGCCGACTCCGACCATCTTTCCCAGCACGACGTCGGTGCCCTCGCGGTCGGCCATCGCGCACATGCGCTCCAGCGCCTCAAGGCCGAGCCAGTCGTCGGCGTCGAGGAAGAACACGTACTCGCCACCGGCCAGGCGAAGGCCGGTGTTGCGGGGCGCGCCGGGCCCACCGGAGTTGGCCTGATGGACGACGCGCAGACGCGGCTCCCGGGCGGCGAGGAGATCGAGGTCCTCGGCACTGCCGTCGTCGGACCCGTCGTCGACGACGATGATCTCGATCAGCTCGGCAGGCATCGTCTGGTCGAGGACCGACCGCAGGGTGCGCTGGAGCGTGGGGCGGCAGTTGTAGGCCGGTATGATCACACTGACTTTCGCGCCGGTCAACGGCATCCCCGTTTCTGTTCGGGCACGGTGCGGACCGGGCGTCACGGTGTGAGCGGTCGGCGGCCGCGGGGCAAGGACGAAGAATGATCATAACTGGGGACGATCCACTCGTCTCGTGACTCTTGTCATGCTCCACGGCGCGGTGACCGGCGCGGTCAGGCGTGGATGGAGTTGTAGCCCGCGACGAGCCACCGGCCGTCGTCGTCGGACGGTTCGTCCTCGGGCGCCGGTCCTGTTCCGTGCGCGGTCACATCACCCCACACCTCCTCGTCGGCCAGGACCCACACGTGTCCGTCGGACGGGAGCAGTGGTTCGGTGAGCGCCGGGATGGCGGCCTTCGGCCAGTCGACGGTGACGTCGATGTCGCCGGGTTGTTCGGAGGCGATCTCCTCGAACTCTGCGGCAAAAAAGTCCTCAAGCCACTCGCCGGGATCCTCGGTGTACTCGTCGCGGCGATCGGCGAACTCACCACCGGCCTCGGGCGCGCCACCGCGCGGCTCACCGTGTTCGTCGAAGGTGATCGCTTCGAGCCCGGCGACTTTCACCCGCAGCAGGGGGTAGAGGCTCGTCTCGACCGTGAGCCGCCCGCCCTGGTAGACCCTGAACAGGAGATCGTCTCCCTCCGCCGAGGCCCAGTTCCCCATCCGGACGTAGTCGACGGCGGCCCGCTGGATCGCCGCGAGGTCACAGCCGACCTCGATGTCCTCCCAGCCGCCGCCTCCCTGGTGGAAGGAACCCTCGAACACGTAGAAGCTGTACACGCCGCCACTCCCGCACGATCCCCAGCCGGCCCGGCCGGCCACCGCCGCCTGTCGAACACAGGCAGGACTAGGTTCTACCAAGGCCGTGAAACAGTCGTTCGAACGGCCCTCGCGCCGGGAATCCACTGTGGAACCCGAAAGCACGGCCTGTCGCACCAGGGCACGACCCTCGCCGACCATGATGAGTCTCGGCCTCCGGCCTGACAGACCCGGCGAGTTCGCCGGGCATCACGCGATCGCTCTTGCCCGTTCGCTCGGGCACTCCACGATCTGCGCCGGCACCGGCCACGTCGTATCGAGGGGCTCCGGTGGATCAGGCGTCAGTGCTCTGCGGCCAGGAACCGTTCGACAACCTGCTGGATGACCGGGGGTACATCGGCCAAGCCCGCAGCGATCAGGCGAAGCTCATCCCTGAGGTCGGGGAAGTCCTCCCAGGCCGCGGGGTCGCAGGTGATGACCGCCGACAGCAGCACACCCGGATACATGTCGCCTTCTGCCATCGGGTCCTCTCGCAACACCTCGACTGCCAGCGGCAGGAGGTGGCGCAGCCCGATGTCCTGTCGGATCAGCAAGCGCATGTCCTCGACGGTCAGCTCGCCAATCGGTTGTCGGCGAAGCGCATGCGCCGTTGCGACCAGGCGGGTCGTGTCGGCCGGAGGATCCGGCGAGCGATCACCCTCGAGGTCCTCAAGTGAGCGGTCACGGTTCACCGGGCTCAGGCCTCTGCATCGTCTTCCTCGGGTCCCCACCAGTAGAGGACACCGTTGTCGTAGTCACGGTCGGGATAGGCGACGACGACCGCAGTAAGCCCTGAGCTTCGGCCAGCGGCGCAAGCGCCCGTCGTGCCCCGGCTAGGAAGTCCCCGAACGCACCCACTCCGGCAACTTAGCCTGTTCCTGGCACCGCCCTTGGTGCGCCCTCGCCGCCCGGCAAGCAACATGCCGAGCTGTATCACGCAGGCTCCCTGCCTATAGGTCTTCCCTCGCGGCCATCACCGGGGTAAGGTCCGAAGCCATGATCACCCCTAAGCGTTGGCGCATCGCCGTAGGCGGAATCCACATCGAGTCCTCGACCTTCTCACCGCACCGCGCGGGCCACGACGACTTCACCGTCACCCGCGGCGCCGAACTGCTCGCCCGCTACTCGGCCCTCGCCGAGCACGTCGAATGGGTCCCCCTCGTGCACGCGCGAGCGCTTCCCGGCGGCGCGGTCACGGCCGACTTCTTCCGTGAGACCACCGCCGAGCTCATCGACGGTCTCACCGCCGCCCATGCCGAGGCCCCCCTGGACGGCGTCTACCTCGACATCCACGGCGCCATGAGCGTCGAGAACGTCCCCGACGCCGAAGGCCACCTCGCCAAAGCCGTCCGCGACGTCATCGGCGCCGGCGTGCTGGTCTCAGCCTCGATGGACCCCCACGGCAACGTCTCACGCCGGCTCGTCGACAACGTCGACCTGCTCACCTCCCACCGCATGTCGCCGCACGAGGACTCGCCGCTGACCATCCAGCGCGCCCAGGACAAACTCGTCGCCTGCCTCGACGACGGCGTCCGCCCGCAGCGCGCGTGGGTCACCGTCCCCGTCCTGCTCCCCGGCGAGAAGGCCTGCACCCGCGACGAACCCGCCAAGGGCCTCTACGGCCGCCTTCCGGCCATCGAAGCCCTCGACGGCGTCATCGACGCCGCCATCTGGATCGGGTACGCCTGGGCCGACGAACCCCGCTGCCGCGCCGCCGTGGTCGTCTCCGGCACCGACACCGACCTCATCGCCGCCAAGGCCGAAGAACTCGCCGCCGCGTGGTGGGCCGCCCGCGGCGACTTCGCCTTCTCCACCACCTCCGCCGACGCCGACAGCGCCATCAGCGCCGCCCTCGCCGCCAACGAACGCCCCTTCTTCATCTCCGACTCCGGCGACAACCCCACCGCCGGCGGCTCCGGCGACGTCCCCCACACCCTCACCCGCCTGCTCGCCCACCCCGCGCTCGCCTCGGGCGAGGCCACCGCCGTGTGGGCCTCCTGCGTGGCCCCGGCCGCCGTGGCGACCTGCGTCGAGGCCGGCCTCGGCGCCCGCGTCGACGTCCGCGTCGGCGGCGAGCTCGGCTACGACGGCGGGGCGAGCGTGGCCCTGTCGGGCGAGGTCACCTCGATCCTGCGCGACGACCCGACCGGCGGTGACATCGTCGTGGTCACCAGCGGCGGGGTGCACGCCGTGCTCACCGCGCGCCGCAAGCCCTACCACTACATCTCCGACTTCACCGCGCTCGGCCTCGACCCCTCGGGCGTCGACGTGACCGTCGTCAAGATCGGCTACCTGGTGCCCGACCTGTTCGACGCGGCGAAGGGCTGGATCCTCGGCCTGACGCCCGGCGGTGTCGACCAGGACATCGTGCGCCTGGGTCACGTGGGCGTGGAGCGCCCGATCTTCCCGCTCGACGAGACCATGACCGACCCCGACTTCACGCCGGTGGTGCTGTCGTCATGAACGGTGAGCGGCTCGCCGGGGGCGGCGTCAACGAGGTGGTGCGCATCGGCGCGACCGTGCGCCGTCCCGCCGGGCCGCACACGCCTGCGGTGCACGCCCTCCTCGGCCACCTGGCCGGGAAGGGCTACCCGGGTGCGCCACGGGCGCACGGGTTCGACGACGAGGGCCGCGAGATCCTCGACTTCATGCCCGGGGAAGTCGCCCATTACCCCCTGCCCGGCTACGTCGTCGCCGATGCGGGCCTGACCGCGGCCGCGCGGCTCATCCGGGATCTGCACGACGCCACCGAAGGGTTCAGCACTGCGCCCGGAGCGGTGTGGATGCTCCCTCCGCGCGAACCGGCCGAGGTCATCTGCCACGGCGACCTCGCGCCCTACAACTGCGTCTACGTCGCCGAGCGGCCGGTGGCGTTCATCGACTTCGACACCGCCCACCCCGGGCCGCGCGTGTGGGACTTCGCCTACGCCGCCTACCGGTTCGTGCCCCTGACCGACCCCGGCGGGCCCGAGGGAAGCGCCGAAACCGGCGAGCAGGCCCGCAGGCTGCGGGTCTTCGCCGACGCCTACGGCCTGTCCGCCGGTGACCGCGAGGTCCTCGCCGCGGCGGTCGTGGCGCGGCTGGAGACCATGGTGGCGTTCATGCGCGGGCGCGCCGCCGACGGTGACGCCGCCTTCGCCTCGCACATCGAGCAAGGCCACGACCGGCTCTACCTCGGCGACATCGACTACATCGGCGCGGTCGCCCCGGTCCTCACCGCTGCGCTGCTCGCCCCGGACAAGCCTTAGCGCAGCGGCTTGGCCTCGGGCAGCGTCAGGCGGTCCACCGCCGCGCGGCGCTGCCGCTCCGGGCGCCGGTCGTAGCGGGCGGTCGTGGCCGGTGAGGCGTGCCCGACCAGGCCCTGCGCGGTGGCCAGGTCGACACCGGCGTCGAGGAGCTCGCCGATGAAGGTGCGGCGGAAGTCGTGCGGGCTGCGCGCGGGCGCCTCGGCCTGCGCGAGGCGGCGGGTGAGGATGTCGGCGACGGCCTGACCCGACATCGCCGCGACGGCGCCATCGCGCAGACGCAGCTTCCCGCCTTTGCTGATCGGCCCGAACAAGGCGCCGGGGGCCTTCCCCCGAACGGCGAGCCACGCTTCGAGGCGTGCCACGGCCTGCGAGGTCAGGTAGACCAGGCGCTGTTTGTTGCGCTTGCCGGTGACCTGGAAGGAGCGGCCGGCGCCGTCGTAGTCGCCCAGGGCGAGCGCGGCGAGTTCCGCGCGGCGGCATCCGGTCGAGTAGAGGACGGCCAGGATCGCGGCGTCGCGGCGCCCCGCGGGCGACTCGTCGGCGTCGCAGACGGCCAGGGCGGCGCCGAGCACTTCGCCGGGGACGTGCTGCCCGTGAGGGAGGCGGTGCTGTTCGACGGTGGGCAGGTCGGCGGCGCGCTGGTAGTCCTCGGCGGTCATCAGGCCCAGTCGCCAGGCTTCCTTGAGGACGCGGCGCAGGGCGACGAGGTGCTTGTTGACGTAGGCGGCGGCCCAGCCCTGTTCGCACAGGATGGTGCGGATGCGGGTGGTGTGCTCGTAGCGCAGCAGGTGCCAGGGCTGTCCGGCGCCGGTGTCCTCGTCCTGGCCGGTCATCAGCCGTGCTACGCGGTCGAGGCAGCCGCGCATCGAGCGGCGCGACTCGGCGCTGTCGAGGCTGTCCAGATAGGTCGTATAGGGGTCGGCGCCGACCGCCGCGTCACGCTGCCGGGGTAGCTCCATCATGGACGACACGCGCCCAAGCCTAGGCCAGCGGCTGCCTGGCGTGCTCGGACACACGGGTCCGGCTGTCGCCGACGCGGCCCGCCGGGCCGTGCGGCTCTGACAGGATCGGGTGATGGCAGATTCGCAGGCGTCGCGTGATCCCGAACTCGCCGAGCGGGCCGGTGCGGTGTTCGACATGGCCCGCACCGGCGACACCGCGCGGCTGGCGGCCTACGTCGACTCCGGGGTCTCGGCCGATCTCGCCGACGGGAAGGGCGACACGCTGCTGATGCTGGCGGCCTATCACGGTCACGTTTCGGCGGTGCGGATGCTCCTGGAGCACGGCGCCGATCCCAATGTCCTCAACGGGCGCGGGCAGAGCCCGCTGGCGGGGGCGGTGTTCAAGGCCGAGGCCGAGGTGGTGCGGACTCTCCTCGACGGGGGCGCCGATCCCGAGATCGGGGTCCCTTCGGCCACCGAGACGGCGCGGATGTTCGAGCAGGCGAAGTTCCTCGCCTGGTTTCGGCCCTCATCCTGACAGGCGGCGGGTGCCTGCGTCACGGGCACTTCCTCGGGTGGGGCCCGGTGGTCGGGAGTGTCTACCGTAGGGGACATGACTGACCTACCCCCGCCGGTGATCCCGGATTCAGGGCCGCGCAGGCGGCTGCCTTCCGGGACGTTGTCGGGGATCGTGGGCCTGCTGGCGGCCACAGCCCTGCTGTGGGTCCTCGAAGGCGTCGACTACGTCCTGCCCGGCGACATGGACTCTCTCGGCATCGTCCCGCGCGACGTCGACGGACTCCCCGGGATCGCGCTGGCACCGTTCCTGCACGCCGGCTTCGACCACCTGGCCGCCAACACGGTGCCGCTGCTGGTGCTGGGTTTCCTGGCGGCCCTGCGCGGGCCCGGCCGTTTCGTGCTCGCCACGGTCATCATCGTGCTGGTCAGCGGGATCGGCGTGTGGCTGACGAGCCCGCCGTTGACGGTGACGGTCGGCGCCAGCGGCGTGGTGTTCGGGTACTTCGGCTACGTCCTCGGGCGCGGGTTGTTCGACCGGCGCCTGCTCGACATCGCCGTGGCGGCGGTGGTGCTGTTCGTGTACGGGTCGATCGTGTGGGGAGTGCTGCCCGGCCAGGCCGGCATCTCCTGGCAGGCGCACCTGTTCGGGCTGGTCGGCGGGGTCCTGGCGGCGTGGGTGCTGCGCGGGCCGCGCAAGGCGCCCGTCAACATGAGCTGACCGGCGTTCAGCCGCCGTGCCAGGAGCGCCACAGCGCGGCGTAGGTACCGCCGGCGGCGGCGAGCTCGTCGTGGCTGCCCAGCTCGGTGACCACCCCGTTCTCCATGACCGCGACACGGTCGGCGTCGTGGGCGGTGTGGAGCCGGTGGGCGATGGCGATGACGGTGCGGCCTTCGAGGACGGCGGCCAGGGACCGTTCGGCGTCGCGGGCCGCTCGCGGGTCGAGCATCGAGGTCGCCTCGTCGAGGATGAGGGTGTGCGGGTCGGCGAGGACGAGCCGCGCGAGGGCCAGCTGCTGCGACTGGGACGCGTCGGGCCGCATGCCACCGGCGCCGAGCATCGTGTCGAGACCGCCGGGAAGCGCCTCGGCCCAGGTCGCGCCCACGGCTTCGAGCGCGTCGAACATGCGACGGTCGTCGGCGTCGGGGGCGGCCAGGGCGAGGTTGTCGCGGAGGGTCCCGAGGAAGACGTGGTGCTCCTGGGTGACCAGGGCGACGCGCCTGCGCAGCTCGGCGGGGTCGAGGTCGGTGACGTCGACGCCGCCGATGGTGACGCGGCCGGTGCCGGGCGCGTCGATGCCGGCCAGTAGCCGCCCGAGAGTGGACTTGCCCGCGCCCGAGGGACCCACGATGGCCAGGCGCTCGCCGGGACGGACCGACAAGGTCACCCCGCGCAGGACGTCGTGGCCGGGAAGGTAGGCGTAGCCGACGTCGGTGATGTCGAGCCGGTCACCGTCGGGGGTGCGGCCGGAGGGAGCCGGGGCCGCGGGTGCCTTGCCGACGCCTTCGATGCGCGCGAAGGCCGCGCTGCCGCTTTGCAGGTTCTCGATCCAGATCAGGATCGTGTTGATCGGGTCGACCAGCTGCCACAGATAGAGGGTGGCCGCCGCGACGGTGCCGAGGGTGACCTGGTCGTTGAGGTAGAAGGCGCCGCCCACCAGCAGGGTCGCGGCCACGGGGAGAGTGTGGGCGATGTCGATGCTGGGGAACAGGACGCTGCGCAAGGCCAGGGTGCGCACGCGAGTGGCGAAAGCGGCGCCGATGTGGGCGTCGTTGCCGCCGATGCGGTCGGCGCGCATGCGCAGCACCTCGACGGTGCGGGCACCTTCGGCGGTTGCGGCGAGATCTTCGGCCAGTTCGGTGTTGGCGGCGCCTTCGGCGAGGTAGGCGTCGCGGGCGCGGCGCAGGTACCAGCGCGTGACCAGGGCCAACGCGGGCATGGAGATCAGCGCGCACAGCCCCAGCACGGGGTCGAGGAAGAAGATCGCGCCGATCATGAAGGTCATCTGGACGAAGCCGAGGAAGATCTCGGGCAGGGCGTCGCGTGCGCTGTTGCCGACGGTGGCCACATCCGACGACGCGCGGGTCATCAGGTCGCCGGTACCGGCGTGCTCGACGGTGGACATCGGCAGGTCGAGGGCGCTGTCGAGGAAGCGTTCACGCAGGCGGGCCAGGGCCCGCTCGCCGAAGCGGTGCCCGGCGTAGCGGGCGAAGCGGGTGAGCAGGACCTGGGCGAGGACGAAGGCGCAGGCGGTGGCGGCCAGGGCGTCGACGGTCGTGGTGGTGGTGCCGGACTCGACCTGGTCGATGATGCGGCCGACGATCCAGGGCCCGGCCAGTCCGGCGGCGGCCGAGGCGCAGTAGAGCACCAGGACGGTGATCATGGCGCGGCGGTCGTCGGTCAGCAGCCGCCAGGTGGCGCTGCGGACGTCGCGGCGGTCGGCGACGGGAAGGCGTGCGGTGGTCATCGGCTCGCCTCGGCGGGCTGGTCGTCGCCGGTGCGCCGGTCGACGAGGGCGTGATAGGCGGGGGCGGTGCGCAGGAGCGTCTCGTGGTCGCCGGTGTCGGCGGTGCCGTCGTGGAGGTGGGCGACGAGGTCGGCGGCGGCCAGGAACAGCGGGGAGGTGCTGACCACGATGGTCGTCAGCCCGGCGCGGGTGTCGCGCAGGCGGTCGGCGATGACCGACTCGGTGTGGCTGTCGACGGCGGAGGTGGGCTCGATGAGGATGAGCACGTCGGCGCGGGTGAGGACGGCCCTGGCCAGGCGCAGGCGCTGCCGCTGACCGCCGGAGAGGGTGCGGACCTGGTTGCCGACGTGCGTGTCGAGGCCGTCGGGAAGCGCTTCGACGACGTCGTCGGCAACGGCGGTGTGCACGGCCTCGGCGACGCTCTCCTCATCGTGGTCGCCTGGTGGGGTGAGGGTGTCGCGCACCGATCCGGCGAACAGGTAGGCGTCGTTGTCGGCGACGACGACGCGGCGGCGCAGCTCGTCGAGCGGCATCGAGGCCAGCGGCGCGCCGCCCCAGGTGGCCTCGGAGTCGGTGAGGCGGGCGAGGCGGTCGGCCAGCGCGAGCGCCTCGGCGGGTTCGGCGGCGGCGATGACGGTGAGGACGCCGGCGGGGACGGTCAGGCCGGTGGCGGGGTCGTGAAGGTCGGCGGGCCCGGTCGGCGCGGGTGTGGACGCTGGGGCCTCGGTGACGTCGGGTTCGATGTCGAGGATGTTGGTGACGCGCCGGGCGGCGACCAGGCCGCGGGTGAAGTCGTAGGCGGTCTCGATGAAGAAGTAGACCGGCGTGGTGAGCATGGCGACGTATCCGTAGACGGCGACGAGCTCGCCGACGGTGATGTCGCCGGCCGCGGCGGTGCGGGCGCCGAGCCAGATGACGGCGGCCAGGAAGAGGGCGGGGGCACCCACGGCACAGGCCTGGATCCAGCTGGCGACGGCGCCGACGCGGTAGCCCTCGTCGCGCAGGGCGGCCGAGCGCTGCCGGTAGCGGGTGGAGAAGAGTTCCTTGCCGCCGATGCCGCCGAGGACGCGCAGGCCGGACACGACGTCGCCGGCCAGGGCGGTGAGGATGCCCTGCTGTTCGCGGTACTCGGTCTCGACGCGCTGGAGGCGGCGCAGGAGCGGGCTGACGAGCAGGACCATGGCGGGGACGCCGATGAGGACGATCGCGGCGAGCAGCCCCGAGACGTTGAGGAGCAGGACCGCAACCACGACGTAGGCGATGATCGAGCCGACCCCGGGTCCGACGAAGGTGAGGACCTGGGCGATGCGGTTGACGTCGGTGGAGCCGACGGCGATGACCTCGCCGGTGGACATGCGGCGGGGGAGTGCGGCGCCGAGGCGGGTGGCGTGGCGGACGACGACCTGGACGGTGCGGAAGGACGCGTCGAGGCGGATGAAGGTCATCGTGCGGTGGCGCATCATGCCGAGCAGGGCGTTGGCGGCGCCGACGGCGACGATGGCGGCGGTCCACCACAGCAGGGCGGTGGTGTCGCGGGCGCGCAGGCCGTCGTCGATGGCGCGGGAGGTCAGATAGGGCGGGAGGGTGAGGCCGACCATCCAGACGGTGCCGAAGAAGGAGCCGCGCAGGACGCGCAGGGGCTGTCGGACGACGAGCCACCAGAGGTAGCGGCCGGGTCCGCGGGCGTCGGGGGTCCCCGGGTCGGCGAGGGGCATGATCGGCATGATGCGAGCGACGCTACCTGAACGTCTTTCGTGATCTTCGCCCCGGCGTCGCGACGCCGGGGACGTGACGCGGGCGTCACTCCCACGTGGCCGTTTCGGGGTCGACGCCGTGGGCGGCGGCGTTGGCGAACACCACGTCGCGCAGCCACGGCGCCAGGCCGGCGGCGACCTTGTCGTAGTTCGCCGCGAAGCCGGGGTCCTCGACGAACATCCGGCCGAGGCACGCCTGCATCGCGTGGGTGCAGTCGAAGTACGTCGACATCATCGCGCGGTGCCGTTCGGCGAGGGCGTTCGCCTCCGCCGAACCCGGCGCGACGCCCGAACGCATCGCCGCGGCGAGGTCGGCGTTCAGCGCGTCGGTCTGGGCGGCGACCTTCTCCCAGTCCGCGGGCGACAGCTCGGCGGCCCGCTGCGAGTACTGCGCCCACTGGGCCGTGCGCCCCCAGCGCTGCTCGGCCTCGTCCACCCACTCCGGCCGCCAGTCGTCGCCGAAGATCTCGACCTGCTGCCGAGGACTCAGCCGCATTCCCGTCGTCGACGCCTCCAGCATCCGGTCGACCGCGCCGACCATCCGGCGCAGGCGCTCGATCCGCTCGACGAGCTCGCCGCGCTGCCTGCGCAGGTGAGCGCCTGCGTCGGTGGCGGGGTCGTCGAGGATCCGGGTGATCTGGGCCAGCGGGAACCCCAGCTCCCGGTAGACCAGTACCCGGTGGACGCGGGCCACGTCGTCGCCGGAGTAGACGCGGTGTCCGGCCCAGGTGCGGCCGCTGGGCCGCACGAGTCCCACGGCGTCCCAGTGATGCAGCGTGCGGACGCTCACACCGACCAGCTTCGCGGCCCGGCCGACGGTGAGGCCGTCGGTGTCGTCGGGGTCCGGCGTGGAGCGGTCGGCGTCGCTGGTCATCACACCAGTGTCGCCGACCGGAGTGACTCCCAGCGGAGACACCCGCGATGCGACTTCCCGGGGGTGCGGCCGGACCCGGGAGTGTCGTATCGTGGACGAGTTCCTGTGCCGGTGGCAGTGACCGGCTCTTGTTCCGTCTGCGTCGATGTCGAGGTGACGTCCTATCTCCCAGGCCGGGTAGTCGTCCGTGTTCCCCGCGTGCTGAGTTGTCGCACGTGTCCGGGGGCGGACGTCGCGTTGGCCTGAGTTGCCTCACCTTTCGTAGCTTTCCCGGGTGCGGCTCTGTCGTCTGCCCCGGGTTTGCCGTGTTCTGCGGCCCCGATGCGACTGTCGGCAGGGCTTTCCCGGTTCCTTTGGATCAGGAGTTCCTGTCGTGTCTTCTTCCGCGCTCGGCAACGAGCCGCAGCCCACCGTCCCACCGGCAGCTCACCCTTCGAAAATGGCCCTGGCGGCCCGGATCGCCCTCTTGGTACTGCTGACCGCCGAGCTGATGAACATGCTCGACCAGTCGGTCGTCTTGACCGCCCTGCCGGCGATCCAGGAATCGACCGGTGCCGGACCGGTCGCGGTGCAGTGGCTGACCACCGCCTATTCACTGCCCGTCGCCGTCGGGCTGATCAGCGGGGGGCGCCTCGGCGACATCTACGGCCGCCGCAGGATCCTGCTCATCGGCACCGTCGTGTTCACCACCGCCTCGCTACTGTGCGGCCTGGCCACCGGCCCAGGGGTGCTGATCGGCGCCCGCCTGGTTCAAGGCGTCGGTGTGGCCCTGATGATCCCGCAGGTCCTGGCGACCATGCACGTCACCTTCGAAGGACAGAACCGCAGCAAGGCATTCGGCCTGTACGGGGCCGTTCTGGCCATCGCCAACGTCCTGGGCCCGGTCCTGGGCGGCGTGCTCACCCAGGCCGACCTGTTCGGGCTGTCCTGGCGGCCGGTCTTCCTGGTCAACGTGCCCGTCGGCCTCGCCGTACTTCTGCTGGGACGCAGGTTCATCCCCGAGTCGGCCGTCCGCGAGGCCGACCGGCTCGACCTGGTCGGCATGCTGCTGTCCGGCCTGGCCATCGTGCTGATCCTCTTCCCGCTCACCGAAGGCCATGCCCACGGATGGCCGCTGTGGTGCTTCGCCCTGCTCGCCGCCGGGGTCCTTGTTCTCGGTGTCTTCCTGCGCCAGCAGCGGCGCAGGCAGGGCAAAGCCCCGCTGGTGACCTTGTCCCTCTTTCGGGTCAGGCAGTTCTCCGGAGGCATGGCCGCGGACCTGCTGCACGGCCTGTTGTGCGGCCTGTTCTTCATGACCTGGACGCTGTACCTGCAGCGCGGGCTGGGCCTGAGCCCGCTTGAGGCGGCCGTGGCCTTCGTGCTGCTCTCCGTGGGGGAGCTGGGCGGCGCGACGGTCGCGGCGAAGTCCGCCGGACGTTTCGCCCGCCGTCTGCCGCAGGCCGGAGTTCTCGTCGCGACCGCCGCGATGGTCGCCTACGGGCTCCAGGTCGGCATGCACCGGGCCGATCTGTCGCTGCCGGCGATGACGGCTCCGGTGGTCCTGATCGGCTTCGGCCTGGGCATGGTCGCCGGTCCGCTCGCCGACCTGTCGCTGGCCAGGGTCTCCCACGAGGACGCCGGCTCGGCCTCGGGCTTGTTCAACACCGCCATTCACCTGGGCATCGCGCTGGGCACCGCGTTGACCGCCGTGGTGTTCTTCGCGGTCACCGGCGGCTCAGCCGACGCCGGACTCAACCGTGAGGCGTTCGTCGGCGTGCTGTGGTGGGCGGGCGGGATCCTCGGGTTGATGTGGGGCCTGATGTTCTGCCTGCCCAAGCGGGCGGACAGGGCGGGGGCGTGAGGTGACCGGGCGGCGCATCGCGACGCGGGTCGCCGGGTCGAGGAAGACGGCCTCATCGGCGAGGATCCTGGCCAGGGCGAGGGCTTCAGGGTCGTCGGCGGTGATCTCGGTGAAGCCCAGGCGGGCGTAGTAGGGGGCGTTCCACGGGACCTCGCGGAAGGTGGTGAGCGTGAGAGCGGTGTGGCCTCTCGCCGTCGCCCAGACCTGGACATGGTCGAGAAGGCCTGCTCCGATGCCCCGGCCGGCGTGGGCGGGGTCGACGCTGACCTGCTCGATGTGCGCGGCGGTCGTGAGGTCGTCGACCAGGACGAACGCGACGACGGTGTCGCCTTCCTCCGCGACCCACGAGCGGCCGGCGGCGGCGTAGTCGCCGAAGGCGGCGACGCTGGTCGGCGCGTTGTCGGCGATCTCGGACATGCCGACGGTGCGGAACGCCGCACCCGCGAGGAGCTGAAGCGCCTGGAGGCGGAGGGAATCCACCAGAGTGGCGGGGCGGATGTTGAGGCGCACAGGGTGATCTTGCGGCGGAGCGGGCGTCAGTGTCGACCGGTTTAGCGCGGAGGCCTTCGAGACCTGGTCAAGCGCCGCAAACATTACATCGAGCCGACCGAGCCCGGAAGTACGTCCAAGACGTGCAGTCGTGCGGAGTCGGCGTGGGCGCCGCAGGCGGGGCAGTGCGTCTTGCGGGCAACGTCGCCCCGTTCGAGGCTGTTGTCGGGGTACACGACGGTGAACCAGGTGGTGCACTCAAAGCAGACCTGCCGGGTCACCATCGCGAGGACCAGGCCGTCAAGCTCGGCAAGGTCTCCGGTGAGCGTCAGTGCCGGGTCGGGCCACACCGCCATCATTGGATGGCTCTTGGTTCGACTCCGAAGCTCGATGAGCGAGGGCCGATAGCGGGGACCGAGCGCTTCGGCGGCGAGGAAGTACTCGGCGGGCACATCCGGGTGCATCTCGCCTGGCGCGAGGATGTGGAGCAGGCCGTAGCGCCTGGGGTAAGTGGGCACTGCCAGAGGCTATAGGCCGGCCGCGGGGCAAGACTCTGACCTGCGGTGCGCCAGGTTCGCCAGACACCGGGGTGGCGGTTGCGGCTCGTTTTAGTTGGCGCATCGTCTGCTGGGATCGCAGACTTCTTGCCATGACCACATACCCGGATCCGGCCGAGCTCTTTCCCGATGTCGCGGCGCTGGGAAGCCTTGCGGCCGCACTGCGGAAGATCGCCGCCGAGCACGGTCTGGAGCTGGGCGATGTGCGGGCGAACGAGCGCAGCCCGATCAGCGACGCCACCGTCGAAAGCACCACACCCCGGCGAGAAGCACTCGGCATCGGCGCCGCCGCGCTGAAACGAATCTGGTGCCCCACCGGCTGGGGAATGGGCATCAGCCTGATCAGCGGCGGCTGGACCGACGACCTCGTCCAGGTCGCACGAGTAGCGCACGAGTGGCGGGCCGGGACGCCGCTGACCGAGATCCGGCAGGCCCTGCCGTTCGTGAAGGTGACCCGCCGCGGTGAAGCCGCCGAACACGGCGGTCCGGCAGCGGTGGTCGACGTCCAATGGGAGTCGATGCTAATGCGAGAGGCCGGCACCGACGAGTGGCCTCAGCACCGTGCCTTGATCGAGGCTGCGCACGCCGCACCCACACTGCGGCAGCTCTACCCGTATACGAGCATGTGGACGCTGCACTTCTCCACCACGACCGGTTACCCGTTCTCCCCGGGCATGGTCGCCCTGACCGCACCACGCGGGAAAGGGCCCTACCGGCTGAAGGCGTCCTGGAGAGGTCCGGTCCTGGCGGAGACCGCCAGCCCTGAAGAAGCCGTCGCATTGGCCGTCGCCATGATCCCCGACCACATCGGGCCAGCCATTGAAGGCCCATACCCCTATCCCGAAGATCACGCCTGACCCCACACCGCATTCTCTGCGCCAACTTGCTGAGACACACCGACGGATGCGCCGGGTTAGCTGGGACCTCGCCGGATGAAACAGGACCGGACAGCTGACTGGGCACTGCCACGGACGACGGCCGCGCTGCAACATCCACTGCCAACTCGGGTGCGCCACTGCCATAATCGCTGCCTTTCCACAGTCACACGGTCGGCCTCCGAGAATCGTGGCTTCACAACCGGCTTGACCAGGCTAAACGCTCTCAGATCGCCATAGAGGCTCGAAAGTGGTCCACCGCGGCTCGCGGTATGGGCCGAGCACGGTTCCGAACGGTTTCCGGGTGCCGCCGGCGACCGGGTCGGCCGAAGTTCCGTCGCCTTCCAGTCGGGGTCTTTTTCGTGACCGCGCTTCCCGGGGCCGCGGCTCCTCGTGGGGTCGCGGCCCGGCCGGCCGGTTCTTTCTTCGGCCTCTCGCTCCCTGATCGCTTCTCCAGGGCTGCGGTCGGTCGATCCCTCCACTATTACTTGCGGGAATCTTCATTCCCGTGAGTTACACACCAGAACCCCGACACGCCCATTAAGTATTTTTGATTTAGCTTTTCCAGTAATTCAATAATTCTGCTAGGCTGAGCCGGTGAAAACCGACATTCTCTGCAAGCACTGCGGCGCGATCGTCCCGCAGCGCGCCGGCCGCGGGCGTCCCCGGCAGTACTGCCCCGAAGGCACCTGCCAGGGCGCGGCGAAACGTGACCGGGATCTTCGGCGGGCCGCACCCGGGCTAGAGGGTGCCCTCGCACGGGCCGAGGACCTCTACGACCGCATGGAATCCGGCCTGGCGCAGGCGATCGAGCCCCTCGCCCGCGTTCTGGCCGACGAGATGAGCCCCGCCGGGGTCGAGGCCAAGATCAGCGCGGTCACCGCTGAGGCGGCCGCGCAGGTCGCCACCGCCAAGACCGACCGCGAAGACGCCTTCCGGCGCCTGCGCGACGCCCAGGCCGAGGCCACCCGACTGGCCAGAGAACACGCCGAGGAACTATCCACCCTGCGCGCCGAACTCGACGCGGCTCGCAGCGCCGCCGGCACCGCCGCCGACCAGGCTCAACGCGCCACGTCCGAACGCGAGGCCGCCGAACAGCAGGCCGAACTGGCCGAAGCTCGCGCCGCCGAGGCCGAGACGGCCGCAGCACGTGACCGGGAACTGGCCGCCGTGGCGGCCCGCGAGCGCGACGAGGCCGTCAGCGCCGCCGACCTGGCCGAGACCGCCCGTGCCGCCGCCGCACGAGCGGTCGTCGCCGCGCAGACCGAACGCGACATGGCCGCCACCGCCGCCGAGCGCGCGGCGACCCGCGCCGACGAGGCCGTCGGCCAGGCCGCCGCCGCCCGGCAGGACGCCGAACGCGCGCGCACCGCGCTCGCCGAAGCCGAGGAGTCCCGACAGCATGAGGCAGAGGAGTCGCGCGCGGCTCATCAGCGTGAGCTGGACGCGGCGCGCTCTGCCGCCGATGCGCGTGTCGCCGAGGCCGAGGCCGAGGCGGGCCGTGCGCGGACCGAGGTCGCCGGGCATCTGCGCCGGGCGCAGCAGCTCGAAGACCGTCTCGACGATCACCGTGAGCGTCTTGAGGTCGCCAAGGTGGAGGCCGCGGCCCTGCTGGAGCGCGCGGTGACCGCCGAGTTGCGCGAGCGTGCCGCGACGGCGGCGCTGGAGGCCGCCGGCGACGACGGCAAGTAGTGATCCATGGGCGGCCGCCGTGTGTTCCGACGCGCGGCGGCCGCCGGGGTCAGGTGGTTTCGGGCAGGCGCACCATCTCCACCGGCGACAGTCAGCGAAGCGCGTTCAGCTCGTCGGGGGTGCGATGGCCGCGCTCGACGTCGACGAAAGTGGTCTGGACCATGCCCGCCGGTCGTGCGAAGATCGTTCGCGCCACGCCTCATCCCCCGGGAGCAAGCATGAACGCACGGGTACTCGTGTTCGGACTCGACGGTATTCGCTTCGATCGGCTGCGGTCGGCGAAGACCCCGCACCTCGATGCGATCGCCGCGGCCGGGTTCTTGGCGCCCACCCGCATCCGCGACGTCAATCCGACCATCTCGGGGCCGTGCTGGGCGACGATCGCCACCGGCGTCCACGCCGACGAGCACGGCATCCTCGGCAACGACCTGAGCGGTCACCGCCTGGCGTCCCACCCGTGCTTCCTGGCCCGGGCGACCGCCGCCGGGCTGACCTCCTACGCCGTGGCGGCCTGGCCGCCGCTGCTGACCGGCGACTCCGGTGGCCCGATCTTTCGCCCCGAGCTGTCCTTCGTGCCCGACCCGCGTCCCGGTGAGCCCGCCGGTGGTGACCCGTTCACCGACCAGGCCGCCGCCGACCACGCCTGCGAGGTCCTGGCCGGCACCGACGTCGACGTCGCCTTCGTCTACTTCGGCGCCGTCGACGAGGTCGGCCACCATGTCGGGACCGGCCCGGAGTACGACGCCCAGATCGAGGAGACCGACGCGCGCGTCGGGCAGGTCCTGGCCGCGATCGAGGGGCGTGCGCACTACGCCGAGGAGACCTGGACGGTCCTGGCGGTCACCGATCACGGGCACGTCGACGGCGGCGGGCACGGTGGCGATTCCGACCTGGAGCGCACCGCGTGGATCGCCGGCCGCGGACCCGGTCTGCGCGGCAACGGCGTTTACGAGCACGCCGACATCCCCGTTTTGGTACTGTCGGCCCTCGGCGTGGCTCGACCTGGCTGACCGGAGGGGCGCATGTTCACCACCATCACCATCGGCGTCACCACGGGCACGTCACCGGTCGCCCACGACATCACCGTCGAGTGCGCCGCCTTCCTCAACGACAAGGCACCCGGGCGCGACGGGCTGCTCAACATCTTCGTCCCGCACGCCACGGCGGGCGTGGCGATCATGGAGACCGGCGCGCACAGCGACGACGACCTCCTGACCGCCCTGGAGGACCTGCTGCCCACCGACGACCGCTGGCGCCACCGCCACGGCAGTCCCGGCC
This sequence comes from Phytomonospora sp. NPDC050363, assembly GCF_040655735.1. Lineage (NCBI taxonomy): Bacteria > Bacillati > Actinomycetota > Actinomycetes > Micromonosporales > Micromonosporaceae > Phytomonospora > Phytomonospora sp. NPDC050363. Next base: position 947,514 of record NZ_JBFAKK010000001.1, read on the forward strand.
ACGGCCGCGACCACGTCGTGCCGGCCTTCATCTCCCCGCACGCGACCCTGCCGGTGGTCGCCGGGCGCATCGCGCTGGGGACCTGGCAGTCGGTGGTGCTCGTCGACACCAACGGCGACAACCCCCAGCGCACTGTCCGGCTGTCATTTCTGGGCTGAGAGCGCTTCGCGCACGGCGGGCACGACCTCGCCCGCCCAGCGCGCCAGGGCCGTGCCGGGCGGGGTCGCCCCGGCGGGGAAGTACACGAACCCCGCCGCGCCGTGCTCGACGACAGCGCCGGTGAGCTCCTCGGCCCACTGTCCGGCCGAGCCGCCGATCCAGCGCCCGTCGTCGCCCCTGGTCCGCGCCCGCGGCTTGGCGGTGATCTCACCGGGCATGTTGTAGACGGTGGCGATGTCGCCGGGGACGCGCCCGGCGGCGACGGCGGCGGCGTCGATGACCGGACGCGACTGGTGATAACGGGAGCTGAGCCAGTCGGCGGCGTGCCCGGGGATCCACCCGTCGGCGACCCTGCCGGTGGCCGCCAGCGACTTCGGCCCGACCGAGCCGGTCCAGATCGGCGGCGTCGGCGCTGGTGAGGGTTCGAGGTCGGTGACGCGGTAGTGCTCGCCGTCGAAGGTGACCGGCCGCCCGCCGCCGGTCAGCGCGCGGATGAGGGTGACGGCCTCTTCGAAGGCGGCCACGGCCGCGCCCGGTGTCAGCTTCTCCACGCCGAGGCGTGCGATGTCGTCCCACAGTCCGCCGGCGCCCATGCCCAGCACGACGCGCCCGCCGCTCAAGGCCGACAGGGACGACACCGAGCGGGCCAGCATCGGCGCCGGGCGGCTGGGCAGGTTGGTGACGCTGACCAGGCCGCTGATGCGCGAGGTGGCGCCCAGGGCGAAGCCGACGATGGAGTAGGCGTCGAGGCGGTCGGCGAAGTAGGGGTGGTCGGAGACGGTGAACAGGTCGAGACCGAGCCGGTCGGCCTCGGCGACATGCCCGATGGTCGTCTCGGCCTCGGTCACGGCCGTCGAGACGCCGATCCCGAACAATGCGCCGCGGGTCATGGGGCTTCCTTTCGATTCGGTTTCACGTTAGTTCGGTCAGCGAATCAACGCGCGCTATTCTGGCCGCATGAGCGGCGGCGGCGATGCGGAGACGATGGGCGTGGTCACCGCGCTGGTGCGCTCGACGTTCCTGGTCAACGCCGTCTACGCCGAGTCGGGCCGCGAATACGGCATCACCTCCCAGCAGGGGCAGCTGCTGTGCGTGCTGATGGCCCAGCCGTTCGGGATGAGCGAGCTCAGCGCGATGCTGGGCCTTGCCAAGTCGAGCCTGACGGGCCTGGTCGACCGCACCGCCAAGCTCGGCCTGGTGCGCCGCGAGCCGGACCCCCGCGACGGCCGCGCGGTGCGGGTCGCGCTGACCCCCGAGGGCGCGGTGCTCGCCGAGGACTTCTACGCCGAGACCTGCCGCCGCGTCGACGCGCTGTCGGCCGGGCTCGCCGAGGACGAGCGGGAGCGGCTGGCGGCGCTGCTGGGCCGCGTGGTGCGCGACAACGAGGTCCCGGTGGTGTTCCTCGAACTCGACGAGCAGCCGCCCCGGCATCGCCGATACGCCTAGCCCTCGACGCCGAACAGTTCGGCGAAGCGACCGGTGAACAGGTCTGCCCCCTTGTAGGCGCTGACGGTCGCCGCGTCGAGGAGCACCGGCCCGTCCGGTGAGGGGAACTGACCCACCCCGGCCTTCGGCCCCAGCGGCAGCAGCACCGACGGGATCGGTGAGGGCCGGTAGACCGCCTCGGGGGCGGCGCCGTCGAGACCGGCGCGGATGTTGGCGGCGACGACCTCGGCGTGCTGCATCGCGTAGCCGGCCATCTTCGCCTCGGCGAGGTCGGTGATGTCGCCCAGGGCGTAGACCTTGTCGTGGCCTTCGACATTGAGGTGCTCGGTGACCGCGACCTGCCCGGCGGCGTTGCGCGCGGTCAGGCGCCCGTCGGCGAGGTAGTCGCCGTTGACGGCCACGCCGTGGGCACGAAACCAGATGTCGGCGGTGAGCTGTCCGCCGCTGGTGGCGACGGTGAAGGTCGAGGCCCGGCCGGGCTCGACCGGCGGCTCCTCGCTCAGGGAGTGGCCGAGGAGGACTTCGATGCCCAGTTCGCCGAGCTGGTGGTGCAGGTCCTCGCGCAGGCGCTCGTCGAAGGCCGGCAGCAAGGTCTCGGCAGGGTCGATCAGGGCCACGCTCTTGCCCGGCCACACGGCCTTGATCTCACCGGCGAGTTCGAGTCCGACGGGGCCGGCTCCGACGATGAGCACGCGCGCGGCGGTGTCGAGTTCGCCGTGTGTGTCGCGCAGCCGGGCGAGCGCTTCGCGGTGGTCGTCGGTGTCCATCTTTGCGGGGTAGGGGTAGCCCGAGCCGCTGGCCAGGACGATGTAGTCGGCCTCGACCCGTTCGCCGGTGGCCAGGGTGACGCCGGCGGGGTCGACCGAGGCGGCGCGTTGCCGGATGAGGCGGCCGTGGGTGAGGAGAGTGTCGAAGGGGAAGAACATGTTCGGTGCCCAGTCGGGGCGCACGAGGGCGCGCAGGGAGCCCGCGGAGTGGACGAAGGCGTCCTTGGGGTCGATGAGGACGACGTGGGCGTGCTCGTCGAGGGCTTTGGCGAGTGCCGATCCGCCGTAGCCTCCGCCGATGACGGCGACGGTCTTGGTCATGGGTGTACACCTCTTCAAAAGTCTGTTGTTCGTACTGCGAACCATATTGGTTCGCAGTACGAACCGCAAAGGGGTGTGGGCGGCGCCACTGACCGGTTCGCATAGGGTTGGCCGATGACGACCGCCGCGCGGACCACCTGGGACGGCCTCGAGATCGCCGCCAACGAGCCGCACGGCGCCACCATCGCCGTGCGCCGCCCCGCCGGTGCCGGCGAGTTCGACTACCTCCTGCTGCACCGCGCTCATCAGGGCCCCGACTTCGACGGGCCGTGGGCGTGGACTCCGCCGGCCGGTGCCCGCCAGCCCGGCGAGGCCGTCGAGCCGGCCGCGCTGCGCGAGCTGGCCGAGGAGGCCGGCATCGGCGGCGTGGACATCCACCCGGTCGACCTGTCGGGCAACTGGGCGCGCTTCTACGCCGAGGTCCCCGCCGACGTGGCCGTCGACCTCGTCGACGCCGAGCACGACTCCTACCAGTGGGTGAGCGCCCCGCGGGCCGGGCGCATCTGCCGTCCGGCGGCCGTGGCGCGCCAGGTCCCCATCGTCGACACCATCCCCAGTGTGTCGTTCACGTTCCGCCCGGCCGGTGCCGGCGACCGCGCCGACCTGCTCGCCTGGCGCGCCGCCCCGCACATCGCGCCCTGGATCTGCGATGAGCCCACCGAAGACGCCGAGGAGCACATCGTCGTGGCCGACGGGCGCGCCGTCGGCTACGCCGAACTGCTCGGCGCGGGCGACCCGCGACTGGCGGGCGTGGCGGCCCTGGCCGGGTCGGTGTCGGTCACCTTCTATCTCGCCGACGCCGACGTGGTCTCGCGCGGCCTGGGCGCGACCTTCCTCTGGGCGTACCTGCGTCAGGTCGTCCTGCCCGCCCACCCCGGCGCCGCCTACGTCACCGCGCTTCCGGCCGCCGGTAACCGCCCCGCGCGGCGGGCTCTGGAACGCGCCGGTTTCCTCCACGCCGCCGACGTCCCCGACGGCTCGGCGATCCTGGCCGTCCATGCCATCGACCGCGCCCACTGGTTCGGCTGAACCGCGCTCGCCGAAAAACCCGGTGCGGGCGAGTGCCGGGGGTGAACATCATGGGCCATGAACGAATCGACCCTGGCTCCCGAAGTCCTCGAATACTACGACCGGGGCGGTGAGGTCACGCGCCTGACCGCTTCGGCCACCGGCCGTCTGGAGTTCCTGCGCACCCAGGACATCCTGCGCCGCCTCATCGGCCCCGAACCCGCTTCCGTCCTCGACGTCGGTGGCGGTACCGGTATCCATTCGGGCTGGCTGGCCGCCGACGGGCACGCCGTCACCCTCATCGACCCCGTCGCCTCGCAGGTCGCCATCGCCGCGAAGCTGCCCGGCGTGGACGCCCGTATCGGCGATGCCCGCGACCTGCCCGTGGCCGAGGCGTCCTTCGACGTCGTGTTGCTCATGGGTCCGCTCTACCACCTGCAGACCACCGCCGAGCGTGTGGCGGCCCTGGCCGAGGCCCGCCGTGCCGTGCGTCCGGGCGGGCTGGTCGCCGCGGCCGTGATCGGCCGCTTCGCGCCCTGGCTCGACGCGCTGCGCTGGGACCTGTTCCAGCGGGAGGGGGCCACCGGCCTGCTCGACCACGTCGCCGCCACCGGTGAGCTGCGGCCGCGCGAGAACGGCCTGCGAGACGTGTTCACCACCGCCTATACCCACCGCCCCGAGCAGGTCGCCGAGGAGTTCGCCGCCGCCGGGATGGCCGCCGAGGTCTATGCCGTCGAAGGGGCCGCCTGGCTGCCCGACACCCTCGCGGCGCTCCTGGACGACGACTCCTCCCGCGTCCGGCTCATGTCGGGGCTGCGCGACTTCGAACGCGAGGCGTCCCTGCTGGGTGCCAGCTCCCACCTGCTCGGCGCGGCCCGCGTCGCCTAGACCTTCCCCGCGCGGTGGGCGCGTGTCCACCGCGCGGGGCTGTTAGGCAGCACCGAAGGGGTTGTCGATGACGTACCTCCAGTTCCCGTCGGCGCCGCGCCTGGCCACGTCGGTGGCCGTACCGCGCACCTTCTCGTCGCCGATGACCCAGTCGACGATCAGCAGCGCCAGATCCCCGGCCTCGAACACCTTGCGCGGTGTCACCGCGATCGGCTCACCCAGTGCCAGGTGCCCGGCCAGGACGGCCGCCAGGCCCTCACCGGTCGCGGGGGCACCGTCGGCGCCGACGAGGACGGCGGTCTGTTCGTAGACCTCGGCCACGGCGGCGGGGTCGCCGTGGTTGAAGCGGGCGGCGAAGACCGCCGGGACGTCGGCGGCTCGCCGTGCGAGGGGCATGCTCATCGGGAGTTCTCCGGTCTGGTGTCATGGACGTGGCCTGCCCCGCCGACGCTAGGAGACGCGCTCGTGGCTCACCAAACCGAAACCCACGCCCCCGGTCTTCCCCCGCACGCTCTGGCGAAGGTGAACGCCCCGGCGATCGACTGCCCCGTCGAGATCGCCATGAACGCGCTGTCGGGTCGCTGGACCACCCTCGTGCTGCGCGAACTCCTCGGCGGCGAGCGCGGCTACAGCCAGCTGGCCCGGGCGTTGCCGGCCTTGTCCGACAAGGTCCTCACCGAACGGCTGCGGCACTTGGAGAGCACCGGCGTGGTGGTCCGTGAGGTGACGGCGGGGTTCCCGGTGCGGGTGTCCTACGCCCTCACCGACAGCGGCCGGCGTCTCGGTCCGGTGCTGCAGGGCCTGTGGGACTGGGGCAGCGCGCACCGGTCCTAGGAGACGGCCTCGCGGCGGGAGGCCAGCCAGCGGCGTTCGGTGTCGGTCCCGGCGAGCGCGATCGCGGCGGTGTAGGCGGCGTGGGCCTGTGCGCGCTGCCCCAGGCGGGTGTGGAGTTCGGCGCGCGCGGCGGGGAGCATGTGGTGCCCGGCCAGGGCGGTGTCGAGGCCTTCGAGGAGGGCCAGGCCGGCGGCGGGTCCTTGTGCCTCGGCGACGGCCACGGCGCGGTTGAGGCGCACCACGGGTGAGCCGGTGCGCTGTTCGAGGCGGGCGTAGAGGGCGCTGATGCGGTCCCAGTCGGTGTCGTCGGGCGTGGCGGCGGTGGCGTGGGCGGCGGCGATCTGGGCTTCGATGAGGAAGCGGCTCTCGCCGGTGCCGCGCCGGGCGTGGGCCAGCAGCCTCAGTCCTTCGTCGATGTCGTGGCGGTGCCAGGCCGAGCGGTCCTGCTCGGACAGGCGCACGAGGTCGCCGTCGGTGTCGGTGCGGGCGTCGCGGCGGGCGTGCTGGAGGAGCATCAGGGCGCGCAGGGCCGACACGTCGCGCTCGCCGGGCATGAGTTCGGCGACGACCGCGGCCAGGCGGATGGCCTCGTCGGCGAGTTCGTCGCGGGTCAGGGCGGCGCCTTCGGTGGCTTTGTAGCCTTCGGTGAACACGAGGTAGACGACGTGCAGGACGGTGTCGAGGCGTTCGTGGAGGTCGGCGGCGGCCGGGACGCGGTAGGGGACGCCGGCGGTGGCGATCTTCTTCTTGGCGCGGGTGAGGCGGGCGGCCATGGTGGCCTCGGTGACCAGGAACAGCCGGGCGATCTCGCGGGTGCGCAGGCCGGTGATGTAGCGCAAGGTGAGGGCCACGCGCGCGGCGGGTGCCAGGGCGGGGTGGCAGCAGGTGAAGATCAGGCGGAGGCGTTCGTCGGGGACGGGTCCGGTGCCGCTGGGGGCGGTGGTGTCGTCGTCGGTGATGAGCAGGGGGAGTTTGCGCATGGCGGTGGCCTGCCGGCGCCACCGGTCGGTGGCCGCGCGGCGGGCGACGGTCAGCAGCCACGCGGCGGGGTTGTCGGGGGCGTGGCCGGGGCGCCAGGTTGCCACGGCTTTGGCGTAGGCGTCGGCGAGGGCCTCTTCGGCCACGTCGAGGGAGCGGTGCTCGCCGGCGAGGAGGGCGAGCAGGCGCCCGTAGTGCGCGCGGTACGCCTGCTCGGCCGGGTGGGTCATTGGGCGGGGTGGTCCACGACGGGGCGGACTTCGACGACGGCGCCGGGCAGGGCCTTGGCGTACTCGATGGCCTCGTCGAGGTCGGCGGCCTCGACGAGGTAGAACCCGCCGAGTTGTTCGCTGGTCTCGGCGTAGGGGCCGTCGGTGAGGATGAACTCGCCGCCGCCGTCGTCGCGGACGGTGGTGGCGGCGTCGGTGGGTGCCAGTTCCTCGCCGCCGCGGACGGCGCCGCGTTCTTCGAGCATGGCGGTGAAGCGGCCGTGCTGGGCGTAGGCCTCGGTGCGGGCGGCGTCGTCGGCCAGGGCCCAGTTCTTCTCGTTGTCGTAGATGAGCAGTGCGTACTTCACGGTGTCGTCTCCTCGTGTGCGCCTGGGGTGGCTGTCACAGGGTTGACGTGCCGGGGGCGGCGGGATCGACAGGCGGCGGAGTCCTTTTTCTTCTCCGCCGCCCGCCGGGTGGTCACTTCCCGAAGGTGTCGGGGTCGGGTCCCAGGCGGCGGCCGCTGTCGAGGGCGGTGATGGCCTGGGTGTCGGCGGTGTCGAGTTCGAAGTCGAAGACGTCGATGTTCTCGGTGATGCGCGAGGGGGTGACCGACTTGGGGATGGCGACGTTTCCCAGGGTGATGTGCCAGCGCAAGACGACCTGGGCGACGGTCTTGCCGTGCTTCGCGGCGATCTCGGTCAGGGTCGGGTCGGCCAGGAGGTCCCCGCCTTGCCCCAGGGGGCTCCACGCCTCGGTGGCGATGCCGTGTTCGGCGTGGTAGGCGCGCAGCCGGCTTTGCGACAACTGCGGGTGGAGTTCGATCTGGTTGACCGCGGGCACGGTCTGGGTCTGTTCGGCGAGGCGTTCGAGGTGGGGTACCTGGAAGTTCGACACGCCGATGGCCTTCGCGCGGCCGCTCGCGGCGATCTCCTCGAAGGCCTTCCACGTCTCGACGTAGAGGTCCTTGGCGGGGATGGGCCAGTGGATGAGGTACAGGTCGACATAGTCGAGGCCGAGCTTGGCCAAAGACGCGTCGAAGGCGGCAAGGGCCTTGTCGCGGCCCTGGTCGGGGTTGGCGAGCTTGGTGGTGATGAACAGTTCGCCCCGGTCGAGGCCGGCGGCGGCCAGCGCTCGCCCGACGCCGGGTTCGTTGTGGTAGCCCGCGGCGGTGTCGATGCTGCGGTATCCGGCGTTCAAGGCGGCGGTCACGGCCGTGGTGGCCTCGTCGTCGCCGACCTGCCACACACCGAAGCCGAGCTGGGGCATGCGGGTGCCGTTGTTCAAGGTGATGCCGGGTACGTCCACTGCTGACCCCTTGGTTCGTCGATGATCGTCAAAGGCCAGGATGCCATCAAGCGTGGACGTCGGGGTCCGGTCCGTGACGCAGGTCGGCGTTCATGCCGTCGATGAGGGCCATGTCGGCCTCGGTGAGGCTGAACTCGAACACGTCGAGGTTGGCGCGCATGCGTGAAGGTGTGACGGTCTTGGGGATCAGGGCGTGGCCGGACTGGACGTGCCAGCGCAGGATGATCTGGCCGATGGTGCGTTCGTGGCGTTCGGCGAGGCCGGCGAGGGTGGCGTCGCTCATCAGGCCGCGGGCCTTGTCGAGAGGGCTCCACGCCTGGGTGACGATGCCGGCCTGGGCGTGGTGGGCGCGCAGTGCGGTCTGCGTGAGCCACGGGTGGAGTTCGATCTGGTTGACCGCCGGGACCGTCTGGGTCTGTTCGGCGAGGCGTTCGAGGTGAGGGATCTGGAAGTTCGACACGCCGATGGCCTTCGCGCGGCCGCTCGCGGCGATCTCCTCAAGCGTCCGCCACGTCTCGACGTAGGCGTCACCGGAGGGCACCGGCCAGTGGATCAGGTACAGGTCGACGTAGTCGAGGCCCAGGCGCTCCAGCGACGCGTCGAAGGCGGCCAGGGTCTTGTCGCGGCCGTGGGAGTCGTTCCAGACCTTGGTGGTCACGAACAGTTCACCCCGCTCGACGCCCGAGGCGCGGATGCCGCGCCCGACACCGGTCTCGTTGCCGTAGACGGTGGCGGTGTCGATGAGCCGGTAGCCGTACTCGATGGCCGTGGCGATCGTCGACTCGAGCGAGTCGTCGTCGCCGGCACGAGACGTGCCCAACCCGAGCTGGGGCATGCGCGAGCCGTTGTTGAGGGCCACAGTGGTCACGAGTGTTCCTTCCGGTCGGCGAGCTGACGGGCCTGCGCGGCGACGAACGCGGCGTCGACGAGAGCCCCGTGCCCGGGCACCACGATGCTGCCCGACAGGTCCGGCGCCAGCGCCGCCAGGGCCGCCACCCACCCAACGAGGTCGGCGTCGCCGGTCTGCGGTTCGGCGCCCTCCTCGACGATGTCGCCGGCCACCACGACACCATCGGTGACGACCACGACGTCGCCGGGACTGTGGGCGTGCCCCACGTGCCGCAACCGCACCTCGCGTCCGCCGAGGTCGAGTGTCGTCTCACCGGTGACGAAACGGTTCGGGGCACACGGTTCGATACCCGGCAGCTCGGCGGCCATGACCGCGTCGAGGTGCCCGTAGGCGGCCACGATCCGCTCGATCAGGCCACCGACGTCACCATTGAGGACCGCCGCGACACTGCGGTGGGCGTAGAAGTCGGCCACACCCAGCTCATCGCGCATCACGGCGTTGCCGAAGCAGTGATCGAAGTGCGCGTGGGTGTTGACCACCGCCACCGGCAGCGACGTCACCGCGCGCACCCCGGCGGCCAGCTCACGCGCCTGCGAGGGCCCCGACAGCGTGTCGACCAGCAACGCGCGCGCACCACCGGTGATCAGCGTGCAGTTGACATCGAGGACGGGGTAGCGCCACACGTGCACCCCGTCGGCCACCTCGGCGAACCCCATCCTCGAACCTCCGTCTAGTACGTCGCGGTGATCGTGCGGGCCGGACCGTCCACACGCACCCGTCCACCGTAGGGGAGCACCAGCTGCGGGTCGGTGTGACCGAAGTCGACACCGCTGACCACCAGCGCACCCGGCCGGTACTGCCCGACCGCGCGCAACACCGCCTCGGCCTGCTCGGCCTGGTAGACACGCTTGGCCTCGACGTCGTTGGGGGCCTCGAACGACCACGCCCGGGCCCGGCCGTGCAGCACGGCGTCGAAGCGGGCGAGAAGACCGCGCTCGCCGATGTTGCGCATCATGCGGTAAACGTGTTCGGCCTCGGGCATCTCCTCACTGGTCTCCACCAGCAGCACCCCGCCGTCGCCGAAGGCGCCGTCGTCGACCCGGCCGGCGGCCAGCATCATCTCGAGGATCTCCAGGCACCCGCCCCAGGTGACTCCTTCGACGACGCGGTCGGCGTGGTGCCACTGCCACGGCTCGGCCGCCTCGCTGTGCGGTTCGAGCTCGAAGGTGCCCGGGTCGGCCCAGTCGCGGCTGACGTCGTTGTAGGTCTCCGGCTCGGTCAGCGTGAACTCACCGGTGGAGAACATCGCCGCGCGCAACGAGGACTCGCTGACCGGGTGCATGGCCATCGGCCGCCCGAACTCCACCATCACCGAACCCCCGTGGAAGGCCACGATCCCCTGCCGCCACACGAAGTCGAGGAGGTTGGTGTTGTCGCTGTAGCCGAAGAAGCGCTTGGGATTGGCCGCGATGACACCTGCGTCGAGGTGCCCGGTCACGGTGATCTGGTCGTCACCGCCGATGCTGGCGATCACGCCCTTGATGTCGGGGTCCGCGAAGGCGGCGTTGACATCACGCGCCCGGTCACGGGGGTCACTGCCCATGACACGAGTCGTGGGGTACTCCACCGGCTCCAGCCCGAACGCGCGCAGCCGCTCCAGTCCCAGATCGAAGGGGAGCGGCAGAACGCCCGGAAGGCCCGCCCCCGCCGAGATCACGGCGATCTTGTCGCCTGGCTGCAAAGGTGGAGGGTACTGGTGTTCGATCATGGGCCAGACCCTAACCCGCCCACCTCCTGCGGGGCACGACAATAAACCCATGCTCGACTACGACACCGAAGCCGCCGTCTACGACGCCACCCGAGGCGGCCCACAACGCGCCGAGCAAGCCGCCGCAGCCATCGCCGGCCTCATCGGCGAACAAGGACCCGTCATCGACATCGGCGGCGGCACCGGCATCGTCGCCGCCGCCCTGACCACCCCCGGCCGTCCCGTCCTGGTCGCCGACGCCTCCACCGGCATGCTCACCGCCGCCCACACCCGCCTGCCCGGCCGCGCCGTACGCGCCGACGCGCTCGCCCTGCCGTTTCGCGACGCGTCGGTACCGGCGGTGATCTGCGTGTGGCTGCTGCACCTGCTGCCACACGCCACCGCCGAGGCCGTCTGCGCCGAGGCCGCCCGGGTCCTGGCGCCCGGCGGGGTGTTCGCCACCACCGTCGACAAGGCCGCCGCCCACGACACCGGCAGCGACCTCGACATCATCCTGCGCGATCTGCGCCGCGCCGCGGGCGCCGACTCCCGCGCCGCAGACGACCACGCCCACCTCGGCCGCCACTGCGCCGCCCTCGGCCTGACCGAGGCGGCCACGACCACCTTCACCGGCACCGGCCAAGGCCGCACCCCCGCCACCCTCATCGCCCACCTGCGCGACGGCCGCCGCTTCGCCTGGATGGGCGACCTGCCCGCCGAGGCCGTCGGCGCCGCCCTTGCCGCCCTGGCCGCCCTCCCCGGACAGCACACCCGGCGCCCCGACCCCCGCTACACGCTCGCCTCCTGGACCACCCGGGTCGGGGCGCCGCCCTTGCCGCCCTGGCCGCCCTCCCCGGACAGCACACCCGGCGCCCCGACCCCCGCTACACGCTCGCCTCCTGGACCACCCCCTAGGGACACCCGCCTCGGGGAACGATCAGGGAAGCGCCCACCCGCAGCACGACGCGCCCCGCCCCCACGCCGGACACCATGGAAGACACAACCGCCGACAAGGGAGCAGCCATGAACAACCTCACCCGCCCCGCAGGAGGCCGCGTCATCGCCGGCGTCTGCGCCGCACTCGCCGACCGCTTCGGCATGAGCCCCACCACCGTGCGGGTCCTGGCGATCGCCTCACTCCTCCTGCCGGGCACCCAGGTCCTGCTCTACCTGGCCCTGTGGATCCTCATCCCCGGCGAGGACACCGCCACCGGACCCGCCACCGCCTGACCACGCGTTCGCCCACCGCGAACGCCCTCGCCGCGGCGAGCCTCCACCGGGCAGGCTCGCCGGCATGACCATCGCCGTGCTGTCCGACATCCACGGGGTCCTCCCCGCCCTCGACGCCGTCCTCGCCGAACCCGACGTCACAGCAGCCGACCACATCGTCGTGACCGGCGACGTCGCCGCCGGGCCCCAGCCGACCGAAGTCCTCGACCGGCTTGCCGCCCTCGGCGAGCGCGTCACCTGCGTCCGCGGCAACGCCGACCGCGAACTGGCCGACTGGCACCCCGACACCACCACCGCCTACCCCGACGCGATCAGCCCATGGGCGGCGGCGCGACTGGGCGAGCACCACCGCGCGTGGATGAACTCCTGGCCGGCGACGGTCACGTTGCCCGTCGAAGGACTGGGGGAGGTGCTGTTCTGCCACGCCACACCCCGCGACGACACCGAGATGCTGCTGGTCGACTCACGCCCCGGGCGCTACCTCGACGTCCTGGCCGGCGTTTCGGCCTCGGTGACCACGATCGTGTGCGGCCACACGCACATGCCCTTCGTGCGACTTGCGGCAAACCGCACGGTCGTCAACCCCGGCGCCGTCGGCATGCCCTATGGGCCGCCCGGCGCCTACTGGGCACTGCTGGGACCGGGCGTGACCCTGCGCAGGACGCCCCTGGACGCCGACGCCGTCTGCGCGCAGGTCCGCGCCGCATCCAGCTACCGCGACGTCGAGGCCTGGACCGATGAGTACCTGCGCGGCCGCTACAGCGACCTCGACGCCCTGGAGGTCTTCGCCCGCCTCGACGGACGCGACTCAGCCGCCGCCTGAACTCGCCGCCGCCGAGGCGGTCACCGACGCCATCACCGCGGCCATCACCGCCGCCTGGGTCGCCTCGATGGCCTTGCGCGTCGCCTCGCTCGCCCACCCGTTCTCGGCGACCGCCTTGATCGCCTTGCGGGCGGCGCTGCCGCTCATGCCCGGCAATGCGGCCTTGTGCAGCGACGTCGCCCGCACCAGCCCCGCCAGCGCCGCCGTGCGCGCGTCGGAGGCCACCCCATTGCCCGCCGCCCGCGTCAACCGCTCACGGGCTTGATTCTCGGCGGCCATGTCCACCGCCGGGTAGTACCGGTAGGGGATCACACCGAGGAACTTGTGCTTCTCCTCGCGCAGCACACCGGCCTCGACCAGCCCTTCGCGCACCCGCGGCAGCAGACCCTTCGACAGTTTGTTCACCCACGCCTGCGCGCTGCGCGGCTTGTCGGCACCGATGACCGCCAAAGCCTCATCGGCGAAGGCGTACCCGATCGGCGAGGCGTCGACGACGGCCACTTTCTTGCCTTCCAGTGCGATCCGCTCCCGCTGCGCCAGCTCCAAAAGCAGCGCCCCGGCCACCCCCAGCTCCAGACTCGTGGCCCGATTGCGGCCGGTGGCGTCGTCGTAGGCGATCAGCGTCAGTTCCTCTGCCAGCCCCAGCGAAATCATGCCGTCAAAGGTACGACACCGCCCGACACGAACGCCAGAACCTCCGCATAGCCCGGTTCGTACCCGTCCACAGTGTCCACACGCAACGTCGGCACGGCCAGACCCAACGGCCCGTACGCCGCGAAGTCCGGCCCACCCCCGGCCAGACGCTCGGCATCGAAATGGCAAGGATGACGCCCACCGGCGGCCACCCGCGCGGCATACCGCTGCGCGCACACCTCCACCGGCGCCACGCACTCCACCACCACACCCGCCGCCACCGCCAGCAACGGCGCCAAATCAGCCCTCGCCCGCCCGGCGTGAAACGCCGACTCCACCACCACCGGCACCCCACGCCCGGCCAACTGCGACGCCACCGAATACAACACCCGCACCGCCGCCAGCCCCACCCGCCCGCTCTCACCCACACCCGACACGCCCACCGCGTCGGCGATCGTCTCCTTCAACGCGTCCTTGGCCAGCAACACCCACCCCAGATCACCCGCCAGCCGACGCGACAACGTCGTCTTCCCCGAACCCGGCGCACCGGCCACCAACACCACCCTCGACATGCGCGCCACCATAATCACCCCATGCCCACCGTCACGCTCATCCGCCACGCCATGCCCCACGTCGACCCCACCACCGACCCCGCCCAATGGCACCTCACCGACCACGCCCGCACACAGGCCGCCGCACTCGCCCTCCCCTCAGGGCCGCGCCACCACGTCGCCAGCGACGAGGCCAAGGCCATCGAGACCCTGCGCGAACTCACCACCGGCCCCATAACCGCAGACGCCCGCTTCGGCGAAGTCCACCGCCCCCGGGCCCGCGACGGCCACACCCACCGCACCCTGGCCGCCGCCTACCTCGCCGGCACCACCCACCCCGGATGGGAACCCCGCGACCACGTCGCCGCCCGCTTCGCCGCGGCGATCGCCGACCACCTGGCCACCGCCGGCACCGCCCACCTGATCGTGGCCACCCACGGCATGGCCATGACCATCTGGCTGGCAACCATCACCGACATGCCCGACCCCGTCGCCTACTGGCGAGCCCTGGCCTTCCCCGACGTGATCACCGCCGCACTACCGGCACACTGGCACCCCCGGCCGCCAGCAACCACCTGATCCGCGAGCGCATCTTGGCCGCCAGCGACGCCATCGCCGCGTCGTCGACGTCCACCGGCCCCTCCGAGACGTCGGCGACACCCGGCTTGACATGCCAGTGGACATGGCCCGCCGCGCCCGTCACCGACACCCGCAGGCCATCGGCCTCCACGTACTCGCCCAGCGCACGGCCCGCCGCGTACAGCACCCGCTGCAACGAGGCGAACTCCTCCATCGAGAAGTCCGACACCACATGCTCGCGATGCGCCACCGGCGCCACCAGCACATGCCCCTCACACCAGGGGAAGCGGTTCAAGAACACGATGGTGGCCGCGTCCCGGTAGGCCACGTGATGGGCGAAGTCCGGGTTACCGGCCACCAGTTCGCACACGAAGCAGGCGCCGGCCACACCCGCGGCGGCCGACACCTCGTTCCAACCTGTCACGGCACTCATCCAAGAATTCAATCGCACCCAAGGCCCCACGCCCATCCTGACCTCGCCCCCGACGCGAAACCGTGACCCGATCACTCCCGCGCAACCCCACCGGGGGAGTCCTCCACCGCACCCGACCACCGCGCCGCCGCACTTCCCGCCTCCGGATCGAGCCCCCGCAGCACACCACGAAACACCGACCGCAACCGATCCACCTCACCGGCCTCCAGCGCGTCGAACAGCAACCGCCGCACCGTCTCCACATGCCCCGGAGCCGCCGCCACCACCACCGCCAGCCCCTCCTCGGTCAACCGCGCCATCGTCGTGCGCCGATCACCCGCACGCCGCTCCCGGCACACCCACCCCGACTCCTCCAAACGCGACACCGCGTGCGACAACCGCGACGCCGAACCCCGCACCGTCCCCGCCAGCTCCGTCATCGTCAACTCCCGCCCCGGAGCCTCCGACAACGCCGACAAGATCATGTAATAGGCGTGCGGAATCCCCGCGTCACGCTGCAACTGCCGATCGAGCTCCTCGAACAGCAAGCGCGAACTCCACAGATAAGCCCGCCACAACTCCTGCTCGCCCTCGTCGAGCCACCGCACATCACCCATGACCGCCACCCTAACCCAATAGTTGAACTCTCAAGTAAACCGCGTTAACCTCACACTTGAACCCTCAACAAAACCCGGAGCACCCCATGCGCACACCCGCCCTCTACCTCAGCCACGGCGCACCCCCACTCGCCGACGACCCCACCTGGACCCGCCAACTCGCCGACTGGTCGACCCACCTACCCCACCCCACCGCCATCCTCATCGTCTCCGCCCACTGGGAAGCCGCACCCCTCACCATCGGCGCCACCCACACCACCCCACTCGTCTACGACTTCTGGGGCTTCCCACAGCACTACTACGACGTCACCTACACCCCACCCGGCGCACCCGCACTCGCCACCGAGATCGGCCGCCTCCTCGACGGCCGCGTCCACCAAGACCCCGAACGCGGACTCGACCACGGCGCCTACGTACCCCTCGTCGAGATGTACCCCGACGCCGACATCCCCACGCTGCAGATCTCCATGCCCACCCTCGACCCGCAAGAACTGTTCGACCTCGGCCGCAAACTCGCGCCCCTGCGCGACCAAGGCGTACTCATCATCGGCAGCGGCTTCACCACCCACAACCTCCGCGAGATCGACCCCCACGCCGGCGACAACGCGCCCGCCTGGTCGAAGGAGTTCGACGAGTGGACCGACCTGGCCGTCACCACCCGCGACATCGACGCCCTCATCGACTTCCAGCGCAAAGCACCCGCCGCCCACATCGCCCACCCCCGCACCGAGCACTACGCACCCCTTTTCGTCGCACTCGGCGCCAGCGACGACAAACCCCTGCGCCAACGGGCCGTCGTGGACGGATACTGGTACGGACTGGCGAAACGGTCCTTCCAGTTCGACTAGACCGCGACACCGCCGCCGGGCCACGCCCGCGCTCACCCATGCGACGTCGCCGGCGTACCTGAATCCACAGTCTCACCCGAGGCGTCACCGGCCTGACAGGGTCACGCGATCCAGTGCACCCGCCGGTCGGCCGCCGAGACCACCGCACCACCGTCGAGAACCCCCGCCAAACGCTGCACCGCCTCCCGCAACACCTCACCAGGCAGACTGAACGGCACTCGCAGACGCTGCTCGAACACCCCCGGATCGGTCCCGAAACAGCCCCCGCTCTCGATGCGCACCCCACGCCCCAGAGCACGCTCCGCCAGCACCGACGCCACCGGCGCCCCCACATCCACCCACAACGACAACCCACCCGGAGGCACCCGCCACGTCCACCCCGGCACCTGCTCGCCCAGCGCCGCCATCAAAACCGCCCGCCGCTCCCGCAGCACCGAGAGGCGCTCGGCCAGCGAGCCGCCCGAACGCTCCAGCAGCGCCAGCGCCACCAACTGATCCAGCACCGAGCCGCCCATGTCCACCGCGACCCGCTGCGCCGCCAGCTCCCGCACCAGCCGCGCCGAAGCCCGCACCCACCCCACGCGCAGTCCACCCCAGTGCGTCTTGCTCATCGAGCCGATCGTCACCACCTGACCCGCACCCGCCATCGAGGCCATCGGCGGGGGAGCGGCCACGTCGAGCGCCAACTCGGCCATCGTCTCGTCCACCACCAGCCAGGTCCCCGACCGGGCCGCCGCGGCCAGCACCCTCGCCCGCTCCTCGGGTGGCATCAGGCACCCGGTGGGGTTGTGGAAGTCGGGGATCAGATAGGCCAACTGCGGGACCACCTGACGCAAGGTCGACTCGACGATCTCGACGTCCCAGCCCTCGTCGGTCACCGGCACCGAAACCGTCCGCAGACGCGCCCGCCGGATCGCCTCCAGCGCGTTCGGGTACGACGGGTTCTCCACCATCACCCGGTCACCCGGCCCGGCCAGCAGGCCCAGCACCAGGGTCAGCGCGTGCTGCGCGCCCGAGGTGATCAGAACCTGCTCCGGCGTGGTCGCCAGGCCCCGTGCGGTGAAACGCTCGGCGACGAGCGCGCGCAGCTCGGGAAGCCCGAACGGATGGTAACCCGGGGTCCGCGCGTGCTCGGCCAGCCGAGGCCCCGCCAGCGCCAGCGCCTCGGCCAAGACGTCTTCGGGAATCCCCGGCGCGGCCCGCGCGAGATCGATCGCCGCCTCATCGGAGCCGAGCAGCCGCCGCACGGCACGAGGCGCCCGACCCTCCGGCAGCGCCGTCCAGGTGCCGGCACCGCGCCGGCTGCGAGCGAACCCGTTGGCGCGCAGCAGGTCGTAGACCGCCGTCACCGTCGTACGACTCGTCCCCAAAGCCGCGGCGAGCTCCCGCTCGGCGGGCAGGCGGACATGCAGCCCGACGCGGCCGTCGAGGATCAAGGCGCCTATCGCCTCCGCCCAGTGACGATAGGCGGGACCCGGCCCTTCCGGAGACGCCAGCAGCCCCGCCAGACGTCGACTGCCCATCACCGGTTCGCCCGTACCGACCATGCCACTCACCTCGAATTGGCCAAGCATTCCAGGCCAATCAGCCTACAGACTCGGTCCAATGGCCCCCAAGATCTCGGTCGCGTACGTACCGCTGACCCACCACCCCGCCAAGCGGATCACCCAGCTCCTCGCCGGTCTCCTGCTCTACGGCATCAGCACCGCCATGACCATCCGCGCCTCCCTGGGGCTCAACCCGTGGAGCGTGCTCAACGAAGGCGTCGAACGGCACGTCCCGCTCAGCTTCGGCATGGTGAGCGCCCTGATCGGCGCTCTCGTACTGCTGCTGTGGATCCCGCTGCGGCAGCTGCCGCGACTGGGCACGGTCGCCAACATCCTCGTGCTCGCGGTGGCCTTCGACGTCGGACTCTGGCTGATCCCCGCGGACGGCGGGTGGGCGTGGCGGGTGGTGTTGCTGGTAGCCGGGATCGTGCTGAACGGGTTGTCGATCGCGGTGTACGTGGGGGCGCGGCTCGGGCCGGGGCCAAGGGACGGACTGATGACGGGCGCGGCGGCGAGGAGCGGGCGGTCGATTCGGCTGACGAGGACGGTGATCGAGCTGACGGTGCTGGTGGTGGGGTGGGTGCTCGGCGGGACCGTCGGGGTGGGCACGGTCGCCTACGCATTGGGGATCGGGCCGGTGACGCAGTTGTTCATGGCGCGGTTCACGTACCGGCCGGCGGGGGAGAGCCGGGAGGATCGGACGGCTCGGAATGGGGGAGAGGCGGCAGGGGTGGGCAGATGAGAGAGATTCCGACATATCGGGCGGCAATGGTCGGGGGAGTGAAGTGCTCACGAGGAGGATGACCGGGGGACGGCGAGGACGGTGCCGATGGCCGTGGCGAGGTCGGCGGCGAAACCGGGCGGCACGTGCCGGTGAGACCAGGTACTGAAGGCGTCACGGAAGGCGGCGAGATCATTGTGGACGGCGGCCAGGTGAGCGGTCAGGTCGGCTCGCGGGATGTCGACGCACGAGGAGGTCGCGCGAGCGGCGCCACCGTCCTGCCAGAGACGGAAGTGGCCGGCGAGGAACGCGAACTCGGGTGTGGGGTCGTGGCCCAGCCAAGGCTCATTTCCCTGAAGCAGCGACTTCCAGTCCCGCCAGTCCTCGAGACCGGAGCAGCAACCGGGGGAGATCGACTGACCCGCCGAGTCGTCGTGGACCTGGATGCCGCCGGGGATGAGAAGACACTCTTCGGCAAGGAGGGCCGCGGCGATCTCCGCAGGAGCGGCGGACGGTGCGATGTCGAGCGGGGCTGCGAGGATGGCGAGAAAGAGGCCGAAGTCGCCGTCGCGGCAGTCCGGGCCGAGCGTGAGCCATGAGCCGAGTGGCATGTCGGTGACCGGCCACGGTGGGCGGGCTTCGAGCGGCGTCCACGGGACTTCGACCACCGCGCGGAAGACGATCACGCGGTAATTGTCGCGCGTCTCGTCGCTAGAGCGTTCGTGGACACCGAGGGCGAACTCGGCCGCGTGGAGGGTGGGTAGTTCCGGGGAGGGGCCGGAACTTTACATATTGACATAATGGTGATTATCAAGCGCGAATTCAGGTTGACCGGAAGGGGTTCGACCGCCACTTGAACCCAACTCGAACCCAGGGCCTCGTGCACCCGCTTTGCGCATGCGACAGCGTACGTCCGCTGCAGCCACAGGTGTCAGTGGCGCGCCGGGCGCGCGAAAGTCCCTGTGCTGACGGCGGGACGTTTCTCGGGCTACTCGAATGGGTTTCGCGATCCACGTCCGAAGATCCACTTTGGTGGCATCGACTCCGGGGCCTCGCGGCGGTCGACGACTGGGCGGTGACAGACCTCCGACGCAATCGCCCTGCGCGACTCCCGACCGACCCTGTCGCCCTGCACTCCCCTTCAAGCCATCCCAAATCAGACACCGAGCCCGAAAGCCTCCGTAATTTCCGCATAACTATCCTTATGCGGAATCTAGGTAGAAACCAGGAGAGAGGGCATCACTCGTCACTCGTCGGCCGGGCGACCCCGCTGTTGTCGTCGAACGAGGAGCGGCGCAAGGAAGCTCCGGGTCCGCACCGAGGACTCCGGCCGGCCACTAACGGTGCTCTCCCCCACCCCCGCCGACCCGAATGTCACACCCTTCCCCCATCCTTGCCTTCGTCACCATCTCCTGTGGAGGGACGCATGCTATTCGAGTCGGCGGTGGAGGCCTTCTTCATCTCGCGCGCACCGCGCAAGGACTCCCCCCACACCGTGGCCGCCTACCGCCGCGACCTCACCGCGATCGCCAGGCTCGTCGCCGGCCACGAAGGCCTCGAATCCGCCGCACTCCCCTGCTCGGTCTTCACCGCGAAGGTCCTGCGCCGCGCCTTCGCCGACTACGCCGCCACCCGTGCGAAGTCGTCGATCGCCCGCGCCTGGTCGACCTGGAACACCTTCTTCGCCTTCTGTGTCGGGGACGGCATCGTCGAGGGGAACCCGATGTCAGGGGTGGCCCGGCCGAAACTGCCCGACCGCTCCCCCAAGCCGCTTCGCGGCGAGGACGCCGCCGAGAGGCTGCTCACCGCCATCGCCGCCGGCGCCCGAAAGGCCCGCAATCCTTGGCTGGAACGGGACTTGGCGGTCGTGGCCACCCTCCTGCTCACCGGCCTGCGCACGGCCGAACTGCTCGGCCTGTCTGCGGGCGACCTGGCCGGCGCCGAAGGCGAGCAGCGGCTGGTGGTTCGTGGGGGCAAGGGTGATGCCGACCGTGTGGTGCCGGTGGACGTGCCGTTGGAGCGGCTGATCGCCGAGTACCTGGTGACGCGGGCGAGACGGCTTCCCGGTGAGCGGGCACCGCTCCCCCGGCGTTCACCGCTGTGGGTGGACCACACGGGTGAAGCTCTGACGCGCAACCAGTTGCAGTACCTGGTCAAGCAGTCCTATCGCTCGGCGGGGATCGACGACCGGGTCGAGCGTGGCGCGCTGGTGCACGCGTTGCGGCACACGTTCGCGACGAAACTGGGGCAGTCGGGTGCTTCGGCGACCGAGATCATGGAGTTGCTGGGGCATCGGTCCCTGGCGGCTTCTCAGGGGTACATCAAGGCGACGGCTCGGGAGCTGCGGGACGCCGCTCGGGCCAACCCCACGTACGGATTCGTGGGCCGGTTGATGGGCGGGGACCGCGGGTAGGGTGTGCGCATGTCTTCTGAGGGTGTGCTGGACGCGACCGCGCGGCGGTTCGAGCAGATCGTGGCCGAGGCACAGTCGGCGGGCCGTATGCCGTCGCTGGCGGCGGGAGTGGTACGCGGTGGCGAGCTGGTGTGGTCGGGCGTGCGGGGTCGCGTCGAGGGCGGTGTTCCCAGTGTGGACACGCAGTATCGGATCGGGTCGCTGACGAAGTCTTTCGTGGCGCTGCTGGTGATGCGGTTGCGTGATGAGGGTCTGGTGGATCTGTCCGATCCCGTGGAGAGGCATGTGCCGGGTTCGGTGATCGGCGATCGGACGGTGGCTCAGCTGCTGTCGCACACCGGCGGGGTGGTGGCGGAGTTGCCGGGGCCGTGGTGGGAGCGTTCTGCCGGTGTGGGCCGCGACGAGCTGCATGAGCGGTTGGCCGCGGGTGCGGTGGTGTCGCGGGCGGGTCGTGGTTTCCACTATTCGAACCCGGGTTACGCGGTGCTGGGCGAGTTGGTGGAGCGAGTGCGGGGGAAGGCGTGGTCGGAGATCTTGACGGCGGAGGTGTTGGGGCCGTTGGGGATGTCGCGGACCACTCCCCTGCCGGAGGGCGAGCACGCGCGGGGGTGGGCGGTGCATCCGTGGGCGGATGTGGTGTTGCCGGAGGTCGTGCAGGACACGGTGGCGATGGGGCCGGCGGGTCAGTTGTGGTCGACGGTGGGTGATCTGGGGCGGTGGGCGGCGTTCTTGGGTGGTGACACCGGTGAGGTGTTGTCGTCGGGGACGTTGGAGGAGATGTGCGAGCCGGTGGGTGTCGCCGATGGGGATGTGTGGACGTCGGGGTACGGGCTGGGTTTGCAGGTGTGGCGTGAGGGTGGGCGTCGGCGGGTGGGGCATGGCGGTTCGATGCCGGGGTTCGTGTCGGGGATCGTGGTGGACCGGGAGCGTTGTTCTGGCGCGGTGGCGTTGTTGAACTGCACGATGTCGCCGAAGGCTGGGGTGGCGGGTCTGTTGCTGTCGGCGTTGGATGAGTTGGAGCCGCCGGTGCCGGGTGAGTGGTCGCCGGAGTCCGGTGTGGATGTGTCGTTGTTGGAGGTGACGGGTCCTTGGTATTGGGGTGCGTCGCCTTCGGCGGTGCGTTTGCTGCGTGATGGGTGGCTGGAGTTGTCGGTGTTGGGTGGGCGAGGGCGCGGGTCGCGGTTCCGGCCGAACGGCGATGGGACGTGGACGGGACTCGACGGGTATTACGCCGGTGAGGTGTTGCGGGTGGTTCGTGGGGAGGATGGGGTGGTGCGTCATCTGGATCTGGGGACTTTCGTGTACACGCGGGAGCCGTATGGTCCGGCGGGTTCGGTGCCCGGTGGGGTGGATGAGGGTGGTTGGCGGTAGTGGGGGGATGTTAAAGGCCCGGCGGGTGTTCCCGCCGGGCCTTTGTGTTGCGGTGGTCTATTTGATGGCGACGAGTTCGACGTCGAAGACGAGGGTGGAGCTGGGGGGGATGGCGCCGGGGAAGCCTTGGTCGCCGTAGCCGAGTTCGGGTGGGATGACGAGGGTGCGCTTGCCGCCGGGGCGCATGCCGAGCAGGCCTTGGTCCCAGCCTTGGATGACCTGTCCGGCGCCGAGGGTGAAGGTGATGGGGGCGCCGCCGGCGGAGCTGTCGAACTGGGATCCGTCGGCTTGGAGGGTGCCGGTGTAGTGGACGGCGACGGTGTCTCCGGCCTTGGCTTCGGCGCCTTCGGTGGGTACGTGGTGTTCGGTGATCTCTAGTGGCATGGGGTTCACGGTATCAACGGGTGCGGCCGCGGGGTTTGAGTCGGGTGGTGGGCATGGGGGGTGCGGGGAGTCGGTGGCCGTGGCCTGTGTAGCCGGTGACGGTGCCGAAGCGGGGGTGGTGTTGTTGCCATTGGGTGCGGGCGGTGGCGATTTCGTCGTGGTCGCGGGCGATGAGGTTCCACCACATGACGATGTGTTCTTCGAAGGGTTGGCCGCCGATGAGCAGGAGGGTGGTGGGTTGGTCGGTGGTGGTGATGGTGAGTTGGGTGCGGTTGGTGCCGAGGTAGAGGAGGGGGCCGGGTGGGAGGGGTGTGTGTTCGATGGTGGCGTGGCCGGTGGCGGTGGTGATGCCGTGTTCGAAGTCGGGTTCGAGGGGGGTGGTGTGGGTGGTGTGGGGTGGGAGTGTGAGTTGGAGGGCGATGAGCGGGGTGTGGGTGGGTGCGGGGCTGGTGGCGCCGTTGTGGGTTCCGATGATGAGGGTGGTGGTGTCGTCGGTGGGGAGGTCGGGGTGGTGGTCGAAGCGTGGGGTGGTGTTGCGGGTGTTGTCGGGGAGTGCGGTCCAGAGTTGGTAGCCGTGGACGGTGGTGGGGGTTTGGGGGGTGGTGGTCTGTTCGGAGTGGGAGATGCCGTGGCCGGCGGTCATGATGGCGAGTTCGCCGGCGGTGAAGGTCTGGTGGTGGTCGGCGCTGTCGTTGTGGTGGATGGTTCCTTGGATGAGCCAGGAGATGGTCTGTAGTCCGGTGTGTGGGTGGGGTGGGACGTCCATGGGTGTGGTGGTGGGGTGTGGGCCGTAGTGGTCGTTGAAGCACCAGGCGCCGATCATGCGGCGGGTGCGGTCGGGGAGGGTGCGGTGGACGGTGGTGTTGCGGGTTCCGCCGAGGGCGACGTTGTGGCCGTGGATGAGTTCGAGGGTGGGTGTGGTGGGTGTGTGTTGTGTTCCGCCGCAGGTGGTTTCGGTGGGGTTTTGGTCGAGGTTGCTCATGTGGGTGAGGTTAGTTGTGGGGGGTGGGTGGTTTGGGGATCCGGGGAATAGTTGACGTGTCAGCATCCTTTGCTAGAGTTGCTGACGTAACAACATTTCGTGGAGGTGGATCGTCATGCCGGCCGTGACCGCCAAGAACCCCCTCGCCCTCCCCCGGGTGAGGACGCTCGACCCCGCCGCCGACCGGGCCCGCCCGGTGGTGTCGGTGACAACGGCGCCCAAGGGCTTCGAAGGCGAGGGCTTCCCGGTGCGCCGGGCCTTCGCCGGTGTGGATCTGCGCGCGCTCGACCCGTTCGTGCACATGGACCAGATGGGCGAGGTCGAGTACGCCCCGGGCGAGCCGAAGGGGACCGCGTGGCATCCGCACCGCGGGTTCGAGACGGTCACCTACATGATCGACGGGGAGATGGCGCACTCCGACTCCAACGGTGGCGGTGGGCTCATCGGCGGTGGCGACACGCAGTGGATGACCGCCGGCGCGGGGATCTTGCACATCGAGACTCCCCCGGAGTACCTGGTGGCCTCCGGTGGCCTGTTCCACGGGCTGCAGTTGTGGGTGAACCTGCCGCGGGCGGAGAAGTTCGCCGCGCCGAGGTACCAGGACATCACCGGTGACAAGGTGGCGCTGCTGAGCTCGCCCGACGGGGGTGCGCTGGTGCGCGTCATCGCCGGGGAGGTCGACGGGCACGCCGGTCCGGGGTCGACGTACACGCCGATCACGCTGGTGCACGCCACGATCGCGCCGGGGGCGTCGCTGACGCTGCCGTGGCGGGCCGACTTCAACGCGCTGGTCTACGTGCTGGGCGGCGAGGGCAGTGTGGGGGCCCAGGAGCGTCCGATCGGCTCGGGGCAGCTGGCGGTGTTCGGTGCGGGTGAGTCCATCACCGTCGGCGCGAACACCGAACAGGACTCGCGGCATCCGGCGCTGGAGGTCTACATCCTGGGCGGGCGTCCCATCAGGGAGCCGATCGCGATGTACGGGCCGTTCGTGATGAACACCAAGGCCGAGGTCGTCGCGGCGTTCGAGGACTTCCAGGCCGGGCGGCTGGGTTCGGTCCCCGCGGCGCACGCCGACGTGCGCGGTGAGCGTCCCGGTGAGCCGTTGACCGGCTGACCTGTCCCCTGTGTCAGGCCGTGCCCTCCACCGCTGTCGCGGTGGGGGGCTTCTTGGCGTAGGTGACGGCCTGGACGTATGCGTTGCCGGCGACGTACTGGCAGGCGAGCAGGACGAGCAGGGCACCGGAGGGCAGGTAGGCGGTGGGCCAGGCGGGGTGGTCGGGGTTGAGCAGGGCGGTGAGAGGCCCGGCGGGCCAGAGCATGGCCAGGGGGAAGAACAGGGGTCCGGCGATCTTGCCGGTGAGGGTGTGGGCGGCGGTCAGGCCGGTGGCGGCGATGAGGGCCAGGACGCCGCAGGCGATGGTGACGGGGAGCAGGTCGGCGTAGAAGGCGATCCAGTCGCCGATGCCGTCGCCGGTGGTGAGGGTGACGGGGTGACCGGGTGTGGTGTCGCGGGCCAGGACGGGCGGGTTGGGCATGCCCGCGCCGGCCAGTGGTGGGGCGATGACGGCGAAGGCGAGCCAGGAGGCCAGTCCGGTCAGCAGGAGCCGGGAGGGGGCTGGGGACGCGGTCACGGTGTGAATTGTGCCTGCCCGCCGGTGGGTGCGGCGGGCAGGCCGGTGGGTGTCTAGATGTAGGGGCTGTCGGCGGCTTCGGCGCCGGTGAGCAGGGCGTCGCGGTTGCCGGGCCAGATTTGGGAGTTGACGCAGCTGTAGGCGGGGGTGAAGCCGCCGCAGGTGCCGAAGTCGGCGCCCATCTCGTAGGTGTAGCTGGCCACGCCCAGGGCGCCGTAGGTGTAGTCGTCGGTGACGCCGGACGAGGTGTAGCCGACGGTTTCGGGTCCGTTGCCGACGTAGTAGCCGTTGGAGTCGGCCATGTCCTCGCCCAGGGCGCGCAGTGCGGCGTCGTTGGGGGCGTCGCTTGCCGTCCAGCCCCAGGGGATGACGACGTATCCGCCATAGGAGTGGAGGGTGATCATGACGTCGCGGGCGCCGGAGGGGGCCGGGGTGGTGTCGCCGGTGCCGCGCTGGTCGGGGTGGATGGCGCGGAAGAACGCCTCAAGGGCGCGGACTTCGGGCTCGGAGCCGGCCGAGGCGCCGCGGTAGGTCTCGGCGCAGGGGCTGGTGGAGGCTCCCCCGCCGCCCCACTTGAAGGTGGAGTTGCGGTTGAGGTCGACGCCGATGGAGGTGCCGGTGCAGCCGCCGCCGGTGTGGGCGTTCTTGCGCTGGAGTTTGGGCCGGTCGCCGCCGGAGGCGACGATGTCGACGCCGTCGGGGTTGGCGATGGGCACGATCCAGATCTCGGTGGTGTCCAGCAGGGCCGTCACGCGGCTGTTGGAGCCGTATCCGGTGGTGAGGTGGTCGATGAACTTCCAGGCGACCTCGCCGGTGGACAGTTCGCGCGCGTGAATCTGGGCGATCATCGAGAAGCGGGGCTTGGTCGACTGCGGTGCCAGGGAACAGTCGCCGGCCTGCTTCTTGGTGATGCAGATCGCCTTGATGTCGTGCCCGCCCAGGCCCTGGGTCTTGCGCCAGGAGTCGCCGATGTCGTAGACCGTCGCCAGTGCCGGGTAGGCGGTCGCGACCTGGGTGAGGTGAGCGGTGTGCGCGGTGACGGTGTGGTAGCCGCCGTAGTAGGTGTCGGCGGCCTGGACGCCCGGTGGGACGGGCTTGTGGACGCTGTCGAGGTAGGTCAGGTCGTGGCCGTCGGCTTTGAGGTCGCGCGCGGTGGCCGCGTCGGCGATGACCACGGCCGTCCCGTCGGGTTCGGTGTGGGCGATGTCGAGGCCGGCGTCGGCCAGGGCCGACAGGGTGGCTCCGGGGGCGTCGAGGGACCAGTAGTAGGGGGTGGTGTCGGGTTCGGCCTGTGCCGCCGAGGAGGGGACGGCCGAGGCGAGTAAGGCCGCCGCGGCCATGGCGGTGAGGAGTCTTGAGTGGCGCACCGGGGTGCTCCTTTCGTCTGATGTGGACGAGTGTGTCACCGCGGGCACCGCACAGTCGACGGGCGAGAAGGTTTGCGACACTGGGCCGATGCGTTACGGCGAGGACGTTCTGGCCGGCGGTGGGCGCGGCCCCGCACGGCGTGAGGTGCCCGTGATCGAGGCGACGGGCGAGGTCGTGGCCGAAGACCCGGCCAGCGGGTTCTGCGGCGCGGTGGTGGAGTGCGGCAAGGATTCAGTGACTCTCGAAGACCGCCACGGACGCCGGCGCGTGTTCCCGCTGCTGCCCGCCGCGTTCCTCATCGACGGTGAGACGGTCACCTTGAAGCGCCCGGCGGTGGCCGGCCCGTCGAGGCTGATCAGCGCCTCGGGGTCCACCGCCGTGGCCGGGCTGCGGGCCAAGACCGCCATGGCCAGCCGCATCTATGTCGAAGGCGTTCACGACGCCGCCCTCGTCGAGCGCGTGTGGGGCCACGACCTGCGCGTCGAAGGTGTGGCGGTGGAATTCCTTGAAGGCATCGACGATCTCGAGGCCGTCGTCGCCGAGTTCGCACCCGGACCCGGCCGGCGCCTGGGGGTCCTCGTCGACCACCTCGTGCCCGGCTCGAAGGAGACCCGCATCGCCCAGCGCGTCACGGGCGAGCACGTCTTGGTGTGCGGTCATCCGTTCGTGGACGTGTGGGAGGCGGTGCGTCCTTCGGCGGTGGGGATCGGGGCGTGGCCGGTGGTGCCGCGTGGTGTGCCGTGGAAGGAGGGGGTGGTCGAGGCGCTGGGGTGGCGGGTGGACACCGGGGAGGCGTGGGGGCGGATTTTGGGTTCGGTGCGCGATTACCGTGATCTGGAGGCGGCGCTGGTGGGGCGGGTCGAGGAGCTCATCGACTTCGTGACCGCGCCTTAGGCCGTGTCCGGGTGATCACTGCGGGGCTGCGGCGGACTCGCACCCACAAGACCACCAGGACACGCCCTAGATCGTTGATGGGTTAATGGTCGTAGGCGATGAGGGAGCGTTTGACGGGTGCGCCTGTGTTCCAGTTGTGCCAGATGGCGGTGTTGAGGG